>JAUXNG010000065.1 GCA_030682835.1 Hydrogenophaga sp. | reverse complement strand
AGCTTCCAGCGCCCCACGGGTTGAGAACCTCCACACCCGTGGGCGCGAAGTCGGCGGTGTTGCGGGTCACGACAGTCATGCCGTGCACCAAGGCTGTGGCCGCTATCAGGCCGTCACGTACCGGGTGGGGATCCGGGACGTGCAGTTGTGCACTGCGCAAGGCAATGGCCGTGTCCACCTGCAGCACGCGCCCGTCAAATGCAGGCATGACCTGGTGTTTGAACCATGTTCTCAAGACCGCACCCTGCACCGGATCGCGTCGCTCGGCCAGCAAGACGCCGATGGCGATTTCTTGCAGTGTGATGACGGAGAGATACAAATCACTGGCCTCAACGCTGTCTGCCCAGGCCGCCACTTGGGCATCTGCTTTGCCGGTGCGGACTTTGCGCAGCTCCGAAATGACGTTGGTGTCGAGCAGGTACATCAGCTGAGGTCGGCGGCTTGGGCGGGCTCGCGCATGGCCGGCATTTCAAAATCGGTGTCCTGTGCGCTGGGCATGGCCAGCAAGTCGGCGATCCGGGCGGGTTGGCGGGTGAGGAGTTTGTAGTTTTCAAATGTCAGCAACACATGCGCCGGTCGGCCCCGGTCGGTAATGATGACCGGCCCGGTTTGCGCCGCTCTCTTGGCCTTGCTGGCATCTTGGTTGAACTCTCGGCTGGATAGGGTGGTGAAGCTCATGGGTACCTCCTTGCACAGAAAATGTAGGTACGTTACCACGTAACCCCCTGCCATGGCCAGGTCTTGGCACCGTGTTGAACCATCTCAATGCGTTTGCCAGGGCGATAGCAGCACTCTGGCGTCTGCGGTGTCGATAGGCCGCCTATGACGCTGTTTTGTTCCTCACCATGGCGGAGTGCTATTGGGCTCGGATCATTACAAAGCAGCGCCACCCGCCGCCACAAAATGCCCGCTTTTACCACCCCGTTTCTCCATCAGCCGCAAGCCACTGATGGTCATGCCCCTGTCCACGGCTTTGCACATGTCGTAAACGGTGAGCAGGGCCACGCTGCAGGCGGTGAGGGCTTCCATTTCGACGCCGGTTTGGCCGGTGCATTCAGCGGTGGCGCGGCACAGCACGGTGTTTGACGCGGCATCCACCTCAAACTCCACCGCCACGCGGGTGAGGGCGAGGGGGTGGCACAGGGGGATGAGGTCGCTGGTTTTTTTGGCGCCTTGTATGCCGGCAATGCGGGCAATGCCCAGCACGTCGCCTTTTTTGGCGTTACCGCACTGAATGAGTGCCAGCGTGGCGGGCTCCATGCCGATACGGCCTTCGGCCACCGCCACCCGGTGGGTGCTGGCTTTGGCGGCCACGTCCACCATGTGGGCGTGGCCTTGGGCGTCGAAGTGGGTGAGGGGGCTGTTGGGCAGAAGAGGGGTTGCGGTTGTTTCGTTCATGGCCGTGACTTTGCGCGTTCTTTACAGAAACCTGGTGGGGTTGGCGGCATCATACGGGGATGTTTTTCACCTTGAATCCGTTGGTATGGCCTGTACACCGCTCACGCCGGGCGGCCTCTTGGCGCGTGATCGCCTTGGCGGGTGTGCTGAGCTGGGCGCCAGTGTCTTTGAGCGTGGCGCAAAACCTGCCGCCCGCAGCCGATGGTGCCGCTCTGGTGTCGGGTGGCTTGCCGGGGTTGGGGGATGTGCAGGGCATGTCGATCGCGGCAGAGCGTCGGCTGGGGGACAGCATTGCCCGCAGCATTTACCGCGACCCGGATTACCTGGACGACCCGGTACTGGGCGACTATTTGCAGGCCATCTGGCAACCGTTGCTGGCGGCGGCGCAGGCGCGGGGCGATGTGCCGCCCGAGTTGTCGGAGCGCCTGGCCTGGGAGCTGATGATTTCCCGCGACCGGCGGGTAAATGCCTTTGCGCTGCCCGGCGGTTATCTGGGTGTGCACCTGGGGCTGATCGGCGTGACCGAGAACGCCGCTGAGCTGGCCTCGGTGATGGCGCACGAGTTGAGCCATGTGTCGCAACGCCACATTGCCCGGCTGGTGGCGAGGCAAGACCGGCTGGCGCCCTGGATGATGGGGGCGATGATTTTGAGCATGCTGGCCGCCCGCGCCAATACCGAGGTGGCCAGCGCGGCCATGGTGGGCAGCCAGGCGGTGGCGGCGCAAACGCAGCTGAATTTCTCGCGCGATATGGAGCGCGAGGCCGATCGCGTGGGTTTTGGCGTGCTCACCGGGGCGGGTTTTGACGGCGAGGGTTTTGTCGGTATGTTTGAGAAGCTGCAACAGGCTTCAAGGCTGAGCGACGACGGTTCGTTCCCCTATTTGCGCAGCCACCCGCTGAGCAGCGAGCGCATGGCCGACATGCGTGCGCGCCTGCCGCTGGAGCCGGCTCGCCCAGCGGTGGGCCCGCTGCGCGATGCGCCAACACCTGTTGCTGCAGGTCTGATGTTGAGCTTGCCCGTTGCCAACGGTGCACCTGTGGTGCCCGAGTTGCACGCTCTCATGGCGGCGCGCGCGCGCGTGCTGGCCGAAAACGGTCCAGACCGTTTGCGGGCCTGGCTGCAAAGCGGCCAGGGGCCACAGGCGGGAACAGGGGAGTTGTATGCCGCGGCTTGGGCGGCGATGCGCCTGGGCCAGACCGACCGCGCGCTGGACCTGGCGCAACGCCTGCGCCTGCAGGTGGTACCGGCCGTGCGTTGGGCGGTGGACGCTTTGCTGCTGGAAGTCCTGTTGACTGCACCGCCCAGCACGGCCCCCTCTGCTTCGGAGCGGGCTGAGCGTTTGGTCGCGTTGCGTGACCAGGCATTGACAAGCGGTAGGCGCTCACTCACTTTGTTGGGCGCGCAAGCGGCGCAGACCACAGGCGAGCCCCAGCGTGCGGCAACGCACCTGCAAAGCTGGGTGGTGCAGCACCCACGCGATGCGCTGGCCTGGCAAACGCTGGCACGGGCCTACCAGGCGCAGGGTCAGACGCTGCGCGCCATTCGGGCCGAGGCCGAGTCGCGCGTGGCGCACCTCGATTACGCGGGCGCGGTGGAGCGGTTCAAAGCCGCGCAGGCTTTGCCAGCAGCGCAACGGGCCGCAGACCCGATGGAGCTGGCCATTGTGGACAGCCGCTTGCGTGAGATGGATGCGTTGCTGCGCGCGTCAGTGGCGGACGAGTAGCCCGCGCCACGCTTCAGGGGCGTGGAAAAAGCGCCTTCAGCGCCGCGTCCACCACCAGCATCAGCACCGAATAAATGAGCGAGCCCAGCAGCGCAGCCCAAAAGCCATTCACGCCGAAGCCATCGAGCAAACTGGCGGCGGCCCAGAACATCAGGGCGTTGATGACGAACAGAAACAGGCCCAGGGTGACCACCGTGACTGGCAGCGTGAGCACCACCAGAATGGGCCGCAGCAGCGTGTTGAACAGGCCAATGAAGGCCGCCGCAATGAGCGCCGAGCCGTAGCTCTGGATTTGCACTCCGGTGTACAGGTAGGCCACCAGCAGCAGGGCACAGGCGGCAAACAGCCATTTGACGATGAGTTTCATGGGCCCCAGCATAGCAGTGCAGCGGCCACGGCCCAAGCAGAAACCCAAGCAGCACGGGCTACCTGGTGGTTCCGCCCCGGGTCAGCACCGGCTCATGGGCCGGCGGCTGGGTCTCTCAGGCTTCTTGTGGTGCGTTGCGAGCCAACCTTTTGCCCACGGTCAACACCAGCAGCGCGCCTGCCACGGCCGCACCGTAACGCACCGCGTCGGTCTGCGGCAGTTTGAGCATCCAGCTCCACTGGTCGGGGTTGGCAAAGGCAGGGTCCGTGACCAGCATGCCACCAGCGATCCAGCCCAGCAGCATGCCCCCAGCGGTGATGATGATGGGAAACCGCGCCATGAGCTTGATGACGAGCTGGCTGCCCCAGACAATGATTGGGATCGAGATGAGCAGGCCCAGCACCACCAGCAACATCGAATGATCACCCGCGTTTTGCGCCGCACCGGCGATGGCAATCACGTTGTCCACGCTCATCACCAGGTCGGCCACGATGATGGTCTTGATGGCGGCCAGCAGCTTGTCACTGCCCACCACATCGCCGTGGCCGTCTTCGTCGGGAGCCAGCAGCTTCACACCGATCCACACCAGCAGCAGCGCGCCCACCAACTTGAGGAACGGCACGTTGAGCAGCGTCATGGCAAACGCGATCAGAATCACCCGCAACACGATGGCGCCCGCCGTGCCCCAGATGATGCCGTTGGTGCGTTGTGCGGGAGGGAGCTTGCGGCAGGCCAGCGCGATCACCACCGCGTTGTCGCCACCCAGCAGAATGTCAATGATGATGATCTGGCCCAGTGCAACCCAGAATTCAGGTGAAATCAGGAAATCCATAAAGTCTCTTTATCGTGTTGATGGGCTGGCGCAAAAGCCTGTTCCGATCTTCGGTGCCGCAGGGCCCTTGAAAGGGCTTGCTTGACCCGGCAACACAGTCGCTTGGCTGCGAACGCCGGAACACCGAATCCAGGGGCTTCGTGTTGCTCAAGATCCCCATCTGGCCGGGCTTTTTTCGCCAAGGGCTGAGGGGCACAGCCCCTCATATTTGGGTGAAAAGATTGTATCGGTGGGTACCTGTCTGCAGCTGTCGGGCCGGTACGCAGTTTCCACACGCCGCACAAGGGGTGGCAGCGCTGGTTATCATGCGCCCCCATGGCAGGCATTCACATCACCGACATGGAAGCCGCGATCAATTTTTGGCGCGAGCGCGCACCATCGCCCGACGGTTTGTCGTTGGCCGTACCCCTGCGGGCGTTGGCTGAGGTGTATGCGCTGATGGTGTACTTTCACGAAACCGAAGCCGATGAATCCACCTTGCCGACCACAGCCCATGCGGCTTGGCTGGCCTGGTTTGACAGCACACCCGACACACCCTGCATAGCCATTTGCTCCACCAGCCAGGGCGACGCCGTGTGCAAAGGCTGCGGCCGCACCTTTGACGAAGTGCAGCGCTGGACCGAAATGTCACCCGGCGAGAAGCGGGCGAGCTGGCGGCGCATCACCCTTGAGGGCAACTCCTGGCGGTTCAACCGCTACGCCGAGCGCGCGCTGGAATCGTCAGAGCGTTAAGGCTATCCCACCAAGGCAGACCCACGACCCGCGCAGCAGCGGAGCGCCGGTTTGTACCAACCAAGCAACCGGACGCAGGAGACGGCAGGGCCAGCCGCCGGGCCGCCCCAAGGCAGGCCCAGCCCCCTCGGGGGGCAGCGACCCGCGCAGCGGCGGAGCGTGGGGGCTATTCACGCAGGAACGGTGTAGTTGGCTTGCGTGAGGTGGTCTATGCCGCAGTCCACGGTGCCGATCCAGTCAATGAATTCCTTCACCGCTGGCCCGGCCAGGGGCGCGCCGTGTTGCGGCACGATCATGTGGATGGGCAGGGTGCGTGCCATGTTCGCCCACAGGCGCAGTATCTTGTTGGACACCATGTAGCGGCGGTGAAAGGCTTCCATTCTCGGGATGTGCTCGGCCAGCGATGTGATGGGTTTGGCCGCGTCGGCCGAAGTACCCAAGGACACCCCCAAGTCGCCCGAAAACAGGATGCGGCTGACCGGATCCCAGAACTGGAAGTTGCCTTCGGAGTGCATGAAGTGCGCCGGCAGCGCCACGATTTCGCTGTTGCCCAGGGGAATGCGCATGCCGGGGTCAGCGATGCCCTTGATGCGGCCCTGCGTTTTGCCGGGTTTGCAAAAGTGCGGTGCAAAACGTTCCCACAGACGCGAAATGTAGAGCGTTGCCTGGGTGCTGGTCATCCAGCGGTCGAGCGAGGCAATGATGTCCGGGTCGGCGTGCGAGGCCAGGATCATGGACAGTTTTTGCGGCGAAAAAAACCGCCCTACGGTGAGCAGCAACTCGTTGTAGGCCATATTGCCGCCCGGATCGATGATGGCGCCGGTTTCGCCATGAATCACGAGAAACTGGTTGGCCTGTACGGCTTCGCCGCCCTCGTCGCTGAGGTGGGCAAACATCAGGCACACATGGCCGTTTTGGTTGAACAGTTCAATCGCCATGGGCTGGCTTCTCCGGTCGGGTTGTGGGCGTTAGGCTCGGTGCTGGCAGGTATCAGGCGACGTTCTGAGCTGCGGGTGACTGCGGGTGCGGGCACTTCACGCCATTTTGCATCATCCCAAGCCCTTTAGGCCTGCGTTGAGCCAGGACAACCGCGGCTCGACGCCCTCCAACCTCGAGCACCGATAGGTGCCTACCGTCAGACGCGTTGCGCCAGCTCGGTGGCCTTGCCGATGTAGCTGCCCGGTGTCATGGCCAGCAGGCGGTCTTTTTCAGTTTGCGGAATCTCCAGGCTGCGAATCAGCGCGTGCAGCGCCTCGGCCGTCACGGTCTTGCCGCGGGTGACTTCCTTGAGCCTTTCGTAGGCGCCTTGAACGCCAAAGCGGCGCATCACGGTCTGAATGGGCTCGGCCAGCACTTCCCACGAGGCATCGAGGTCGGCCGCCAGGGCTTCTTCGTTGAGTTCCAGCTTGCCCAGACCCACGCTCAGCGAGTGGTAGGCCAGCACCGCGTAGCCCAGCGCCACACCCATGTTGCGCAGCACGGTGGAGTCGGTCAGGTCGCGCTGCCAGCGCGAAATGGGCAGCTTTTCCGACAGGTGGCGCAGCACCGCGTTGGCCAGGCCCAGGTTGCCTTCGGCATTTTCAAAGTCGATCGGGTTGACTTTGTGCGGCATGGTGGACGAGCCGATTTCACCCGCCTTCAGGCGCTGCTTGAAATAGCCCAGGCTCACATAGCCCCAGATGTCGCGCGAGAGGTCGATCAGGATGGTGTTGGCGCGCGCCACCGCGTCGAACAGCTCGGCCATGTAGTCGTGCGGCTCAATCTGGATCGAATACGGCTGGAAGGTCAGGCCCAGGCCCAGCGGCTCGGGCGTTTCCACCACCTCGCGGCTGAAGGATTCCCAGTCAAAGTCGGGCCAGGCGCTCAGGTGGGCGTTGTAGTTGCCCACGGCGCCGTTCATCTTGGCCATGAGCTTCACGCCAGCGATTGCAGCACGCGCCTTACTCAGGCGCACCACCACGTTGGCCAGTTCTTTGCCCACCGTGGTGGGGCTAGCGGTCTGACCGTGGGTGCGGCTGAGCATGGGCACGGCGGCAAAAGCGTGTGCCATGTCGCGCAGCTTGGCGATCACACCGTCCAGTGCGGGCAGCAACACCACATCGCGCCCGCCCTTGAGCTGCAGGGCGTGGCTGGTGTTGTTGATGTCTTCGCTGGTACACGCGAAGTGCACAAATTCGGCGGCCCGCTCCAGTTCAGGGCGGGCATCAAACTTCGATTTGATCCAGTACTCCACGGCTTTCACATCGTGGTTGGTGACTTTCTCGATGTCTTTGATGGCCACCGCGTCGGCTTCGCTGAAATTTTTCACCAGCCCCAGCAGGTAGGTGCGTGCGCCGGGCGAAAGCGGCTTGAACTCGGCAAAGCCTGCGTCGGACAGGGCGATGAACCACGCCATTTCCACCTGCACGCGGCGGTGCATGTAACCCTGCTCGCTCATGAACGGGCGCAGGCTGGCCAGGCGGCCGGCGTAGCGCCCGTCCAGCGGCGACAAGGCCGAAACAGGGGACAGGGCCACAGGGGCCGAGGTGGAGGAAACGGTGGGGAGTGGGGTGGTCGGGCGCATGCACCGATTGTAGGAGGCGCCGTGTGGTCTTTCACGGTGCCGCCGGGCTGTGCTGGTCTTGAGTGACCGGCGTCAGCTCAGGTGCATGGTGGCATCGCTAAAATGGCCAACCCCAGGGAATCCTGTCACACGAATACAAGTCCATGAAACTCATCGGTGCCGTCACCAGCCCTTACGTGCGCAAAGTCCGCGTCGTCATGGCCGAAAAGAAGCTCGACTACCAGTTCGTGCCCGAAGACGTTTGGGCGGCCGACACCAAAATTGCCGCGTCCAACCCGCTGGGCAAGGTGCCCTGCCTCGTCATGGAAGGTGGCGAGGCGTTGTTTGACTCGCGCGTGATCGTTGAGTACCTCGACACCTTGTCGCCCGTGGGCAAACTGATTCCGGCGCAGGGCCGCGAGCGCGCCGAAGTGAAAACCTGGGAAGCCTTGGCCGATGGCGTGTTGGACGCGGCCATTTTGGCCCGCCTGGAAGCCACTTGGCCGGGCCGCTCCGATGCCCAGCGCAGCGACGCCTGGATCGAGCGCCAGATGGGCAAAATTCACGCCTCGCTGGCGTCCATGAGCCGTGGGCTGGGCGACAAGGTGTTTTGCTCGGGTATTCACCTGAGCTTGTCGGACGTGGCCGTGGGCTGTGCGCTGGGTTACCTGGACTTCCGTTTCCCGTCCGTTGAGTGGCGCACGCCCTACCCCAACCTGGCCAAGCTCAGCGACAAACTGGCGCTGCGGCAGAGTTTTGCCGATACCCTGCCCAACTGATGGGGTGCTTCGTGGCGGCCACTCCCGCGAAGCCAGGAATCCAGAAAGCGTCGCGAAAAGGCAAGCAGACATGGCTTCCTGCCTTCGCAGGAATGACGGCACCGTTCGGTGAAATCAGGCGCTGTTGGCCCGGCGTTTGAGCCAGCGCATCAAAGTCCCCACCCCGGGCAGTTTTTCATACAGCTCTTCGGCCGCGTCCCAGTAGTCGCGGTGCTCGTTGATGCGACCGTCGGGGGCCAGCACCAGGTGCGAGCCACCCCGTATCACCTGTTCCGTGGTGGTGTCAAAGCGTTTGAAGCGAAAGCGGAATTCCCACACCAGAAACACCTGCGCGCCGTCCACCACCTGTTGTGTGACCACGAAGCGCGGCTGGTGCAGGTTGTGGAACATGTGCTCAAAAATGCCCCGGATGGCGGGCACGCCGTGCACCTCGTTGAACGGGTCTTTGAAACGTGCGTTGGGCGTGTACAGCGTGCCGATGTCGGCCAGCGACGGCGGCGACAGGGCTTCAAAGTAGGCGCGGATACGGGTGACGGCGGTACGGTAGTCGGTGGAATGCATAGGGTGCTCACAGCCCGGTGAAACGGCGCACGGCCGGGAAGTACAGGCGGTAGGGCAGCAGGCGCAGCAGCTTCATCCAGCGCGTGAAGCGCTTGGGGTAGTGGATGTCAAACGCGCCGCTGGCCCAGCCGTCGATCATGGCCTGCGCGGCCTGCTCGGGCGTGATCAGGGCGGGCATGGTGAAGGCGTTTTGGGCGGTCAGGGGCGTTTGCACAAAGCCGGGGTGGACCACGCTCACGCCCAGGCCCAGCGGCTGCAGGTCCAGGTACAGGGTTTCGGCCAGGTTGGTGAGGGCCGCCTTGGTCGGGCCGTAGGCCAGGCTCTTGGGCAGGCCGCGAAAGCCGGCCACGCTGCTGATGAGGCTCACATGGCCCTGGCCGCGCTGGATCAGCGCGGGCAGCACGGCAGCCAGTACATGCAGGACGCCGGTGTAGTTGATGGCCAGGTGCTGTTTCATGTCGCCCAGGTCGATGCCGGTGGCGCGCATTTCGCGGTAGTGGCCGGCGCAGTAGAGCACCAGGTCCAGCGGGCCCTCGGCGAGGATGGCCTGCGCCGTGCGAGCCACGGCGGCCTCGTCGGTCACGTCCAGCGGCCATGCCTGCGCGGCCGGCGCACCAGCCGGGCCGGCGTGCTGCGCCACGAAGGCCTGCAGCGCTTCGGCGTTGCGTGCCGACACCAGCACCTGCGCGCCGCGCGCCTGCAGGGCGGCTGCGGTGGCCGCGCCAATGCCGGTGGACGCGCCAATGAGCCACACGCGGCGCTGTTGCCAGTCGCGCAGCGGCGGGTTCATGGGCTGGCCGAAGGCGCGCTGGGGCGCCGCACGGTGCGTGGCTGCTCGGACGGGAGCGACGCCCGGGGGGCTGAAGTGACGGGAGTTCTGCATGGGATGCCCGCTGTGCCGGTCAGCCCGGGCGCTTGACGAAGGAGAGCATGACCTCGCCCAGACGCACGCCGAACTTGCTCATGACGGCCTTGTTCAGCATCACGCGCTCGTCCATCAGATACATCCAGTCGTCGAACTGCACGTTGTAGACCGTGCCGTCCACTGGCAGGGCCAGCGTGTAGCCCCAGCGGAAGGCGTTGCCCCGGGTCTCGCCCAGGGCGGTGCCGATCACGTCGTCGGCCGTGCCGCTGTAGCGACCGTCGCCCAGGTGGCGCATGCGCCAGATGCGCTTGCCGGTACTGCCGTCCGAGTACACGAAGTCTTCATCGAGCACGCCCTCGTCACCATTCCAGGTGCAGCGCATCACGACCGTGAAGCGCTTGACCACCTTGCCGGAGCGGTCGGTGAACACGCCATAAGCGTCCAGCGTGCCGTTGAAATAGGAGCGCAGGTCAAGCGCGGGTTTTTCGGCCGCGTAGTCGCTGACCTGCGGGCCGGCGCAGCCGACGAGGGTGGCGGTGGCGGCGAGGCCGGCGGTGAGCAGAAGGCGTCGTTGCATGGGGGCTTTCTCGGCTTTTCAGACGGCGCTGTTGGGAAGGGGGGAGGTGGAGTTGTGGCGCGCGTCGTGCCGGATCACCAGCGTGTGCAGCGCCACGCCGGCCATGAGCTTGAGGGCGCAGGGCAGCAGGCAATAGGCCACGGTGAGGGTCCACAGCGCGGTGGGGTCGCGCGAGCCGGGGGTGTAGCCGAACACGGCCAGCAGCGGCAGCGCCAGGCCCGCGGCCAGCGCCAGGTTGAGCTTGGCGGCGAAGCTCCACCAGCCGAAGTAAGCGCCTTCGCTTTTGCCCCGCTCGCCCAGGCGCCCGATCAGGCCGGCCAGCAGCGCCCCGGGCAGCGCCAGGTCGGTGCCCAGTGCCACGCCCGAGAGCGCGCACACGATCAGGAAAGCGGTGGTGTCGCCAGCGCCCAGCGTGGCTGCCCAGATGAACACCGCCACCGACAGCGCCATGCCCGCCAGCCAGGTGCGCGCCAGCCCAAGGCGTGCCACCACGCGCACCCACAGTGGCATGGACAGGGCGGCGCACAAGAAATAGGTGGCCAGGAAGGCGGGCTCGGAGGCGGCGCTGGCCCGCAGCCGGTCCTGCACGAAGAACAGCACCAGGGTGGCCGGTATCGCGCTGGCGGTGCCGTTGAGCACGAAGACCGCCAGCAGCCGCCGGAAGGCGGGCTGGCGCAGCGGCGAGCGGGTGTTCACGCTTGCCTGCAACGGTTGCCCCGCGGTGCGGCGAAAGAGTTGCGCGCGGCTGGGAATGGCGGGCGTGAGCGACCGGCTCCAGGCCCACCAGCCCAGCGCCAGCAGGCCGGCGAAGGCGCCCACGGTGGCGCCCAGGCCGAGCGTGCCGGGCAGCACCGCGGCCATGAGCACGCCCAGCAGGGCCAGGCCCTCGCGCCAGGCCACCACGCGGCTGCGCTGCGCCTCGTTGCCGCCCAGGCGCGCGCCCCAGGCCTGGTGCGCCACGCCCACCACGCTGAAGGCGGTGTAGGTGAGCGCCATCACCACGCCGGCCCAGGCCAGCAGGGCGGCCATGCCGGCCTGCTGCACCGCGGCTGGCGGGAACAGCAGCCCCCACAGGCCGAGCGCCAGCGCCACGGCGGCGACCGCTGCGGTGAGCAGCACGGTGCGCGGGCCGCGGATGAACAGGCGGTCGCACCAGCGGCCGATCAGGGGGTCAAGCACGGCGTCCACCAGCCGTGCGCCCAGCAGAACCGCGCCCAGGGCGGCCAGCGGCGCACTGAAGGCCCGGGCGTAGTGGTTGGGCAGGATCACGTAGAGCGGCAGTGCCACGAAGGCCAGCGGAAGGCCCAGCAGTCCGTAGCCCAGGCCGTGGCGCCAGGCGCCGGCGCCGATGAAGCGGGCGGCCGGGTCTGCGGACGCTGCCGTGCCGGGGTTCATGGGGTGCGCGGGGTGGCCGCTGCCGCCTGGATCAGCGTGGCGCGCATCGCGGGTTGCGAGGTGCGGGGCGAGAGCCAGATGCCGAAGAACAGGCGCGAAAACGCCTCGTCGGCCAGTTCGCCCCGCAGCCGCCCGTTCAGATAAAAGCGCGCACCGCTGCCAGGCACGTGCACGCCGGTGATGCGGTCGCCGCGCTGCACATCGGGAAACAGCGTGGCCATCGCTTCCACCCAGCGCGCGGCCTGCTCGGGGGCGATGCTGGCCAGGCCCTGCATCTCCTTGATCGAGCGTTCGGCGATGTCGCGCCCCTTGAAGCTGCGCAGGTAGTTGAGTTCGAGCGCGAAGCGGTGCTGCTCGAAGCGCTGGGCGTCAAAGCCCGGGCTGGTCCACAGGCGGGCGTCGTACACCTCGAAGCCCCACACACGCAGGCGGGACTGGCCCAGCAGCTGTTTGTCCTGCAGGGCGGCGCTGGTGGTGGGCTCGGGTGTGCTGGCTTGCACCGCCGCCGGCCACCACGCCGCCAGCGTGACGGCCAGCAGAAAAGCCGCCGCCGGTGGCACGCGGCGCAGGGCGCGCGTGGAAGGGGTGTGGACGACGGTGCTGCGCATGCTCAGGCTCAGGCCGATTTGCGCAGCGTGTACTGCACGACGTTGATGTTGCCGCCGGTGAACGCGGCTTCGCAATAGGCCAGGTAGAACTCCCAGATGCGCAGGAAGCGCTGGTCGAAACCCAGCTGCAACACCTGCTCCTGTTCGTGCAAGAAGCGCTCGCGCCAGGTCTGCAGGGTGCGCGCGTAGTCGGGGCCAAAGGGCAGTTCGTCGATCACTTCCAGGCCCGCGGCGGCGGCCTGGGCGCGCACCTCGCGCGGGCAGGGCAGGCAGCCGCCGGGGAACACGTACTGCTGGATGAAATCGGTGCCGTTGATGTAGCGGTCGAACAGGGCGTCGTCGATCACGATGCTCTGGATGCAGGCTCGCCCGCCCGGTTTCAGCAGGCGTGCCACCGATTCGAAATAGGTGGGCCAGTACGCGCGGCCCACCGCTTCGAGCATTTCGATCGAGCAGATGGCGTCGAAGGGCTCGTCCTGGATGTCGCGGTAGTCCTGCAGGCGCAGGTCGGCGGTCGGGCGGTTCACGTTGATGGGCTGCGACGCATCGGCAACGTCTGCCAGGGGCACGCCCAGCCGCTCCATGCGGCGCTGAGCAAATGCCAGCTGCTCGGTGGACAGGGTCACGCCGGTCACCGAAGCGCCGAACTCGGTGGCGGCCTTTTCGGCCAGCGCGCCCCAGCCGCAGCCGATCTCGAGCACGCGGTGGCCTGGCCGCACGCCGGCCATGCGCAGGGCGCGCCGCACCTTGGCGTGCTGCGCCTCCACCAGCGACTGCTCGGGCTCTTCGAACCAGGCCGAGGAGTAGTTCATGGTCTCGTCGAGCCAGCGCTCGTAAAACGCGTTGCCCAGGTCGTAATGGGCGTGGATGTTCTTGCGGCTGTTGGTCTTCGAGTTGCGGTTGAGCAGGTGGCGCACGCGGTACACCAGGCGGCCCAGCCAGGAGCCGTAGATGGCGGCGTCCATCTCGCGCCGGTTGGCCACCATCAGGCCGAGCAGGGCGGTGAGGTTGGGCGTGGTCCAGTCGCCGGCGATGAAGCTCTCGGCAAATCCGATGTCGCCCGACTTCAGGACGGCGCGGCACACGTTCCAGTTGGCCAGCCGCATGCTGGCGTGCGGGCCGCTGCTGCTGCCGAATCGCTGCACCGTGCCGTCGGGCAGCTGCAGGGTGAGGCTGCCGTGGCGCAGGCGCTGCAGCAGCTGCATGAGCGTGCGTGCGGCCGCGGGTGCGTTGCGGGGCAGGGGGATGCCAGCGGGGGCGGTGGTGCTGTTCATGGAGGACGGCTCGGCGGCGGTTTCAGCGGTTGGGCGTGACGAAATCACCCGGCGCAGCGGGTTGGCGGAAAAAGGGGGTCTGCTTGAGCCACAGGCGCAGCGCCTGCCAGTGGATGCGGGCGATCACGCCCAGCGTCATGGCCGGGTAGGCCCAGAGTGCGTGCCGCAGGCTGCGCGCATCCAGGGGCTGCAGCGTGCCGCTGACGCTGGTGTTGAGCAGCGGCGGTGGCCGTTCGCCGCCGGGCGTGGCCGCCGGGTCGTGGTCATCGTCGTGGTAGTCGATGCGCACCACGGTGCGCGGGGTGGCTCCGCCGGTGCGCATGAAGACGAAGCGGTAGCGGCCACGCACCGGGCAGAAGGGCGACACGTGGAACGCCTTATCGGCCATGCAGGGCACGCCGAAGCGCGGCGCGTCCAGCAGGTAGCAATGGCGCTCGCCAAAAGTGTTGTTCACCTCGGCCAGCACGGCGCGCAGGCTGCCGTCAGGGCGGTGGCAGTACCACAGGCTCACCGGCTTGAAGCTGTAGCCCAGCACGCGCGGGTAGGTGTGCAGCCAGACCTCGCCCTGGGCATCGGTGATGCCGTGCTGCTGCAGCAGCTCGTCGAGCCACTGCAGGCTGTCGGCGCGGCCGTCGCCGTGGTCGCGGTCGTGAAAGCTCAGCGCGGCGCGCCGGTTGCGGGCCAGCGCGCCGCTGCCCTGCCTGCGCAGGCTGCGCATGGGCAGCATGAGGAAATAGGTGGGGTAGGCGAACGCGTTGTGGCGCGGGCGGTGGCGCGTGTGGCGCACCTGGCCGAAGCCGATGAGCGGGCCGTTGATGGCGCCCGGCTGTGCGGCGGGCGCCAGGCTCATGCGAGCACCCCGGGCAGGGCGGTGTGGCGGGCTTGCGTGTCGCTGGTGACGGTGGCCAGGCCGTAGGCGTCCATCAGCGCACGGGCCGCCTGCAGGCCCGACTTCAGACCGTCTTCATGGAAGCCGTAACCGGTCCAGGCGCCCGCAAAGTAGGTCTGGCGCTGTCCCTGCAGGGCGGGCACGCCCGCCTGGGCGCGAATGGCTGCCAGGTCAAACACGGGGTGCGCGTACTCGTAGCGGCCGACCACTTTCGCCGGGTCGATGTCGCGCTGTGGGTTCAGCGACACCACCACCGGCTGGCTCACGGGCAGCGGCTGCAGCATGTTCAGCAGGTAGTGCAGGCAGACCTGGGCGGACTCGGTGCCGGCCTCGGGCGAACGCTCGTAATTCCACGCGGCCCAGGCGCGGCGGCTGGTGGGCAACACGCTGGCGTCGGTGTGCAGCACGGCCACATTGGGCTGGTAGCGGATGGCGCCCAGTACCTCGCGTTCCTGTGGCGAGGCGCCGTCGCCCAGCAGGGCCAGCGCCTGGTCGCTGTGGCAGGCGAACACCACGGCGTCGAAATACTCCACCTGCCCGGGGCTGACCACGCGCACGCCGCGGGGGTCGCGCAGCACGCGCTGCACCGTGCTTGACAGGCGCTTGTCGGCGATGCGAGAAACGATCTTCTCCACGTACTGCCGGGCACCGCCCGCCACCGTGTACCACTGCGGCCGGTTGGTGATCTGGATCAGGCCGTGGTTGTGGCAGAAGCGCACCATGGTCGCCACCGGGAAGGCCAGCATCTGGTCGGTCGGGCAGCTCCAGATGCAGCCCATCATGGGCAGGAAATACCAGTCGCGGAATTCGTCGGAGAAGCCCTGCTCGCGCAGGAAGTCGCCCAGGGGCTGCAGCAGCGGGCTGTTCTTGCCCAGGTCGGCACCCTGTTCGGCCAGGCGCGTGGTGATGCGGTTGAACCGCACGATGTCGGCCAGCATGCGCCAGAAGCGCCGGTTGCCCAGGTTGCGACGCTGGGCAAACACGGTGGACAGGCTGGAGCCGCTCCACTCCAGCGGGCCACCCCCCGGCGCCGCGCCCGGTGCCTGCACCGAGAACGACATGTCCGACTTGGCTACCGGCACATCCAGCGCAGCTAGCAGGGCGAGCAGGTTGGGATAGGTGCGCTCGTTGAGCACCAGGAAACCGGTGTCCACGCCAAAGCTGACCGGCTTGCCCTGCTCGTCGGGCAGGGTCATGTCGACCGTGTGGGTGTGGCCACCGAAGTAGTCACCCGCCTCGAACAGGGTCAGGTGCGCGAGGCCTTGCAGGGTGTGCGCGGCGGCCAGGCCGGCGATACCCGAGCCGATGATGGCGACCCGCGGAGCCCGGGCCGCGGGAGAGGCGGTGGGGGCTGGCGTACGCGACAGGAGATCGGTGTACATGCTCAGCCCCCGGCACGGCTCAGACGAGCCGGCGTATCAACGTGGGGAGACCGGGAGGAAGAAGAAAAGCCTGCGAAGCGCCCCGAAACGAACAAGGGAGGGAGGGAGGAGGAGGAGAAGCGCCTCGGGATTGCAACCGGACACATGCCCGGAAGGCTTCGCAGTGCAGAAAACGGGTGGGAGCCTTGACGCGGCAAGCGTCGTGCCCCACTGGGCGTTACGACCAAGCCTCGCAGAAAAAAGTTCCGCACAGCCAGATCGAACGCTAGGGTTCGGGCGGAAGACGGGTGCGAAGGCAGGGTCTGGGTCATAACTGTCAGGGTGAAAACATACTGAACAGTTTTATTGTGACCGATCGGTCACGATCCAGTCGATAAAAATCGTTCGATGTCCCTGACGAGCTGAGGGTTTTCTGGCGCCACGTTGCTGCCGAAGCTTCGTACCGTCTGCGCATCCCGCGCCACCAGGTACTTGTGGAAGTTCCACTGCGGTGTCTGCCCCGTGCGCACCGCGAGCTGGCGGTAGAGCGGATGGGCGTCGCGCCCGGTCACCGCCACCTTGGTGAACATCGGGAAGCGCACGCCGAAGGTGTTTTCACAGAAGTCGGCGATCGCCTGGTTGGTGCCGGGTTCCTGCCGCCCGAAGTCGTTGGACGGGAAGCCCAGCACCACCAGCCCCCGCCCCGCGTAGCGCTGCTGCAGGGCTTCGAGGCCGGCGTATTGCGAGGTGAACCCGCAGAAGCTGGCCGTGTTGACCACCAGCAGCACGCGCCCGGCGTACTGGCAGAGCGACTGCGGCTTTTCGTCCTGCAGGCGATCGACCGTGTGCTGCAGCAGCGGCGGGCAGGCGGGTGCGGCGGCCCAGGACGGGACCGTTCCCAGCGACAGGGCGGCCGCCAGCAGCTGACGCCGCGGCAGACCCTTCGCTTGCCCGGTGTTCGGCTTGACGTGGACAATCGGGTCTTTCATGTGCCTGACTCCTTCATGTGGGCTCCCATTGGATCATTTGTCCATGACAAACTCAAGCGCCGACCTGGCTGCCCTGCACACCATTGCCGACGTCGAACGTGACACGGGCCTGTCCAAGGACACCTTGCGCGTATGGGAGCGGCGCTACGGTTTCCCGGTGCCGCAGCGCGACGCGCTGGGCGAACGGCGCTACGACGAAGCCCAGCTGCTGCGGCTGCGGCACCTGCGCCGCCTGCTCGATGCCGGCCACCGGCCCGGCCAGGTGGTGGCCTTGCCGCTGGACGCCCTGCTCGCGCTCACCCCGGCGCCGGCGGCCGATGCCCCTGCATCCACTGCGGCTCCAGAGGCGGCGCCACCCACCCGCGCCCGCCGTGCAGCCGCTGCCCAGGCGCCGCCGCCCGCGGTGGCCGCACCCGTGGCGCAGTGGATGGAGCTGCTGCGCCAGCACGATGCGGGTGCGCTGCGGCAGGCCTTCAGCCAGTACCTGATGGCGCATGGGCTGGCCTCGCTGGTGCGCGACGGGATTGCGGCCATGAACGTGGCGGTGGGTCAGGCCTGGATCGACGGCCGGCTGGCCGTGTTCGAGGAACACCTCTACACCGAGGTGGTGCAGGGCCTGTTGCGCCACGCCATGGGCCAGGTGATGGCCGGGCAGCCGCGTCAGCCACCGCGGGTGCTGCTCACCACCATTCCCGGCGAGCCCCATGGCCTGGGGCTGTTGATGGCCGAGAGTTTCCTGGTGCTGGAAGGCTGCGACGCGCTGGCGCTGGGCGTGCAGACGCCCTTGCCCGACATCGAGGCCGCGGCACTGGCATGCCGCGCCGATGTGGTGGCTCTGGGCTTCACCGCAGTGCAGAACCCGCGCGACGTGCTCGCCGCGCTGGCCCGGTTGCGCGAGCGCCTGCCGCCATCGGTGGAAATCTGGGCGGGCGGCCAGTGCCCCGCGCTCTACCGCACGCCGCGCGGCCCGCGCCGCGCCGAGCCCCCCGCCTTCTGGCCACTGCCCCGGCTGGACGACATTGCCGCCGCGGTGGCGCGCTGGCGCGACGCGGCACCGCGTGCCTGAGCCGCGCAGGCCAACGCGCCAGGCAGGAACTTTGTTTGCCCAGCGAAGACCGTACCTTCAAGCACCCCGACCGGTGCAGCCCCCTGCGGGGCGCGCCGCGTCCACGCACCCCACTAAAATGACAGCTCTGTCAGTTTGCCGAGGAAGTCCCATGCTCTACCCCGAACTCTTCAAACAACTCGAATCCGTCCGCTGGGACATGGACAAGGACATCCCCTGGGACCAGTTCGATGCCGCCGCCCTGACCGACGAGCAGGCGCAGACCATCAAGATGAACGCCATCACCGAGTGGGCGGCACTGCCGGCGACCGAGATGTTCCTGCGCGACAACCGGGACGATTCCGACTTTTCGGCTTTCATGTCCATCTGGTTCTTCGAGGAGCAGAAACATTCGCTGGTGCTGATGGAGTACCTGCGCCGCTTCCGCCCCGATCTGGTGCCGACCGAGCAGGAGCTGCACGACATCCGCTTTGAATTCGACCCCGCCCCGCCGCTGGAAACGCTGATGCTGCATTTCTGCGGCGAGATCCGCCTGAACCACTGGTACCGCCGCGCCAGCGAGTGGCACAGCGAGCCGGTGATCAAGCAGATCTACGCCACGCTGAGCCAGGACGAGGCGCGCCACGGCGGCGCCTACCTGCGCTACATGAAGCGTGCCATTGGCAAGTTCGGCAACGAAGCCAAGGTGGCGTTTGCCAAAGTGGGCGTGCTCATGGCCAGCGCCCGGCGCACCTCGCAGGCGCTGCACCCGACCAACCTGCACGTGAACCAGTCGATGTTCCCGAACGACACCATCCAGAGCAAGCTGCCCGACCCGGCCTGGCTGGAACACTGGCTGGACAAGCAGATCGATTTCGATGCCGCCTGGGAGACAAAGGTGGTTGACCGCATCCTGCACAACATGAGCCTGCTCATGGAACAGAGCTTCAAGACCGTGCAGGAGCTCAACCGCTTCCGCAAGTCGCTCGGCCCTGTGGCCACACCGGCCGCGGCCTGAGCCGGCTCGCGGTCAGGCCGAGGTCGGCGGGGCTGAGCTGCCCCCATGCTCGAGAACCCGCACCGGGCCGGGCAGAGCCCGACGCACCCGGCGCCCGAGCGCCAGCCCGAACACCGCGCCCCAGAGCACACCGCCCAGGTGGGCGGCCTGCACCACCGAAATCTCGCTGCCGCCGTCCCACACCACCGGGTACGCCCAGCCGCGCTCCACACCCAGCTTCACCAGCAGGCCCAGTGCCAGCAAGGCGCCCCAGCGGGGGGCCTTGGGCACGGCGATGCGTTTCAAGATGAGCTGCACCGCCATCACCGCGGCCCCGGCGTGCAGCAGGCCCGAGAGGCCCACCGCGTAGCCGATCTGTGGCCACAGCAGCAGCGACAGCTGGATCAGTGGCCAGGCCAGGAACCAGGCCAGTGCGCAGGCCAGCGTGGGCCGCATCACCCAGGCCAGCGCGGTGAGCGCGCCCAGCGCGAGCTGGTTGCCGATCAGGTGCGGCGTGTTCATGTGCACCCAGCTGCTGGTCCACAGGGTCCAGGGCTGGCGCAGCCAGCTGTCGGCCTGCCAGGTGAGGGCGTCGACGGTGCCTTCACGGGCCCACCACACCAGCATGCTGCACACGCCGTGCAGGGCGCACAGCACCAGCCAGCTGCGCGAGGGCGCGTTCATGCCGCGGATGGCGCGCCGGTGGACACGGGACCGAGCACGTGCGCCCACAGGGCCTGCACCGCGCGGGCCGATTCGGCCACGCTGGCGGCGGGCACCTGGGTGGGTGCTTCGTCCAGCCGCGCCCGGTGCTGGATCTGCCGCAGTTCGCGGTAGGCCCGTGCCGCAGCCTCGCCCATGCCGGGGGGCAGCAGGCCGGCCTGCTCGGCACGCACCAGCAGGTTGATGTTGCCGGTGTTGGCGCGCATCTCGGGATGGCGGACCGACTCGGACAGCACCAGGAACTGCATGGCGAACTCCACGTCCACCATCCCGCCCGGGCTGTGCTTGACGTCGAACTGCGGCCCCCGCACCGGGTGGGCCGCGCGCACCTTCTCGCGCATGGCCACGATCTCTTGCGCCAGCGCCACCGGGTCGCGCTCGGCCGTGATGACGGCTTCACGCACGGCGTCAAAACGCTCCCGCAGCGAGGGGCCGGGCGTGTGCGTGGGGGCCGACGGGTCGGGCGCGCGCCGGGACTCGGGCAGCGGCGGCAGTTCGTCGCCGCCGAGCACGAAGCGCGCCCGCGTCATGGCCTGGTGTTCCCAGGTCCAGGCGGTGTTGCTGCCGCGGCGTTCCTGGTAGTCGGCGTAGGCGGTGAAGCGGGTCACCAGCATGCCGGAATTGCCGTTGGGGCGCAGCGCGGTGTCGATCTCGAACAGGTCGCCCTCGCCGGTCTTCACCGTCATCCAGTTGATCATCTTGCGCACGAAGGCGGCGTAGATCTCGCCCGCGTTTTCGTCTTCATCCTCGTAGACGAAGACGATGTCCAGGTCGCTGCCGTAGCCCAGCTCCTTGCCACCGAGCTTGCCGTAGCCAATGATGGCAAAGGCCGGCTCGTCGCGGTGGCGGTTCTTCAGCCGGTCCCAGCACCAGCGCGCGGTGACGCGCAGCACCGAGTCGGCCAGGGCCGAGAGGTCGTCGGCCACCTGCTCGACCGTGAGCACTTTTTCAATGTCGCGCGCCAGGGTGCGGAACACTTCGGCGTGGTGGGCGCGGCGCAGCAGGTTGAGCAGCGCCTCTTCGTCGTCCTCGCCGGTGGAATGCAGCGCGGCGCGCCGGGCTTCCAGCTCGGCTTCGAACTGCGGGCCGTCGAAGCGCTCGGCCAGCAGTTCCTGGCTGGCGAGTTCGTCGATCACGCCCGGGTGTTTCAACAGGTAGCGCGCCGGCCACTTGGCCGCGCCCAGCATGCGCAGCAGGCGCTCGTGCACCGAGGGGCGCTCCTGGAGCAGCGCCAGGTAGCTTTCGCGGCGCAGCAGCGGGTCGATCCAGTCGGCCATGCGCAGGGCGGCCTCTTCGCTCACCCGGCCTTCGTCGAGCCAGGCGCCGGTGCGCTGCACCAGGCGCACCAGCCGGGCGCGCGCGTCTTCGCGCAGCGCCAGCACGCGCGGGTGCTCGCTCCACTGGCCCACCTTGGCGGCAAAGGCGGGCGGCAGCTCGGCCATGACACTCTGCAGGTCGTCGGGGCTGTGGCCGTTGCCATTCTTGCCGTTGCAGCCCTTGCCCTTGCAGCTGCCGTTCTCCGGGCCGCCGAGCAGGGTGTCGAACTCCTGGGCCACCACCTCGCGGTGCGCGTCCAGCGCGTGCAGGAACTCGCACACATTGGCGCAGTCCATGGTGGCGGCCAGCCAGTTCAGGTCGTCGTCGCGCGTGGGCATCACATGCGTCTGCTGGTCGTCCAGGTACTGGATGCGGTGCTCCACCCGGCGCAGAAATTCGTAGGCTGCGCCCAGGGCCTCGGCGGTGGCTTCGGGCATGAGCCCGGCTTTGGACAGGCGGGGCAGCGCGTCCAGCGTGGGACGGCGGCGCAGCTCGGGGAACTGGCCACCGCGCACCACCTGCAGCAGCTGCACCGTGAACTCGATCTCTCGAATGCCGCCGCGCGAGAGCTTCACGTCGTTGGCGCGGCCCGGGTTGCCGGCGGCGCGCTTGGACGCATGCTCGCGGATCTGCCGGTGCAGCGTGCGCAGAGCGTCAAACACGCTGTAGTCGAGGTACTTGCGGAACACGAAGGGCAGCACCGCGCCGCGCAGCGCCCCGGCACTCTTGTCGTCGATGCAGGCGGTGGGCGCGATCACCCGGCTCTTGAGCCAGGCAAAACGCTCCCACTCGCGGCCCTGCACCAGGAAATACTCTTCCAGCGCGCCCAGCGAGACGGCGGCCGGGCCGGAATTGCCGTTGGGCCGCAAGGCCAGGTCGACCCGGAACACATTGCCGTGCTCGGTGGTGTCGCCCACCGTGTTGTAGATGTGCTTGACCGCCTTGGCAAAGTACTCGTGGTTGCTCAGGCGGTTGCGCCCGCTCTCGTTGCCGGCGGTCTCGCCGTCTGCGTCATACACGTAGATCAGGTCGATGTCGCTCGACACAGTGAGCTCGCGCGCGGCGTGCTTGCCCATGCCGATCACCCACAGCTGCGCGCGGCGCAGGCCACCGGGCGCGGCGGCATCTTCTGCCTGCGGCGCACCGTAGAGGCCGTCCAGCTCGGCGAAGGCCAGGGCGCAGGCATGGTCGAGGGCCAGTTCGGCAAGCTCGGTCACCGCGCGGGTGATGTCAGCCAGGGGCGCACCCTGCTCGCAATCCAGCACCGCCAGGCGCTCCAGCACCAGCTGGCGCAGCACCCGCAAGGCCGCCGGCAGCGCCAGGCCGCGCTCGCGCAGCCGGGCCAGGCAGTCCTGCATGGTGCCCAGCACCGGCGGCCCGTCGGGCAGACAGCCCAGTTCGTCGGCATAGCGGCGTCGCACGCGCTGAACAAAACGGGAATGCTCGGCCGCGCGGTCGGCCCTTGTGAGCGCGGGCAACGCGCAGGCGGCTTTGTTCACATTTGTTGACAAGGCTTCATCGTCGGCAGAGGAACCGGGGTTGGGGCTGGCCGTCATAATTTGCGTTGGACATGATTCAAAGCCCGGCACCCGTCGCACCAGCCACTCGAACGCTCAAGACGCTGTCGGTGCTGACCCGCGCCCTGCTGTGGCTGGTGTTGGCCGCCTGGGGCCTGTTTGCGCTCACCTGGGGGGTATTGCACGCATTCATTGTGCCCCGAATCGGCGACTGGCGTCCCGAGCTGGAGCGCTGGGCCTCTGCCTCGGTGGGGGTGCCCGTGACGGTGGGTGCGGTGAGCGCCGAATCCACCGGGGCACGGGCCTGGCTGCCGGCGCTGGTGCCGTCCGTTGAACTGCGCGACGTGCGCCTGCTCGATCCGCAGGGCCGCGAAGCGCTGCACCTGCCGCGCGTGCGCGCTGCGCTGTCGGTCGCATCGCTGTGGCGCCGGGGGTTTGAGCAGATCGTCATCGACGGCCCGGTGCTCGATGTGCGCCGCACCGCAGCGGGCCGCATCGAGGTGGCGGGGCTGGATGTGTCTGGTAACGCCGCTGGCGACGAAAGCGCGGTGGACTGGTTTCTCGACCAGCGCGAATTCGTCCTTCGCGGCGGCACGCTGCGCTGGACCGATGAGCAGCGGGCCCAGCCCCCGCTGGCGCTGGACGGTGTGGACCTGCTGGTGCGCAACACCGCCCGCACCCACCAGCTGCGGCTGGACGCCACGCCACCCGCTGAATGGGGTGAGCGTTTCAGCCTGCGTGCACGCGTGCGCGAACCGCTGCTGAGCCTGCCGCGCCGTGCGGCGTCGAAACGCTGGGAGCGCTGGGACGGCGAGCTGTTCGCCGACTTCCAGCAGGTGGACCTGCAGCACCTGCGCGCCTACGTCGACCTGTCCGACTGGGGCGTGTCCGTGCAGGCCGGCCAGGGCGCACTGCGCAGCTGGGCCGATGTGACGCGCGGCCAGGTGAGCGGCGTCACGGCCGATCTGGCCTTGCAGGCGGTCGACGCGCAGCTGGGCACCGGCCTGCCCCCCCTGCTGCTGGACGACCTGAACGGCCGGCTCTCGGCGCGCTGGAATGACGAGGGCTTTTCGCTCGCGTCCGACGGTCTGCGCTTTCGCACACGCGAGGGCCAAGAGTGGCCAGCCGCGCACCTGCGGCTGGACCACACCACCGCGCGCGCCGGGCGGGGCGCCAGCGCCACGCTGACGGCCGACCAGCTCGACCTGGCCGCACTCTCGGCCTTGGCCACCCGCCTGCCCCTCTCAGAGGCCTCACACCGCCTGCTCGCCACCCTGCAGCCGGCGGGCGAAGTGTCGGACCTGAGCGCCAGCTGGCAGGCCGCCGCCCCGCTGCCGGGGGCAACAACGGCGGTGGAGCCGGCGCCGTGGCGCTGGCCCGAGTGGGCCGGCGGCACCTACAAGGCCAAGGGACGCGTCACCGGACTGGCGCTGGCCGCCCAGGCCAGCGGACAACGCGCACCCGCGGGCACGCACCCGCTGCCCGGCCGGCCGGGATTTTCCGGGGCCACGGTCGATTTCGACCTCAGCCAGGCCGGCGGCCGCGCTCGCCTGGCGGTGGCCGGGGGAGCGCTGGTGATGCCGGGCGTGTTCGAAGAGGACGCCCTGCCGCTGGACCGTTTCGAGGCCGACGCCAGCTGGCGCGTGCAGGGCGAGCGCATCGAGGCGCAGCTGGACAATGTGCGCCTGGCCAACGCCGATGCCGAGGGCACGGCCCAGCTGCGCTGGCACACCGGCGAGAACCAGGCACGCTTCCCCGGCGTGCTGGATCTGCGAGCCACCCTGACCCGCGCCGACGCCACCCGGGTGCACCGCTATTTGCCGTTGGTGGTGTCCACCGACGCGCGCCACTATGTGCGCGAAGCGGTGCGCGGTGGCCGTTCCAGCCGGGTGGATTTTCGCGTGCAGGGCGCACTGGACCAGATGCCGCTGGACGCACCGGGCGCCAAAGGCGAGTTCCGCATCGCCGCCCAGCTGCAGGGCGTGGATGTCGACTATGTGCCGGCCTACCTCCAATCGGCCGGTGCGCCTGCCTGGCCGGCGCTGCGCGGGGTCAATGGCGAACTGCTGCTCGACCGCGCTTCGCTGCGCCTGAGCAGCTTGCAGGCGGGCCTGGAGGGCGCGCCCGGCGTGCGCCTGAGCCAGGCCGAGATCCGCATCGACGACCTCATGCATAGCCCGACGCTGCAGGTGAACGCGCGGGCGCAGGGCCCGGCTACCGAGGTCCTCGGTTTCGTGCGAAACGGCCCGCTCAACGACATGACCGGGCAGGCCCTGGCGCAGGCGCGCATCGGCGGCCCGGCGCAGGTGCAGTTCGCCCTGACCTTGCCGCTGGAGCAGATCGACAACACACGGGTGAACGGCACGGTGCAGCTGGCCGGCAACGACGTGCAAATCACCCCCGACTCGCCACTGCTCGGCCGTGCCTCGGGCACGGTGCAGTTCAGCGAGAGCGGTTTCAGCGTGAGCGGCGCGCAGGCCCGGCTCTACGGCGGCGAGGTGCGGTTCGAGGGCGGCATGCGACCGGACCCCGCTGGCGGAGCTCCCCGCATCCAGTTCCGCGGGCAGGGCACTGCCAGTGCCGAAGGTCTGCGCGACGCCGGCCTGGGCTTTGTTTCCCGCCTGTTCCAGCACGCCAGCGGCAGCACCGGCTACACCGCGCAGCTGGGATTCCGGGGTGGTGTGCCCGAGCTGCTGGTCACGAGCCAGCTGCAGGGCATGGCCATCCAGCTGCCGGCGCCGCTGGGCAAAAGCGCCGATGCGGCCTTGCCCCTGCGCTACGACAACGCCGTGCTCACGATGGCCAGCGAACAGGCCCGCACCGATCGCCTGCTGGTGCAGCTGGGATCGCCGCTGGCCCCGCTGGCGCTGCTGCATTACGAACGCGAGCTGGGCGCTGCAGACTCCCGCGTGCTGCGCGGGAGCGTGGCGGTGGGCCTGTCGCCGGGCGAGGTGGCGCCCCTGCCGGCGGAAGGGGTGGTCGGCAACCTGCGCTTCGGTGACATCGACGCCGACGCGTGGGAGCGCGCTTTTGCCACCGCTGCCGGCACGGCCACGCGCCCTGCAGAGCCCGCTGGCGCGGGTGCCCCGCGCGCAGGGCCTGCGCCGCCCGATGCCTCCCGGGGCTACCTGCCCAGCTCCCTGGCACTGCGGGCCAGCCGCCTCGTCGTGGGCGGGCGCCCGTTCCACGACCTGGTGGTGGGCGCCTCGCGCGAGGGTGGGCAGTGGCGGGCCAACGTCGACGCGGACCAGCTCAACGGCTACGTGGCCTACCGCCAGCCCGGCCCTGGCAACGCGGGCAGCGTGTATGCGCGTCTGGCACGCCTCAAACTGGAGCCGAGTGTGGCGGGCGAGGTGGAGCAGCTGCTGCAGCAGCCCACCAGCGTGCCCGCGCTGGACATCGCGGTGGACGAGCTGACCGTGGCGCAGCGGCGCCTGGGACGGGTCGAAATCGAGGCGGTCAACCGAAGCGGCCCCGGCCGTGCCAGCGAATGGCGCCTGAACCGGCTGCGGCTGGGCGTGCCCGAGGCCCGGCTCACCGCCAGCGGCAACTGGGCCGCCACGGGCACCGGCGGGCCGCGCCGCACCGCGCTGAGCTTCCAGCTCGACATCGACGACTCGGGCCAGCTGCTCAACCGCTTTGGCCGCCAAGGGCTGGTGCGGGGCGGCAAAGGGCGTATTGAAGGCCAGGTGGGCTGGCTGGGATCGCCTTTCACGGTCGACTACGGCAGTCTGTCGGGCCAGCTGCAGGCCGATGTGGAGCGGGGGCAGTTCCTCAAGGTGGAGCCTGGGGCGGCCAAGCTGCTCGGCGTGCTCAGCCTGCAGGCGCTGCCGCGTCGCCTGGCGCTGGATTTCCGCGACGTGTTTTCCGAGGGCTTTTCGTTCGACTTCGTGCGCGGCGATGCCCGCATCGAACAGGGCGTGCTGTTCACCAACAACCTGCAGATGAAGGGCATCAACGCGGCGGTGCTGATGGAGGGCACGGCCGACCTGGCGCGCGAGCAGCAGGACCTGAAGGTGGTGGTGGTGCCCGAGATCAACGCCGGCACCGCCGCGCTGATCGCCACCGCCATCAACCCGGCGGTGGGCCTGGGTTCCTTTCTGGCGCAGTTCCTGCTGCGCCAGCCCTTGCAGACCGCGGCCACCCAGGAATTCCACATCACCGGTGGCTGGGACGATCCGCAGATCGAGAAAATCGACCGGCGGGCGACCACGCTCGAAGCGGCGCGGCCCAACGGCAGCCTGCCCTGAACCAGGCGCACGCCCGGGGCAGGGCGGGCGCTACCATCCCCATCTGTTTTAGCCGAGGAGTCCGTCATGAAAGTCGCCGCCATCCAGATGGTCTCGGGCATCAGCCTCGATGCCAACCTGAGCGAAGCCCGCCGCCTGCTGACCCTGGCCGCCCACGCTGGCGCCGAGCTGGCCGTGCTGCCCGAGTATTTCTGCTTCATGGGGCAGAAAGACGAAGACAAGCTGGTGCTGGCCGAAACACCCGGCCTGGGCACGGTGCAGGATTTCCTGTCCGACACCGCGCGCGACCTGAAGATTTCCATCGTCGGCGGCACGCTGCCCATGGCCACCGACGACCCCGCGCACGCGGCCAACGCCTCGCTGGTCTACGGACCGCGCGGCGAGGTCACCAGCCGCTACGACAAGATCCACCTGTTCCGCTACGACAACGGGGTGGAGCGCTACGACGAGGCCGCGGTGCTGCGGGCCGGCGAGACGCCCACCGTGTTCGACTTCAGCGCACGCAACAGTCAGGTCTGGCGCATCGGCCAGAGCGTCTGCTACGACCTGCGCTTTGGCGAGCTGTACCGCCTGCTCGCCGCCGACGTGCTGCTGGTGCCCGCCGCCTTCACCCACACCACCGGACGCGCCCACTGGGAGGTGCTGTTGCGGGCCCGCGCCATCGAGAACCAGGCCTACGTGATCGCCAGCGCGCAGGGGGGCCTGCACGAGAACGGCCGGCGCACCTGGGGCCACACCATGGTGATCGACCCCTGGGGCGAGATCATGGGGCTGCACGCCGAGGGGCCGGGCGTGGTGATGGCCGAGTTCGACATGGTGCGGCTGCTGGCCGTGCGCCAGCAGCTGCCCGCGCTGCAGCACCGCAGGTTGTGAGACGCCCCCCGCGCCGCGCCCAGGGGTGCGTCACCCCCCACTGGGGGGCAACACCTGTGGCCCGGCAAAGCCGGTTCCACGGTGTTTGCTGGGCGGACAGACGCCTCTCGCGCGCGCTGGCATGAGCGCATTCGCCGACCCCCAGCCTGCCATGCGCTCCAGCCTGCGTTCGCGCCGCTGGGTGCTCTGGGCGGCGCTGCTCACGCTGGTGGCGCTGCTGCTGGGCGTGCTGGTGTTCCTGGCCGCCGAGTACGAGCAGAGCCGCGAGCAGGTGGCGCTGGAGAGCGATGCGGCGCAGGTGGCGGGCGACATCCGCACCGGCCTGCTGCGCAACGTGCAGACCCTGCAGTCGCTGCACAGCGTCTCGCCCACGCCCGATTCCTGGGTGCAGCCCGCGTCCGAGTTGCTGAGTGCGCACCGCGAGATCATGCGGCTGGAATGGCGCGACGCGTCGTACCGGCTGCTGGCCTCGCGCGACACACCGTTTCGGGGCCATTTGTCGGGCTACCTGGAGCGTGACCAGTTCCTGCCCGAAATGCGCCAGGCCTGCGAAAGCGCGCGGCGCCTGTCGGGGCCGGCCTTTTCGGCCTCCTACTTCTGGCCCATGAGCGGCGGGCAGGGCATGGAGCTGATCGAAATGTGCGTGCCCGTGGTGCGCCCCGGCGAGCCGACCGGCTTTCTGGTGGCGACCTACACCCTGCCCGGCCTGCTCGCCGAGCTGCCCGGCAAAGACCTGCTGCGCGACCGAGGCCTGGCCTTCACCGAGCCCGACGGCACCCGTCTGGCCCTGCACAGCACGGTGCAGGGCAGCCAGCGCAGCCTGAGTGCCAGCGCTCTGCTGGACCTGCCGGGCCACACCCTGATGCTGCGCCTGGATAGCCCGCGGCGCACCGGAGGACTTTTCCCCAATTTCCTCACGGCCGTGGTCAGCGCCCTGTCGCTGGCCCTGCTGGCCGTGCTGGCCCTGTTCGGACGCGACATGCGCCGGCGCCAGCGTGCCGAGCTGGAGGTGGCCGAAGCGCTCGCTTTTCGCAAGGCGATGGAAAACTCGCTCGTGACCGGCCTGCGTGCCCGCACCATGGACGGCCGGGTCACCTACGTCAACCCGGCCTTCTGCCAGATGGTGGGCTTCACGCCGGAGCAGCTCATCGGCACCGGCCTGCCCGCGCCGTGGTGGCCGCCCGAGCTGGTGGACGAGTACCAGCAGCGCCAGGCGGTGCGGCTGGCCGGGCAGACCCTGCCGCGCGAAGGCTTCGAGTCGGTGTTCCAGCGCAGCGACGGCACCCGTTTCCCCGTGCTCATCATCGAAGCGCCGCTGATTGACGCCCAGGGCGTGCAGACCGGCTACATGAGCGCCATCCTCGACCTCACCGAGCAGCGCCGGGTGGAGGACCTCAACCGCGCGTCGCACGACCGGCTGCAGGCCACGGCGCGCCTGGCGACCGTGGGCGAGATGGCCTCGCTGCTGAGCCACGAGCTCAACCAGCCGCTGGCGGCCATTGCCAGTTACGCCACCGGCACCCTGAACCTGCTGCAAGACGTTCCCGAGACACCGGCGCGGGCCGACCTCACGCTGGCCATGCAGCGCATCGGCGAACAGGCCGAGCGGGCCGGGCGCGTCATCAAGAGCGTGGCCGACTTCGTGCGCCGCCGCGAGCAGGTGCACGAGCCGGTGGCGCCGCAGAGCCTGATCGACGCCATTGCCCCGCTGCTGGCGCTGCAGGCCAAGAAGCTGGGCATCCGGCTGCAGATCCAGGTGCCGCACGGCACCTCGGCCGTGCTGTGCGACCGCACCATGGTCGAGCAGGTGCTGCTCAACCTGGCCCGCAACGGCATGCAGGCCATGCCCGAGGGCGACCCGCCCCAGCAGTCGGGGTTGCGCGTGCTCACGCTGGCGGTGCGGCAGACCCGCCTGCACGCGGACACCCGCCCCGGCGGGCCGGCGCGGCGGCTGTGGGTCGAGTTCTCGGTGGCCGACCATGGCCAGGGCATGAGCCCGGAGGTACAGGCGCAGCTGTTCACGCCGTTTTTCACCACCAAATCCGAGGGCATGGGCCTGGGCCTGAGCCTGTGCCGCACCGTGATCGAGCAGCACGGCGGCGCCCTCAACTTTGAGGCCGTGCAGCCACGCGGCACGGTGTTCCGGTTCACCTTGCCGGCCGCCGGGTTCGTGCTGCCGGCCTGAGGCGCACCCCGCTCGCCCGTCGCCCTATGATCGCGCCATGACCGAGTACCCGGATGCCAAAGTCTTTCTGGTCGACGACGACAAGGGGGTGCGCGACGCGCTGGCCTGGCTGCTGCGCACGCGCCGCCTGCTGAGCGACGGCTTCGACAGCGCCGAAGCCTTTCTCGACGAGGTTTCGCGCTGGCAGGACGAGCCCCGTGTGCCCTGCTGTGTGCTGCTGGATGTGCGCATGCCGGGCATGAGCGGCCTGGCGCTGTTCGACCACCTGCTGGCCCTGCCCTGGCAGGCCGCCATGCCCGTCATCTTCCTGTCGGGGCACGCCGACGTGCCGACCGCCGTCGACGCGGTCAAACGCGGGGCTTTCGATTTCTGTGAAAAACCTTTCTCCGACAACCACCTGGTCGACCGCGTCGAGCAGGCCTTGCACCAGTCGGCGGGCGTGCTCGCCCAGCGCCAGGCCCAGCGCAGCGTGCAGCAGCGTCTGGACAGCCTCACCGAGCGAGAGCGAGACGTGATGGACCTGGTGGTGGCAGGCCTGCCGAACAAACTGGTGGCCGATCAGCTCAACATCAGCGTGCGCACGGTCGAGGTGCACCGCTCGCGCGTGTTCGACAAGATGGGCGTGAAATCGGCAGTGGAACTGGCCAACGCCCTGCGCACGCCATGAGGGGCGGCGCCCTCAGTCGCGCGGCCCCGGGCTGTCGGGTGGCCGCTTCTGGTCGGCCGCCGCACTTTTCTCCTGCTCGACGCTGTCGGGCAGTTCCCCTTTCTGGCGACCGGAAAACATGGTCCACCACACGATGAACACCAGCAACACCAGCGCGCCCAGCGCTTCTAGCAACAACAAGGTCATGAGTCGATTCAGGGGAGCGGCCGGGGCCGATGTTCGGGTTGGGCGCAGCGGCGTCAGAGGGTGGCAGCTGCTGGCGGCCCTCATTGTAGGAAGCCTGGCCGGCTGTGCGGTCAGCCCGGTGCCATACCCGACACCGGCCCCGGACACCCCGCCCGCGGCGGTCGTCGATACGGCCCCGCTGCCGCCGGCGATCCAGCGCGGCGTGAGCCGCTGGGTGCCGGTGCGCTGGGCCGAGCTGCCCGGCTGGGGCGAAGACAGTCTGCACGAGGTGTGGAACGCCTGGGTGCGCGGCTGCGAGCGACCGGCCGCCGGGCAGGCGGGCCTGTGTGCCGAGGTGCGCCAGCTGGCCATTGCCACACCCGCCGAGCAGCAGGACTGGGTGGTGCACCGCCTGCAGCCCTACCGCGTCACCGAGGCCGACGGCACAGCGCCCACGGGCCTGCTGACCGGCTACTACGAGCCCATCATGCCGGCCAGCCGCGTGCCCACCGCCACTCACCGCACGCCGCTGTACGCGCCGCCCGCTGCCCTGCCGCCGGGCCAGCCCTGGTACAGCCGGCAGGACATCGACGCGCTGCCCGCCGCCCGGGCCGCCCTGCAGGGCCGCGCCATCGCCTGGCTGGCCGATCCGATCGACGCCATGATCCTGCAGATCCAGGGGTCCGGGCGCCTGAACCTGACCGAGCCCGACGGCAGCGTGCGACAGGTGCGTGTGGCCTTCGCGGCCCACAACGGCCACCCTTACCGCAGCGTCGGCCGCTGGCTGCTCGACCAGCGCGCCATCCGGGAGGCTTCATGGGACGCCATCAAGGCCTGGGCCGCACAGAACCCGCAGCGCCTCAACGAGATGCTCTGGAGCAACCCGCGCACGGTGTTCTTCCGCGAAGAAAAGCTGTCGGAATTCGACGCCCGTTTCGGGCCGCGCGGTGCGCAGAACGTGCCCCTCACGCCCGGGCGCTCGATCGCGGTGGACCCGCGCAGCATCCCGTACGGCACCCCGGTCTGGCTGGCCACCCAGGGGCCCACGCTCAATGTGCAGAAACTGGTGATGGCCCAGGACACCGGCGGCGCCATTATTGGCGCCGTGCGGGCCGACCTGTTCACCGGCTGGGGCAGCTGGACCGACCCGGCCTACACCGTGGCCGCAGGCCTCAAGCAGCCGCTGCAGCTGTGGGTGCTGTGGCCGCGCTAGCGGCGGGGTCGGGCCTCAGATCGAAGCGAGTTCGGTGCGCACCGGCCAGGGCAGGGGAGCGGCCAGGCCGTCAGCGCCGGGCTGGAACTCGTGCTGGAGCACGAGGGTGTGGATGCCAGGACGATCGCCGCACAGGCGGTAGCCGCCTCCCTGCGGGCTGATCACCACCGCGTCACCCCCCACCGAGCGAAGCTGCCACGGCGTGCCCGGGTGGCTGGTGTTCTGCAGATCCAGGCAATACCCCTGCCGGATGTTGGTGCTCACCACCAGCGTCTGTTCGGCCGTCAGCGTCTGGTCGGTCGCAGCCTCCAGTGCGCGCGGGTGGACGTCCTGCAGCACCCGCACCACAGGGGGCACCACCACCCGTATGCGCACGGTGGCACTGGCACTGGCGCCGTTGACACCCAGGCTGCTTTCCGCCAGGGCGCTGAACGGGGAGAACAGCAGGCCAAAGCCGGCCAGCAGCAGGGGAGAGGCGCGGTACAGGGTGCTCATGCTTCCTGTATCGGCCGGTTTCATCGCTGCTTGAGTCAACGCCGCACGTGGTGACTGGCACGACACTGACCGGCGACAGGCACCGCCGCGGCCGGGCGGGCCTCTGGCGGGCCGGCCCCCCGGGTTCAGGGCAGGGTGGCTTGCACCTTGAAGGCGCCGTCTTCCCAGTCCAGCGTGCCCTGGAGCGTCAAAGGAAATTGCAGGGCGGGTGCGGGACCGGTCGTGGGCGCCTTGACGCTCAACGCGAGCACGCGGGTCTGCCCGGGCAGGACAGGACCGCCATCGGGAAGGAGTTCGAGGCGCTGGCCGGTGCGGTCGGTGGCGTTCAGAGCCCCATCGAGGCGTCCATGGGCGTCGCCGTTGTTGCGCACCGTGACCACCGGCTGGCGCTGCGCGCGCACGCTGTCGGTGCCGATGCGCAGCAGTTCCAGCTGGGGCCGGGCGCCGCCCACCGCGAGGTAGACCGCCACCGCAATGCGCCCGCTCACCGGCAGGTTGAGGCTGGCTCCCCCGCTGTTGATCACGGCCTGCTGGGCGGGCTCGATGCCTTCGACCGCAATCATGAAGCGGCATTCGCCGCGCGGTGCATCCGCCGGCACGTCGATCTGGAAGCGGAACGGCACATTGGCACGGGCGGCGATCTGGCGCGTGCGGCGCTCCAGGGTGACCCAGGGGCGGCAGCTGCCGGGCAGCAGCTCGTCGTGGAAGCGAAGCTCGCCCTTGTCGGACAGCGTCCAGTCGATGGTCCGGAACGACAGCGCCGCCACCTGACCACCGACGTTGTAAAGCTGCAGGGACTGCCCGACCCGCTGGCCGGCGCTGGCGCTGAGCTCGGTGCGCGAGGGCGACACGGCGACTTCAAAAGGTGCGGCCAGCGCTGGCACGCTGCACAGGGCCAGCTGCAGGGCCCATGCCCAGGGGCGGGCGACCGTCAGCAGGCGTGTCAAGGAAAGGGGCAATGGAATCATGGAACGGAGCATGGCAGGCATGTCAGGGGACCACAGCCAGAAAAGTGATCTGTCCGCTGTAACTTCCGGGCGAGGGGGCTGTGGCCGGGTTGTAGCTGAAGGTCCAGTTGGCACTGCGGTAGGTCAGCAGGCCGGGTGCGGCAGCCGTGCCCGGGCCACCCAGGGCCACGTTCATGCCGACGCCGGTGCCCGAGGCTGGCACGAGCGGAGCGGGCAGGTGGGTGGCGTCATCCGATGCGATGCCGATGATCGACATGGGAATCACCTCGGTCCCATTGGACAGTGGGGTGCTCACCACAGCGCTGATGCTGACCTGCCCGGCGTTGCTGCGGACTTCCACGGGCAGCGTCACCGCGGTCGCGGCGCTGTAAGTGGGGCTGGTGGCGTTCCAGGCCGTGGACACGCCGGAGCCATCGGTGGGGGCGGTGGGCAGGCCCGGTATGCTCATCGGGCTCAGGGCCAGCGACACCGCGCTGATCGCGCCGCTGGCGCCCGGGCCGAGCCCCGACGGGCCACCGCTGTGGCCACCCCCGGCACCCACCCGCAGGTAGATCATGCGGTCGATGTTGACTGTGAAATCGAGCCGGGCCGAGGTGGGCCGGAAGTTGCCTTGTTCCGATGTCTCCTCGGCCTGGCAGGTCCAGGTCAGGGCACCGGCGAGCAGCGCCAGCGCGATGCGGGGCAGCTGTGTCACGGCAGCAACTCCAGTTCAAAACTTGGCGCAACGCCCACGAGGCCCGCGCTGTCCCCCATGGCCGAGAGGTCGACCTGCATGCCCAGCTCGATGGCGAGGCTGGTGAACGCCTGCTCGACGCGCCCGCTCCAGATCAGCTGCCGCTGCCCCGGGCTCGCCTGGCCGCTCAGCGTGCCGTCCATGCCTTTCCACTGAAACAGCAGGCCGTCGGCCCGGCGCAGTCCCCTCACATGCGGCGGCATAACGAGCGAGATGCGAGCCTGTTGCCCGACGAAAGCCGCCGTGGCCACGCGGTATTCCACCCGGCCAAAGTAAGCGTTCGCCTGCTGGGCAAACGGGTTGTTCGCCAGTGGGCGCCCGTTTTCGTCCAGCACCCGAAGGGCGGCCACCTGTTGCCGCGGAGACGCAGCGCTGTCGAGCCGGTGGATGCCCTGGGCCTGCACGGACGCGGCCGTCAGGCACAGCAGCGCGGCGCCGAAGAGGCTGAGCCAGGGCGCTTTCATTCGATCGACGCGGTGAACACCACCCGCCCCCGGTAGCTGCCCGCCGGGTACAGCGTGGCGTTGTCGTAGGTGAAGACCAGGGTGTTGGCCATTTCGAAGTTCTGTTCCGAGAACAGGGCGCAGCAGACAAAGTCCACCAGTGGCTGGGTGGCACTGCCGGTGAACGTGCCGTTCTGGATGTCAAAGCCCGTGAAGTTCGATTTTTCGCCCGCGATCCAGCCGATGGTGTTGAACGGGATCACGGTGGAGCCGCAGCCCGTACCCCCCACGCAGGCCAGGCCCGCTGCCGAGTCGACCGACAGCCGGACCCGCTGCGTTCCGCTGTTCCATCGGCCCAGCATCCGGATCCTCACACCCCCGGGGGGCGCGGTGGACGGTGTCGACGCGTCGGGAATGCCGAGCACTGGCAGGGGCGCCGGGCTGGTGCGGGCACCGGTCACGTTGAACGTGACGTTGTTGATGGTGGCGCCGGTGGCACCCACCTGGAGCTGGATCAGGCGGGGATTGGTGAACGGGAAAAAGGTGAACACCGCCCCCGCCTGGCTGCTGGCCAGAAGGCCGGCCAGCAGCACACCCAGCCGCCACCGTGAGCGGCGGCGCACAGGGTCGTGGGGAACGGGGTGGTGGATGTGCATGGCCGCGGGAGCTTACAGCGCGGAGGCGGTGTACGTCACCACCTGGGTGTGGGCGCCCGCTGCGGCGTTGGCCAGGCCGGCGGGGCTCAGGCTGTAGGCCCAGGTGGACGAGACCAGTGTGTTACGGGCGAAAGTGGTGGCGGCAAACGCGCCGGTGTTCGCGCCGGGATGGACCAGGGTGCCGGTATTGGCCACCAGGATGTCGGCCGCGGTCAGTCCGCTCGTCGCGAGGAACGGCGTGGTGACCAGGCCGTTCACGTTGCCGCCACCGGTGGAGTTGGTCCACGCGTAGGCGGTCAGCGAGGCGGGTGCTGCCGACAGCACAGGCGCCGTGCCATCCCAGCCGGACGCCTGGCTGCTGCCACCCGTCAAAGGCGAGGCGCTGCCGCCGGGAATGCCGCCGGTGGGCTGGATCGCCAGAGTCAGGTTGCTGATCGCGGCGGCGTCGCCGCCGACGCGCAGGAGCAGCAGGGTCGGCACGGTCACGTTGACGTTGACGCGGGCCGTGGCCGTCACGGCCGTGGCGCCGGTGGCGCTGTAGCCATAGGTGCTTTCGGCCTGAAGGGTCGGGCTGGCGAGCAGCAGGGCGGCGGAGGCGGCGGCAATTCGCTTGAAGGAGTTGGTCATGTGGAGCTCTATTGAAAGAAGGGGAGGGAAGAAAAAGGGATCAGCACGAAAACGTCGGGGAAGGCTCGGGGTGCTGACGCCGTGCCTTCCAGTCGGGGGTTCATCGAAGTCGGTGCATGGGGGTCTCCTGACGCCATCACTCGGTGGACTTGACGACGGCCAGCGGCGCGGTGGCTTCACCGCGCAGCGGAACGTCCACGCTGGCCTGACTCTGCGGACCCTCGCCCCAGGGCAGGGGTACCGATTCGGGGCGCAGGCTCAGGCGCTGGGTGCCGGTGGGCACGAGCGTGAAGCTGTAGCGCCCTCGCTCATCGGTGATGACGCGTGAGCGCTGGTTCAGAAAGACCTCCACCCCCGGCACCCCGGCCTCGTCCGCCTGCTGGATTCCGTCGCGGTTGGCGTCAAAGAACACCACGCCACTGATGCGGCCCGTGCCCGCGCCCTGCTCGCCGCGAAGCCCGAAGCCGTAGGCCTGACCCTGTTGAAGTTCGTAGCGCACAAACAGCAGCGCACTCCGGTCGTTGCTGCGGCTCACCGTGGCCGAGCCCGGGAGCAGGGCCCCCGGGTCGACGGTGACCACGGCCTGGTTCAGCAGCACAGAGGCTCCGATCGTCCAGCCCGGGGCCAGACGCTTTTCGGTCTGGAGCGCGCCGGACAGGCCGCGGCTCGTGGCCAGGTTGCCGGTGCGTGACGTGTAGCGCAGGCTGGTGCTGAGGTTCCAGTCGGGGCTCAGCCAGGTTTGCCAGGTCAGGCCGGCGGTGGGGTAGGTCTGCGCATCGCCCGCACGGCGATCGCGCGCCCAGCCGAGCGTGGTGCGCAGCACATCGGCCTGCATGCCGCCCGGCTGTTGTCTGAGCCAGTCCTGTTCCCATTCCAGTTCTTCGCCGGTCGCGCTGACCGCATTGCTCACCAGTGCCTGGTTGCGGCGAACCGTCAGGCGCAGGCGGCTGTCACCCCAGTCGCGCCAGCGTTCCTGATAAGACACGCTGCCGTAGCTGCTGCGCTGGCCGCGGGCGGCACCCGCCAGGGTGGCGCTTCGCTGCCGGCTGTGCTGGACATAGCCCCCCCAGCTGCTGTTTCGGTCGATGCGGTATTGCCAGTTGGTGTTGATGCCCGAGCGTGTGAAAGCGCTGCCCGTGGTGCCACTGGCGGGTTGGCGCTCGTGGTCAAGGCCCACGCCCCAGTTCAACCGGTTGTCATTCTGATCCATGCGCCAGAACACGCCACGGGCGCCGTCTGCCACCCACTGGTCGCCAAAGCGCAGCCGCGGCTGGGTGCTGTACAGCCCGGCCTCTTGCCGCAAGCGCCCGGTACGCAGGCCTCCTTCCAGGTACAGGCCCTGTGACGGGCTGCGCTCGCCGCCCGATGTCGGCACTGTCTCGCTTTTCAGCAGCGTCAGCCGGACCCGTCGGTCACCGTCGCTGTTGAGGCTGTAGCCATGCCCGACGGTAGCCGCCCAGCTGGCGGTGCGCGCAACGGACAGCGACGGGTCGCCGCTCGTACCCGACCAGGGCACCTGAGTGGCGTGGCTCGCCTGCACGGCGGCATAGTTCAGGGGACCCCAGCGGTGGGTGTACCCGGCCCAGGCCAGATCCCCCTGCGCCCGCTCGAAACCCGGGTAAGGACCGCCGGCCAGCTGACCGCGCTGGCCCAGGCCGATGCGCACATCAAACTCACGGGCGAAAAGCCGCACGCTGGCTCCGCGCACGGTGCTGCTGCCGAGCGAGAGGCGCAGGCCCCGGCTCAGCCCGTCGGTGACCTCGCTGGAAATGTCGCCCACGGCGCTGTCGGCGAAGACGAAGGGCGTGACCGGGAAGCCCTGGTTGCGCAGGGTCAGCCGGTTTCCTCGTTTTTCCTCGGTAGGCAGGAAGAACGAGGACGGGCTGCCGACGCCGCTGTCATCCTGCCGACGGGTGTCGGCCTGGAGCACCCATTCGCCATGATTGAGCGTTTCAAAGCGGTGCTCCAGACGGACGCCGCCCTCTGCGTCACGTCGAGCGTCCTGGCCTGACTGGCGCTGCCCGTTCCATCCCAGCCGGCCCTCCAGCAGCCAGCTTCGCAGACCCATGGCCGGCGCCTCAGGCAACCCGGCTGGCCCGGCCTCACTTCCCTCGGACCCTTCTTTCATCACCCGATCCACGTAGGCAGCGGGCTGGTTGCTCATGGCCTGGCGAAGCCGTTCCTGTTCGGCCTCGAAACGGTCAAGCGGCTGGATCTGCGCCAGAAGCGCGGGCGGGTAGATAGGCTCGGTGGGTGCGGCCCCGGCGAATGCCGGCACCATGGCGCAAAGCATTCCACCCATGCATGCACCCAGCCCCGAGCGCTCTTGGAGCGGCAGGGCGACAGGGGTCAAGGGTGCGCAGCCGGGCAGCATGCAGGAACTTTAGGATGACCCGTTTTGGCGGGCGGTGAGACAAGACGCCGGCCATCCTACAGTTTTTTACATGTTTGCGTTTCAAGAAAGTGCTGCGATTTCAACAGTTTGCAGCGTCAAGATCACCCAAAGGTTGATTTTTCGGGATCGGCGGCTCAAGAAACATTCAAGTTTTGGGGTGATGTGCCGTGGGTAGTCATTTCATTTTCAAGTGTCCCAGCGGCAGTGCACCCGCCGATTTCACCTCACCCAGCGAAAAACTGGTGTGCAGGTCCTTCACGTTGGGCAGGTTGATCAGCACCTCACGCGCAAAGCGGCTGAACTCTCCCAGGTCGGGGCACACCACCTGCAGCTCAAAAGTGCCTGAGCCGCTGATGTAGTGGCAGGACACGATCTCGGGGATGGTCTGGATCGCCGTTTCCATCTGGCGCAGCACGTCGCCGCTGTTGCGCTCGGCGTCCAGGCGAACGAAGGCCAGCACGCCCAGACCGATCTTGTGGCGGTTGAGTTCGGCGCGGTAGCCGGTGATGTAGCCCGCTACTTCCAGGGCACGCACGCGGCGCCAGCAGGGCGCGGCCGACAGGCCCACGCGTTGGGCCAGTTCGGCGTTGGTCAGGCGGCCATCGTTCTGCAGTTCTTGCAGGATGGCGAGGTCGAATCGATCAAGTGTTTCCATGATCCGCCAATCATAGAAAGAATCATTCGTTGAGCCAGGATTTTTGGGTACGAAACGCAAACACCTGTCAACGCGCGGGTCATACACTGTGCGGCACACTGAAACGAACGCGCCCACGAGCACGCCACGCCAGGAAACCGCCCGCTCACAAGGCGGCCCACCCCAGCAGGAGACAACAAGATGAACGCCCCACTGCCCGAGCACATCCGCCGCGCGCTTGAGACCGTCACGCTCGACGACAAGTATTCACTCGACCACGGCCGCGCCTTCATGAGTGGCGTGCAGGCGCTCGTGAAGCTGCCCATGCTGCAGCGCCAGCGCGATGCGCTGCAGGGCAAGAACACGGCAGGTTTCGTCAGCGGTTACCGGGGCTCGCCGCTGGGTGGCTACGACCAGGCCCTGCAGAAGGCAGCGCCCTACCTGAAGGCGCAGAACATCGTCTTCCAGCCCGGCGTGAACGAAGAACTGGCCGCCACCGCGCTCTGGGGCACGCAGCAGCTGGGCTTTGCACCGCCCGGCAGCAACAAGTTCGACGGCGTGTTTGGCATCTGGTACGGCAAAGGCCCGGGCGTGGACCGGTGTTCCGACGTGTTCAAGCACGCCAACATGGCCGGCACCACCCCCTGGGGCGGCGTGATCGCCGTGGCCGGCGACGACCATGTGGCCAAGAGCAGCACGGCGGCGCACCAGAGCGACCACATCTTCAAGGCCTGCGGCCTGCCGGTGTTCTTCCCCACCTCGGTGCAGGACATCCTCGACCTGGGGCTGCACGCCATCGCCATGAGCCGCTTCAGCGGCGTGTGGGCGGGCATGAAGACGATCCAGGAGATCGTGGAGAGCAGCGCCACCGCCATGATCGACCCGGAGCGGGTCAACATCGTCATTCCCGAGTTCGACATGCCGCCGGGCGGCGTGCTCATCCGCTGGCCCGACCACGCGCTGGACCAGGAAGCCCGCCTGTTCGACTACAAGTGGTACGCCGCGCTGGCCTACATCCGCGCCAACCGCCTGAACCACAACGTGATCGAAGGCCCGAACGACCGCTTCGGCCTGATCGCCAGCGGCAAGGCCTACAACGACACGCGTCAGGCTTTGCTGGACCTGGGTCTGGACGACGCCACCTGCCGGCGCATCGGCCTGCGCCTGCACAAGGTGAGCGTGGTGTGGCCACTGGAGGCACAAACCACGCGCGAATTCGCCACCGGCCTGCGCGAGATTCTGGTGGTGGAAGAGAAGCGCCAGGTCATCGAATACCAGCTGAAGGAAGAGCTGTACAACTGGCGCGCCGACGTGCGTCCCAACGTGCTGGGCAAGTTCGACGAGGTCGAAGGCGACCACACCGGCGGCGAGTGGAGCATGCCCAACCCCAGCGCCCACACTCTGCTGCGCGCCAACGCCGACCTGAACCCGGCGATCATCGCCCGCGCCGTGGCCCGCCGGCTGAAGAAGATGGGGGTGCCCGCGGACGTGCAGGCGCGCATCGACGCGCAGCTGGCCATCCTCACGGCGCAGGAACAGTCGATGCAGACCCTGCTGACGCAGGGCGTGGAAGGTGCCGAGCGCCAGCCCTGGTTCTGCTCGGGCTGCCCGCACAACACCAGCACGCGCGTGCCCGAAGGCTCGCGCGCCATGGCCGGCATCGGCTGCCATTTCATGACCATCTGGATGGACCGCGCCACCGTCGGCTTCACGCAGATGGGCGGCGAGGGCGTGCCCTGGGTTGGCCAGCAGCCGTTCTCCAACGACCAGCACATGTTCGCCAACCTGGGCGACGGCACCTACTTCCACAGCGGCATTCTGGCCATTCGCCAGAGCATCGCGGCGGGCGTGAACATCACCTACAAGGTGCTCTACAACGACGCCGTGGCCATGACCGGCGGCCAGCAGGTGGGCGAGCGCCCCGAAGGGCACAGCGTGGTGCAGATCGCGCAGAGCATGCGGGCCGAGGGCGCGGTCAAGATCACCATCGTCACCGACGAGCCGGAAAAATACGAAAAGGTGACCGGCCTGCCTTCGGGCATCGCCATCCAGCACCGTGACCTGCTCGACGCGGTGCAGCGCGAGTTCCGCGAGATCAAGGGCACCACGGTCATCATCTACGACCAGACCTGCGCCACCGAGAAGCGCCGCCGCCGCAAGCGCGGCCTGCTGGTCGACCCGGCCAAGCGCGTCGTCATCAACGACCTGGTGTGTGAAGGCTGTGGCGACTGCGGCGTGCAGAGCAACTGCCTGTCGGTCGAGCCGCTGGAAACCGAGTTCGGCCGCAAGCGCACCATCAACCAGAGCAGCTGCAACAAGGACTATTCGTGCACCAAGGGCTTCTGTCCGAGCTTTGTCACGGTGGAAGGCGGCCAGCTGCGCAAGAAGAAAGCCGGCAAGACGCAGGGCGAAAAAGCCGGCTGGACCGGCGGCGTGGTGCCCGAGCCCTCACTGCCGGTGCTGGGCTCGGAAGCCTGGGGCATCATCGTCGCCGGCGTGGGCGGCACGGGCGTCATCACCATTGGCCAGCTGCTCGGTGTGGCCGCGCACCTGGAGGGCAAGGGCATCGTCACGCAGGACGCGGCCGGCCTCGCCCAGAAGGGTGGCGCCACCTGGAGCCATGTGTTGATTGGCGCGCAGCAGGACGACATCCGCACCACCCGCGTGTCGGCCGCCGCAGCCGACCTGATCCTGGGCTGCGACCCGATCGTGAGCGCCAACAAGGAAACCTGGCAGCGCCTGCGCGCCGGCCGCACCCATGTGGCTTTGAACGTCAGCGCGACCCCCACGGCGGCCTTTGTGAAGAACACCGAGTGGCAGAATCCGGCGCAGGCCTGCGTGGACGCGCTGGTGAACAGCCTGGGCACCGAGGCCGTAGGCGCATTCGACGCCGAAACCGCCGCCGTGAAACTGATGGGCGACAGCCTGTACACCAACCCCATGATGCTGGGCTATGCGTGGCAGAAGGGCTGGATCCCGCTGGGCCGTGACGCGCTGATGCGCGCCATGGAGCTCAACGGCGTGGCCATCGAGCAGAATAAGACCGCTTTCGAATGGGGCCGCCGGGCCGCGCACAAGCCCGAAGCCGTCACCAGCCTGTGGCAGCAGACGGGCGCGGGCGAGCAGGTGATCCAGTTCAAGAAGCGCGAGTCGCTCGACAACCTGATTGCCCGCCGTGTGGAATTCCTCACGGGCTACCAGAACGCCGCCTACGCGGCCGAGTACCAGCGTTTCGTCGAGCGCGTGCGCGCCGCCGAGGCCCCGCTGGGCAAGACCACGCTGACCGAAGCCGTGACGCGCTACCTGTTCAAGCTCATGGCCTACAAGGACGAATACGAAGTCGCCCGCCTGCACAGCGACCCGGCCTTCCATGAGCGCATCAAAAACCAGTTTGAGGGTGACTTCAAGCTCAAGGTGCACCTGGCGCCGCCGCTGATCTCCAAGAAGAACGAGAAAGGCGAGCTGGTGAAGCAAGCCTTTGGCCCCGGCATGTTCACGGTGTTCCGCGTGCTGGCGCGCCTGAAAGGGCTGCGCGGCACGGCACTGGACGTGTTCGGGCGCACCGAAGAGCGGCGCACCGAGCGCGCGCTCATCGGGCAGTACCGCAGTGACATCGAAGGCCTGCTGGCTTCGCTGAACGCGTCCAACCACGCACTGGCGGTCGACATTGCCCGCCTGCCCGAGCAGATCAGGGGCTTCGGCCACGTCAAGGAACGTCACCTGGCCGCCGCGAACAGCCGGCGCAGCGCGCTGCTGGAGCAGTGGCAGGCGCCGCAGCCGGAAGAGGTACGGGCCCGGGCGGCAGCCTGAGCACCCCCGGCATACAATGCGCGATTGAGCCCGGGGTACCGGGGGCGCAGCTGTGCGGCGCCTTCGGCTCCGCGGCATTGGCTGCCCCCTGAACCTGTTGGAGACCGTTCGTGTTCATTTCTTCCGCATTCGCCCAGACCGCCGGTGGCGACACCCAGTCCACCATCATGGGCCTGCTGCCCCTGGTGCTGATGTTCGTGGTGTTGTATTTCGTGATGATCCGTCCGCAGATGAAGCGCCAGAAAGAGCACAAGGCCATGGTGGAAGCGCTGGCCAAGGGCGACGAAGTGGTCACCGCTGGTGGCTTCCTGGGCAAGGTCACGCGCATTGCAGAGGTCTACATCGGCGTGGAACTTGCCAGCGGCGTCGAAGTCCAGATGCAGCGCTCTGCCGTGGTGCAGGTGCTGCCCAAGGGCACGATCAAGTAAGGGCTCCCCCCCGCGCCGCGCCTGCGGCGCGTCACCCCCTCCAGGGGGCAACGCGTGCGGCCCGGCAAAGCCGGTTCCGCCGCGTTCTGGTTTTTGTTCTCCTTCACGCTACGGCTTCTCCGCATGAACCGATACCCGCTCTGGAAATACCTCATCATCGTCGTCGCGCTGGTGATCGGGGTGTTGTACGCACTGCCCAACCTGTTCGGGGAGTCGCCGGCGGTGCAGGTGTCGGCCGGGAAGACCTCGGTGCGGGTGGATGAAAGCACCGCCACCCGGGTAGAGCAGGCGCTGACGGCGCAGGGCCTGAAGCCCTCGCTGATCCAGTTTGAAGGCTCGTCGGTCAAGGCCCGCTTCGAGACCACCGATGAACAGCTCCAGGCTCGGGACGCGCTGGAGCGCGCGCTGAATCCCGACCCCAACGATCCGACCCATGTGGTCGCGCTGAACCTGCTGCCCCGCACCCCGGCCTGGCTGGCGGCGCTCGGTGCTTCGCCCATGTACCTGGGCCTGGACCTGCGCGGTGGCGTGCACTTCATGCTCCAGGTGGACATGCCGGCCGCGCTGCAGCGGCGGGCCGATGTGCTGGCGGGCGACCTGCGCACCGCGTTGCGTGAAAAGGGGGTGCGCCATGGCGGCGTCAGCCGCAACGGCCAGACCATCGAACTGCGTGCCCGCGACGCCCAGACGCTGGACGCCGCGCGCGCCGTGGTGGAAGACCAGTTCCCCGACCTGCAGACCACCGATGTGCCGGACGGCAGCGAGTTCCGCCTCGTGGCAACCATCCGGCCCGAGGCCGCGCGCCGTGTGCAGGACCAGGCGCTCAAGCAGAACATCACCACGCTGCACAACCGGATCAACGAACTCGGCGTGGCCGAGCCCGTGATCCAGCAGCAGGGGGCCGACCGCATCGTGGTGCAGCTGCCCGGCGTGCAGGACACCGCCAAGGCCAAGGACATCCTCGGCCGCACCGCCACGCTGGAGGTGCGCCTGGTGGACGAAAGCACCGAAGGCCTGGCCGCCGAGCGTGGCACGGCGCCGGTGCCCTTCGGTTCCGAGCGCTACCCCGAGCGCAACGGGCAGCCGGTGATCGTCAAGCGCGACGTGCTGCTCTCTGGCGAGAACCTGACCGACGCCCAGGCCGGCTTCGACAGCCAGACGCAGGAAGCCGCCGTGCACCTGACGCTCGACGCGAAGGGCGCGCGCATCTTCCGCGACGTGACGCGTGAGAACGTGGGCAAGCGCATGGCCATCATCCTGTTCGAGAAGGGGCGTGGCGAAGTCGTCACGGCGCCCGTGATCCGCACCGAGATCGGTGGTGGCCGCGTGCAGATTTCCGGCCGCATGACCACGGTGGAGGCCAACGACACCGCCCTGCTGCTGCGCGCCGGTTCGCTGGCCGCACCCATGGAGATCATCGAAGAACGCACCATCGGCCCAAGCCTGGGTGCCGAGAACATCGCCAAGGGTTTCAACAGCGTGATGTGGGGCTTCGCGGTGATCGTCGTCTTCATGTGCATCTATTACATGATGTTCGGCGCCTTCTCCAGCCTGGCGCTGGGCTTCAACCTGGTGCTGCTGGTGGCGGTGCTCTCGATGCTGCAGGCCACGCTGACACTGCCCGGCATTGCGGCCATGGCGCTGGCGCTGGGCATGGCCATCGACTCCAACGTGCTGATCAACGAACGGGTGCGCGAGGAACTGCGCAACGGCTCCTCGCCCCAGTCGGCCATCAACGCCGGCTACGAGCACGCGTGGGGCACGATCCTGGATTCCAACGTGACCACCCTGATCGCCGGCATTGCGCTGCTGATCTTCGGATCCGGCCCGGTGCGCGGCTTTGCCGTGGTGCACTGCATCGGCATCCTGACCAGCATGTTCTCGTCGGTGGTGTTCTCGCGCGGGCTGGTGAACTTCTGGTACGGCCGGCAGAAGAAGCTCAAGTCCATTTCCATCGGTACCGTGTGGCGCCCCGACGCGAAACGCGCCGAGGTCCAGCCGGACTGAGCACAGGACACCCCTACCAATGGAGTTCCTGGTTTCTGCGTCACATGCGCTTTGTGCATGTGCGCTTGCCCTGAAAACTCCGAACAAGGAATAAAGACATGGAGTTTTTCCGTATCCGCCGCGACATCCCGTTCATGAAGCACGCCATCGTGCTCAACACGGTGTCGCTGGTCGCTTTTCTCTTCGCCGTGTTTTTCCTGGTCACGCGGGGCCTCAACCTCTCGGTCGAGTTCACCGGCGGCACCGTGGTGGAAGTGGCCTACGAGCAGCCGGCCGACCTGGCCGCCGTGCGCCGTGTGGTCGAGTCGCTGGGCTATGCCGAGGTGCCGGTGCAGAACTTCGGCACCTCGCGTGACGTGCTGCTGCGCCTGCCGGTTCAGGGCGGACAGTCGTCGGGCCAGCAGAGCGAGACCCTCCTCGCGGCCCTGAAGGCGCAGGACCCCACGGTCGAATTGCGTCGCACCGAGTTCGTGGGTCCGCAGGTGGGCCGCGAGCTGGTGGAAGACGGGCTGAAGGCGCTGGCCATGGTGATCGTGGGCATCATGATTTACCTGGCGATTCGCTTCGAGTGGAAGTACGCGGTGGCCGCCATCATCGCCAACCTGCACGACGTGGTGATCATCCTGGGCTTCTTCGCCTTCTTCCAGTGGGAATTCTCGCTGGCCGTGCTGGCGGCCGTGCTGGCGGTGCTGGGGTACTCGGTGAACGAGTCGGTCGTGATTTTTGACCGTATCCGTGAGAGTTTTCGCAAGCACCGCAAGAAGACAACGCCGCAGGTCATTGACCATGCCATCACGTCCACCATCAGCCGTACCATCATCACCCACGGGTCGACCGAAATCATGGTGCTGTCGATGCTGCTGTTTGGCGGTCCTACGCTGTACTATTTTGCGCTGGCACTCACCATCGGCATCCTGTTTGGCATCTATTCTTCGGTGTTCGTGGCCGCAGCCATCGGCATGTGGCTGGGCATCAAGCGCGAAGACCTGATCAAGAGTGGTGGGAGCAAGAAAGAAGGCGACCCCGACGATCCGAACGCGGGTGCGGTGGTGTGATGTGAACAGTCGCCTGTGGGCGACAGAATACGTCCACGGGTATCGGAGCGCGTGAGTCCTTTCGTGTCATACTGAAACCATTGTGTCGTCACCCGATCAGCACGTTTCCTCTTTAGCCAAACAGGCGCGTGAACTTTTCGTGGTTCACGTGGGGCGTGCGCTTCCCGAACTGGTCAAGGCGTGCGACACCCGCCTCATGGCCATCCTGGACCAGCCCGGTCCTGGTCGCGAAGTGCAGTTGCGCCGGGACGCGTGGACGGCGTTTCAGAAACACCAGACCACCTGGCTCAACCAGAGCCGCAAAGCCCTTCAGCGCACCCTGCTGCCGCGCTTCTCCAACAGCGGCAACCCATTGAGCATGCCGGGCCGCCTCGAACTGGTGGCCGAAGGCACGATCGACGACCAGATCCTGGCATCGCGCCTGGCGATGCGGGTGCTCGATTTGTCCTCAACCGAGCTCAACGAACTGCGCTTGCGCATTCAGCACCTGGAAAAACGCCAGGAGCTGCCCAGAGGCGACGTGCTGCTGCCAGACGTGACAGCCCGCATCCTGGTGGATCAGTGGCTGGACGTGCAGATGCCCCGCGAGGGCTGGGCGCTCATCCACGACGCCTTGGCCGCCGTGCTGGCCACCAAGATGCTGGAAGCCTACAAGGCCGCCAACGAGTTTCTGGTGTCCAGCGGGGTGATGAAAGAAATCGACCTGCAGTCTCTCGTCAAGCGGACTCCCGGCGCCCGTACGCCGGGTCCGGCGACGCCGCAGCGCCGCAGCTCTGACCGTGAAGCCTCGGGCTTCGGACCCCACACGGGGGGCTCGACCGGAATGGGCAGCACGGGTGCGGGTGACGGTGGTGGAAACGGTGCCGGTTCGGGTTACGGCTCCCGTTCGGGCGCAGGGAGCGGCCACCTCGGTGGTGGCCTGACAGGTGTGCACGACGAAACGCGGCTGATGACCAGCTCCACGCCGCTGGCGCGCGCGCGCATGCGGGCGCAGGGTGTGGTGGGTCGCCTCAAGCGGCTGCTCATGGATAAGGTGGGCGGCGATTTCGAGGCGACGCAACTCGCCGCACCCACGCCCGGCCTGCAACAGGCGATCCAGCGTTCAGCCGGGGCCGTGGGCCGTGACGCGGGACTCCCCCCCACCGGCGCAGCGGGGCTGGGGGTGGTTTACGTGGATGCGTCTCACGTCGAGCGTGCGGCCACTGCCTTGCGCGAGCGCACCACCGAACTCAAGCAGGCCGCATCCACGCCGACCGAAAAGGCCACCATTGAAGTGGTGGCGCTGATGTTCCAGAGCATCCTGGCCGAAGAGCGTATTCCACCCAGCGTGCGGGTATGGTTCGCGCGTCTGCAGATACCGGTGTTGCGCGTGGCGCTCGCCGAGCCGGAGTTTTTCAGTGCCCTGCAGCACCCGGCACGTCGCCTGATCGACCGCATGGGTTCCTGCGTGATGGGGTTCGAGTCCAACGTCGGTTCGGCTGCGCTGGAGGCCGAGATCAAGCGCGTCGTGCAGGTGATCGAGCAGTACCCCGAGACGGGGCGCCGCGTGTTCCAGCTGGTGTTTGATGAATTCCAGAAGTTTCTGGCGGCCTACCTCAGCGAACAAGGCGGTGCGAGCCGCTTCGTCACCGTGGCGCAGCAGGTGGAGCAGAAAGAGACGCTGTCGGTCCAGTACACCATCGAGCTGCGCAAGTTGCTGGACGACATGCCGGTGCGAGACGAAGTGCGCGACTTCCTGTTCAAGGTCTGGGTGGACGTGCTGGCGGTTGCCAGTGTCAAGTATGGTCTGAAGCACGAGGAAACCGCCTCGCTCAAGCAGGTGGCATCCGATCTGCTGTGGGCCGCCAGTGCCAAGCCCAACCGCAACGACCGTGCCCGCGTCATCCAGCAGCTTCCGGGCCTGCTGCAGCGGCTGCGCCAGGGCATGGGTCTGCTGGGGTTCCCACCGGGCTTGCAAGACCAGCACATCAAGTCGGTCAGCGACACCCTGGCCGACGCGTTCATGTCGCGGACCGAGGCGATTCCGCAGGAGAGCCTCGATCAGCTCTCCGAGCGCCTGGCCCACCTCGAAGATTACCTTCCCGAGAACGGGCTGGGCGATCTCGATCTGGACAACGAAAGCATCGAGATGATCACCGGGGTGGACGCCGGCAACATCGAGGTGATCAACCAGGGCGGCACCCAGCCCAGCGACGCCATGCGTGCCTGGGCCGTCGAACTCCAGATCGGCGCCTGGTTCGGCCTGGACCACAACGGCAAGCTCAACAACGTCCAGCTCGCCTGGCGCAGCGAGCGGGGGCAGCTCTACCTGTTCGTCTCCGGAATCGGGCGCTGCTACCTGATCCAGGCCACCCGCGTGGCTTCTTACCTGCAGGCCGGCCTGCTGGTGCCGAGCGAGGAAGAGGCCCTGACCGTGCGCGCCACCCGGGACGCACTGGCCAAACTGGACGCCAACCCCGAGCGCCTTCTGGCCTGAAGCCGGCGCCACACCTCGTCGGCGGCGCTCTCAGCCGTCACACAGGGAATGCGCGCTGCCCTTCGGAATCGGGCGAATCGGCATCTCGTCGCTCGCATGGAGCCAGGATGCCTCGCCTGCAGACCCGAAGACTCACCCCTGGCCCACCCGTTGAAGAAGCCCCCCGGGCAGACGGCCGAGGTGGCCGTCGAGCTCCAGCTCCAGCAGGCGTGCCTGCAGCGTGGCCGTGGGCAGGCCGGTGCGGGCTTGCAGGGCGTCCAGGCTCACCGGATCGAAGCCCATGGCGCCCAGCAGGCCGTCCGCATCCACCGGCGGCACCGCGTCGTTGTCGGGCTTGGCCTGCGCTGCCTGGGCAGGCGTGCTCAGGCGCAGGTCTTCCAGAATGTCCTGCGCCGACTCCACCAGCTTGGCACCCTGGCGGATCAGCGCATGGCAGCCGCGCGCCTGTGGTGCGTGAATGGAGCCCGGGATGGCGAACACCTCGCGCCCCTGTTCGGCGGCCAGGCGCGCGGTAATCAGTGAGCCCGACTGCAGAGCCGCCTCCACCACCAGCGTGCCCTGCGAAAGCCCGGCGATGATCCGGTTGCGTTGCGGAAAGTGGGGCGGGAGGGGCGGCGTGCCCAGCGGGTACTCGCTCACCAGCGCACCCGACGCGACGATGCGGTGGGCCAGCGCCAGGTGGCGCTTGGGATACACGCGGTCCAGGCCGGTGCCCACCACGGCGATGGTGGGTGCACCCGCCTCCAGCGCGCCGGTGTGGGCGGCGCCGTCAACGCCGAGCGCCAGCCCCGACACCACGCACACACCGGATTCGCCCAGCGCACGCGCAAACTGCCGGGCGTTGCCTTCGCCCTGTGGCGTGGGGTTGCGGCTGCCGACGATGGCCAGGCGCCGCGGGTGATGCAGCACGTCGAGCTGTCCCGCCACATAGAGCATGAGTGGCGGGTCCGCCATCTGCAGCAGCTCGGCCGGGAAGCGGGCGTCCGCCAGCGTGAGCACGTGGTGTTGCGGGCTGGCCGCCAGCCAGCTTTGCAACTGGTCGACCGCCGCGTCCAGATCGTCCGGTAGCACCTGCAGGGCTTGCGCCTGTTTCCCGCTCACCACCGCCTGCAAGGCTGGCAGGGTTTGCTCGAAGATCGACTCGGGCAGCCCGAAGGCGGCGAGCAGCTTGCGGGCCGACTCGCCACCCACGCCTTCGGTGCGCAGCAGCCTCAGCCAGGCGAGCAGCTCGTCCCGTTCCATGCCAGCTCAGAGGCTGAGAGCTCTTTGGGTCATGAGCAAGCGGTACCCAGCCGATCAGGGGCTGGTGAAACGGTCGCCGACCTTCACCCCGTCCGAAATCTGGAGCACCAGGGCATAGGACAGCTTGTCGAAAGTGCGGAAAACCAGCATCAGGCCGTTGCGCTCGCCGGGCAGGCGCAGCTGGGGCCGCGCGGTGTCGGTCTTGTCGGTCACGAGTTCGCTTTCGCGCTGCAGGGCCAGCACGTGGCCACGCTCCAGCCCGTGCTCGGTGCCGCGGTTGATGGCCACCACCTGGTTCTGCGCCGCGAAGGTGACGGCGTTGCCGTACACCGAGACGATCTGGCCAGACTGCGGCGAACCCGGCGCGCGGGGAACGAAGTTCGGCAACTCGCGGGGGGGCTCGGGCAGCAGGCGGTCGCCCACGCGCATTTCTTCCTTGGCCACCACGATGTCGATGGTGGCGGGGACCAGCTCGACACTGGTCTTGCCCGCGCTGTCGACCACTTCGCGGCTGGTCTCGCCGCGTTCCAGCAGGGCCTTGCCCACGAACTGGGCTTCATAGCCCAGCACGGCGCCGGTGATGGGGTCTTTCAGGGGCACCGCGTTGCGGAACACCCGGTAGTCGCGGGACTGGCCCGGTGCGTCTGTCAGGGGGGTGCCGGGGGCGCCAGCGCTGTACTGGCCACGGGCGTACGCGCGGTCGCCGCGGCTCAGCAGCACGCGCGATTCCTGCGTGGCGACGATGCGGGGCGCGCGCGAGAAGGTGACCTCGTCCACGATCAGCGGCTCGGTCAGGAAGGCTTCGATAGCCTGCAGCGAGATCGGCGGAATGGCGGAGTCCGCCAGGCTCTCAAACCGCGTGCGGGGCGACACCTTGACCGTCTGGGGCTCCCCGCCCGTTGTGCCCGGCGCGCGGGTGGACAGGCGTGCCCGGCCATTCGACTTTTCCAGGTAGAGCACCTGGCCCGGGTAGATCAGGTGCGGGTTGCGGATCTCGTCCAGGTTCATGCCCCAGAGTTCGGGCCAGCGCCACGGACTGCGCAGGAACAGTCTCGAGATGGCCCACAGCGTGTCGCCGCGCCGCACGGTGTGGCTGTCGGGGGCGTTGGGCGCCAGTTCCGACAGCGGCACGCCCGCCTGCGCAACCTGCGCGGCGGTCGCGCGCTGACCGGGGGTGATCGGAAAGTTCTGGGCCGAGGCGGCACCGCACAGCAGCACCGCCAGCGCAGCCGCGCTCCATGCCAGTGGGCGCTGCACAGGCAGGCGGGAAAAAAGGGCGGTCTGAAGGGTCTTCAATGGCATGTGGGGCCCCTGGGGCAGGCACCACCGCGCACCACGCCCCTCGCCCCGAGGTGGTGAGAAGCTGGAGCGAAGTAGCGCTTTTGTCTTGACAATTCGCATTTGATTTTGCGCCCAAGCCTTTGATTAGGCAACGTATAAGGCGCTGCCTTCCTGCGCGTGCCGCCAAAAGTAGCGAAAATAGCGACAAACGGGGAAGCACGTCACCGAACCACCGTCGCCGCGCCGATGGCGCATCGTCCCGCTCCCCTGAACCCGTCTTTCGACCGCCTGATCATGACCACGTCACCGCTGCTGCCCATCCTGCGTTTCCCCGACCCTCGCCTGCACACCGTGGCCCGCCCGGTGGCGGCCGTGGACGACCGCGTGCGCGGGCTGATCGAACGCATGTTCGCCACCATGTACGACGCCAGCGGCATTGGCCTGGCAGCCACGCAGGTGGACGTGCACGAGCGGATCATCGTCATCGACGTCAGCGAAGAGCGTAACCAGCCCATGGTGCTCATCAACCCCGAGATCGAATGGGCCAGTGACGAGAAGCGCAAGGGCGAAGAGGGCTGCCTGTCGGTCCCTGGCATCTACGACGGCGTTGAGCGCTCCGTGGCGGTGCGCGTGCGCGCACTGGACGCGGCGGGCACGTCGCGCAGCCTCGAGGCCGATGGTCTGCTGGCGGTGTGCATCCAGCACGAGATGGACCACCTGATGGGCAAGGTCTTCGTCGAATACCTCTCGCCGCTCAAGCGCAACCGCATCAAGAGCAAGCTGCTGAAAGCCCAGCGCGACGAGGAGCGGGTGTGAGCCTGCGCGCGGCTGCCCGGCTCGTCCGTGCGCCGCTGGCGGCCGGCTTGCTGGCTTTGCTGGTCGCATGTGCGGGCATGCCGGAGCGTCTGGTTCCCGGCACAGCGCGGGCCGAGATCGAACAGCGGCTCGGCCGGCCCACCGCTGTGCACACGCTGCCAGACGGCACTCAGCTGCAGTATTCGAGGCAGCCGGCGGGCCAGCAGGTCTACAACCTGCGGCTTGACGCTGAGGGAAGGCTGCTGCAGGTCGACCAGGTGATGGACCGCGCGGCCTTCGATGTCGTCAGCGTCGACCGCTGGACCCGCGACCAGGTGCTGGCCAGGTTTGGCCGGCCGGCACTGTTGGAACGAGTGGCACGCTTCGACGGCGACGTCTGGACCTACCGTTTCCTGGAAACCACGATACCCCGGCAGGCGCACATCCACATCGACCCCACGGGCACCGTGCGCCGGGTGATGTACACCGACGAGTACCCCCCCGAGCCGCCCGACTGGACGCCCTGACCCGCGGCGCATCGGCCACCGGGCCGCGCGCCCACCCGACCGAACCCCATGAAGATCATTTTTGCCGGCACGCCGGAATTTGCCCGCGTGGCACTGGAGCGCCTGCACGCCGCAGGCTTTGACATCGCCCTGGTGATGACCCAGCCGGACCGCCCGGCCGGGCGCGGCATGAAGCTGCAGCCGTCGCCGGTCAAGCAGTTCGCGCTCGACCATGGCCTGCCGGTGGCGCAGCCGCAGAGCCTGCGGCTGGATGGCAAGTACCCGGACGCCGCCGCCGCGGGGTGCGCCGCGATTGAAGCCGCGGGCGCAGACGCCATGGTGGTGGCGGCCTACGGGCTGATCCTGCCGCAGTGGGTGCTCGACACGATGGCGCAGGGCCCGCGCGGCCTGGGCTGCTTCAACATCCACGCCTCGCTGCTGCCGCGCTGGCGCGGCGCCGCCCCGATCCACCGCGCCATCGAGGCCGGTGACCCTGATACCGGCGTGACCATCATGCAGATGGATGCCGGGCTGGACACGGGCGACATGCTGCTGCGCGAGAGCTGCCCCATCGAGCCCGACGACACCACCGGACGCCTGCATGACCGGCTGGCCACGCTGGGCGGGCGCCTGATGGTGGAGGCGCTGGAACTGGCTGCCTGCGGTGGCCTGAACCCGGTGCGCCAGCCCGAAGCCGGCGTGACCTACGCGCACAAGATCGACAAGGCCGAGGCCGCCATCGACTGGACGCAACCCGCCGCGGCGCTTGCACGCCGTGTGCGTGCCTTCAACCCGTTCCCGGGGGCGGCCACAGCACTCGCGGGCGAAGCGGTTAAGGTGTGGATGGCCCACGCTGAGGCCGGTGGCCCTGTCACGGGAGCGCTGCCCTGCCAGGTGCTCGCCGCTGGGGCCGAGGGCATCCGCGTGCAGACGGGTGAAGGCGTGCTGGTGCTGACCGAGCTGCAGCGAGCGGGTGGCAAGCGCCTGCCGGCGGGGGACTTTCTGCGTGGCTTCCCGCTGGCACCGGGGCAGGTGTTCGACGCGGCCCCGGCGCCGAAGGCCGAGCGCTGATGTTCTTTCTCGCGGAACACCGCCGCCATCCGCAGTTCTGGGAAGGCGTGCGCGACCAGACCAGTGTGTCCCTGGGCATCGCCGCCTGGGGCCTGATGACAGGTGTGGCCATGGTCAAGTCGGGTCTGTCGGTGACTGAAGCCTTGCTGATGACGCTGATCGTCTACGCCGGCAGTGCCCAGCTGGCCGCCATTCCCATGATCGCCGCGGGCGCACCGCTGTGGGTCATCCTGGCGGCGGCCTTGTGCGTGAACCTGCGCTTCGTCGTGTTTTCCGCCCACCTGCGGCCTTACCTCATGCACCTGCCGCGCTGGCAGCGGCTGATCAGCGGCTATGTCACCGCAGACCTGAGCTATGTCTTTTTCTCCCGGCGTTTCTCGCAGCCGGGGCGAACCCCCGCGCAGCTGGCGGAACAGCAGGCCTACCTGATGGGCAACTGTGGTGTGAACTACGTGGCCTGGATGGTCGCCAGCGTGGTGGGCATCGTGCTGGCCAACACCATTCCCACCGAATGGGGCCTGGGTTTTGCCGGCATTCTGGCGCTGCTGGGCGTGCTCAGTTCGCTGGCCAGTTCACCGCTGCGCATGGTGTCTGCCGGGGTCGCGGGTGCGGCGGCGGTGGTGGCCTGGGCCCTGCCGCTGAAGCTCAACATCCTGGTGGCCATTGCCAGCGCGGTGGCCATCTGCCTGGTGCTGGAGAAGATGGCACCACCGGGGGATTCCACGAGGGGGGCGCGACATGTTTGACGTCGACCCCTGGACGCTCCTCACCATCGTGGCGCTGGGCGCCATCACCGTGATCACGCGCGGTTTTTTCCTGATCTCCAACAAGCCCTGGACCTTGCCGCGATGGGCGCAGCGTGGGCTGCAGTACGCACCCATTGCTGCCCTCTCGGCGGTGGTGGTGCCCGAGATCGTGATGACTCAGGGCGCACTGATCACCACCTGGCAGGACGCCCGCCTGTACGCTGCCGCTGCCGGTGCGGCCTGGTTCTACTGGCAGCGAGGCGTGCTGGGCACCATCGTTGCGGGGATGCTCGTCTACCTGCCCCTGAGGATTGGTCTGGGCTGGTAGTGGCGGGGTCTGCAGTGGTGCGGCGGCGATTTCCTACAATGCCGGGCGTCCCACCTTTCATTGACCTCGCCCGAGCCCATCACCATGAAATTCATCCGCTTCTCTGACCTGTGCAACAGTGGCCACGCCACGGGCCAGCGCGTGTTCATCCGTGCCGACCTGAACGTGCCGCAGGACGATGCGGGCAACATCACCGAAGACACGCGCATCCGCGCCAGCATCCCGGCGATCCAGATGGCGCTGGACGCCGGCGCGGCGGTCATGGTGACCAGCCACCTGGGCCGTCCCACCGAAGGTGAATTCAAGCCCGCCGATTCGCTGGCACCGGTGGCCGCCCGCATGGGCCAGCTCATGGGCCGCAGCATCCGCGTGGTGGCCAACTGGGTCGACGGCGATTTCTCGGTCGCCCCGGGTGAGGTGGTGCTACTGGAGAACTGCCGCCTGAACAAGGGCGAGAAGAAGAACAGCCCCGAGCTGGCGAAGAAGCTTGGCAGCCTGTGCGACATCTTCGTGCACGACGCCTTCGGCACCGCCCACCGCGCCGAAGGCACCACCTACGGTATCGCCGAGACGGCCCCCATCGCATCGGCGGGCCCGCTGCTGGCGGCCGAGATGGACGCCATTGCGAAGGCGCTGGCCAACCCGAAGAGGCCCCTCATCGCCATCGTGGCCGGCAGCAAGGTCAGCACCAAGCTC
>JAUXNG010000053.1 GCA_030682835.1 Hydrogenophaga sp. | reverse complement strand
ACGCCTTCATTGAGCACGGCCACGAACACGATGAGCACCGGCAGCCGGATGCGCGCGGAGGGCCTGGCGTGCACTTCGTTGTGCAACTCCTCGCGCAAAGGATCGTCTGGCGGCAGGATGCCGGCGAAACGGTCGGCGGAGGTGGGAAGAGGCTCGGAATCGTTCATGGGCAGGGCACCAGCAGTCAACTACACACCAGGCGGGTCTGGGATCGGCCGCGAAGCCATTTGCCGACTGTATGCGAAGCGCAAGGCCCTTTCCCCTGTCGGTTCAATGCCTTTGCAGCGTCCTGCAAGCCATGACCAGACAAAAAAAAGCCCGTGGCGCCAATGCCCGGGCTTTTTTCTGATGCAGTGAACCGGATCAATGAGGCGCTTGCTTAAAAGGGGATGTCGTCGTCCATGTCGTCGAAGCCGCTGGACTGGCGTGCGGGCGCCGGTGCCGGAGCGGGCGGACGGGCCGCCGGGGCTGCCTGGCGGGGCGCGGCCGCCGGACGCGAATAGCCCCCGCCAGCTCCGCCGCCTTCATCGCCGCCGCCCATGCCTTCGCGGCCGCCGAGCAGCTGCAGTTCGGTGGCGATGATGTCGACCGTGTTCTTCTCGACGCCGGTGGCCTTGTCGACATAGGTGCCGTACTTCAGGCGCCCCTCGACATAGATCGGACGGCCCTTCTTCACGTATTCGCCGGCGATTTCGGCCAGGCGGTCATAGAAGGTGACGCGGTGCCACTGGGTGTCTTCAATGGTCTCACCGCTGTTCTTGTCCTTGCGGCGGCTCGACGTGGCCACGCTCACGTTGGCCACCGCCTGACCGGACGGCAGGTAGCGGATTTCGGGGTCGCGGCCGCAGTTGCCGACGAGAATGACTTTGTTGACGGATGCCATGTGTATGCCCTTGGGAATTAGCAGGCGGCGCCGGCAGGACCGAGGCCGCAAAACGGTCAACCATTGTGCCGCAAACGCCCGCGCCTGCCGATACGCCATGCGCCGCTCGGCAGCCGGGCCGCACGCGCCCTACACTGGGCGCCGATGAAAGGTGAACCGGACTTCCTGCAGAACCTGCGTGCCGAGATGGGCGGCGGGCGGCAGTGGCTGGACCGCGCGGTGGTGATCGCCTACGCCGTGCTGGCGGGCCTGGCCGTGGTGGGCTTCACGCTGCTGGCCGATGCCGCGTTTTCGCTTTACCAAAGCATGCGCAGCGCCGCCTGGTGGGCACCATTGCTGTGGACGCCGGCGCTCACGGCGCTGGTGGTCTGGAGCATCCGGCGCTGGGCACGCGGGGCGGTGGGCTCGGGCGTGCCGCAGGTGCTGGTGGCGCTGGACGCCAACACGCCGCCCGAGCAGCGGGCGCGCTTCGTCTCGGTGCGCCTGAGCCTGGCCAAGATCGGCGCGGTGGCGGGCGGGCTGCTCGCCGGCCTGTCGATTGGTCGCCAGGGGCCTTCGGTGCAGATCGCCGCGGGCGTGATGCTGCACGCGCGGCACTGGCTTTCGCCGCGCTCAGGCATCAGCGACCGCGAACTGCTGGTGGCGGGCGGCGCGGCCGGCATCGCCGCCGCATTCAACACGCCGCTGGGCGGCATCGTGTTCGCCATTGAAGAACTGTCGCGGCGCCTGCAGGACCGCAGCAGCGGCCTGATGCTGGCAGCCATCGTGGTGGCCGGCCTGGTCTCGGTTTCGGCCTTCGGCAACCTCTCGTATTTCGGCCGGGTGCGCGCCGAAGCGGTGTCGTGGTGGGGCCTGCTGGCCCCCGGCGCCCTGGTGGCGCTGGGCTGCGGCCTGCTGGGCGGCCTGCTGTCGCGGCTGATGCTGGCCTCGTTCACCGGTCTGCCCGACCGCTTCTGCGCCTACCGCCGCAAGCGCCCGGTCACCTTTGCGGCCATCTGCGGTTTCGTGGTGGCGGTGATCGCGGTGATCAGCGACGGCGCGGCGGTCGGCGTGGGCCACCATCACACCCATTTACTGCTCGACCAGGCCACCGTCACGGGCGGGCTCCAGGGTCACCAGCCGCTGCTGTTCACCGGCCTGAAGTTCATCGCCTCCTGGCTGTCGGCCTGGTCCGGCGTGCCCGGCGGCATCTTCGGCCCCAGCCTGTCGCTGGGTGCCGGGCTCGGCGCCGACGTGGCCTGGCTGCTGAACTCACCGCACGGCGCGGCGCTGATCGCGCTGGGCATGTGCGGCTTCCTGGCGGCTGTGACCCAGACGCCCATCACCGCCATGATCATCGTGATGGAGATGACCGACGGCCACAGCATGGTGCTGAGTCTGATGGCCTGCGCGCTGCTGGCCAGCCTGATCTCGCGCATGATCAGCCGCCCGCTCTACAGCACCATGGCGGAGCTGATGACCCGCCGCATGTGAGCGCCCGCTCCGCGTGAGTGGCGCCACCACCCAGGCGGCGGTCAACGCCGGGTGGGGCCTGCCGGCGTCTGGCCGGGCACCTGCATGGGCCAGGCCCGCAGCAGCCACAGCGCCATCAGGGCGGCGCTGAAGATGAAGATGCCCGCACTGCCCCAGGTCTTGACCACCAGGCCGCCCAGGCTGCCGCCGGCGAAGATGCCCAGTGACATGAGCGTGTTGTAGACGCCGAGCGCCGCGCCGCGCTGGCTGGGTGAGGCCAGGCGAGATGCGAGACTGGGCTGGCTCGCCTCCTGGGCGTTGAAGCCGACAAAATACAGGCCCAGCAGCAGGGACACGCCCCACAGCGTGGGCGCCTCCAGGCTCCACAGGAAACCCAGCTGCACCAGCACCATGAGCGCGATGGTGCCCAGGTACACCTGCTTGAAATAGCCCTTGCGCTCCAGCCGGAACAGCAGCCCGCCCAGCACCACCAGCGAGCCCAGTACGGCCGGCAGGTAGACCTTCCACTGGGCGGCGGGGGCAATGCCGGCCTCGCTGAGCAGCGCCGGCACCGACATCCACATGGCGATCTGCACCGCGTGCAGCACGAACACCCCCAGGTCCAGGCGCAGCAGCTCGGGGTTGGCCAGCACGTCCTTCAACCCGCCGCGCTCCTGCTTCACATGCTCCGCGGGTTCGGCCGGCACCACCCAGGCCACCACGGCCATGCCGGCCAGCGCCAGCGCCGCCGTCATGTAGAACAGGCCCGAGAGGCCGATGTGGGGCACCAGCGCCGGCGCCAGCACCAGCGAGAGGGCGAACATCAGCGCGATGCTGATGCCCACCAGGGCCATCGATTTGGTGCGCACCTGCTCGCGCGTGAGGTCGGCCAGCAGCGCCGTGACCGCCGCAGAAATGGCGCCCGAGCCCTGCAGGGCGCGGCCGGCCACCAGCCAGGGCAGGCTGGGCGCCCAGGCGGCCAACAGGCTGCCCAGCACGAAGAGCGCCAGCCCGAACAGGATCACCGGCTTGCGCCGGAAACGATCCGACGCCATGCCCAGCGGCACCTGCAGCATGGCCTGCGTCAGGCCGTAGGCGCCCATGGCCAGGCCGACCAGCCAGGGATCGTCACCACCCGGGTAGTGGCGAGCCTCCAGCGCAAACACCGGCAGCACCAGGAAGAGCCCGAGCATGCGCAGGGCATAGATCGCTGCCAGCGAGGCACTGGCGCGTCGCTCGGGCCCCGTCATGCGATGGGCGTCAGGCCCGGCCTCGGCGGACGCGGGAGATGCAACGGGGGTTCGGGTGGACGAGAGCGACACGGAACGGGGGCCGGCGACAGCCCGCAGGGGCCGACGGTGGTTGGGAAAGAGCAATATTGTGCGCCATGGCCCGCCGCGGCGGCGGGAGGCAGGCCTGCGCCAAAACGGCTGGCGGCTTATCATGCTTGGTTGCTCTCATCACAGCCCGGCACCCTGCCCGGGCGCTGCTGCCTTGAACCAGAACCTGCCCCCGGTCCCGCTGGACACGCTCCCGCCCACGGACGTGTCGCCACTCGCTCACCTGACCGAGCCATCGGGCACAGCCGAGCCTGCGCCCAGCGCCGCCCAGCGTGCTGCGCTGCGCGCCGCGGTGCTGTCGGTGCGTGGCGCGCGCACGCACAACCTGAAGAACATCGACCTCGACATCCCCAAGCACGCGCTGGTGGTCATCACCGGCCTGTCGGGCTCGGGCAAGTCGAGCCTGGCCTTTGACACGCTCTATGCCGAAGGCCAGCGCCGCTATGTGGAGAGCCTGAGCGCCTACGCCCGGCAGTTCCTGCAGCTGATGGACAAGCCCGACGTGGACCTGATCGAGGGCCTGTCGCCCGCGATTGCCATCGAGCAGAAAGCGACGTCCCACAACCCGCGCTCCACCGTGGGCACGGTGACCGAGATCCACGACTACCTGCGCCTGCTGTTCGCCCGCGCCGGCACACCGCACTGCCCCGAGCACGATCTGCCGCTGGCCGCCCAGAGCGTCGCGCAGATGGTGGACACCGTGCTGGCCCTGCCCGAGGGCACGCGGCTGAGGATCCTGGCGCCGGTGGCGCGCGAGAAAAAAGGCGAGTTCACCGAAGTCTTCGCCGACATGCAGGCGCAAGGCTATGTGCGTTTCAGAGTCGACGGCGCGGTGCTCGACTTCGACGCCCTGCCGGCGCTGAAGAAGACCGAGAAGCACAACATCGACGTGGTGATCGACCGCATCAAGGTGCGCCACGTCCATGAACCCGCAGGAGAAGGCACACGCCCCGCCGCCGGGCCGCCCCAAGGCGGGGCAGCCCCCTTGGGGGGCAGCGACCCGCAAAGCGGCGGAGCGTGGGGGTCCGTGAACCCCTTGCGGCAAAGACTGGCCGAGAGCTTCGAGGCCGCGCTGCGCCTGGCCGACGGCAAGGCGATTGCCATCGACATGGACGAGCCCCCGGCCCGACCCGAACTGCGCTTCTCCGCGCGCTTCGCCTGCCCGCTGTGCAGCTACACCGTGGGCGAGCTGGAGCCACGCCTGTTTTCCTTCAACTCGCCCATGGGCGCCTGTCCCAGCTGCGACGGGCTGGGCCACACCGAGGTGTTCGACCCGGCGCGCGTGGTGGCCTTCCCCACGCTGAGCCTGGCCAGCGGCGCCATCAAGGGCTGGGACCGGCGCAACGGCTACTACTTCGCCATGATCGAGAGCCTGGCCGCGCACTATGGCTTCAACGCCGAAGCGCCCTGGGACAGCCTGCCCGAAGCCGTGCAGCAGGTGCTGCTCTACGGTTCCGGCACGGACGAGATCAAATTCAGCTACGCGCTGGAGTCGGGCGAGAACGCCGGCAAGAAGATCAGCAAGAAGCATCCGTTCGAGGGCATCATCCGCAACTTCGAGCGCCGTTACCGCGAAACCGACAGCGCCAACGTGCGCGAGGAACTGGCCCGCTACCGCGCCACCCAGCCCTGCCCCGAGTGCGAGGGCTCGCGCCTGCGCAAGGAAGCGCGCCACGTGTTCGTGGGCGAAGGCGAGCAGAAGCAGCCCATCTACAAGATCAGCCACGTCACGCTGGGCGAGGCACTGGCCTACTTCCAGAAACTCGAACTCAAAGGCGCCAAGGGCGACATCGCGGCCCGGGTGATCAACGAAATCCGCCAGCGCCTGAAGTTCCTGAACGACGTGGGCCTGAACTACCTCAGCCTGGACCGCAGCGCCGAAACCCTGTCGGGCGGCGAGGCACAACGCATCCGCCTGGCGAGCCAGATCGGCAGCGGCCTGACCGGCGTGATGTACGTGCTCGACGAGCCCAGCATCGGCCTGCACCAGCGCGACAACGACCGCCTGATTGCCACGTTGCAGCATCTGCGCGACCTGGGCAACACGGTGCTGGTGGTAGAGCACGACGAAGACATGATGCACGCCGCCGACCACGTGATCGACATGGGCCCCGGCGCCGGCGTGCACGGCGGGCGCATCATGGCGCAGGGCACGTGTGAGGAGGTGATGGCCACGCCCGGCTCACTCACCGGCCAGTACCTCAGCGGAGCGCGCGCCATTGCCGTGCCGCGCCAGCGCACGCCCTGGCTGCCGGTGGTGAAGAACAAAACCGCCGCTCCACCCATCAAGTCGCGCTTTCCCATGAGCCCGGCGGCCGAGCGCCGCAGCGCGCGCGAGGCGCAGCACATTGCCACGCTGGGCGAGTTGCAGGAGATCCGCGTGATCAACGCCACCGGCCACAACCTCCAGGGCGTGAGCGTGGCCTTCCCGGTGGGGCTGCTGACCTGCGTCACCGGTGTGTCGGGCTCGGGCAAGTCCACGCTGGTGAACGACACGCTCTACGCCGCCGTGGCGCGCACGCTCTACCGTTCACACGACGAGCCGGCCGAGCACGACGCGATCGAGGGCATCGAGCACTTCGACAAGGTCATCAACGTCGACCAGTCGCCCATCGGGCGCACGCCGCGCAGCAACCCGGCCACCTACACCGGCCTGTTCACCGGCATCCGCGAGCTGATGGCCGAGGTGCCCACGGCGCGCGAGCGCGGCTACGGCCCCGGGCGCTTCAGCTTCAACGTGGCCGGCGGCCGCTGCGAAGCCTGCCAGGGCGACGGCGTGGTGAAAGTGGAAATGCACTTCCTGCCCGACGTGTACGTGCCCTGCGAGGTGTGTGCCGGCCAGCGTTACAACCGCGAAACGTTGGATGTGCAGTACAAGGGCAAGAACATCGCGCAGATCCTGGACATGACGGTGGAGCAGGCCCACGCCTTCTTCGCGCCGGTGCCTACGCTGCACCGCAAGCTGCAGACCCTGATGGACGTGGGCCTGACCTACATCCAGCTCGGCCAGAGCGCGACCACGCTCAGCGGCGGCGAGGCGCAGCGCGTCAAGCTGGCGCTGGAACTGAGCAAACGCGACACCGGGCGCACGCTCTACATCCTGGACGAGCCCACCACCGGCCTGCACTTTGCCGACATCGAGCTGCTCCTGAAAGTGCTGCACCAGCTGCGCGACGCCGGCAACACCATCGTGGTGATCGAGCACAACCTGGACGTGATCAAGACCGCAGACTGGCTGATCGACATGGGCCCCGAAGGCGGCTCCGGCGGCGGCAGGGTGCTGGCGCAGGGCACACCGGAAGACATTGCCGCGCACGAGGGCAGCTACACCGGGCGCTATCTGGCGCGCTTGCTGCCGCGCGCTTGATCCCCTTGCGCACCCGCCCGGATCAAGGGCCGCGGTAAGCCAGCCCCACCGTGGCGCCGTAGGTGGTGACGCGGCCCACCAGCGGGCTGCGCGCCGTCGCGCCCTGCAGCTGCGACACATTCACGCCACCATAAGCCACCCAGCGGCGGCTCAGCGCCGAGGTGAGCTGCCAGCCGAGCGAGACGCGGTCCCAGCCGCTCCCCAGCGCATAAGGCGCGCGACCGGTGGCGGCAGCAGCTGCTGGCGAAACGCCGTAATAGGTGTTGCGGTGCAAGGCATTGCCCCAGCCGGCGCCCAGCGACAGGTCCCAGTGGGTCTGGTCGGACACCGGGTAGCGGTAGCCCAGTCCCGTGTTCACGCGCAAGCCCCCGCCCCGCCCCAGCAGGTCTTGCGAGCCGCTCACCGACCAGCTCCAGCGCTTGGCCACCGCGCCCGATGCGGTGGCCCGCCCACGCAGGGTGGCCCGCACATCGGGCAGCCCCTGCAGGCGTGCATCGCCGTCCCACGAGCGTTTGTTGTCGAGCTGCAGCGAAGCACTGAGCCGGAGCGCGTCGCTGCTGAACACGTCGGTGCTCAGCCCCGGGTCGATGGTTTCGCGTCCCACGCTCAGCAGGTTGCTGGCGCCCGAGGTGGCCACCCGGAACCGGCCGAGCTGGAAGGCCCAGAGAGGGCGCAGCCGCAGCTGCCGCTGCGCATCACCCAGGTGGCCGGCTGAGGACACCACGCCCAGCCCCAGCAGGTAATCGCGGCTGGCATCCGGCGCGACCGGCTCGGCCGCCCTGACCGGCGCCACTGCCAGGCCGATGGCCGAACAGCACAGCAGAAACGGGAAATGGAGTCGCGTCAACATGGAAACATCCCCCTGCCTGAGCAGACGTGCGGTGGCTCAGAGCCGGCTCAGGTCCTCGATGGCGTCGATCACCATGCCCGTGCCAATGGCGATGAGCAGGATGTCGGTGGCCACGCGCACGTATTTGTAGCCGGCGGGCGGCAGGCCAATCTGCACCGTCACCGACCGCGGCAGGGGGTGAAACACCACCGAGCCCGGCAGCGGCTGGCCGAGCTGCCACTGCTTCTTGGCCTGGCCGGGGGGCTGGCAGCCGTTGCCCTTCTTGGCCAGACCGGGCGGGCACTTGCCGGCGCGGAACTGCGGTTCGTAGTAGCTGCGCACGGCCGCGCGCTGCGGTTCGCCAAAGTAGCCCCCCACGCTGATGTTCACCTGGGTCGACGATGCAGCCTTGGTTCGCTCCTGGCCCTTGCCGCGCTCCTTGCCAGGGCCCTGCTGGCTCTTGCCGGGCTTGTCCAGCCGCTCCGGCTTTTCGGCGGCGGCGGGCATGGCCAGGCACGCCACGGACAGGGAAAGCGCAAGGGCGCGCAGGACCTTGGGCAGGCGGGAGGTGGACGGTGTCAGTGGTGCAGTCAAGGCGGTTCGCTTTCTTCAACAGGGAAGCCAGAGAATACGCCTGCGACGCCGCCGAAACGACACCGCGCCCCAAAAGCCCATTCACGCCCCCTTCGCCCATGCCCCAGGAAACCGAACTCAAGCTCGCCGTGCACCCGCAGGACCTGCCGCGCCTGCTTGCCCACCCCTTGCTGACCAGCAGCCCGCCTAAGCAACAGCGCCTGCGCAACACCTATTACGACACCGCAGCACTCGACCTGATGCAGCGGCGCATGGCGGTGCGCGAGCGCCAGATCGGCGGGCGCACCCTGCTCACGGTGAAAACCGCGGGCCAGAGCGTGGGCGGCCTGAGCCGCCGCGGGGAGTGGGAAGCGCCCACCGAGCCCGGGCAGTTCGATTTCGCCACGCTGGTGGACGACGCCGTCCTCTGCGCCGAACTGAGCGCTCTGGCCAGCCAGCTGCTGCCGGTGTTCCAGACCGACTTTGTGCGCCGCAGCTGGTTGCTCCAGCACGGCGCGGCGGTGGTGGAGGTGGCACTGGACCAGGGCCACATCAGCAGCACGGCACGCCCGGGTGCGCCCGCCGAGGCGATTCTGGAGCTGGAACTGGAATTGAAAGAAGGCGAAGCCGAGGCCTTGTTCGAACTGGCGAAAGCGCTCGCCGACGGGCCACCCGATAGCGCGGGCGGCCTGCGCCTGCAACCCTCGGACCGCAGCAAGGCCGAACGGGGCTACGACCTGTTCTGCGGACGCTCCCCAGGCGCAGTGGACGCCCCATCAGTCTGACACGGCGGCCGGGCTGAAAAATGACAGGGCGATAACCCCGGCACCGACCCGGCACAGCGACAATCACCGCGCACCGCCGGGCTCTTGATCTGGCGGGCGAAAATCCGTTGCCTGCCAGAAAGGTCACCGCCATGTCCGTCATCACGCTCCGCTTCCTTGCCGAACCCAGCACCGTCAACTTCGGCGGAAAGGTGCACGGCGGCACCGTCATGAAATGGATCGACGAGGCGGGCTATGCCTGCGCCACCAGCTGGTCCAAGCGCTACTGCGTCACGGTGTACGTGGGCGGCATCCGCTTCCACCGCCCCATCATGATCGGCGACCTGGTGGAGGTGGAGGCGCGGCTGGCCTACACCGGCAACAGCAGCATGAACATCGCGGTGGAGGTGCGCAGCGGCGACATGAAGGGCGGCGCGATGCAGAAAACCACCGAATGCATGATCGTCTTCGTGTCGGTCGATTCGCACGGCCGCCCACTGCCGGTGGACGCCTGGTCACCCGAGACGCCGGGCGAGGTGGCGCTGGCGCAGAGCGCCAAGGCCCAGCTCGACGCCTCGCGCGTCACGCACACCAGCTGAGCGCCCAAGCGGCGCGTCAGTCAGACCAGCGCGCTGGGGCGCGCCGCCACGCGGTCGCGCCAGGCCTGCAGGGCATGAAAGCCTTCGTCGGCCGGCTTGAAGCGCATGAGCCGAGCAAACTCGACGGTGCAGAAGGCGGTGATGTCGGCAATGGTGAAGCGATCGCCGGCCACCCAGGGCTGGCGCTGCAGTTCGGCGTCGAGCCAGGCCGCCGTTTCCCGCGCCTTGGCGGCCTGCGAGTGCCCGAAGTCGGGGAACTGCGGCTGCTCCAGCGCCGCCAGACCGGGGTGCGTGTGGCGGATGCAATTGGCCAGCGGCAGCATGAAATACCACTCCACGCGGCGGTCGGCCATTTCGATGAAGGCGCGCTCCTCGGCGTTGCGGCCCATCAGGTTGGGCTCGGGCACGCGGCCTTCCATGAAGGTGCAGATGGCCCGGGTTTCGGTGAGCACGCGCCCGTCGTCCAGCTCCAGCGCGGGCACACGCGCCAGCGGGCTCTTGGCGAGATAGCGCTCGGTCTTGTGTTCCTGCGCGTTGAGGTCGATGTTGATCAGCTCCAGGCCGTTGATGTTCTTCTCGACCAGGAACATGAGCACGCGCCGCGGATTGGGCGCACGCGGCGACACATACAGCTTCATGCGGTGTCTTTCCGGAGCGTGGCAGCAGTGTAGAGATCGATCATGCGGCGGATACCTCCTCGAACCAGCGCGCATGGTAGACAGCAGGCGCGCATCTGTCGCGCGCCGGCCGGCGCCGCCACGGCCGGGAAGGTCACGCTGGCGACACACCGGGGACCCGGGGACCGGGCCACGTCACGCGGTCTTGGCGGCTTCGAGCAGGTCGCGCGTGCGCAGCGCTTCCTGCCGCGCGGCGGCCGCAAAGTCGGCACCGCTGGAGGCGTAGAGAATGGCACGCGAGCTGTTGACGATGACCGGCCCGGTGGTCTCGTCGCCGGCGCTGCGGTAGCCCGCGCGGATGGTCGCCACGGCATCGCCGCCCTGCGCGCCCACACCCGGAATCAGCAGGGGCAGCGTCGGCGCGAGTTCGCGCACGCGCTCGATCTCGGCCGGGTAGGTGGCGCCCACCACTAGTCCGAGCTGGCCGTTCAGGTTCCAGGGCCCCTGGGCCAGGCGTGCAATGTGTTCGTAGAGCAGCGGCTGGCCGTCCACCGAGGCCAGGCGCTGGTTCTGCAGGTCGTCACCGCCGGGGTTGGAGGTGCGGCACAGCAGGAAGGCACCCTTGCCGTGGTACTTCAGGTAGGGCTGAACGGAATCAAAGCCCATGAAGGGCGAGAGCGTGACCGCGTCGGCGCCGTAGCGCTCGAAGGCCTCGATGGCGTACTGCTCGGCGGTGCTGCCGATGTCGCCGCGCTTGGCGTCCAGGATCACCGGCACCTGCGGCGCCACGGCGCGCATGTGGGCCATGAGCTTTTCCAGCTGGTCTTCGGCGCGGTGGGCAGCGAAGTAGGCGATCTGCGGCTTGAAGGCGATGGCCGTGTCGGCCGTGGCCTCGACGATGGCGGCGCAGAAGTCGTAGATGCGGCGGGCATCGCCCTTGAGCGCGTCGGGGAAGCGGGCCGGGTCCGGGTCCAGCCCCACGCACAGCAGGGAACGGTTCTGGCGCTCGGCGCCGCGCAGCATGTCGAGAAAGGTCATGGGGCGATTTTACGGACTGCGCCCTGCGCGCCAGCCGACCTCGATCTGCCCACTTAAGATGCGCGCCATGCACACCCTGTCCCGCCAGCAACTGGTCCTGCTCGTCCTGCTCACGCTGGTGTGGGGCTTCAACTGGCCAATCATGAAACTCGGCGTCACCGGGTTCCCGCCGCTGACCTTCCGCACCCTGTGCATGTGGATCGGCCTGCCGGTGCTCGCGGGCGTGCTGCTGTGGCGGCGGGTGCCGTTCCGGGTGGGCCGCGCGCACTGGTCTGAACTGGCGCTGCTGACGGTGTTCAACATGTTCTTCTGGCACACGCTGATCATCCTGGCGATCCAGAACCTGTCCAGCGGGCGCGCGGCCATCCTGGGCTACACCATGCCGGTGTTCTCGGCTCTGGTGGGCGCGTGGTGGTTCGGCCAGCGCCTGCCGGGCCGCGCATGGGGCGGGGTGGCCGCTGCCGCGCTGGGCGTGGGGCTGCTGCTGTGGCACGAGCTGACACAGCTCTCGGGCAAGCCGCTGGGCGTGACCATGATGCTGGTGGGTGCCGCGACCTGGGCGGTGGGCACGCAGCTGATGCGCCGCACCCGCATTCCGCACCCCACGCTGGCGCTCTCGTTCTGGATGACGCTGTTCACCACCTTGTGGATGACGCTGCTGACGGTGCTGTTCGAGCGTGACGCCTGGACCTGGCCCACGCCCACCGTGCAGTGGTCCATCCTCTACAACGCGCTGGGCGTGTTTGCCTTTGCCCAGGTGGCCTGGCTCTCGCTGGCACGCGACCTGCCGCCCGTGGCCTCCACCCTGTCGGTGATGTTCATCCCGGTGCTGGGCGTGTTCAGCGGCGCCTGGTGGCTGGGCGAGGTGTTGCACTGGCAGGACTGGGCCGCGGTGGCCCTGGTGATGGTCGCCATTGCCAGCGTGCTGTGGCCCGCGCGGGCGGTGCAGCCGGGAGCTTGAGCCTGCCCCATCCCCGTTCGCGTTGAGCCTGTCGAAACGCCGCGTGCCTGCACCTGTTGAAGGCTTCGACGGGCTCAGCCCGAACGGAGGAATGCGCCGCGTTGAGCCACTTCGTCTCCGTTCGCGTTGAGCTGGCTTTTTTTCCGTTCGCGTTGAGCCTGTCGAAACGCCCCCTGCCTTCCCCAGGACGGCTCTGACAAGCCCAAACCGAACGGCGGCAGTGGCGCCCTACCGCGGCAGCTGTTCCATCGCCAGGCACAGGTCGGCCCAGGCCTTGCCTTTGTTGACCGGGGTGCGCAACAGGAACGAAGGCGGGAAGGTGACCACGACGGGGATGCCCTGGTGCTGGTGCACCCGGCCGCGCAGCTTGCCGATGGGTTCCTGGCTCTGCAGCAGGGCCTGTGCGGCCATCGGACCCATGGCGATGATCACTTTTGGCTGAACCAGCGCCACCTGGCGCGCGAGGTACTGGGCGCACAGCGCCACTTCGGCCGGCTGCGGGTTGCGGCTGGTGGGCGGCCGGCACTTGAGCACGTGGGCCACGTAGGCGGCCTGCGCGCCCTGCCCGGTGCGGCTGCGGCCCACCGCGTGCAGCATGTTGTCGAGCAGGCGGCCGGCGTCGCCCAGGTAGGGCTCGCCCTGGCGGTCTTCAGGGTCGCCCGGGGCTTCGCCCACCACCATCCAGTCGGCCTGCTCGTCGCCGGTGCCGAACACGGTCTGGGTGCGGCCTTCGCACAGGCTGCAGGCGCGGCAGTCGGTCACCGTGGCGCGCAAGGTGGCCCAGTCCATGGCGTCGACACCTTGCAGCGGCGCCAGCGTGGCTGGCGGTGCAGGCGCGGTGGCGGCAGCGGCAATGGGCTGAGGTGTCGGACGCACCGGGGCTGCAACGGGCGCTGAGGGCGGTGAGGGCGGGAGAGAGATGGCCGGCCGGGCCGGCGCGGCTGCCCGCTCGGCGGGTGCCGCGGCAGGCGCCTCAGGAGCCGGCGCGGCATGGGCCCTGGGTGCCCAGATGCGCACGCCCATTTCAGCGAGCATCGCGCGCTGGCGGGCATCCAGCCAGGGGAGGAAGGACGTGTCGGGCGCTTCCACTGCCGGCTCGTCGGCAGAGGTGTCTGGTCGCTGGCTCATGCCTTCACCCCCGACGCGCCCACTGGGGCCAAGGGGAGGCTCATCACCACCGCGTCTTCGCGCTGGAACTGCCCGGCGGGGTAATAGCCCCGGCGCAGACCCACCTGCTTGAAGCCATAGCGTTCGTACAGGGCCCGTGCGGGCGCGTTGCTCTGGCGCGCTTCCAGCCAGAGCCACTGCGCCTGCTGGCCGCGCGACCAGTGCACCAGCGCGTCCAGCATGAAACGCGCCCAGCCCTGGCGCTGGTGCGCGGGGGCCACCGTGATGTTGAGCAGGTGCACCTCTTCCACCCCCGGCATGGCCACAAGGTAGCCCAGCAGCACGCGGCCGTCGGGTCGCACGCCATGCTCGGCCTCGCCGGGCAAGGCCTCGCCCAGCAGCAGCACGGCCGGGTAGCCCGACTGCAGCGAGTCGCTGAAGTGCCGGGGCGACCAGGGGTGCGTGTAAGCGGTTTTCTCCACCTCGGCCACTGCGTCCAGATGGGCGGTGGTCATGGGCTCGAAGCTCACGCGGCGCTGGCTGGCGCTGGCAGCCTCGGGCCAGTGCTGAACCGCCCAGGCCGGGACAGCGGGGCTGGCGAATGTTGAAACGGCGGTGGTGGTCATGAAGGCATGGGCGGTTCAGGCGCTGGCGGCGCGCAGCGCGTCGCGCTCGGCCGTGGTCTGGGCCACCTTGTCGCGCACATAGAGCGGCAACGCGTCCTGGGCGGCCACGGCCGCACCCGCCGCGAGCATGCCGGGCGCCAGTCGCAGCAGCGCGGTGGCGGTGGGCAGCGCAGGGCGGCGCAGCCCCACGGCGCCAGCCAGGCGCTCACCGTACGCAGCAAACACGTTGCCGGCCAGCACGGTGTCGGCGTGGGCCGATGCCTGGGGCACGGCCTGCGCCAGGTAGGCGCCCAGATTCTGGGGCGCGCACAGGCGCGGCGGCGCCAGTTCCTGCAGGCCGTCGGCAGAGTGGGCATAGGGCGCCACATACAGCTCGTCCATGCGGGCATCAAGCAGGGCCACGATCACGCCCGGCGCGGGCTGTGCTTCATCCGCGCAGGCCGACCTGGCCTCCTCGGCCAGGGCCAGCAGCGTGTCCACGGCGAGCACCGGAACGCCAGCGGGACGGGCGGCGTCCTGAGCCCCGTAGGCCAGGCCCTGCGCCACGGCGCAGGCGGTGCGCAGGCCGGTGAAGGAACCCGGGCCACGACCGAACACCACCGCGTCCAGACTCTGCAGCGTCCAGCCGGCCTGCGCCATCAGCGACTGAACCAGGGGCAGCAGGGTGGCCGAGGCCTGCGCGCCGCCCGGGCCGGTGTGCTGCCACACGGGGTCACCGGGCGCGCCGGAACCCAGCGCAACCGACAGCACATCGGTGCTGGTTTCCAGTGCAAGGAAACGCAGGGTCGGGCCGCTGGCAGCAGGCGCAAGTTGGGGGGAAACGGACATCGGGCGATTATCGGCCACGGCCCCTTGCGGCTCGAGCCCCGCGAGGTGCCACTGGTCACGCGCCACCGGGTCTTTCGTCGCAGGCCAACACGTCGGCAGGTCTGCGGCTTCCATAATCACGGCCACCATGCCCCTGATCGCCCGCCTGCTCCGCCGCTCTTTCCCCCGCCTGAGGGTGCTGGCCGGCGCACTGATGGCCGCTCTGGTGCTGCCAGCCTGCGCGCAGACGCCGCAGATGTCCACCCCGCTGCCACCCAGCGTGACCCAGGCGCTCGCCCGCGTGGGCGTGCCCGCCTCGGCCCTGTCGGTGCTGGTGGTCTCGGCCGACGCCAGCGCCCACGAGCGGCTGCGGCACCGGGCCGAGGTCTCGGTCAACCCGGCTTCGGTGATGAAGCTGGTGACCACTTACGCGGCCATCGACCTGCTGGGGCCTGACTTCACCTGGAGCACGCGCTTCCTGACCGACGGCCGGGTGGACAACGGCGTGCTGCGCGGCAACCTCTACGTGAGCGGCGGCGGCGACCCCAAGCTGGTGCTGGAGCGGCTGCAGGCCGCCTTCATCGCGCTGCAGGACCAGGGCGTGCGCGTGATCCTCGGCGACCTGGTGCTCGACCACAGCGCCTTCGAGGTGCCCGACACCGACCCGGGCGCCTTCGACGGCGAAGCGCTGCGTCCCTACAACGCGGCACCCGATGCGCTGCTGGTCAACTTCAAGTCGGTCGTGCTCACCTTCCAGCCCGACCCGGCCACCGGCACGGCGCGCGTGCTGAGCGAGCCGCCGCTGGCCAATCTGGCGGTGGACACCTCGGTGCCCCTGGCCAAGGGTGCCTGCGGCGACTGGCGGGGCGGCCTGCAGGCGAGGTTTGATGACGCCGACAGCATCCGCTTCAGCGGCCGCTTCCCGCAAAGCTGTGGCCAGCGTGTGTGGCCGGTGGCCTACCAGCAGCCGGCCAGCTACGCCGCCCGTGCGCTCGAAGGCCTGTGGCGAGCCACCGGTGGTGCCCTCACCGGCCAGGTACGCACCGGCGCCACGCCCCTGGGTGCGCGGCTGTTGCACGACGCGCGCTCGCTGCCCCTGTCGGACATCATCACCGACGTGAACCAGTGGAGCAACAACGTGATGGCGCAGCAGGTGTTCCTCACGCTGGGGCGGCTTTCCCCAACCCATGTGATGACCGAAAGCCGCCTGAGCGACCGGCTCGCGCCCATGCGCAGCGCCCGCTTCGAGCGCTCGCGCGACATCATGGCCAGCTGGTGGCGGCGCACCTTCGGCACCCGCATCAGCCCGCCGGTGCTGGACAACGGCGCGGGCCTCTCCCGCATCGAGCGCATCACGCCCGAAGCCTTGGCCCAGCTGCTGCAGCACGCCGCCCGCCACCCCCAGGCCGACCGATTCGTGCAGTCGCTGGCGGTCGCCGGCTACAGCGGCACCACCGCGCGCATGGCCCAGAGCCCGAACAGCGCCGCGCGCGGGAACGCCTGGCTCAAGACCGGCACCCTGCGCGACGTCACCGGCATCGCCGGCTACGTGAACGCGCTCAACGGCGCCCGCTATGTGGTGATCGGCTTCGTCAACCACCCCAATGCCCCGGCCGCACGCCCTGCGCTGGACGCGCTGGTGGAGTGGACGGCGGCGCAGACCGACTGAGCGCCTGAGCGCTTTCCACGCCGACCGCTGCAGATGTGGCGCCGCCTGAGTGGTGCGCGTGTACCGCCTCGGTAACGACCACGCCGGGCTGTTCTTATCATTCCCCATGCTTTCCAACGACCTACTCGGCTACGCCGCCGCCTGTTTCACCACGGCCAGCTTCGTGCCCCAGGCCTGGCTGACCTTCAAGACCCGCAACGTGAGCGGCATCTCGCTGGGCATGTACAGCGCCTTCACCTTTGGTGTGGCGCTGTGGCTGGTCTATGGCCTCAGCCTGAACGCCTGGCCCATCGTGGCAGCCAACGCGGTCACGCTCGCGCTGGCCCTGTCGATCCTGGTGATGCGCCTGCGCTACGGGCGCGCGCCGAAGCCACAACGCTGGCCAAACAACCCCCCCTCCGCATAAACCCTGTGGTGCATCCACGCTGATGTGTCTAGCATTAAAACGAACGTTCGTTCTTTTTAATGTCAACAGGAGACATGCAATGCACTCTCGGATTGGTCTGGCCGCGGCAATGACCCTATTGGTGGCCGCGTGCGGCGGTGGCGACAGCCCCGATACGGGCAGCAGTTTTGACTTCACCGGCGCGCCGGGCAGCCTGCTGGCGACGCCGACGGCGCTGACCAGCCTGACTCCTACGGATTACCAAAACCTGGCCAATGAAAAAGACACACTAGGTCAACCCACGGCGCGCGCAAGAACCATCACTGCTCTGCTGCAAGTGACAGGCGCGCCGACGTGCGACGTGACGTTCAACTATTTCCAGTACGGCACTGTGGGCGGCGCCGGTGAAAAAACCTCGGCCTCGGGCGGCATCATGGTCCCCAGCGGCACCAGCCCGGCCTGCACCGGCCCGCGCCCGGTGCTACTGTATGCACACGGCACCAGCACCGACAAGAACAAGAACATGGCCAGCCCGGAGGACGGCGAGGCTGCCCTTGTGGCGGCCATGTATGCCGCACAGGGCTACATCGTTGTGGCGCCCAACTACGCCGGTTACGAATCGTCAACCCTGCCCTACCACCCTTACCTGAATCTGGAACAGCAGGCGTGGGACGTGGTGGACGCGCTGACGGCCGCGCGCAAGGGCTTTACCGCCATCAACGCCAGCGCCAGCAGCAAGCTGTTTGTCAGCGGCTATTCCCAAGGCGGCTTTGTATCCATGGCGGCCCAGCGCCGCCTGCAGCTGGCCGGCACGCCGGTGACCGCGGGTGCCCACCTGTCGGGCCCGTACCACCTGGGCCGGTTCGGTGACGCTGTTTACGCGGGTAACGTGAACCTGGGCGCCACGCTGTTCGCGCCACTGCTCAGCACCAGCTTCCAGCGCACCTACGGCAACATCTATGCGACCCCCAGCGACATGTATGAGGCGACCTTTGCCACCGGCATTGAGACCCTCCTGCCCAGCACCACGCCGTTGAACACCTTGCTGTCCACCGGTAAGTTGCCAGCCACCTTCATGTTCAGCGGTGAAGCGCCGGAAACAAAATTCGCCCCCTTCTTCGGCACACCTAATCTGGTCAAGGCCAGCTACCGCGCCGCCGTCGTGACCGATGCCTTCACCAACCCGACTGCACCTCAGCACCCCTTGCGCGTGGCGGCCTACAGAAACGACCTGCTGGCCCAGAACTGGACCCCGGCGCAACCCATGCTGCTGTGCGGCGGTGTGCAGGACCCTACCGTGTTCTTCGACCTCAATACGGGCAGCGCCAAGGCGTACTTCACCGGTCGCGGGGTTCCCGATCAGGCGGTGACCGTGCTCAACGTCGACAGTGCCGAGACGGTTGGCGATGGCTTTGACCCAATCCGCGCCGGCTTCTCCGCCGCCCTGACGAAGACCGCAACGGACGCCGGCGCCAATGCCGCGAGCGCGGTGGCGCAGGCCTACCACGGCAGTCTGGTCCCTCCGTTCTGCAACGCCGCAGCGCGCGGCTACTTCGCCCAGTTCTGAACAGCGGCTCCCGCCGGCTTCCCCACTCAAACGGACACTGCATCATGAAGAAAACACTCATCGCCACCGCAGCTGCGCTGGCCAGCGCTGGCGCCTGGTCCCAGGTCACCCTCTATGGACTGGCCGATGTCAGCCTCACCCACGTCACCGGCTATGCCCAGGGCAGCGTCACCCGGCTGTCCAGCGGCCACATGGAAGGATCACGCTGGGGCATCAAGGCGGAAGAAGACATGGGCGGCGGCTACAAGGCCCTCGTCACGCTGGAAAGCCGCATCGAGCTGGGCACGGGCGGGCTGAGCAACCGCCCCGCCTCCGGCAGCCAGATTCCCGACCGGCTGACGGCCGGCCTGCCCGCCGCCGTGGCCGCGGGCGTGGCGGGCGCCATCGGTCCATCCCTCGGCGTCAATCTCAACAACGCGGGCTTTGACCGCCAGGCCTGGGTCGGGCTGGTCACGCCCATCGGCGGCTTTCTGATGGGTCGCCAGTACACGCCGGGATTTGAGGCCTTTGCCACATTCGACATCATGAATGTCCAGAGCGCGCTGTCGCCAGGCCAGATGGTCACCGTGCCAGCGGGAATCGACATCCGCTACAACAACACCGTGCAGTACCGCATCGTGCAGGGGCCCTGGAGTGGTGCCCTGATGTACGGCCTGGGAGAAGGCGCCAACAGCGCCAGCAACCGCCTGCTCGGCATCAACACGCTGTACAAGGGTGGTGGCTTCAATGTTGGCCTGGGCCACAACACCAAAAAGAACTCCGCGGGACAACAGGCCCTCAAAACGACCGTGCTGGGCGCGTCGACGGCCCGGGGCAGCTGGACGGTGTCGGGCATGCTCGCCCGCATCGAAGAACCCAACCCGTCCTCTGGGCCAGAACTGGGTGCCGGCCTCACGGCCGCCGGGGTGCCGGCACCGCTGGTCAGCGCCGTGCTGAGCCGCCTCGCCCAAGACGCGAACCTCCTGCATGTGGGCGCCCGCTACGACATGGGCACCGCGGGCCACGTCACCGTGGCATACAACAAGCTCAACGACAAACGGGCATCCAACGCGGACGTCACCTCGTACGGCGTGGCTTACACCTATCCGCTGTCCAAACGCACCAACCTGAACGCGGTGGTCACACGCTTCAACAACAGCGCCACGGCACAGGTGGCACCCGGCGGCAATGGTTACCTGGGCGGCGTCACCGCCACGGCGGGTCGCGACGCCACCTCGCTGGCACTGGGGATGCGCCACAGCTTCTGACCGCTCAAAGCCTCACACCACAGCCGGCCCTGGCGGCCGGCTTTTTCACGTCTGGAGACTGAAAGCAGGGCTCAGGCCGCCGCGCGCTGCAGGCGGTCGCGCACGCCGTCCCACTCGGCGCCGGGGGGAGGCGTCTCGACCCAGATGAGGCGCACGCCGGTTGCGTCGAGTTCGCGCAGGGTGGCAAACAGTTCCTGGGCGGCCTGGGTGGCGTCCTGCGGCATGCGGCGCAAAGCAACGCCGCGCGCCACCTTCAAGGGGGTTCGCGCATACACCGCGATGTGGCGGGCATCGGGCCCGAGCAGGTCCAGCGCAGCCTGCAGCGGCTGCGCGTCCATGAGGCGCACCTGCGCGCTGGGTGCGTAGTGCGATTCGAGCGTGCCCGACGCCTTGGGTGCGGCGTCGTCGCGTGCGCGCACCGGCTGGCCGCAGGCCGCTTCCAGCTGGGCGGGGGTGATCATGCCGGGCCGCAGCAGCACGGGCCAGGCGCGGGTGGCGTCGACGATGGTCGATTCGATGCCCACCGGGCAGGCGCCGCCGTCAAGCACCAGCAGGGCCTCGTCAGGCAGTTGCTCGAATTCTTCCGCCACGTGCGCGGCGGTGGTGGGGCTCACGCGGCCGAAGCGGTTGGCGCTGGGGGCTGCCACGCCGTGCACGCCGTGGGCGGCCGCGGCCGACAGCAGCGCCTGGGCCACCGGGTGCGCCGGGCAGCGCAGGCCCACCGAGTCCTGCCCGCCGGCGGCGGCAGCGGCCACGTCGGGCCGGCGCGGCAGGATCAGCGTGAGCGGGCCGGGCCAGAAGGCCTGCATGAGCGCCTGCGCAAACGCCGGTACATCGCGGGCATAGTGGCGCACGCCGGCGCGCCAGTCCTGTGCGGCGCCATCGTGAGCCAAGTGCACGATCAGCGGGTGGTCGCTGGGGCGGCCCTTGGCCTCGAAGATGCGGTGCACGGCGCTGGCGTTGTCGGCATCAGCCGCCAGGCCATACACGGTTTCCGTCGGCATGCCCACCAGCGAACCGGCGGCCAGCCGCTGCGCCGCCTGCTCGATCGCGGCGGGGTCCTGGGCGTTCAGCAGCAGGGGCATGGCAGCAGCGGCGGTGCGCTCAAACCGCGTCGAGTGCGGGAAGGCCCAACAGCGTGAGCACTTGCTCGGTGGTCTCGCGCAGTTGCGTCACCGTGGGCGCCGTGATGTTCAGGTGGCCCATCTTGCGGCCCGGGCGCGGGCTGAGCTTGCCGTAGAGGTGCAGGTGGGTGCCGGGCAGCGCCAGCACCTGCGCCCAGGGCGGCGACACCGGCTTCTCGCTGGCCTGGGTGCGCTGGGCATTGGCACCGAACCACAGGTCACCCAGCAGGTTGACCATGATGGCCGGGCTGTGCTGGCGCGGCACCGGCAGCGGCAGGCCGGCGAGCGCCCGCACCTGGGCTTCGAACTGCGAGATGTCGCAGGCGTTCTGCGTGTAGTGGCCGCTGTTGTGCGGGCGCGGCGCCATCTCGTTGACCACGAGGTCGAGCCCGCCCTGGCCGTTGTCGACCAGGAAGTACTCGACGCACAGCACACCCACGTAGTTCAGGTGGTCGGCAATGGCGATGGTGCTGGCGCGGGCGCGCTCGGCCAGTTCGGGCGGCACAGCGCCTTCATACACCGCGGTGATGGCGAGAATGCCGTCGTGGTGGGTGTTGGCCTGCACGGGAAAACTCACGCTCTTGCCGTCGGAGCCGCGCGCCACGATCACCGAGCACTCGGCGCGCAAAGGCATCAGCTTTTCCAGCACACAGTCCACCTGCCCCAGCTGCGCCCAGGCGGCGGCCAGTTCGTCGCGGTTGTTCACGCGCACCTGGCCTTTGCCGTCGTAACCGAGGCGCGCCGTCTTCAGGATGCCCGGCAACAGATCGGCCGGCACCGTGGCCAGCAGCTCGGCGCTGGTGATGGCCGCATACGGCGCGGGGAACACGCCGCTGATGGGCGCGCACTGCACGAAATGCGACTTTTCCTTGATGCGGTCCTGCGCCACCGCCACGCAGGCCGCCGAGGGCGCCACCGGCCGGTGCGCGCCCAGCGTGACCAGCGCGGGCGCCGGCACGTTCTCGAACTCGGTGGTGATGGCTTCGCAGCGCTGCATGAGCTGGGCCAGGCCCTGCTCGTCGTCGTAGGCCGTCTGGATGTGGAAGTGGCTAATGAGGCCCGCCGGGCTGGCCGGGTCCGGGTCTAGCACCGCGGTGAAATAACCCATGGCCTGCGCGGCCTGCACGAACATGCGGCCGAGCTGGCCGCCCCCCATCACGCCCAGCGTGATCTGCTGGCCGCTGGCCGAGGTGCTGCCGGGGAGAAGGGGCTTGAAGCTCATGGATGTGGAGGCTGAAAAAAAGAAGGCACGTATAGAACGAAAGGCCCCCCACCAGGAACACCGCGGAACTGGCTCTGCCAGGCCGCTGGTGTTGCCCCCTTGAGGGGGTCGCGCGCAGCGCGGCGGGGGTGGGTCATACCGGCAACTGCATGGCGCGCGCGGCTTCGGTCTGCGCCGTGCGGAAGGCTTCAAGCTTGTCACGCAGCGCTGCGTCTTCCCCGGCCAGCATGGCCACCGCAAACAGCGCCGCGTTGGCCGCGCCGGCCGCGCCAATGGCGAACGTGGCCACCGGCACGCCCTTGGGCATCTGCACGATGCTGTGCAGTGAATCCACGCCCGACAGCGCCTTGGACTGCACCGGCACGCCCAGCACCGGCACCACCGTCTTGGCCGCGATCATGCCCGGCAGATGCGCCGCACCGCCGGCGCCCGCGATGATGGCCTTGAGGCCCCGGCCGACGGCCGCTTCGGCATAGGCAAACATGTCGTCGGGCATGCGGTGGGCCGAGACCACGCGTGCCTCGAACGCGATGCCGAAGTCCTGCAGGATCTGGACGGCGTGCTGCATGGTGTCCCAGTCGCTGCTGGAGCCCATGACCACGCCCACTTGGATGGGGTTCATGTGGAATGCCTATTGCCGGGCGGTGCGCACCGGGTGCTGAAGGCCTGCCATGGCGTTGGCAGGTCTCCGTTAAAGTGTCGATTTTACGTTTCGCGCCGCAGCGCCCCGCCGCTGCAGCCCTTTCCAGAGCCTTTGCCATGATCAACGTCACCATCGCCAACTTCGAAGCCGAGGTCATCGAGGCCTCGCAACACACGCCCGTGCTGGTGGACTTCTGGGCGCCCTGGTGCGGCCCCTGCAAGGTGATCGGCCCGCTGCTGGAGAAGATCGAGACCGCCTACGAAGGCCGCTTCAAGCTCGTCAAGATCGACTCCGACCAGGAACAGCAGCTGGCCGGCGCCTTCGGCATCAAGAGCATTCCCACCTGCGTGCTGATGATCAACGGCCAGCCGGTCGACGGCTTCATGGGCGCGCTGCCTGAAGGCCAGATCAAGGCCTTTCTGGACAAGCACCTGCCACCCGCCGAGGTGCTGGAAGCGGCCGCAGAAGAAGCCGGTGCGCTGGAAGCCCTGGCCGCCGGCGACCTGGAAGGTGCGCTGGCGAAGCTGCAACACGCGGTGCAGACAGACCCCGAAAACGACGACGCGCGTTTCGACCTCGTGAAGCTGCTGCTGGAACTGGGCCAGGACGACGACGCCAAGGTGGCCTTCGCCCCGGTCATCGCCAAGTCGGCCGCGGTGCGCCGCCTGGATTCGCTCAACCGCTGGATGCAGGCGCGCGACGCGCAGGACACGGTGACCGACCCGGAAGCCCGCGCCGCCGAGCTGCAGGCCGCCATTGCCACCAACAAGCGCGATTTCGACAGCCGCTTTGCCCTCGCGCAACTGCTCATGGCCTACGGCCAGTTCGTGCCCGCCATGGACGAGCTGCTGGAAATTCTGATGCGCGACAAGAGCTGGAACGAAGACCTGGCCCGCAAGACCTTCATCGCCATCCTCGACATCATTGAGCCGCCCAAGCCCAAGGTGGCCGAAGGCCAGGTGCCACCGGAAGACCCGACCGTGGCCACGTATCGGCGGCGGCTGTCGAGTGTGGTGTTGAGCTGACCGGCAATCAACCTCAAAAGACGCCAGGAAGGCGGCCAGGAGCGGCCTTCCTGTGTTCTTTCCCTAGCGATCTCTCAAGCAGGCTTGGTTGATAACTCTCCAACTGGCTCACTCCGGCTTGAAGCCCGCCTCTTTGAGGAGGGCGGTGCTGCGCGCTATGTCGCTCGCAACGAACTGCCTGAACTGGTCCGTGCTCTCTAGCACGGGTAGTATGCCCAAGGCTGTATACGCGCCCGACCGTGCGAGCTCAGCGGTGGCCTTGTTGATCGCCTTGTGGAGCAGTTGCACCCGGTCAGGGGGGGTGCCCTTCGGAGCCCACACGCCATACCAAGAGTTGTAAATCATGCCGGGATAACCACTCTCCGCGGCTGTGGGAACATCAGGAGCAACGCCGCTGCGCTTAGCCGACGAGACGACCACGGCCTTGACCTTGCCCGCCTTGGCCATGCCCTGCAGTGAAATGATCGAATCGAGCAGCAACTGCGCGTGCCCGCCGGCCACGTCGGCCAATGCCGGTGCTGTACCACGGTAGGGTGCCATGGTCAGCTTGACTTGACCTTGCTGGGCCAAAAGCAGCGTTGCCAGGTGGCTGGGTGCTCCCAGCGCAGGGAGAGCGGCCGTCCACTTGTCTGGCTGGGCACGGGCAGCGTCCAACACTTCTTTGAGGGTGTTCTGCGGCGCGGTCGGCGGAATCACCAGCATCAGTGGCGCATCGCCCACCCGCGCGACCGGTGCGAAGTCGGTTTGCGGGTCATACGGCGGATTAGCCAGCACCTGCTGAGCCAACACATGAGTAGCAGCGGAAAATAGCAGGGTCATGCCATCGGGCTTGGCGGTCTGAACGAACTTGCCGCCAATGGTGCCGCTGGCGCCCGCACGGTTATCCACAATTACCGGAATGCCCAGGTCGTTCTGTAGCTGGCGGCTGAGCAGCCGTGCGGCCTGATCTACACCTCCGCCAGCGGCAAAGGGCACGACCAGCCGGAGTGTCCCGTCCGGAAAGCTGCCTTGCGCCCAGACCGGCGCGAGTCCGCACAAGCCGATCACGGCACAGGCAATACGTCTTTTCATCATGGTTTTGTCTCCTTTGACTTTCAAACAGGTGGGGAACGATGGGTGCCGCGTACGCGGCGTCTCTCAAAGATGCGAAGCGTCGCCTCAATGTCCTCGGCATCAATGTCTCGGGTAATGAAAACGATGCGGGTACGCCGGTCATCACTGGGCCAGCGTGGCAATGTTTCGGGCGGGTGAAACAGGTGCTGCACGCCGTGGATCACCATCGGATGCTCCGGGTCGTCGGCCAGCTGCACGATGCCCTTGACGCGCAGCAGGTCGTCGCCGCGCATGGCAGCGATCATGTCCAGCCAGGCCATGAAGCCTTCCCTCGAAATCGGCTCTTCGCGCACGATCACATGGGAGCGTATGTGGTCATCGTGGCGGTTCGGGTCGTGCTGACCCGGTGCGCTTACCGGAAAGAAGAACGAGCGCTTGGCCTCCGGTTCGCTCGACAAGGGAACCAGCGGCGCGGTGGGCCGGTCCAGAAGCGCAAGCAGCGCCTCCAGGGCGCCGTCGGACTCGGTGGTCAGGGCCGCTAGCGGGTTGATGGTGCGCAGCCGGTCGCATACAGGAGCCCATTGTTCGGGCGGCACCAAGTCGGTCTTCGTCAGCAGCAGGCGGTCGGCCACGGCAGCCTGCTTCACGGCTTCGGGGTGCTGGTCCAGCGTGGCCATGGCGTTGAAGGCGTCCACCGTGCAGGCCACGCCAGCCAGCCGCCAGTGGCGAGCCAGCCGCGGATCGCCCATGAGCGTGTGCAGAATGGGTGCCGGGTCGGCCAGGCCGGTCGTCTCCACCACCACATGGCGCAGTTCGCCACGCTGAGCCTCTGGGCTCTGGGCCAGGCGCTCGAAGGCCTCCACCAGGTCGCCCCGCACCGTGCAGCAGATGCAGCCGTTGGCCAGCAGCACCATGTTTTCCTGGGTGTGGTCGACCAGGTCGTGGTCCAGCCCCACCGAGCCGAACTCGTTGATGACCACGGCTGTGCCGTGCATGTCGGGCTGGCGAAGCAGCCGGTTGAGCAACGTGGTCTTGCCGCTGCCCAGGAAACCGGTGAGCACGGTGATGGGGATGCGCGCAACCGGACCGGTGTTGTCGCTGGCGTCAGTGCGGGGAAGGATGAAGGCCATGTGACGACGCTCAGATGCTGGAAGGGCCGTGTAGCTTGGCAAACGAGTCGAGCGTGCGCGCAAGCCGCGTCAGCAGCCAGTCGGCCACCGCCTCGTCGACCTCGCCCTCTTCCAGGCGGGTCAGCAGGCTCATCACCGGTTTGACCTGCTGTTCGATGGGGCCCGGCTGGAGCAGCCAGGCCACCACCTCGGTCTGGCCCAGTCGCTCGCCCTCGGCCCACAGGTAGTCGGCGATGTCGAGCTCGAAGTCTTCCAGCGACACGCTCACGCCACCCGTCATGCATCCGCAGCCAGCGCCCAGCGTGACATGCTGGGCCGAGAGCCGGCTCCACAGGTTGGCCAGGCGTTCGGCGCGGGGATCGACCACGACGGCGCTCACTGACCGTCCCAGGCCACGTCTTCCACCACCGCGGCTGCCTTGCCACTGCGCAGGGCTTGCGTGGCGGGGTGGTCTACCTGGCCATGGCCATCAAGCGCCACCTTGTAGACTTCGCGCGCCACTTGCGCGCTCACATAGCCTTCGCGCACATCCTCGGCCACTTTGTCGAGTTCGCGGTCCATCGGGTTGCCGAAGCCACCACCACCGCCCGAGAGCATCTTGTAGGCGTCACCTCGCTCCAGCCGCACGTTGAATATCTTGGCGTTCAGGTGGCCGGTCTTCCACTCGCCCTTGTGGCGCACCGCCAGACCGTTGCCCATGGCGTCTCCTCCTCCGTCCAGACCCCAGGGCTTGCAGTGCACGCGGTCAATGCGGGTGGTCACGGTGAAGGGGCTCAGCGCCTGCACCACCATCTCGGCCCCCAGTCCCCCGCGATAACGACCGGCACCGGCGCTGTCTTTTCGGATTTCGTACTTCTCGACGAGCACCGGGTACTTGGCTTCGAGCTGCTCAGTGGGGCTGTTGTGGGTATCGCCGTCGTTGATGCAGACCGTGACCGACACCCCGTCTTCGGTGCTCTTGGCACCCCAGCCGCCGCCCAGCGGGCCGATGCCCACGATGAACAGGCGGCCATCTTCCGGGCTGATGCCGTGGATATTGGGAAACACCAGGTCGGCGTGGTGGCCGGCAATCGACCGGTGCGGAATGGCCGGCGCCAACGCCTTGAAGATGGTGTCGATCACCGTCATGGGGAAGGTCATCCACACCCGCATCGGATACGGGCGCTCGGCGCTGATCACGGTGCCCATGGGCATGATGACCTTGAGCGAACGGAAGCTGCCGTCGTTGACGGGGTAGTCGGTCGGCGTCGTCAGGCACTTGTAGGCCACCTGCGCGCAGGCGATGCCGGTGGTGAAGCCCGAGTTGTAGAAGCCGCGCACCTGCTTGCTCACATCCGACAGGTCCACCGTCATCTCGTCGCCCGTCACCGTCACCTTGACCCGGATCGGGATGCGCTTGCCGATGTCAAGGCCGTCGTCGTCCATGTAGGACTCGGCTTCGTACACGCCATCGGGAATCGACAGCGTGTTCTTGCGCGCCACGGCCTCGCTCGAATCCATGATCTGGCAGATCGACGCGTTCACCGCGTCGGCGCCGTAGCGCTGCAGCAGCTCCACGTAGCGGCGCTCGCCGGTGGTGATGGCGGTGATCTGCGCGCGCAGGTCGCCTAGGGCACGCTCGGCCAGACGCACGTTCATGGCGATGATGTCGATCAGGTCCTGGTTCACCACGCCTTCGCGCTGGTACTTCAGGATCGGGATCTGGATGCCTTCGCTGAAGATGTCGGTCGTCACGTTGCCCAGCGTGCCGCCCACGTCCAGCCAGTGCGCCATGCAGCAGGTGAAACCTTCGAGACGACCCTCGTGAAAGATCGGCATCGTGAACGTGAAGTGGTTCAGGTGGCTGCCGGTCGTGTAGGCGTCGTTGGTGACGAGGATGTCGCCGGGCAGGATGTTCTCGTAGCCGAAGTGCCTGATCTTCGCCTTGACGGTTTCGGACATGCCGCGAATGAACATCGGCAGGCCCAGGCCGATGGAGACTGTGTCACCTTCCTTGGTGAACAGGCCGACCGTGAAGTCCAGCGCCTCGTAGATGATGAGGTTGTAGGCCGTGCGCGTGAGGTTGGTCTTCATCTCCTCCGTCACGGCGTAGAGGCCGTTGCGGATGATTTCGACGGTGACCGCATCGACGGCCGGGTGTTGCAGGTCTCGCGTGTTCATGAGCGGTCATCTCCGATGGTGATTTGCAGGTTGCCGAGTTCGTCCACACGCAGCGAGTCGCCCGGCTGCACCACAGTGGTCGAGGCGTGTTCTTCGATCAGGGCAGGCCCATCGATGGCGTTCCCCGCCAGCAGCCTTTCGCGGGTGTAGACGGGGGTGTCGGCCCAGCCGCTGGACCGGAAGTACACCGGCTTGACGGCCCGCACCGCGTGCGCGTCGGGTGCGGCGGTTCCGGTGGCCACGCTGTGCTTCGGCGGCTTCTTCATGGTGCCCAGCACCGTCACGCGCAGGCTCACGAGATCGGCAGGTTCCTTCGGTGCCGACGTGCCGTAACGCACCTTGTGCAGGTCGTCGAACTGGCGCTTGATGGCCGACCGGTCCTTGTCCACGAAGAACGCCCCGGGGAGGTCCACCGTGACGGCGTGTTCCTGCCCCACGTAGCGCATATCGGCTGCGCGCTCGATCACCACGTCTTCGGCCTTGGTGCCCGACTGCGTGAGCGCGGCGCGGCCCTCGTCTTCCATCGACTGGTAGAGCGCTTCGATCTCGTCGAACGACACCTCGTCGAGCTTGCGGAACACCGAGCGCACGTAGTCGTAGCGGCGGTCGGAGAACAGCATGCCGTAGGCAGAGAAGTAGCCCGGCGCATAAGGGATCAGCACCTTGCGGATCCCGAGTTCGCGGGCGATGGCCGATGCGTGCAGGGGGCCAGCGCCGCCGTACACCACCATGGTGAAGCTGCCGGCGTCCAGGCCGCGCTCGGTGGTCACGGCTTTCACGGCATGTGACATCTGCGTCACCGCGATGCGCAGGATGCCGTCGGCGGCCTGCGTGGGCTCCAGGCCCAGCGGGCCGGCAATACGCTCCTGCATCTGGCGCTGGCAACCCGCCAGATCGAGTTTGAGCTCGCCGCCCAGAAAATGCTCCGCGTCGAGGCGACCGAGCAGCAGGTTGGCATCGGTCACCGTAGGCTCGGTACCGCCACGGCCGTAGGCCACCGGGCCAGGAATGGAGCCCGCGCTCTGCGGACCCACACGCAACGCGTGACCGGTCTCGATGCGAGCGATGGAGCCACCGCCGGTGCCCACCTCGTGGATGTCCATCATCGGGATCTGGATGGGCAGCGCGCGCTCGTAACCGCCGATGAGTGCCGAGCCGGTCGTGAGCGGACGGCCTTCACTGATCACACCGGCCTTGGCCGTGGTGCCACCCATGTCGAACGCAATGGCATCGCCCATGCCGAGCTGGGCGCAGATGGCCTGTGCACCGATCACGCCAGCGGCCGGGCCGGACTCGAGCATGCGCACGCAGTCGCGCCTTGCATGGGCGCTGGGGAACAGGCCGCCGGTGGACTGGACCACATAGAAGTCGCCCTTGAAGCCTTGCGTGCTCAGATGCTGCTCCAGCTCGCCCAGGTAGGCCGAGACGCGCGGTCCCACGTAGGCATTGGCCACGGCGGTGGAGACGCGTTCGAACTCGCGGTATTCCTGGCTCAGCTCGTGAGAAGCACAGATGAAAGCGCCGGGCAGTTCTTCCTGCAGGATCTGTTTCACGCGCTGCTCGTGCGTCGGGTTGCGGTAGGAATGCAGCAGCAGCACGGCCACCGCTTCGATGTTCTGGCTGCGCAGTTCTTTGGCCAGTTCCCGCACGGCCGCTTCGTCGAGCGGCTTGTGAGTCGTGCCATCGGCGCGCAGGCGTTCGGACACCTCGAAGCGCAGCGAACGCTTCACCAGCGGCTGGTGCTTGTTGAAGAACAGGTTGTAGGCGTCGGGGCGGTTGACACGGCCGATCTCGTAGATGTCGCGAAACCCTTCGGTGATCAGCAGCGCGGTGTTGGCACCGTTGCGCTCGAGCAGGGTGTTGATCGCGATGGTGGAACCGTGCAGGAACAGGTTGCCGTCTTTCAGGTCGATGTCGGCACTGTCCAGCGTGGCCTGGATGCCATTGACCAGCTGGCCGTGGGTTGACAAGGCCTTGCCAAACAGCAGTTGGCCGGTGGCTTCGTCAAAAGCCGCCATGTCGGTGAAGGTGCCGCCGATGTCGACGGCGACGCGCAGTTGGGGTTGGTTGCTCATGGGTGTGGTCTGTGTGAGGCGGGCGGTTCAGGCGGCAGAGTGGTCGGTGCCGATGCGGTTGCGTAGCACGCCCAGGCCGGTGATCTCCACCTCGGCCACGTCACCCTCTTTCATGTACAGCGGTGGCTCACGGCGGTCGCCGACGCCGCCGGGGGTGCCGGTGGCGATCACGTCCCCAGGCGACAGCGGCGTGAAGCGCGAAACGTAAGCCACGATGGTCGGGATGTCGAAGATCAGGTCACCCACGCTAGCGTGCTGCACCACCTGGCCATTGACGCGGGTTTCCAGCGTCAGCGCGGTCACGTCGGGCACCTCGTCGCGCGTCACCAGCACCGGACCGAACGGCGCCGTGCCAGGGAAGTTCTTGCCCGGCGTGAACTGGTGGGTGTGCTTCTGCCAGTCGCGCACGCTCACGTCGTTGAAACAGGCGTAGCCCGCGATGTGGTCGAAAGCGTTCTCTTTGGCGATGTGGCGCCCGCCCTTGCCGATCACGAAAGCGAGTTCACCTTCCCAGTCGAAGCGCTCCGAAAACGCGGGGCGCAACACCTCGTCGCCGTGCGCGGCCAGGCTGTCGTTGAAGCGCAGGAACAACGAGGGGTACTCGCTGTCGGCCCGCTTGGTTTCGGCCACGTGGCTCTTGTAGTTCAGGCCCACGCAGATCAGCTTGCCGGGGTTGGGGATTACGGGCAACAAACGCACAGCATCCTCAGGCAGACCTGGACCGATCGCCGCGGCCTGCAGGGCAGGCAGCGCACCGGCAACGATCACCGACTTCAGGTCTGGATAGGCCTGCTGGAACGCGGCCGACACGGGACGGTACAGACCGAGGGTATCGACGACGCCGTAAGTGGCGTGGCCTGTGGCTTCAAAACTGGCGAGCTTCATGTTCAATGTCTCCGAGGAATCGCCGCTGACAGCGAGGAAAGGGATGGCTGAAGTCTAGGTATGGGGATGCCATCTGCATAGAATGCAATCTGAGATTTCAGAAATCTCTTAAAAGGCATATCAATGAGTGCACGCCGTCCCGTCAATCCCAACGATTTCCGGCTGTTTCTGGAGGTGGCTGAACTCGGCAGCTTCACCAGGACCGCGGCACAGCGCCACACCGTGCAATCGCACATCAGCCGTCAGATCGGGGAACTGGAAGCGGCATGCGGAGGACCTCTGTTCCGCCGCACTGGGCGCGGCGTGGCGCTGACCGAACTGGGGCAGCGGGTCCAGACCCGGGTGCGCGGCTGGGTACGCGACACCGACCAGTTGCTGGCCGATATCCGCGCTGACGCCGGTCTGCCCATGGGCGAGGTGCGACTGGCCATCCTGCCCTCGGCCGCACACCCGCTGCTTACCCGGCTCTACCGGCGCCTGCAAGCCGAGTACCCGCTGATTCGGCTGAACATCCGAGAGGGCCAAGGTGGCGAGCTCGATACGCTGCTGGACACTGGCAGTGTTGACATGGCGGTGCTGTTTCGCTTCCGGAAACCCACCGGCGCCGACGAAAAGTTGCTGGCCACCGCCGGTACCTACCTGGTGTCGATGCCAGGCGACCGGCTCACCCAGGAGGACACGGTCGACTTTATGCAATTGGACGGCCTGCGGCTGGTGTTGCCGCGCCGCCCATCCCACTGGCGTGCGGTGCTGGACGAAACCGCGCGCAGTAAAGGCTTCGCACTGCAGGCTGAGGTGGAGGCCGATTCTCTGCGCTTGCAGAAGGAATTGGTCGTCCATTCACCTGGGCTTTACTCTGTGCTGGGACCCTTCTCGGTCGCGGAAGAAATGCGCGCAGGCGGGCTCCAAGCTGCGCGTATCGTCAGCCCGAACCTTCGCCGCTATGTCACGCTGGCTCTGCCCAAACAGGGTCAGCTCAGTCCCGCGGCCAAGGTTGTCGCACGACTCATCGGAGAGACCGACAACCCTTGGGACAGCATGCCTGGAGAACCGATCTGAGCCAGGGCTCCATTCCGTCCGGCACCCAGAGGCCCTTCAGCAAAAGCGGTTACTTCGCCGTCGGCATCACAAACTCCGCCCCCTTGCCAATGCTCTCCGGCCAGCGCTGCATGATCGACTTCTGCTTGGTGTAAAAGCGCACGCCTTCTTCGCCGTAGGCGTGCATGTCGCCGAACAGGCTCTTCTTCCAGCCGCCGAAACCGTGCCAGGCCATGGGCACGGGGATGGGCACGTTGATGCCGACCATGCCAACCTGGATGCGGCGGGCGAATTCGCGCGCCACGTTGCCGTCGCGGGTGAAGCAGCTCACGCCGTTGCCGAATTCGTGGTCGTTGATGATCTGGACGGCCTGGGCGAAGTCGGGCACGCGCACGCAGCTCAGCACGGGGCCGAAGATCTCTTCCTTGTAGATTTTCATGTTGGTCGTCACGTTGTCGAACAGCGTTCCACCCATCCAGAAGCCTTTTTCGCAGCCTTCACCGGTCTGCTTGGCGTCGAAGCGGCGGCCGTCCACCAGCATCTGCGCGCCTTCGGCCTGGCCGGCCTCGATGTAGCCGGTGATGCGCTGGTGCGCCGCGGCGGTGACGATGGGGCCCATCTCGGCCGCCAGGTTGGTGCCGTTGAGCACCTTCAGCGCCCGGGTGCGCTCGACCAGCTTGGGCATGATTTTCTCGGCCACGTCGCCCACCAGCACCGCAACTGAAATCGCCATGCAGCGCTCGCCGGCCGAGCCGTAGGCAGAGCCGATGAGCGCGTCCACGGCCTGGTCCAGGTCGGCGTCGGGCATGACGACCATGTGGTTCTTGGCGCCGCCCAGAGCCTGCACGCGCTTGCCATGGTGGGCGCCGGTCTCGTAGATGTAGTTGGCAATGGGGGTGGAGCCGACGAAGCTGATGGCCTTCACGTCGGGGTGCACCAGCAGCGCGTCCACGGCTTCCTTGTCGCCCTGCACGACGTTGAACACGCCGTCG
>JAUXNG010000078.1 GCA_030682835.1 Hydrogenophaga sp. | reverse complement strand
GTTCCAGATGCCCAGCCGCGCCTATTGCGGCCGCTTCAATTTCTCGGGTGGTGACCAGCAAAAACGCGTGGGCAGCCTCTCAGGCGGTGAACGCGGGCGCTTGCACTTGGCCAAGACCCTGGCCGAAGGCGGCAACGTGCTGCTGCTGGACGAACCCTCGAACGACCTGGACGTGGAAACCCTGCGCGCGCTGGAAGACGCTTTGCTGGAATTCGCCGGTTGCGCGCTGGTGATCAGCCATGATCGCTGGTTCCTCGATCGTATTGCCACCCACATCCTGGCCGCCGAAGGCGACAGCCAGTGGGTGTTCTTCAACGGCAACTACCAGGAATACGAAGCCGACAAGAAGAAGCGCCTGGGCGAAGAGGGCGCCAAGCCGAAGCGGTTCCGCTACAAAGCCTTGGGGTGATGACGCCCCCCGCGCCGCGCCTGCGGCGCGTCACCCCCCCACTGGGGGGCAATGCCTGCGGGCCGGCGGAGCCGGACCCGCGGCACTCCCGGTTTGACTCCCCTTCTTTCGATGGACGCTATTTCTGATGACCGACGAGCAAGTTCTAGCCGACACCCGCCACTGGATCGAGAAGGCCGTGATTGGCTTGAACCTGTGTCCGTTTGCGCGTTCGGTCTATGTGAAAAACCAGGTGCGCATCGTGGTGAGTGCGGCGCGGCATCTGGATGCGTTCCTGGATGAGCTGGATCGGGAGCTGGACTTGCTGCAGGCCACGCCGGCCGACGATATTGACACCACGCTGCTGGTGCATCCCACGCTGTTTCCGGATTTCGAGGTGTTCAACGATTTTCAGAACGTGGTGGACGACGTGGTCGCCGAGCATGAGCTGGACGGTGTGATCCAGGTCGCCAGTTTTCACCCGCAGTTTCAGTTTGAAGGCACCACGCCGGACGACGTGACCAACTGCACCAACCGCGCGCCTTATCCCACGCTGCACTTGCTGCGCGAGGACAGCGTGGAGCGGGCTGTGGCGTCTGATGCGGGTGATGCCGAGCAGATTGTCGAGCGCAATTTGCAGACCTTGCGCTCTCTCGGTGCCGCAGGCTGGCAAGCGTTGTTCCAGAAGCCGGACGCTGGACAACCGCCCGCCGGTTGATGTGGTTCGGAGTTGTCTTCACGCCCCGCCCGCTTGCCGGAGAGGGCTCGGGTGAGGGGCCTCTGACC
>JAUXNG010000072.1 GCA_030682835.1 Hydrogenophaga sp. | reverse complement strand
CGCGCAGGCCGAGGCCAATGTGAACCAGGGCGGTCTGTTCGACATGGACTCGCATGCGGCCAGCACGCAGGAGCCGCCGCTGGTGGAGGCTGTGCCTTTTGGCGTGAAGGCGCGGCTGGTGCAGGAAAAAACCGCGATTGGCTTTTACCTGTCCGGCCATTTGTTCGACGAGGTCGAAACCGAGGTGCGGCAGTTTGTCAAACGCAAGATCGACGACCTGATCGATTCGCGCGACCAGACCCTGCTGGCGGCAATCGTCAGCGACCTGCGCGTGATCAACGGCAACCGCGGCAAGCTGATCATCTTCAAGCTCGACGACAAGACCGACACGCTGGAAGCCTCGGTGGATGAAGCGACTTTCAATGCCAACCGCAACCTGCTCAAGGACGACGAACTGGTGATTGTGCAGGGCACCTTGCAGCCGGCCTCAGAGCGTTTCGGCCGCCGCTTCAAGGTCACGCAGGTCTGGAGCCTGGAGTCGGCGCGTTGCCGCTTCGGCAAGTACCTGCGCGTGGCGGTCAACGGCAGCGCGCCGGATGTGCAGCGCATCGTTCGCGACTTTCCGCCGCGCAAGGAAATGTCCGAGCAGGGCGAGGTCAGCCGCGGCTTGCCGGTGCGCTTGAGCCTCAAGCGAGACAGCGTGGTGGCTGAACTGCAGCTGGGTGAAGCCGCGAAGTTTTTCCCGACCGATGCCGCGCTGGCCAGTTGGATGGCCCAGGCCGATCAGGGGCTGGCGCAGATTGTTTATGAATGAAATCGGCCTCCGGCCCTCGTCTGGTGGGCGCGAGCAGCTACTTTATTGATAGCGTCCGGCCCTAATCTTTGGGCCGGAACTCCAGAATCATCGGCGTTGGAACCCGGCCATCCACGTCTTTCGGCATGGTCTCGGTGCGGATGATGGCCTTGATCACGGCATCGTCCCAAGCCTTGTTGCCGCTGGACTTGATCAGGCGCTGACTGAGGATGGTGCCGTCGGGCCCGGTGCGCACCTCGACTTCGGCCGTCGGGTTGCCGGAAATGTCGTCAGTGAACACGATATTCGGTTTGACCTTGGCGCGCACCTTGCCGCCGTAGCTGGCCGACGGCCCGCTGGCTTTTCGCGCAGTGCCTTTGGCATCGGCGCCGCCTGTGGCGCCGGCCAGGCCCAGTGCGCGCTTGATGTTGTCCTGGCGAAGTTTTTCCGCCGCAGCATCCGCCAGTTTTTTCTTCTCTGCTTCCTTGGCGTCCTGCTTTTTGTCTTCGGCTTTTTTGGCTTCGAGTTTCTTGGCTTCTTCAGCCTTGCGTTTGGCGAGATCTTCCCTGGCTTTCAGCTCTTTGTCCTTTTTGGCCTGAAGCTCCTTGAGCCTGTCCTGCTCGGCTTTGGCCTTGGCCAGTTCTTCTTCCTTCTTCTTTAGTTCCAGCTTGCGCTTTTTCTCGCGCTCCAGCGCAATATCCACATCCGGCGCGGGCGGCGGTGGCGGCGCCTTGACCACCGGCTCTGGTGGTGGGGGAGGGGGCGGCGGAGGGGCAGGCGGGGGCTCGATGAGCTTGGGCGCGGCTTCCTGCGGCACGCTGGACCACAACTCGGCCTCGAAGGAAAGATCGGGGTCGCTGTGTTTCCAGTTGATGCCCCAGGTCAGCGCGCCTATCAGCAGCGCATGAACCAGCAGCGCCAGGCCAAAAGACCGCAGCGCACCGGGATCGCGTTGCGGTGCCAGGTCGAGGCGGTCGGCGGCGCTGGGCATCGCTGTTATTGCGCTCGGTTGACGCTTAATTGCCGGTCTGCACCGACAGGCCAACACGGGCAACACCGGCCTTTTGCAGCGCGTCCATGACCTTGACCACTGTTTCGTACTTGATGGACTTGTCGGCGCTGATGACCACCGGGGTGACCTGCTCACCCGCCGGCACCGACGGCTGCAAACGCTTGACCACAGCACCGACCTCCGCCAGCCGTGCCGGGACGGAATTGCCTTCCGACTTGATCTGGATGATCTCGTCCTTGCTGATCTCGATCTGGATCGGTTTGGGCGGCTGGCCCGGCGCTTTGCCGACCTTGGGCAGCGCAATCATGCTGGGCGTGATCAGCGGTGCTGTCACCATGAAGATGATGAGCAGCACCAGCATCACGTCGATGAAGGGCACCATGTTGATTTCACTGATGGTGCGGCGGCCACGGCCGCGGGAGTTGACGGCTGGCATGGATGTCTAGTGCCCAGAGGGGGAGGTCGCGCCCAAATTGCGCTGCAGGATGTTGGAGAACTCCTCGATGAAGGTCTCCAGCTTGTTGGCAACGCGGTCGATGTCGTGGGCAAAGCGGTTGTAGGCCACCACGGCCGGGATGGCGGCGAACAGGCCAATGGCGGTGGCCACCAGCGCTTCGGCGATGCCGGGCGCGACCGCGGACAGCGTCACCTGCTCCAGCGCAGCCAGGCCGGTGAAAGCGTGCATGATGCCCCAGACCGTGCCGAACAGGCCAACGTAAGGCGAGACCGAGCCGACAGTGGCCAGGAAGGAGAGGTTGGACTCCACCGCATCAACTTCGCGTTGGTAGCTGGCGCGCATGGCGCGGCGCGCGCCGTCGAGCAGGGTGCTGGGATCCGCCATGCGGCGCTCACGCAGCTTCTGGAACTCACGCATGCCGCTGGCAAAAATGCGTTCCATCGGTCCGCTGCTTTTGGCGTTCTGGGTGGCGGCGGCATACAGGTCGTTCAGGCTGGTGCCGGACCAGAACTCGCGGTCGAACTCGTCATTGAGCGACTGCACACGTTTGAGCGAGATGATTTTGCGGAAAATCGCGGCCCAGCTTGCAATCGATACGCCTACCAGCAATGCCACCACGCCCTGGACCACCCAGCTGGCATTGAGGAGGAGGTTGACGATGGACAGATCCTGATTCATGTTGTGGTTTCCAGACGGTCAAGGAGGTCAGCGGGAATTCGAGCAGGTTTCAGGCCAGCGGCATCGACCCAGCCGATGCGTATCGTGCCCTCACACAGCAAAACCGGCCCATGCTCTGATTTTAATAGCGCCTGCTGCCCGATTATCAAGGACGCGCGGCCTTTTTCAATCAGGCTGGCAGTAACAATCAGTTCATCGTCAAGACGCGCGGGACGGTGGTAGCGCACGCTGGTTTCGCTGACCACAAACATGCCACCGGTGCGCTCGCGCAGGGCGTGCTGTTCGATGCCCAGTGATCTGAGCCACTCGGTGCGTGAACGTTCAAAAAATTTCAGGTAGTTGGCGTAGAACACGATACCGCCGGCGTCGGTGTCTTCCCAATAGACCCGCAAGGGCCACTGGAATGCCGGCCTAGCCAAGGACGGCCTCCAGCCGCGTCACGGCTTCATTCAACTGCTCCATCGAATTGGCTGTCGAAAAGCGGATGTAGCGTTCGGGCGCCATGGTTCCGAAATCGCGGCCTGGGGTCACCGCCAAGTGCGCAGTTTTCATCAATTCGAAAGAAAAGTCCCAGCTGCCTGAGGCCCCCAGCCGCGCGGCGGCATCGGTGCAGTCGGCATAGGCGTAAAACGCGCCGTCCGGCATCACCGGCACTGTCAGTCCCAATCGGTTGAGTTCGGGAATGAAGTAGTCGCGCCTCGCCTTGAACTCGGCGCGGCGGCGTTCGTATTCGGCCAGGCTCTCGGGCTCAAAGCAGGCCAGCGCTGCATGCTGGGCCACGGTGCTGGGGCAGATGAACAGGTTCTGCGCGATGCGCTCGATCACCGGCGCAAGTTCTTCGGGCACCACCAGCCAGCCCAGGCGCCAGCCGGTCATGTTGAAGTACTTGCTGAAACTGTTGATGCTGATGATGCTGTCACCCAGACCGCCGGCCATGGCCAGCGCGGTGTGGCCGAAACGTTCTTCGTAGCTCAGGCCCAGGTAGATTTCGTCGATCAGCGTGATGCCGCCACGGCTGTGCACAAACGCGTGGATCCGGCGCAGCTCGTCCGGCGCGATCGAAGTACCGGTCGGGTTGGAAGGCGAGGCCAGCAGCACGCCGCGGGTTTTGTCGGTCCACGCCGCTTCGACCTTGGCGCTGCTGAGCTGGAAGCGTTCTTCGGCCGTGGTGGGCACCAGCACCGCATTGCCTTCAGCGGCGCTGACAAAATGGCGGTTGCAGGGGTAACTCGGGTCCGGCATCAGGATCTCGTCACCGGCTTCGATCAGCGTCAGGCAGGCCAGTTGCAGCGCCGCGGATGCGCCTGCGGTGATGATGATGCGGCCGGGTGCCACATCGGCGTGGAAGCGTGTCGCATACCAGCCGCTGATGCGTTCACGCAGCTCCTGCAGGCCGGTGGCCTGGGTGTACTGGGTGTTGCCGTCGTGGATGGCCCGTGCCGCCGCCTCCTGAACCAGCGGCGGCGCGGTGAAATCCGGCTCGCCGATGTTCAGGAAAATCATCGGACGCGAGGTCTGCGCCACGTCCCGGGCCATGGCCGCTGCCGCCTTGGCGACCTCCATCACATAAAAAGGCTCGATGCGCTGCGCGCGCCGGGCAATCCGCAGGGATGTCATGCCGCGTGTCAGGCTTTTTTGTCGGCAGCCACTTCGGCCGCGCGAAAGCCGGGCGCCAGCTTGTGCAGCACGCCGTTGACGTATTTGTGGCCGTCGGTGCCACCGAAAGCCTTGGCCAGCTCGATACATTCGTTGATGACGACGCGGTAGGGCACGTCCAGGCAGTGCTTGAACTCGTAGGCCCCTATCCACAGCACGGCGTGTTCGACCGGCGAAATTTCTGCCATCTTGCGGTCCAGCAAGGGTATGAAGCTCTCGTCGAGCGCCGCGGCTTCGCCGATGCAGCCGTGCAGCAGGGCGTCGTAGTGCGCAGAGTCCGCCTTGTGGAAGCCGACCAGGTCGCGCGTGAAGGCATCGATGGAGGCCGCCTCGTTGCGGCCCACCAGATGCTGGTACAGCGCCTGCAGGGCGAACTCGCGCGCGCGCGTGCGGGCCGATTTGTCCGCGGCCTTTTTGACGCCGGTGTCGGTCAGGCCGGTGCGGGTTTGCGGCGGGCGTTTGGGTTTGAGGGGGGTAGGGTCGGACATGCGCGCTTGTGGGGTGTTGCAGGGGGTCAGGACAATTCGTTCAGCAGGTTGGCCATTTCGACGGCCACTCGCGCCGCATCGCGGCCCTTGTCCACCTGGCGGGCTTCGGCCTGGGAGACGTTCTCCACCGTCAGGATGGCGTTGGCAATCGGCAACTGGTAGTCCAGCGCCAACCGGCTGACCGAGGCGCCGCTTTCGTTGGCGACGAGCTCGAAGTGGTAGGTTTCGCCGCGGATGATGCAGCCCAGCGCAATCAGCGCGTCGTACTGGTCACGTTCGGCCATGGCCTGCAGCGCCGAGGGGATTTCCAGCGCGCCGGGGACCTTGACATGATGAATGTTTTTTTCTTCGACACCCAGCGCCAGCAACTCCTGCCAGCAGGCCTGGGCCAGCGCATTGGTGATGCTTTCGTTGAAGCGTGCCTGCACGATGCCTATCGCGAGTTTTTTGCCATTCAGATGGTCGGCTGAGCCTTTTTCTGCACCAAACACGTTTTATTCCTTTTTGTTGACGATATAGCCGGTGATCTCGAGCCCGTAACCCGTCATGCTCGGCATGCGGCGCGGGTTGCCCATCAGTTCCATCTTGTGGACGCCGCACTCGCGCAGGATTTGCGCGCCCACCCCGTAGGTGCGCAAGTCCATGCGCCCACGTTCGGGCGCCTGGCTGGCGCGCGCCGTGCCTTCGAATTGTTCGAGCAACTGGGCTGCGCTTTCCCCACAATTGAGCAGCACTGCCACACCCTTGCCGACTTTGGCCAGGTGCGCCAGGCTCTGGTCCAGGCTCCAGGAATGCATGGAACGGCCGGTTTCCAGGGCGTCCAGCACGGACAGCGGCTCGTGCACACGCGCGGCCACGGTTTCGTCAGCGGCCCATTGGCCCTTGACAAGCGCCAGGTGCAGGCCCTGGCTGGGTTTGTCCTTGAAGGCATGCACAACGAACTCGCCAAATGCGGTCTGAATGGTGCGCTCGCCGATTTTTTCAATCAGCGAATCGTGGCGGCTGCGGTGTTCGATCAGGTCGGCAATCGTGCCAATCTTAAGGCCGTGTTCGGCGGCGAATACCTGCAAGTCCGGCAGGCGCGCCATGGTGCCGTCGTCCTTCATGATTTCGCAGATCACGGCGGCCGGTGAGCAGCCGGCCATGCCGGCCAGGTCGCAGCCGGCTTCGGTGTGGCCCGCCCGCATCAGCACGCCGCCGTCAACCGCCTGCAGCGGGAAGATGTGGCCGGGCTGGACCAGGTCGGTCACTTGTGCGTCACTGGCCACGGCGGCCTGCACCGTGCGCGCCCGGTCGGCCGCAGAAATACCGGTGGTCACGCCCTCGGCAGCTTCGATGGACACGGTGAAAGCCGTGCCCATCTTGGTTCCGTTGCGCGCCACCATGGGCGGCAACTGCAGCCGCTCGCAGCGCTCGCGCGTCAGCGTCAGGCAGATCAGGCCGCGACCGTAACGCGCCATGAAGTTGATGGCTTCGGCGCTGACATGGTCGGCGGCCAGCACCAGGTCGCCTTCGTTTTCGCGGTCTTCTTCATCGACCAGGATCACCATGCGGCCGGCGCGCATGTCAGCCACGATGTCTTCAACAGGGGAGATGGCGATCGTCATGGGTCAGGTGGTCTTTCCGTTGTGGAGCATGCGTTCGACATAACGCGCAATGAGGTCGATTTCGAGGTTGACCTGCGACTGGACGCGCAGGTGGCCCAGGGCCGTGTTCTGCACGGTGTGAGCGATCAGGTTGATGCTGATCTCGCAGCCAGGAGTGTTGCCCTCCAGGTCGGCCACCCGGTTGACGGTCAGGCTGACGCCGTTGACGGTGATGGAGCCCTTGTAGGCCAGGTATTTGGCCAGCTCCCGGGGGGCGAGAATGCGCAATTCCCAGCTCTCACCGACCTGCGCAAAATGGCTGACGGTGCCGACGCCGTCGACGTGGCCGGCAACAATATGGCCACCCAGGCGGTCATGGGCGCGCAGGGCTTTTTCCAGGTTGATGGGTCCGGGTTCGGCCAGGCCACTGGTCTTGTCCAGCGACTCAGCGGAAATTTCAATGGAGAACTGGTTTTTTTCCGGCGCCAGCGCCGTGACCGTCATGCAGGCGCCATTCAGGGCGATGCTGTCGCCCAGGCCCACGTCGTTGAGGTAACCGGCGGGCGTCTCGATCTCGAGGCGCTTGCCGTGGTCCAAAGAGCTGCCCAGGCGGTGGACAGCGACGATGCGCCCCACGCCGGTGATGATTCCGGTAAACATCGGGGTATTTTCGCAGAGATTGCAGCGGCGCACGGCGCACTGCAGCAATCAGGGGCTAAAACGTGTCGCGCCCGCGAACCCGCGCCAAAATCCGCAGGTCCGGCCCGAGCTGGTCTGTGGAGCGGAAGTCGAGTTCCACCGCCTGCGACAGCTCGGTGATCGGCCCAAAGCTCGCCATGCCGGCGCCCTGACCTATCCATTTGGGCGCCAGGTAGACCACAAACTCGTCCACCAGGCCCTCGCGAATCAGTGAACCGTTGAGTTTGTGGCCGGCCTCCACATGCAGCTCATTAACCTCGCGCAGCGCCAGATCACGCAGCATCGCCGCCAGGTTCACCTTGCCGTTGGCGCCGGGCTGATAGATGACGGTGGCGCCGCGCGCTTCCAGCGCTGCCTTCTTATCGTCGTTTTGCCCGGCAGCATAGATGTAAAGCTTGCGTTCAGGGATGAAAAGCTGCGCGTCCAGTGGTGTTTCCAGCCGGCTGTCCACCACCACCAGGTGTGGCTGGCGCGGCGTGTCCACCAGCCGTACATCGAGCCGCGGGTTGTCTTCCAGCACCGTGCCTATGCCGGTCAGCACGGCGCAGGAGCGCGCACGCCAGGCATGGCCGTCCGCGCGGGCGGTGTCCGAGGTGATCCACTGGCTGGTGCCGTTGTCCAGCGCGGTCTTGCCGTCCAGCGAGGCCGCAACTTTCATCCGGACCCAGGGTGTTTTCCGGATCATGCGGCTGAAAAAACCGATGTTCAGTTCACGTGATTCCTCCGCGCCGGGGCCGACCTCGACTTCAATGCCTGCAGCCCGCAAGCGCTCGAAGCCCTGACCGGACACCAAAGGATTGGGGTCTGCAATGGATGCCACCACTTTTTTGATGCCAGCCGCGATCAGTGCGTCACAGCAGGGGCCGGTGCGGCCGTGGTGGGAACAGGGCTCGAGGGTGACGTAAGCGGTGGCTCCTTGAAGCGAATGACCGTGCGCTTCCGCATCCCGCATTGCCACGACTTCGGCGTGGGGGCCACCAGCGCGTTGCGTGTGGCCCCTGCCCAGGACCCGACCGTCAGCAGACATGTAGAGCGCACCAACCCGGGGGTTTGGAGAGGTCAGGAGCAGGGAGTCCCAGGCCAGCTCCTGGGCATTTGTCATCATGTTGCTTGAGGTCAAGGTAAACCAGCCAATTTTGTGCCAAAGAACGTACCCGCTATGACGCGTTCGGAAAATCAGAACTCAAGGGCCATTTCGAGTGTTCGTTGGCTGGCTACCTGTCGGCCATTTTTAGTGGCCGGAGTCATCTGGGTTTGCACCAAGCTCTGTTCGATGTTCTGCTTCTGCTCTTCCGAGATTTCCGGTTGCGAGAAAAGTAACGCCACATTAAGAATATCTCCATTCTCCGCGATCCAGACCTGAACGACCAGGTGTCGAAGTTGGAGAGCAGCAAGAATTTGCGGAGAGAGTTGCCAGGTCAGGACAGGGAGCGCTGGTTGGTCTACCTCTGCAATGGTGTAAAACTTGGTGTCGGCGTCGAGGCGCCAAGGGTTCAGCTGCATTGTTGCCGTAGCGTCCCCGACACCACCCGCTTCGATCTTGACTGGTTTAGGTACTTCAGGCGTTGCTAGTGTTGTTGCTGTCATTGGGAGGTCACCCACGGACCCTGGCGTTTGTTCGATTACGCGAACAACTGTGCGCTGCACGCTACCGCCGGATTGGGTTTGTCCCGGAGGCGAGCCAAAACGCGAAAATAGCGGCTGTGAGACAAAGATTCCGCAGTGCAGGGCCACGGAGGCAGCAATTGCGACCATCCACCGCAGGTCCGGCAGTTCACTGAATTTCACTTCAGGCCTTTGCTCTCACCTCGCGAACGACAACTACTTCCAGCATGCCGTAGCGGCTGCCGTCGCAGAGCTGAAGGAAGATGTGGAGAATCCGGGGTTGCTTTTGACGCCCGTGTTGGTGATCTGAAAATTACCACACTTGTCAGACGCCACTGGCCCCCCTGCAACGCGCGTTGCCGTGAGGGTGTAGCTTCTTGCCGCCGATGCTGATACTGCAATGGTGTAGGCGCCTCCTGAGTCCCTGGGGGACTGTGCCAGGCTTGCGGGGAATATCTCTGCAACAGCCGTTCCTGCGGTGTTGACGTCGTACCTGAAATTTTCGGAGTAATGGCGCTCCATCCACTGAGAGGCCTCCAGCAGGATGGTTCGGACTTCTGCCCGCCTGCTCTTGGCGACCGATTCCTGGTAACTCGGGAAGGCGACAGCGGCAAGAATTCCGATGACGGCGACGACGATCATGAGTTCGATGAGCGTAAAGCCACCATTGACGCGTTTGGTGCAGCGCCACCTGCCGCCGATTGCCGACCCTTGTTGAGCGTGTTTCATGTTTGTCTTACCTTGTCTTGAAGGAGGGGATTTCACGCCAGTAGATTCGCGCCGACGAATTCGGAGATTTCGCAGTCTCGTCAGTCGTTTCTCCGATGATGCGGGTGCAATTCTGCTGGCCTGCAGCGCATGCGGTGTTGGTTGCATCTCTGGAGAACGTGACGCGCTGATCGGTAATTTTTATCGACGCCGTGCGATAGGTTATGCCACCAATGGTAATTGTTCCAAAAACATCCGAATCCAGTAGGCCACTAATCGGGTCCAGGAACGTGGCATACGCAACTGGGCCACTGAAACAGATACTGGCACTGGTTGCCGCCGGGGCAATGGAAACCGTGGCAAGCAGTCCTTGCGTAATCGTAGGATTGCTGACAACCATTTCCGAGGTGTTCGGAAGACCGACAAACCATCCTTTCTTACTCGTCCAGTCTATGGCACTACCGGTGACATAGCCTTCACCTACAACGCCGTTGGTTGGGTCTGTGTCGTCGACGGTGATACGGTTGAAGGTACGTGCCGCAAGTTGGGTACGAAGACGGGGCAGACCAGTGCTGGCATCGTCCAGTAAGGTCGGAGTGGATACATAGCTTGCGCTGGAGTAGACAGGGTTGTCCCAGATGCCAAAGATGGTGTGAGTTCGGCCCGAACCATCCGGGAAATCCGAAGGCACAACCGATTTTCCGGTTGCAAAATTAATCACTACGCCGCCGAGTGGATGAAAGCGGTACTCGGGCGCGGAGGTGATTGGTAGCCGAAGCGCAGACGCGTCAGACTGTTTTGCGATAAACAATGGGCGTTTATTCGTTCCGTCGGCATTGGCGTAGGCGACTTTCCAGTTGGCCTGGTTGGAACTGGATACGTCAAACTTCCACAAGTTACCCTTCAAGTCACCGGCATAGATGTAGTCAGCCACACCGTCATTGTTGGTATCCACCCATGTGGCTTGTGAAAGCCCATTGGCGGGCCCCCCGTCTGCCACGAGTTTGACGTAATTTGTAGACGGAGACCACACCCCTCCATACGGGCCATTGGCAAACAGGATGTAGAGGGCTGCCGAGCCGTTAGTGCTATTGATGCCGTTCGGCATGAGTACGGCGAATTTGCCGTTGTTCATTTTTGCCACGGCTCCAGATTGTTCACTGACTCGGCTGGTTGTGCCCATTTGGGCCAGGTTGTAGCCCAGGTCGCCGCTGTTGTCATCCGCCTCGGAGAATTGCCATTTGAAGATACTGGCCGCGTTGGTTTCAGTCAATGCATCCGGGTCGGTGACATCAAGTGCAAAGATACCCTTGCCGCCGCGTCCGAGGGAGGCAAACAGATAGGTTTTCCAAGCTGCCGCAGGGGCGGCGGCATCGTAAGCGGGATCCCCCGTGTTGGTAATGGTGGAACCCAGCAGCACATCAGCTGAATAAGGGGTGCCGTCCTGGAAGGCCTGCACTTTTTCGCCAGCCGGATCAACCCAGTCCTGCAGACGGGAGTGAAGGAGCTGCGGTACGTAGGAAACGATGGGCGTTCCGCCCGTAGCGGTGGATGTGGCGGCATTGAATCCATGGAGCATGCCATCGCCTGAACCCACCCAGACAACACTTTTGCGATTCTTGTGTAGGGTAACGAAGGCGCCATAGTTGGGGAACCTGCTGCCAAAAAAGTCGGCATTCGGTGGAGAGGTTACCGTTGGGTTGGAGCTCACAACGGGACCCATGATGGAGTTGGCGTTGCGCTTGCGAAACCGGAACCCATTAGGCGTTTCGTCCGTGCGACTGCCTCGCAACCAGTTGAATTTGGCTTCCGCAGTGGCGTTGGTGCCACCAAAGGCAATGGTTTTGACGGGATCTGACAGGGCTGCCCACGTAAATGGCAGGCCGGTTGAATTGCCCACATTGGTGATGATCTGGCGCGATGCTGGAGCCAGCGCCGTCAACTTGGTGTGGGCGGCCCAATAGTAGTACTCGCGGTCAAGGGTGCCGTCCGTTTTCAGGCGGACATCAAAGGTGCCGTCTGCCTTGACGATGAAAGTCAGGAGTTCGCCGTGCCCATCATCGCCGTCAAAGCTGGCCAAGTATTTCAGACTGCCAGACTGGATCTGGGCTGACGCCACGGCTGGTGCCGTATTGGATGCGCCCACAATGGCACTGAAGGCTGCTCTGAGCGCCTTTTCAAGCTCGCTGGGTCGAATTGCGAGGAAGTAGTTATCCGGAAAGCCGTCTGCGCCAGGTGTTCCGTCGAGTTTTTTTACGTCCCAGTTGGCTTTGTCCGCAGTGGGTTTCTCGAAATAGACCTTGGGATCAGACGGCGGATTGGTGACGTTCTCGTTCTTGCTGAAGCCACCCCATTTCGCTGCATACCAGAGGGGGTCTTCCAATTGTCCGGCCGTGGTGGTGCCGAAATCATATTCCGCCCGGCTTTCATCCTGATTGACCTGACAGTTGTTGCAACCGCCCGAAGCATTGATATTGGGATGCGCAGTGCCGTCGGTGCGCCTCACGAGCAGCGTGGTGCTGTCGGTGAAGTTGTAGTTAAGAATACCGGAGTGGAAGTGCGCCCCGTCTTTAGTGCTTCCCGAGATGGTGTAGCCGAAGCCCTGCGGGTTCGCAGTAGCGGCGTTGAAAACCCGGGTGTAAACATAAAGCTTGCTACCGACGACCTCGTAACGCAGGATGCCCGAAACGTCGCTGTCATAATCACCGCCTTGTTCCGAGTCTTCCCAGACGATCAGGAACTTACCCGAAGTGGCAGTAGGTACGCCTACCACACGGAAATCGACCAGCGTTCCACTGCCGATGCCGCCGCCCACCAGCAACTGGTAAGACGGTTGAAGGATGATTTTTCGACCGGCAACGGTGGGGTGTGGAATTTCGATACGCGGCTTACCAGGTGCCAGCGCCACTGAAAAGCTCTTGACCTTGAACGCATCGGCGTTGGCGCTGAGTTGAGCTGCTGTAGGCGTGCGGACCGGGTTGGTTCTGGCCCAGTAAGCGGCACCTGCCAGCGCGTAAGACCCGGCATAGGAGGGGGCATCGGGACACAGGCCTGTTGCTGCAGCCAGGGTGGAGATGGTTTTGCTGGTGCAGGTGCCGTCGTTGGTGACGCCGTTGTTGCCAATGAACCAGTTGTTGCCGTGAATGCCTTCGTCCGTGCCAATCACATTGATCATGTTCACCAGGCTGGGGCTGGTCGGCAGGGTCGCAAACGGACTCCATTGGGTTCCAGTATTGTTGTCGTAAGACGTGACGCTGGCGTTGAAGTTGATGGCGTTGATGGCGCGGCATTGTCCTTGGCCAAAAATGGCGTCGGCTGCTGTTTTTGCGGTGGCATTGGCGCGGTTCACCGGGTCGATCCACGCCGGTTTCGGGAGCCCCATGGCTGCATCCTTGGAACCTGTCTGGGTGTAGTCGTAAGCTGAACTGGCAGACAAGCCGCCCAGGTATCGCAGTGATTCCGTGAACATTTCGCCCATGGGGTTACCCCAGCTCGTGCACTGATTGTCGGTCAGCGAGGTAAGCTGGTAGGTGCAGTTGCCATCGCCTATGTAGGTGCCATCGCTATAGCGGTAGCCATAGATCCGCAGCTTGTTCAATGTGTAAACAATGCCCTGCGCGGCTGTAAAGGTGCCATCCGTGGTGTAGTTAACCTCGCCTCGGAACGAGTCGATATTGCTACGAAGCACGCCACCACTGATGTTTTTTGCAAAAGAACCGGTCATCAAGCCAAACTCGGCCAGATTGCCTTCCCCATACTCGTGCAGCAGCCCCTGAGGCTTGAAGTTGCCTGAGGGGTACTGCTTGCAGTTCTCGGCGCCCAGCAGTGTTGAGTTGCAGGCTGAGACACGAACGATAAAGTCCGGCCCACTTCCCCCCACGACCACGCCATGCGTGGCCCTAGTCGGATTGCTTGAGCCTGCTCCCAATCCGGTAATCCCCACGTTGTTGCCATTGGATGCGCTTTTTTCACCGCTCCAATAGCACTGCCAGCGTTCATTGGCATTCCACAGCTGGTAGTCACCCCGCGCAATACGCATTAAGGGCGGGTTGGCATTGGTATGGGAGTCTCCATTGCCCGCCGTGTTGGTGTTGAACGGGGAGTTCGCGGTCAGGTTGTCGCCCAGGGTGGTGTTGCAGATGGTGGCTGAGGTTTGAGTCAGATTTTGAATAGTCCAATCTTTGTAATTGGTGCTGGCGCTGCCCGGTGTTACATAACCGGTTGGCGTAACCACCATGTTGAACCAGCCATCGGTACTGTTGACCTCCAAGGCAACGCCTTCCATATAGCGTGCTGCATTGCCCTGGTCAACGGCCCTCACCTGATCTCCCACCTCTATGGTGAACGTGCTGTTCAGGGTAACCGAGTGGGTAACGCAGTGGTAGTCAGGTGGAGGCGTAGTGGGTGGATCCTGGGCGGCGTAGTAAGCATTGACCTTGCTTTCACAGGTGGCTGCGGTTGCTGCAGAGGGTGCGCTGCCGTCATTGTTCTGATACGCCTTGTTGCTAGCTGCAACAAACCGGACCTGCCGCCTCGCGCTATTGTTGCCATTGTTGCTGATGGTGGCCGACGCAGCCAACTGGGATGCGCTGAAGGGCGTGAGCTGGGCAAGGTCATCTCCCTTGTAGTACTTGGCAAACGAGTGGGCGTCTGTAGGCAAACTGGCCCGTTCGAGCACGGTGAGCGCAGCGGTGTCGGTCACACGGTGACCGCCATACAGAACCTTGCGCACCACATCCACGCGTGTCATGGTGGCCCAGTTCAGAAAGTTACCGCTCCAGTTGCCCGTGCAATATTTGTTGGTGTTGGTGCTGACGGGGTCAAAGCGGTTTGTTGTGCCGCTGTAGCTGTAGCACTTGTAGGAGTCGAAGTAGCCGTAGTAGTTAAAACTGTGCTTGTAGGTGGTTTCGGGAAGCCCATCGCCATCAAGATCAGAAAATTCGTCATAAGCCCTGTAAAAAAGCTGATGGTCTTTCGACATGTTCAGCATGATCATTGGCCTCGGGGTGGAGGTCACGATGTTGGGGGGTATCGCCGGTGTCAGGGCTTGTGCAAGTGCCGGCGCTTGCCAGCAGGTCAGCGCAAAAAACAGTCCGACCGCAGTTAGGATTTTTTTCATGACGTGTTCCTTATCGCAAGTACGGTCGGAAATAGGTTTGCATGACCACTTCGGTATTGATGTCAGCACCAAAACCACGCGCGGTGATGCGCATCACCTTGTCGTCGGCTCTGGCAAGGTATTCAATGAGGTATTCAGGCTGCCTTGCCACGCCGGCAATGCGTGCAACGCCGGTGAATGTGCCTAGCGGCACTGAGCCATTGAACGTACAGTTGACGTTGGCACCCGTTGCATCACCCGGTTTGGTGCTGGGGGTAGCCGCCGGATCGCCATCCCATCGCCCATTTTTGCTATTGATGGTGGGCCACCAGGGTTCGGGGTTGGTGACAGTGGTGTAGTTGCTTGAGTCGTAATAAGACAATTCAAACCGGCATTGGCCGCGCGGGCAATCCGTGTCGAAGGCGGGCGCGCCAAGTGCGCTGGCCAAGGGTCTGTCCGTGTTGCGAGGGCAGAGTGCATTTGGCATGATGGCCGACACATTCAGCAGCAGATCCCGCTCACCATCACGCAGGGCGGCTTCGGTTGCCTGGCGGGCGACTTCATAGTCCAACTGGTTTCTGGACAGCGTTTCGCCGGTGGTAGCACGTCGAATGCCCAAGGTACCCAGAATCGTGATGACCAGGAGAAACATCAGGACCACAGGGAGCGCAACGCCGCCTTCGGGGTGGGCCGATGATGTTGGGCTTCGTGGGAACATGCCGAGCTTCATTAGAAGGTTCCATTCAGGTTGTTCCGGATTGCAAATACACGCTCGTAGCTCTTGTAGAGAGAACGGTCAGTCGCTGCGTAAACGACGGTAGCATTCCTGCAGTTGGTGTAGGAGCGTGAGCTGCCGGCCTTGTCCTGAGTCCTGATGTTGTCGGGCGCGCGTGTCAGCACGCACACGCGCACAGCGGTCACGCGTTGCCAGCCGGTCAACGTTCCTACAACGGGTAAGGCCGTCACTTCTGCCGCCGTGTAATACCTTTGCGGAGAAAGGCTTCCGGTCCCGTCATGCGCCCCATAAGCAAAGGTCATGTCTTCAATTCCTTCGAAGAGCGGTTGATACACCGTGGTTTCGGTGGCTTTTCCATTGCCATTGCAGGCGAGGCTTTTGGTCGTGACGGTTTGTGTTGTGCCTCCGGGCCCTGGCTTGGTATAGGTTGTATTGGTCAGTCCAAACCGGTTCGAAACATAAAGAGGCCGCCCCGTAGCCGCCTGAATGACGTTGCTGGGATCCACTGAAACATTGACTCGCTGGCAGTCGAAGCCGCTGGTAAAGGTCGCCGCGTCGAGTTCGGTTCTTGCAAAGTAATTAATCACCACCGAGTCCGGGGCGCCAGCGATTGCAGTGGGACATGCGCCCGTGGTCGGATTAAACATTCCGCCGTCGCAGCCGAACAAGCCCTGGTTGTAGGCCGCGACAGTCGTGTTTTTTGTGTTGCTGAACTGGCCCATGAGGTTGAGATTGGTCGCGCTTGTGGAAACGATGGCGGGGTAAAACCCTGCCATTTGCAATTCGCGCCCGACCATATCCAGCGCAAGTTTTCCGGTCTCGTTCATCCCCGCAATGTTGGCCATCGCCGTGGCGGTACTGCGTGTTCCCAGATAGGCTGCGGCAGCGGCCAGCGCGATCATCAGGCTGATGACCAGACTCACCAGCAGTTCGATCAGGCTCAACCCGTTTTGCGAGGCCAGGGATGCCTTACGGTGGTAACCGGCGTGGATCACGGAATAATCTCCAGGTTGACGCACTGAACGCCTGCCAGGGCCGCTGGAGTGCCTACCGCGCTGGGACAGCAGTTGCGTGCGGCAATACCTGCTGTGGCGGCGGTACAAGCCACGGGCTGGCGTAAAGCTGTCCCGTCAAGGTTGTCTTTATTGAACCAGGCCACGGTGACTCCAAAGCGTAGATCAACCCCTTTCACGCCCGTGGGAGTCACAAAACCTACGGCGCCTGGAAGTTGCTGGTTTAAGTCGCTACGCCAGACCTGCAGGTCATAGAGCGCCAGTTCTGCGCTGGTGCAAGCCTCGGCGTTACAGTCTTTTGACGGGGTGAGATAGCTGTTGGGCAAAGGCGTGGCCTCAATGGAGGCCCGTTCCGCGGCATATGTTCTGGTAAAGGTGTAGGCAGTGGCGTCCGCACTGGCGTTGGCCCGGATGCGGTCTGCCAGGCTGCTGATATTTGAAGAAAGTGCAGATCTCACCCACCCCGTTTGCTCGAATTTGGCGGAGGCGGTTTGCATGCCCACCATGCCCAACAGGCCAATGGACAGTACAAGAATGGCTACAAGGGCTTCAATCAGGCCCGCACCTCGCTGGCTGGTCATCATGGACATGCGCTTACCCCTGCATACTCTTTGATGGTTACTCGTCCTGCAGAACTGATGCAAATGGAACGATAGTGGGGGCTACTGACACTCTCCGGTTCATAGCTCAGCGTGAAATTCGACTGCCCACTATTGGTGAGGCCTCGCGATTCAAACATGAACCTTCGCACAGCCGTGGGGTTGGCCTTCAGTTGAAACGTATCAGCCCCCGCCTGTCGTACTGAAATCAGGCTGGAGCCATTGGTGGTGGGGTTGTTTTGCGTGCTACTGCAGCTAGGATTGGAGAAAATGATCCACCCCCCTTGCCAGTTGTCCCCTGCCGTTGCGCAGGTAGGGGTGCCTCCTGTCAATGCATTGGCCGTGTTGCCGGACATGCAGATGGTCACGCAGTTGTTTCGGCTGATGGCCTCGATTCTGGACCGCGCAATGTCGCTGGAAAATTCGGTGGTCACGCTGATCGCCTGGTTGCGAACCATGAACTCCCTCAAATTCGGAAGCCCCAAGGCGAGGATGACGCCCAATACAATAATCGTGACCAATAGTTCAATGATGGTGAATCCCGAACTGGATCCCCCAAGGGAAACCCCAGACCAGTCTGATCTGGAGAGCGGTGGCTTCCTGCTGATGGTGGGGTACTGGGGCATGGGCTCAGTATAGGAACCGGGGCTGAAGTTGCCGGTTCCGACCGTCGGGCTCCCACTACCATTAATCTGCTACAGCCCGTCGGCTGATTGCTATAAATAGTCAATCTGACTATTTGCTACCGCCGCACCTCATCCACCAGTGTCTTGAACTCGTCGATGTCCTCGAAGCTGCGGTAGACGCTGGCAAAACGCACATAGGCCACCTTGTCGAGCTTTTTCAGCTCGCGCATCACCAGCTCCCCGAGCCGCGTGGAGGGCACTTCACGCAGGCCGAGATTCAGCAGCTTTTCCTCGATCCGTTCGATCGCCGAGTCCACCTGCTCGGTGCTGACCGGGCGCTTGCGCAGGGCGAGGTTCATGGAGCCCAGGATCTTGCTGCGCTTGTACTCGATGCGGCGCCCGTCCTTTTTGACGATGGCCGGAAAGTTGACGTCGGGCCGCTCGTAGGTGGTGAAGCGTTTTTCACACGCGCCGCACTGGCGGCGGCGGCGTATGAAGTCCGCGTCTTCCGACACCCGGGTCTCAACGACCTGGGTTTCGAGGTTGCCGCAGAACGGGCATTTCATGCGGAAAGGCCCAAATTTTCAAGCATTATTGGCCTCCAGCCCATATGCAGCGGGCGCAAGCAGCTATCAAAACAGTAGCTACCGCCGGCACCATGGTTACTGGTAAACCGGGAAGCGGCTGGTCAGCGCATTGACCTTGGCGCGCACTGCGTCGATGTTTGCCGCGTCGCGCGGGTTGTCGAGCACGTCGGCAATCAGGTTGGCGGTGAGGCGCGCTTCTTCGTCCTTGAAGCCACGGGTGGTCATCGCCGGCGTGCCGATGCGCACGCCGCTGGTGACCATGGGTTTTTCCGGGTCGTTGGGAATGGCGTTCTTGTTGATCGTCATGTGGGCGCTGCCCAGCACGGCTTCGGCTTCTTTGCCGGTGATGCCCTTGGCGCGCAGATCCACCAGCATGACATGGCTTTCGGTGCGGCCACTGACGATGCGCAGGCCGCGCTGCGTCAGTGTTTCGGCCACGATTTGCGCGTTTTTCAGCACCTGCTGCTGGTAAATCTTGAACTCGGGGGCCAGCGCCTCCTTGAAGGCAACGGCCTTGGCCGCAATCACGTGCATCAGCGGGCCGCCCTGCAGGCCGGGGAAGATGGCGCTGTTGATCGCCTTCTCGTGCTGGGCTTTCATCAGGATGATGCCGCCACGCGGGCCGCGCAGGCTCTTGTGGGTGGTGGAGGTCACCACGTCGGCAAACGGCACAGGGTTCGGGTAAACGCCAGCGGCGATGAGGCCTGCGTAATGCGCCATGTCGACCATGAAGATGGCGCCGACGTCTTTGGCTACCTTGGCAAAGCGTTCAAAATCGATACGCAGGCTATAGGCCGAGGCGCCCGCGATGATGAGTTTGGGCTTGGATTCGTGGGCCTTGCGCTCCATCGCGTCGTAGTCGATCTCTTCCTTGTCGTTCAGGCCGTAGCTGACCACGTTGAACCACTTGCCGCTCATGTTCAGCGCCATGCCGTGCGTGAGGTGGCCCCCTTCGGCCAGGCTCATGCCCATGATGGTGTCGCCAGGCTTCAGGAAAGCCAGGAACACCGCCTCGTTGGCCGAAGCGCCACAGTGTGGCTGCACGTTGGCCGCGTCCGCGCCGAAGATCTGTTTGACGCGATCAATGGCCAGTTGCTCGGCAACGTCGACAAATTCACAGCCGCCGTAGTAGCGCTTGCCCGGGTAGCCTTCGGCGTACTTGTTGGTGAGTTGCGTACCTTGCGCAGCCATCACGGCTGGCGAGGCGTAGTTCTCGCTCGCAATCAGTTCGATGTGGTGTTCCTGGCGCGCGTTTTCGGCCTGGATGGCGGCAAACAGCTCGGGGTCGGTTTGTTCGATGAGGATGTTGCGGTCGTACATGTGTGGCAGTCCTGAATGACTTGAATCCCTGCGCGGTGTGGACGCATACAGGGGCTGCCCAGGCGAACGGCTGAACACCCGGCTGCCGATGGCTGGCCAGGCGGTACGCTTCCCAGTGGTTGTCTCGCACGGGCACGCGTTGGGGCGTGATGAGTGTGCGGGGGGCCACGTCAGCAGTTCACAGATCCGCGGTGCAGATGGAACGCCTATCGCCAGTTGCGTACCCGGCTATTTTAGCCGGCTGGACTGCACTTCGCTGCTACGGGGTTGCGCGGCACCTTGTGCGCGCCACGCCGCAGGATCAGGAATGAGACAGGGCTTCAGCGGGTCGGGCCACGGGGGTGGTGACCTCGGCTTCCAGCTCGTCCCGCGGAGCTGGCACGGTTTTGGGTACTGCTGGCTGCACGGCCTGGACAGTGCGCACCTGCTGCGCCTGTGGCGACACTGGCTTGCCCAGGGCCACGCTGCGAATGCGGGCGTGCTCGGCCATGACCTTGTCGATGTACCAGCTGCCGTCGGTGGTCACGGCGCCCACATAGAGGCGCAGCCCGCCTTCAATCGAGCCAGCGCGTTTGATGCAGTCCTGCAGCACCCGCACACCCACGCGCAGGTTGGACACCGGGTCAAAGGCCGCCAGCTGGCCGCCAAAGTCTTCGTATTTATCGGTGTGTACGCGGGTCATCACCTGCATCAGCCCTTGGGCGCCCACAGGGCTCTGGGCGAAGGGGTTGAAGCGGGATTCCACGGCCATCACCGCCAGGATCAAGGTGGGATCGAGTTGCACGCGCTGACCGATCTCGAAGGCCTCTGCCACCAGGGCGCTCAGGGGCTCGGGAGCGACGCGGTATTTCCGGCTGAGCCAGAAGGCCACATTGGCCTGTGCTTTTGGCAGTGCGTGCGGTTCGGTCGCCGTGACGCGCTCGATGGCGGTCAGCTCGGCCGGGAAAGCCATCGCATCGCTGTCTGCGCTGGCCAGGGTCTCCTGGCGTTCCATCAGCCAGCCCAGCAAGCGTTGTTCAGCGTTGTCGCGCAGATCGGGGCGCGCGCCAAATACGATCAGGGCGACGGCGAGCACCGTTCCGATCAGTGCCAGGCTGTTCTGGGTGGTGTGCAGGAAACCCTGGTACAGATCTCGGCAGGCAGCCTGCAGTGGTGCGCGAAACAGCGGTGTGTTTCCCTTGGGCGCGGGTTGAAGTTGCTCAGTCATGTTGTCGCTCCTTTCGGCGCCGCGGTGGCCTCGGGTGAGAGGCCGCATGCAGCTGATTGGGTCGCCATCGATGGCCTGACCTCTAGGTCGTGCGTTCGAATTAGCCGGGTGCCGGCAGCGGTCGGGTTTACCCTTGTTGGGCAAAGCCGGCGAATAGTAGGGGTATAAACATACCCAGTCAATGATATCAATCCTGTTTTTTATGACATTTATGTCTATCCAGGCTGTTCCTTTCAATCTCGTAGCGCTTCGTCCCGCGAGAACAGGTGCTCGCAAGCAAATGGGTGCGCATGACCGTTGATCGGAAAATCGGACCGTTGGCTTCCCTTTGGGCCACCCATGCCCTGCCACAGGGGCTGGCCGGCTCTCGGTGTTATGCATCTCAGCGGGCCGAATTGCTCCGTGGTTTCACCAGTCGCTGAACGGTTCTTGCGCACAGGGCATGCCCGGCGTAAGCTGCGGGCGTCTGTCATCACGACAGGCATTCCCGGCACCGCAGTTCACTGCCTGCCGGTCCCACGGGAGCAATCTGTTGCTCCCAGGCTGGTGAGACATCCAACTCTCGCCGCCAAAGCCGACGGCAAGTGCAACATGCCCGCCGTCAACCCCGGAAGGCTTGGCTTTCCGGGGTTTCTTTTTGGATGGATGCCATGTTGCGGCGATCAAGAGGCAGAGAGCCAACGGTCCCGTGATAGCCGCAGCGCGAGGCACGCCATGTGCCTTGCATCTGCAAACCTCAACACCGGCGACAATAGCCACTTGGCCCGTCGCGTTCTGGCGTGGGTCGCCGACTCTCAGAAGTTTCCATTCATATATGTCGCTGTTTTCCCTGCGCAAGCCGTCGCCCCAGTCCACCGCTCCTGACTCGTCCGTGAACGCACCCGCCAAATCCTCTGCCGCCTCCGCCGCGCATCCGCTTGATGCGGTGACCGGTGGTGCCTTTTCGGCTCCCACCTCGGGCGAGCGGGCTGCGCGGGTGCGCGAGTGGCTGGCGTCGAACCCGTCGCTGGAACAGATGAATGATGTGTTCAAGGAACTGTCGCACCGCGACCGTGGCGCCGCCAAGCCGCTGAAAGAGCGTCTGGATGAACTCAAGCGCCAGAAGTCCCAGGAGCAGATCGGCGTGGAATGGGCTCAGAAGGCGCAGGCTCTGCTGGACCATTCGCGCCTGAACCTGGCCGACGCGCTGGCCTGGCAGCGCGATGCGGCGCGCGCCGGTGCGCCCTTGTCGCGCGAGCCCCTGTCCACACTCAAACAGGCGCTGGCCGAGCGAGTGAGAGCCATCGAGGATGTGCAGCACCGGGTGCAGGTGGAGCGCGAGGCCGCGGTGCTGATGGCGCAGCGCATCGAGGTGCTGTCCACCAAGCCCTGGCGCGAAGCCCAGGCCAGCGCCGACGCCTTGCGCGCCGATGTGCAGCATTGGCAGCAGCAGGCCTCGACGCTGATGCAGGACCCACAGTGGACCAGCGTGGAACCCAAGTTCCCTCCTATGCTGGAGGCCTCGCGCAGCCAGCTGCAGCTGGTGTGGGACGCGTTTGAGGCCGCCCTGGCCCAGACGGTGGCGGCAGACGCGGACCCTGAGGCGCCCCTGCCTGCCGTGCCGGTGTGGGCCGATGAGCTGCGCGCGGCGCGGGGCATCGAAACGCCAGCACCCGCAGAGAAGAACGCCCAGGACACGCAGGCAGCTCAGGAACGTCGAGCCCGGGTCGCTGCTGATCTGGACAAAGCCTTGTCCGTGCTGGAGCGTGAACTGGCCGAAGGTCACGGCAAGGCCACACCCAAGGCTGCGGCCGACGTGCGCGCACTGCTCAAGAGCCATGCCCGTTCGATCAGCAGCGAGCTGGAGGCGCGCGCCCATGCTGCCTTGTCTCAGGCCGGTGAGCTGGAAGGCTGGCAGCGCTGGCGCGCCGACCAGTTGCGCGAAGAGCTGGTTGCCAAAGCCGAGGGCCTGCTTCAGGCGCCCGAAGGCCAGCGCATGGGTGGTCGCAAGATGCAGGAAACCCTGCGCAGCCTGCGTGATCAATGGAAAGCCACCGACCAGGGCGGGCAGCCCAATCACGCGCTGTGGAAGCGCTTTGACGAAGCCTGCACCGAGGCGCACAAGGTCGTCGAGGCCTGGCTGGCCCAGGTGCGCCAGCAGGCCGACGCGCACAAGGCCCAGCGCCTGGCGATCATCGAAGAGCTCAAGGCCTGGACGGAAACCCATGCCACCAGCGATGACTGGAAGGCCCAGATTCGTGAATTGCACGCGTTTTCGGAGCGCTGGCGCGAGGCCGGGCACCTGAGCGAAAAGGCTTTTGCCGATATCCAGCCCGTCTGGAAGGACGCCATGCACAAGGCACACGCCCGACTGGAGGCGGCGCAGGCCGAGAGCAACGCCCGTCGTCGTGCACTGATCGATGAAGCCGTTGCGCTGGGTGCGGCACCGGTTCTGCGTATCGACGCCGTGAAGGCGCTGCAGCAGCGCTGGCAGGCCGAGGCGCACGCCGTGCCGCTGGAGCGCAAGCACGAGCAGAAGCTCTGGGAAGCCTTCCGCCAGCCCATCGACGAGGCGTTTGCCCGCAAGAGCTCCGATCGCGAAAAATCGGCTACGGCCTTGAGCGCACACGACCAGCGGGTACTGGACGCCTCGCGCGCCCTGGAGGCCGCCAGTGCCAGTGGCGATGCCCAGCAGATCCGCACGGCCATGGCCGAATTGGAGTCCGCTCTGGCGGCACAGCCGGCTGCGCCTGCATCGGAATCCCCGGCGGGCCGCACTGCAACTGCGGCTCCAGCTGCCCCAGCAGCTGCCACGGAAAGCCCCGCGGTTGACCCCGAGGGTGCCGAGCCGACGAGCGACGCGGGAGAACCTACCCCCGCAGTGCCGGCTGCCGCGCCGAAGAAAGTGGTGGCGGTGCGTGGCGACGACCGCCCCGGAATGAAGAAGGCCGAAGCTCCGGCGCGCGACGCCCGACGCGGAGACCGCCCAGGCGATCGCCGTGACGGCGCTGCGGGCCGGTCGGACCCACGGGGCCAACGGGACGCACGCGGCCCTGGTGCCGGCGGATTCCGTGACCGTCCCGACTGGCGCGACGAGCGCGAAGCCCGCGGGCCCCGTCTGGGCGACGCGGCGTTTCGCGCCCAGCGCCAGGCCATCGAACTGGCACAGGCCAGCCTGCGCAAGCTGGCCGCCCAGGCACACGGCGAGGTGCTCACCCAGCTGATGGCCGCCTGGCAGCAGCGCGATGCGGAACAGTTGCCCACGGCTCAGGCCCTGGGTGGAAAAGTGTCCCCGGGCACACGCGGTGCGTGGGCGGCGGCGCTTGCCAAGGCCCCCGCTGCCGCGAGCAGCGAAACCTTGTTGCGCCTGGAAATGGCCGCTGAGGTGCCCACGCCCGCCGAGCACATCAGCGATCGGCGCATGCTGCAGTTGCAGCTGCTCACGCGCCGTCACGCAGCGGCACCGGCCGAGACTTGGGCACACGATGTGGCTGCCGTGCTGGCGAGCGGCTTCGACGAAGCCGCCGCGCGGCGCCTGCAGAACGTGCTGAAGGCGCTGCTGAAGCGCTGAGAGCTGGGTGGGGCGAGCCCCCGCAGGCGCGGGGGCTGACTCAGGGGGCGGGGTGGAAGAACGCGTCGAAGAGCGCCACCAGATCCGGGAAGTCCTGCTCGAAACGCGGCCGGTTGACGAAGTACGCCTCGCAACTGACGGCGAAGAATTCTGCCGGGTGGGTGGCGCCGTACGCATCGAGCCAGGGGCGCTCGCCTCCAAAGCGCTCGCCCATCGCCACTGCCTCGCGAAACCGCGTGAACGCCTCGGTCATGGTCTGGCGCCAGTGTCCTCGGGCATCTGCGGCGTCCGGTCGCCCGGCAAACCCGGGCGGCAAGGGCGGCGCACCGTCGGGCTGCTCACCGGCCTGCATCCCCCGCATGTCCAGTTTGTGGGCAAATTCGTGGATCACGACGTTGTGCCCGGCAGCTGCTGCTTCGGGTGCATGGGCCACCTCGGTCCAGCTGAGCATGATCGGCCCACGGTCCATGGCTTCACCGGCCAGCACCTCGCGGTATCGGTGCACCACCCCGCTGCCATCGGTCACTTCCCTCTGGGCGACCGCCGCGCCGGGCTGCACGACGATGCCCACAAAGTCGGCGTACCAGTCCAGCACCGCGAGCGGGCCGCTGTCGTGGCCGGGCGCTGCCATATGGAGCAGCGGCAGGCAGGCCTGCGCTGCGATGGCCAGCGCCATGGCGTCGGTGATGACCAGTCCGTTGGCACCGTGGAACTCCTTCTCGGCCAGGAAATGCGCGCACAGCAGGTGCAGGCGGTCTTGCTCGCCGCTTGGGAGGTTCGCCAGAAAAGGGTGGCGCCGCAGCGTGTGTTGCCACAGCCGCGCCGGCAGGGGCGGCGGCTGGCGCCAGCGCCGGGGCAGCCAGCGCTGGGCGAAGCCGGGCAGGTGGCCGATCAGGCTCATGCGTGCGTCAGTCACCCGGCCGGCGCCAGCGCGACCCGGTGCAGGCCTTGTGCATCCAGGCTCAGAACTTCGGCGCGAGGAGGCCGTGCCGCCAGGTCCCAGTCGCTCAGCACGACGCGCTGCTGGGTGGCCGACAGCTGATGCTGCGCGGGTCGGTGGGTGTGGCCGTGGATGAGGGTGCCGGCCCCGGCCCTGGCGAGCCAGGTGCGGGCCGCCTCGGCGTCCACATCGGTCCAGGGCTGCGGATCTCCGGCACTGCCCTGTTTGCGCGCTTCGCTCTGTTGTCGCAGCTGGCGTGCGATGGCCTCACGCTCGTCCAGGGGCCGGGCCAGGAACTCACGCGCCCACTCGGGCTGGCGCACGGCGGCGCGAAAGCGCATGTAGTCGGTGTCGTCCAGGCACAGTGCGTCGCCATGGCTGAGCAGCCAGTGCTGCCCCAGGAAGCACAGCACGGTCGGGTCGCTCAGGCCTTGCATGCCGCAGCGCTGCAGGCCCGCTGGCCCGAGCAGGAAGTCGCGATTGCCGTGCATGAAGTACACGGGCGTGTGCTTGCTGTAAGCGTTGAGGTGGGCGGCACAGGCGCGGTAGAACGCACGCTCGGTGTCCGCCTCCCCGCCGGTGGCGGGGGCGTCCAGCAGGTCGTCGCCGACCCACACCTCGAACAGGTCACCCAGCACGAACAGGGCATCGGCGCGCTGCGCAGACGGGCGTTCCAGCCACCGGCGCCAGGCTGCGAACGTGGCGGGGTCGGCGGCGTGCAGGTGCAGGTCTGAAATGAACTCGACCGCTTGCCACTGCGCGGGAGCGTGCAGTTCGGCGAAGCGGTCGGGCGGTGCCGTGCTGGGCATGGTTCAGGCGGCGGCGTGCCGCCTGGGCGGCAGGCGGCAGTTACAGGGCCACGGCCTTTTCGATCACGACGTCTTCTTTCGGCACGTCGTCATGGAAACCCTTGCGGCCGGTGGGCACGCCCTCGATCTTCTTGACGATGTCAGCGCCCGAGACCACCTTGCCGAATACGGCATAGCCCCAGCCTTGTGCGCTGGGTGCGGTGTGGTTCAGGAAGCCGTTGTTCGCCACGTTGATGAAGAACTGGGCCGTGGCCGAGTGGGGGTCGCTGGTGCGCGCCATGGCCACGGTGTACTGCTCGTTCTTCAGGCCGTTGTTGGCCTCGTTGTTGATGGGTGCGTCGCTGGGCTTCTGCGTCATGCCGGGCTCGAAGCCGCCGCCCTGGACCATGAAGCCAGGGATGACGCGATGAAACACGGTGTTGTTGTAGTGGCCCTTGTTCACATAGGACAGGAAGTTGGCCGTGGACAGGGGCGCCTTCTCGGCGTCCAGTTCCAGCGTGATCACGCCATGGTTGGCGATGTGCAGTTCGACTTGGGGATTGGCCATGGTCATTTCTCCAGGGTGGCTTTGATGATGGTGACAGGTGTGGTGGGCACGTTCTGGTGTGGACCCTTGTTGCCGACCGCCACAGTACGGATCTTGTCAACGGCGTCCATGCCCTGCACGACGCGGCCGAAGACGGTGTAGCCGTGGCCATCGGGGTTGGGGGCGTTCAGCATGGCATTGTCGACCACGTTGATGAAGAACTGCGCAGTGGCGGAGTTGGGGTTGGCGGTGCGGGCCATGGCAACGGTGCCGCGGTCGTTTTTCAGCCCGTTCGAAGCTTCAAGGGGAACGGGCGCGCGCGTGGGCTTCTGCTGGAAGTCGGTGGTGAAACCGCCGCCCTGGATCATGAAGCCGTCCATGACTCGGTGAAAGATGGTGCCGTCGTAGTGCTTGTCGCGCACGTACTGCAGAAAGTTCTCAACCGTCTTGGGCGCCTTTTCGGGCTGTAGCTCCAGCACGATATCGCCCATTGACGTGGTCAGTCGCACCTTCTGGACGCCGGCCTTTTCCTGCGCTGCAGCGCCCGCTGGAAGGCCGGCGGCGAGCACGAAGGACGAGGCGAGCAGCGCGCCAAACAGGCGGCGCGCGGTGTTGGGTCGCTGGGGTGAGCGTTGCATCAGATGGTCCCTTCAAAAAATATCTTCCACTGGTCGCGCTCGCGCATCCAGTACTGCCGTTTGGTCACCCCGCGGGTCTGGCCAACGGCCACCTCGCCAAAGGTGACCACCATGGTGTCTTCCCGGTCGCGCCATCGCAGGATGGACACATCCTTGAGCTGCAGCTCGCGGGCACCCGAGCTGCGGGCCTCGTTTTCCACGCGGGGCCACCATTGGGCCAGATCGCGCCCCTGGTTCGCGAAGCGAGCGGAGTAAAACCCTTTCAGGCGGTCCAGGTCACTGCTGCTCTTGACCATGCGCCAGGCCTCCAAGGCGTCCTCGAAGGTGCGGCGCTCGCCTTCCAGAGCCGACGGATCCACCCAGTGCAGTTCGGGGGCGATCACGACCGGCGTGGTGCGGATCTGCACGGTCGCCAGCAGGCGCTGGAGATCGGGGTTCGACAGCACGACGCAGCCGTCAGAAGCCTGTGGCGCACGCACGAACTGCTCGCGCGGCGTGCCGTGCAGCCAGATGCCGCTGCCGGTCTTGCCGCGCTGCAGGTCGAGCGCGTTGGGATAGTTGATGGGCAGTGCACCCACGCCGTAGAGGTCGGGCAGGTTATCGGCCTTGAGGTTGCTCGTGATGTAGTAAACCCCCAGCGGCGTGCGTTTGTCACCCTCGACCGACTTGTCGATGCCTGAGAGGCCCACCGAAATGTAGTAATCGCCCAGCAGGCGCAGGCGTGGCGTGCTGTCGCCGCCCGGCTGGGTGGCGGCGAGGTTTTCGAACAGGTACAGCCTGGAGCGCGACGCGTCGACGGCGATGGCGTGGCGGCTCTGGCTGGACAGCGTGAGGAACTGGGTGGGCACATGCCCCTCGGGCGGGCGCTCGGTGAGGGCGCGCATACGGCGGCGCGATTCTTCGCGCAGGGCCACCAGCTGTTCACGGGCACCACCGGACAGCGCGGACGCCACGTCACCCAGCTGGTGCACCGGGCGCGTCTGCAGGCTCAGCAGATCGCCCAGCACCAGCTGCGCGAGCTGGAAATTCGGGTGGTCCCGAACCAGCGACTCGGCCTGGGCGAGCGCCGGGCGATGCGAACCCTGCGCAATCAGCTGATAGATCTCGATCAGCCGGGCTTCAGCCCGACCCAGCTGGGGTGCCAGCTGCTGGAAATCGTCGGGTGACAGGGGCCTTGCCAGCAGGCTACCCGGTGCGTCGCTGACCAAAGACTGCGCCGCAGACTGTACGCTGGCAATCGCCGCGTCCACCAGGGAAGACTTGCCGGCAGAAGCGGCAGCAACAGGAATCTCGGACGGAGAGGAACCCAGACGTACCGATTCGACGACTTGGCCGGCAGTGGTGGGGCCAGCGTCAATGCCTGGGCGGCCCATGGTCTTGAACAGCACGGCACCGATGAGCAGTGCCGCCAGCGCGCCCAAGCCCAGCGCCGCTCGCCGGCCAGACCCCCAGCCAGCGTCGAAGCTTACCGTCGGGAGGCTGGCATGACCCCTTTGCGAACGACGCCAGCCGACCATCAAGAACCTGTGGATTCCCGCGTGATCAGCCAGCGGTTGCCGCTCTTCACCAGGTCGAGCGTCTTGCGGCTGGTCACGTTGAGGTTGTCAGAGGTGTAGGCCTGGCGGAAACGTGCGCTGGCCCGGTCACCGTTGACAGTGACGGAGAGGTCGCTGATGCCGACGTCGATGCGCGAACGCGGCACGATGCGGGCCTTGCGGTCGGCTTCCCACGCGCTGCGGGACTGGCCGGCCGGTGGCTTGAAGCTGGGCCCGTAGGCGCCGAGGTAGGCATTCATGTTCTTGGACGACCAGGCGCTGGCCCAGGCCCGCACCGCGGCTTCCACCTCGCTGGCGCCGTTCTGGTCCGGCGCAGGGGCGGGCGCTGCGGCCGGTGCGGGTGCAGGCGCCGGAGCAGCCACGGGGGCTGGCGCTGGCGCTGGTGCCGCGCTTGGCGCGGCTGCGGGGGCCGGACGCGGCGCGGGTGCAGGGCTTGGGGCGGCTGCCACCGTGGTCGGGCGGGTGGCCCGGCTCTCAGGTGCGAACAGGGAGCGGATGAGGCTCAGCTTGGGAGCGACAGCCTGGTTGCCGCCGTCGAGCTGCAAGGCCTTGCTGTAAGCCTGGCTGGCAAGCTTGGCGTACACATCGCCCAGGTTCTCGTGCGCGGTGGCGTAGCTGGGGTTGGTGCGGATCGCCATTTCGAGCGCTGCGCGGGCCTTGTCGAACTGGCTCTGCCCGGCATACAGCACGGCGAGGTTGTTGTAGGGCTCGGGCAGCTCGGGGAAATCTTCCGTGAGCTTGGTGAACGTGGCAATGGCCTCGGTGGGCTTGCCGCTTTCGGTCTGGATCACGCCCTTGAGGAAGCGCATTTGCGGGTCGCGCGGCTTGCCGGCAAGGTACTGGTCGGCCTTGCCCAGTGCCTCATTGAACTGGCCAGCACGCACCAGTCGGGTGACCTCGGAGTATTCGTCTGCCTGGGCCCACGCGATGGGGCTCGCCAGCGCGCCGGCCAGGGCCGCCACCAGGGCCAGCATGCGGACGCGCGATCCGGCCAGGCTGCGGTCTGAAGGGCTGGTGGACGAAGACCGGAAGGGGGCAGGGTGGGGCATGGAACCTCGGAAGGCGGCTGGATGGAACCGGGGTGCGGGAAGGCGGGAAACTGGCCATCCCGGCCCGGGATGGCCCGTGCGCGCAGCCCGGGCTGGCTATACTGGCCCATTGTATCTGAGGGGGTGTTGGCTTCATGAGCTCGAATGTCGGGCGCCTGCAGCACGTCCCTTTCTGTGCAGGGTGTCACGCACCATGCCCTTGATGGAAGCCCCTGGCGGGCATTCCAGCCCTTCCAGAGCCCCGGCTTTTCCTCTTTCATGACACTCAGAATTCACAACACGCTGTCGCGGCGTCTGGAGGCGTTCGAGCCCCTGGAACCCGGCCATGTGCGCATGTACGTGTGCGGCATGACCATCTATGACCTCTGCCACATCGGCCACGCCCGCATGATGATGGCCTTCGACGTGGTGCAGCGCTGGCTCAAGGTGAGCGGTTACCGCGTCACCTACGTGCGCAACATCACCGACATCGACGACAAGATCATCCGCCGCGCGCTGGAACGCGGCATCAGCCTGCGCGCGCTCACGGACGAGATGACCGCCGCGATGCACCAGGACATCGCGGTGCTGGGCATCGAGCCGCCCACGGTCGAGCCACGGGCGACCGAGTACGTGCCGCAGATGCTGTCGCTCATTGCCCGGCTGCAGGACAAGGGCCTGGCCTACCAGGCGGACAACGGTGACGTGAACTACGCCGTGCGCCGGTTTCCGGGTTACGGCAAGCTCTCGGGCAAATCGCTGGACGACCTGCGCGCGGGCGAACGCGTCGCCGTCGCGGGCGACAAGAACGATCCGCTGGACTTCGTGCTGTGGAAATCGGCCAAGCCCGACGAGCCGGCCGAGGCCCGCTGGGACAGTCCCTTCGGCGCCGGGCGCCCGGGCTGGCACATCGAATGCTCGGCCATGAGCTGCGCCACGCTGGGGGAAACCTTCGACATTCACGGCGGCGGGGCTGATCTGCAATTCCCTCACCACGAAAACGAGATTGCCCAGTCAGAAGGAGCCACCGGGCAGCCGCTGGCGCGCTTCTGGATGCACAACGGCTTCGTTCGCGTGGACAACGAGAAGATGTCCAAGAGCCTGGGCAATTTCTTCACCATCCGCGAGGTGCTGGAGAAGTTTGACGCCGAGACCGTGCGCTTCTTTATCTTGCGCGCCCACTACCGCAGCCCGCTGAATTACAGCGACGTGCACCTGGACGACGCGCGGGGCGCCCTCAAGCGCCTCTACACCGCGCTGGCTTCGGTGGACGCCACGCCGGTTGACGAGATCGACTGGAACGAGCCCCATGCCCGGCGCTTCCGGGAGGCGATGGACGAAGACTTTGGTACGCCCGATGCGGTGGCCGTGCTGTTTGACCTGGCCAGCGAAGTCAACCGCAGCAAAAACGCCAGCTTGGCGGGCCTGCTGCGTGCGTTGGGCGGCACGCTGGGCCTGCTGCAGACCGATCCGCAGACCTATCTGCAGGGTGGTGGTGGCGGCGCCGGTCTGGCCGAGCCGCAGATACTGGCACTGATCGCCGAGCGCGCGGCGGCCAAATCGGCAAAGAATTTTGCCGAGGCCGACCGCATCCGCCAGACCCTGCTGGCGCAGGGCGTGGTGCTCAAGGACAGCGCCTCGGGCACCACCTGGGAGCGTGCCTGATGGCGACCTTGCTCCTGCCTGAGGTCGGTCCGCTGGCGCCACCCTACTGGATGGACGCCTGCCGCCACCTCATGAAGCGCGACCGGGTGATGAAGAAGCTCATTCCCCAGCACACCGGCGTCAGCCTCGAGACGCGCGGCGACGCCTTCGTGACCCTGGCCCGCAGCATCGTGGGCCAGCAGATTTCGGTGAAGGCGGCCCAGTCGGTCTGGGACCGCTTCGCCCAGCTGCCACAGGAGATGGTGCCTGCCCAGGTGCTGCGCCTGAAGGTGGATGACATGCGCGCCGCCGGCCTGTCGGCGCGCAAGGTCGAGTACCTGGTGGACCTGGCGCTGCACTTTGCCAACAACCAGGTCCATGTGGACGCCTGGGCCGGTATGGACGATGAGGCCATCATTGCCGAGCTCGTGGCGATACGCGGCATTGGCCGCTGGACCGCCGAGATGTTCCTGATCTTCCACCTGATGCGCCCGAACGTGCTGCCGCTCGACGATGTGGGCTTGCAGAACGGCATCAGCCGCTGTTATTTTTCGGGTGAACCGGTCAGCCGCAGCGAAATACGCGAAGTGGCCGCTACGTGGGCCCCTTTCTGCAGCGTGGCAACTTGGTATATTTGGCGGTCGTTGGACCCCGCACCCGTGGCCTACTGAGCCGAGCGGCCGGCCACCCTCTGATTTCGATCACCGCGCCTGAACCGATCCCTCAGCCGTCCCCTCAGCCGACTCCCTTCTCCCCGCTGCCCACGGGCGTTTCCCACGCCCGCGCCACCGCGACCGGTGTCGAGCGCGGCGACCCTACAAGACCACAGGAGTGAAACCTTGGCCAAAAAGAATTTTCTCGATTTCGAGCAGCCCATCGCCGAGCTCGAATCCAAGATCGAAGAACTGCGCTATGTGCAGAGCGAGTCTGCCGTGGACATCTCGGCCGAAATCGAGCAGCTGGCGGGCAAGAGCCAGCAGCTCACCAAAGACATTTACAGCAGCCTCACGCCCTGGCAGATCACCAAGATCGCCCGCCACTCCGACCGCCCCTACACGCTGGACTACGTGCGCGAGATCTTCACGCACTTCCAGGAGCTGCACGGCGATCGGCATTTTTCGGACGACCTGAGCATCGTCGGCGGCCTGGCCCGCTTCAACGGCCAGCCCTGCATGGTGCTGGGCCACCAGAAGGGGCGCGACACCAAGGAACGTGGCCTGCGCAACTTCGGCATGACCAAGCCCGAGGGTTATCGCAAGGCGCTGCGCCTGATGAAGCTGGCCGAGAAATTCAGGCTGCCGGTGTTCACCTTCGTCGACACGCCCGGTGCCTACCCCGGCATTGATGCCGAGGAACGTGGGCAGTCGGAGGCCATCGGTCGCAACATTTTCGAGATGGCGCAGCTGGAGGTGCCCATCATCTCCACCATCATCGGTGAGGGTGGATCAGGCGGCGCGCTGGCCATTTCGGTGGCCGACCAGGTGTTGATGCTCCAGTACTCGGTGTATTCGGTCATCAGTCCGGAAGGCTGCGCCTCCATCCTCTGGAAAACCAGCGACCGCGCCAGCGACGCGGCAGACGCCCTGGGCATCACCGCCCACCGCCTGAAGGCGCTCGGTCTGGTCGACAAGATCGTGAGCGAGCCCGTGGGTGGCGCGCATCGAGACCACAAGCAGATGGCCGCCTTCCTAAAGCGCGCGCTCAACGACGCCTGGCGCCAGCTGGCCGACCTGAAGGTCAACGAACTGGTGGACCGCCGCTATGCCCGCCTCAACAGCTACGGGCGATACACCGACACCAAGGCAGAAAGCAAGTCCGACAAGCGCTGAACCTGGCATGAGGCCCGCCCTGCCGGCCACCAGCCCGTGTGAGGCGCTGAGCCGTTGGTGTGAGCGGGTGCTGCCATACATCGCACCCGGCGCGCGGGTGGCGGTGGCTTTCAGTGGAGGGGCCGACTCCAGCGCGCTGCTGCTGGCCGCCATGGCGCGCTGGCCGGTCAGGGTGCTCGCGCTGCACGTGCACCACGGCCTGCAGGCTGCAGCAGACGACTTTGAATCCCACGCCCGCGCCACCTGCGAGCGCCTGGGGCTTCCACTGCAGGTGCGGCGGGTGCAGGCTCGACACGAACCCGGCCAGAGCCCGGAGGACGCGGCCCGCCTGTCGCGCTACTCCGCCCTGGCCGAGATGGCCAGCGCGTCGGGGGCCGTCTGCGTGCTGCTGGGCCAGCATGGCGACGATCAGGCCGAAACCCTGTTGCTGGCTCTGAGCCGGGGTGCCGGCCTCCCGGGCCTGGCTGCCATGCCCGAGCGCTTCGAGCGGCATGGAATGGTGTTTGGTCGGCCTTTTCTGGGGCTTGCTGCGACGGTGCTGCGCGAGTACCTTGCTGTGCGCGGCGAGTCGTTCGTGGAAGACCCCAGCAACACGGACACGCGCTATACGCGCAACCGCATCCGCGCCGTGCTCGTGCCCGCGTGGCAGGCCTGTTTTCCCGGTTTCCGGACGGTCCTCGCGCGCAGTGCCCGGCACGCCGCGCAGGCCCAGGCGCTGCTCGACGACCTGGCCCGGATGGATCTTGAGTGCACCGGCGTGCCCCCTACGCTCAGCGGCTTGCAGTCGCTCAGCCGCGAACGCCAGGCCAATGTGCTGCGCCACTGGCTGGGGCAGCAGGCCGGCGCTGTTCCGAGCACCGCCCAGATGGATGCCCTGCTGGTTCAGGTGGCCGCCTGCACCACGCGGGGCCACCGCATCCACCTCAAGGTGGCAGACGGCTTTGTCACCCGGGCCGGGCCCGCGCTCGCCTATACCCCGCCGATATAATTGACCGGTTTTGCCCCTTGCCCCACGGCATCGGGTCAACCCGTGGCCCGGCGGGCCGCGCGCTTCCCGACGATTCACCCCAACCCCGATCTCCACTCCGATGGCTTTGATTGTTCACAAGTACGGCGGCACCTCCATGGGGTCGACCGAGCGCATCCGCAACGTGGCACGCCGCGTGGCCAAGTGGCACCGCGCCGGCCACCAGATGGTGGTCGTCCCCAGCGCCATGAGCGGCGAAACCAACCGCCTGCTGGGCCTGGCCAAGGAACTCGCTCCTTCCACCACGGGCAGCGCCTACGGCCGCGAGCTGGACATGCTGGCTGCCACGGGCGAGCAGGCATCGTCGGCATTGCTGGCCATTGCGTTGCAGGCCGAAGGCCTGGAAGCGGTGAGCTACGCCGGCTGGCAGGTTCCCATCAAGACCAACAACGCCTACACCAAGGCGCGCATCGAGTCTATTGACGATGCCCGCGTGCGCGGCGACCTGGACGCTGGCAAGGTGGTCATCGTCACGGGCTTTCAGGGCATCGACGGCGACGGCAACATCACCACGCTGGGCCGCGGCGGCAGCGACACCTCCGCCGTGGCCGTGGCGGCGGCACTGAAGGCGGCCGAGTGCCTGATCTACACCGATGTGGACGGCGTCTACACCACCGATCCGCGCGTGGTGCCCGAAGCCCGCCGCCTGCTGCGCGTGAGCTTCGAGGAGATGCTGGAAATGGCCAGCATGGGCTCCAAGGTGCTGCAGATCCGCTCGGTGGAATTCGCCGGCAAATACAAGGTGCCACTGCGTGTGCTCTCCAGCTTCACGCCCTGGGACATCGACCTGACCGAAGAAGCCGCCTCCGGCACCCTGATCACTTTTGAGGAAGACGAACAAATGGAACAAGCCGTCGTTTCCGGCATTGCGTTCAACCGCGACGAAGCCAAGATTTCCGTCATCGGCGTGCCCGACAAGCCCGGCATCGCGTACCAGATCCTGGGCGCCGTGGCCGAGGCCAACATCGAAGTCGACGTGATCATCCAGAACCTGAGCAAGGACGGCAAGACCGACTTCAGCTTCACGGTGCACCGCAACGATTTCCAGAAGACCATGGACCTGCTGAAGTCCACAGTGGTGCCCGAACTCGGCGCGGCCGATGTGGTGGGCGATGCGCGCATCTGCAAGGTGTCCATCGTCGGCATCGGCATGCGCAGCCACGTGGGTGTGGCCAGCCGCATGTTCAAGTGCCTGAGCGACGAGGGCATCAACATCCAGATGATTTCCACATCCGAGATCAAGACCTCGGTGGTCATCGACGAGAAGTACATGGAACTGGCCGTGCGCTCGCTGCACCGCGAGTTCGACCTGGACCAGACGGCCGATACGATCGCCCCTTGATTCACCGCCTCAGGGTCTGGACCCTTCCTGCAGTGGTCTCGACTTGAGGCATAATACGAGCTTCGGAGCGATGACCGAGTGGCCGAAGGTGCTCCCCTGCTAAGGGAGTATGGGGTGTAGAGCCTCATCGAGGGTTCGAATCCCTCTCGCTCCGCCAGTACAGAACCCCAAGTAGTTGATCTACTTGGGGTTTTTTGCTATTTGCCGAGTCTGAGTCACCATTTGAGTCACCACACGGCTTAGAGATGCTCAGGAATTACAGACACCCCCACGCATGCGCCCGCGGGTAGTACATGTTGCGCGCGCCGTCGAAGCCGATGGAACTGGGGCCGCTGCCGTCCTGGTGCCAGTAGACGCCTTGGGCGTCAGCGACGAAGGCCCTGAACCCTGCAAATCCGCCGTACGAGTTCCGCGCGTTGACCTCACCGCAGATGGCCTTGCCCTCTCCAACATGGCGCACCGCGCGAAATTGCGCAGATTGCGGGTCTTTGAGACTGGCGATCACCTGCTGTCGGAGCTCTTCTTCACTTCGCTGGGGGATCGCCGAGGTGGGGATGGTTGTCTTTTGCTCGAGAACCTTCTTGAGGTCTTCGAGAGTCGGCAATTTTGATTTATTGTCCGTGCCGCCTAGCGGCTGTATTTTGAGCTTCTCGCCGCCCTGGGCGCATGGCGTCTCTTGGAACGCCACCCGCCCGTCAGGGCTGGTGCATTTGTAGACCGCCCATGCGCCCGGGTGTACTGCGATCAGGAGCAGGGCGGCGATGGCAATAGAGCGCATGTGGACCTCGGTAGTTGTGTCCGCATGTTACTCGCGCCTTTGCTGATGAGCAGCGATACCTCAGGTCAGGCCGCTCCACCTGTTTCGTCTGCGAGATGGCCGGATCTGGCGCGCCAAGAGCGGCCAGGTGAGACGGAAACAGATCGGCGCAGAAATTTCACAGCATCAACATCAGCAACTGCTTGGTCGGTGGCGCAGCCAGAAACATCAGGCTGCGCGTGCCACGCTCGGTGTCTGCTGCTGCAGGGAACTTCGCCTCTTGCGCGAGCAAGAACAACCATGCCAGTGGAATGCGCCTGAAACGACGCTGCTAATTGACTCCGCCGTTGCCGGCCGGCAAGGCCCATACGCGAACATCAGCGCCATCGCCGATGGACTGGACCAGGTGCATGGCCTCGATTGCGGCGTTGTAGGCGCCGATGAAGTGGGGGGTGTGCATGAGTGAATTGCCTTTGGTGCGGTTAGTTCCGGGGATGTTCGCGGGCGTCTACCCGCCCGCTCTCCGATGGGCTGAATGTGTCCAGCACGGCACCGGCTCGCGCCAGAACGTCTGCCAGGCAGTACAGCGCCGGCCGGATGGTGCCGTCAGTGGTCTCGGCAGCGGCTGCAATCAGCAACTGCACCAGGCCAGCAGCCTGTTCGATGCCGTCGGCGACAGCGTCAAGTGTTTGCATGTTCTCTGTCCCTTTGTTGATGGAGGGGCGCATTCAGCAGTGACGTGGGCTTACACGCAAACACTCTGGAGGTTGTCCTCTGAGGAGAGGTCGATCTACAACCTTGAGTAACTGAGCAGCTCGCATGGTCTTTTCACAATTTGGTTGATGTGTATGAACCAAGCATGGGGTGGGTGCGCGCTAAATTAAGTTTCAAAAACCGAAAAACTCTTGACCACCGCGCCTCTCCGTCCCCCTGCGTTGGAACATATACGCCAGGAGCCTCGCCTATTGCGGGGCGTCGCCAGCCTGCTCGTCCAGCCAGCTGCGGTACATCGACTGGAAGTCGAAACGAGTCATGCCCTCGCGCCCGTACAGCCTGCGCTCGGCGACCAGCTGCCGGTGCGCTGCGGCCATGAAGGCGTCGCGCGGGCCGGCGAGTGCAGCCGACGCGGACTCGACCTCGGCGACGTCCGCCTCTGCCTGCACCTCGGCCAGCTGTGCCCGCAGGGCGTCGATGCGCGCCTGCTCCTGCGCCGCGCTGGCGCGGGCCCTCTCGGCTGCGCGCGCGTGGAGGTCAGCGCGGTCGTAGTGCTCGCGCCAGGTCACGGGAGTGGCCTGCGCACCGGGGGTGGACAGGGCGTCTGCCGCGGCGTCTTTCGCTGCCTCCGCTGCCGCAGTGGCGAGTGCCTGCTCCGCCCCCAGCGCGGTGGCGTGGCTGGCGTGGGCGTCTCGCTTCGTCTCGTGCCGACGGATCTCAGCCTTCAGTTCGTCAAGGCGCACATCGCACCTGGCCTTCACGGTCGGCGCTTCTGCCGCCGCCTTCAGCTTGGCGAGTTCCCTCTCGATCAGGGCGAGATCGGTCTCGGCTTTCTGCAGTTCGCTTTTTGCACCGGGCAAGGCGGCGACGGCTCCCGGGTCTGCGTTCGGGGCACCCCCCTGGTTGGATCCCCCATTGCAGCGCCCGCTTTCCACCCGGGCTTCCAGGGCGGCGAAGGTGGACCGCAGTTCGGTGAGGCGATTGGCAAGCGCGGTGCGCTTCTGCTCAAGGGCGGTGGTCTTGATTGTCTTGGTTTTCATAGGTTCTTTCAGTCGTTCGGCACCCGGTTCCCCCGGCCATCTATAAATAGATGGACCGGGTCCGGGTGTTTCGGGGGCACGGAATGGCACCCGTTCTGGGTGTTTCGGGTGGTAGCCGCTCCTACGTCATGCCGAGGCCCTCCGCCGGGGTGGTGAGGGCCACCACGCCCAGGTGCTCTGCGATCGCGCCACGCCGGACAAGGCCGGCGAACGCCTCACGGGCGCGATCCCTGCGCTTCGCCGCCGGCACCTCGTTGAGGCGCTCGGCGGTGGCTCGGAGCAGTGCTTCGCGGTCCACACCGGCCGGGCTCTGTTCGATCAACTGCGCAAGAACGTCCAGCATGCGCGTCTGGTGAGCGCCCAAGCCGGTGGATGCCTGCTTCGTCTGCCCGGGTGCGCCAGGAGTCGCGAGACCGTCGAGGTACTCCACGACGCAGCTGGTAGGCACCACGCCGTCGGTATCGGGTTCAAAGTCGAGCGGGACCTCAATCAGCTTGAAGCGGTAGTCGACCCCCTCACCGGCTCCGTCTTTAAGCTTCGCGACGGTGGCAGCGCGGTAGGTCGCGGTGCGGGTGATCTCGATCTGAGCATCTGCCGCGCCCTTGAGCCCCGACCAGCCCCGCTGGCCCAGGTTGGTGTTCTTGCCAGCATGGGCCACGTGGATGACGGTCGCCCCGGTGAGTTGTCCGAGTGTCTTGCTGTGCGCCAGGGCGCGGCCCATGTCCTCCGATGAATTCTCGTTAGCGCCAGGGGTGACCTGGGCCAGCGTGTCGAGGACGATGGCGTCAACATCGCCGAGCGCCCTGATGGCCTTTACCAACTCGCGCACGTCATCCTGCTGGAGCAGGTTCGGCTGCCCGGCCATGACCCACAGATCCACCTCGGAGAGCTCCACGCCGAAGTGCTTCGCCATGGCCTGCAGGCGAAGAGCCACCCCCGAGGCGCCCTCCGCGGCCACATACGCGAGCCGCGCGCGCTGCAGGGGCTTGCCCTGCCACGCAAGGCCGGCGCCCAGCCGAAGCAGCAGGTCGAGCAGCCAGAATGACTTGCCAGAGCCGGACTCGCCGAACACAGAAACGAGTTCCGCCCGCGGGAGCAGGCCAGGGACGAGCCACTCAGGCAGCTTGATCGAGGCTGCATACTCGCCCGCCTGCAGGAACTTGAAGCGCGGCACATCGGTCTCGCGCACGCCGGCAGGCCCCTGCTCGGCATCGTCCCAGTCAGCGGCCGTGAGGATCGAGCTCATGGCCTTCGGCTTGGCCTTGCACACCTGGTGGCGCCACAGGTACAGGTGTGCCTTGTCCTCGTCAGGCCCCCAGTGATCAAGCGCAACCTCCATTGCATGGCGGTTGCTCGCGAGGACGGATAACACCTGAACGTCGTTCATGCCGGCGCTGAAGAGGGCTACCGCAGCCGAGTGCAGCGCGCGCGAGCGGTCCCCGCTGTGCGTGCCGTCTAGAAGGAACTCCGACGCGCTCGGCGGCAGATTCAGCGTGCTGACGTCGGGGCACTGCTCGGGCGGCAGGAGGTCGGGCGTCGCCTGCACATCGGCCGAACCAGGCTCGTTGTGGCGGCGGCAGTAGGTCTCCGCCAGCCACTCCAGGGCGCCAGGCGGCGCGTCGACCACGTCAGTAGGAGTTCCGGGTAGGTGCTTGCCCGTTACGGTCAAGTACCGGGGCGTGTGTCCAGCGTACACCTCGACGCCAGACGGGTGGTCAATGAAGTCCCGCTTGATCTCGCCGCGAACGAAGATGCGCAGGCCGTTGCCCGATGGACTGGTCTCGGTGTAGCTGGCGACACGATCAACGATCTCTCGCGCCCACGGCTTAACGACACCATCGACGACGGCCCTGTCAAGGTCGATACCGACGATCCCGTGCGGCCCGGTCATGCAGTAGCCCACGCCTTGCGTGGCCCCATCTGACGCAAAGTGAGCGGCGACCGCGGCATCAAAGGTGCCCCAGCGCTCTGGCCGCGCGGTGGAGAGTCCCCGGCGCACGTCTTCCACCATGCGGGGAACCTTCTCGTGTTTGCGGCGCTTGGCGTCCCACTCCGCACGCCACGGGCCGAAGCGCTTTTGACCCTTGAGCCCACGGGGCACGACGGCGGCGTTTGCCTCGCTGAAGCGATGCATTGCGTGCACCTCGCTACCCGCGGCCTGCATCGCATGCCTCCTTGGCTTTCGCCGTGAATTCAGCAAGTGCCCGAGCGTATGAGGGGCGGCTCAAGCAGCGGCGCATCTCGCGGGGCGATGGCAGAGGATCCCAGATCACTTGGACTCGGAACACCCCTTCGATACCGGTCTTCCACTGTTCGAACTCGACGGAAATGTCGCGGCCGACCTTCACCGGCTTGGTGCGCATCAGGACAACGGGCGGGCTTCCAACCATGGAGGCGTTCATGCGTTGTCCTCCAAGAACTCGATCAGCGCCTCTACATGGCGCCAGGTCTGTAGGACAGCGGTCTTGCTGCGCGCGACGATCTGGTACCCGACGGGCGTGACCCGCAACTCAGACCCGGCCAGCGCGGCGCGGGCCTTGGCCGTGTCGATCCACTTCTGCGGGAGGCTTTCGTTCAGAAAATGCATAGCGATCTGCGATTCGGTCACTTGGAGCCCTCCCGGAGTGCGACCAGGGCGCCGATGCTGGTGAGCGCCTGCGACGGCGTGCCGGCGTACGCGTGCAAAGCAGGGCCCGCGGACAGCGAGACAGCGTCGAAATCGGCGAGGAAACACACCGCGACCCCCTGCGTGCGAGCACTGGCGTCTACGGCGCGCCAGGCCGGGGGCGGGGTGCCAGTCGCCCCCCAGTCGCGCAGGGCTGCAGAGAGGCGACGGGGGCCGGCCCGGTGCTGGGCGCGGTGGGCTTCAAGGCGCCGCAGGGCCGCGGCGTGGGCGGGGGTGGCATGGGTGGCGCGCTGGGCGGCTGCGCGATGGTTGTAGACGTTCACGCGATACCTCCCGCGGACCGGGTGGTGATCCACTGCTCGACTACATCCGAGGGCCAGCCGACGGCCCGGGCGCTGAGCGGTACCGGGCGCGGGAACGAGCCCGCCGCGATGGCCCGATACAGGGAGGCCGGGCTAAGGCCGGTGATGCCGTTGGGGCCGACAAGGTGATGTCGGCGGTAAATGCGAAGTGCCGCAGGCGCTGCGGCGGGAACTGTCTGGGTCATGTATGCGATCCGGCAAGGTGGTACGACCCCGCGCTGCTCAAGCGGGCGGGGGGTTGGTGCACAAACTCACTGATGGGCTCGCTAGCGACTCTGGGTCTTCCGTCCTTCCTGCCGGGGCTAACGGCGCGACGGGCTACCTCAGAGGCCATCGACGCACGGGGCGTCAAAGGACCTCAACGCACTGGCGTCGAGGGGGTTCCCTCCTACTGGGGCCGGGCTCCACCCGGCATCGTGTCGGCTGCCAAGGCCCGGGCGTTCGTTGCGGTACGCCGTTCGCGATTCGGTTCCTGTGTGCCACGCGCTGTTGCTACTCAGCGCGTATCAAGAATGTCCCCACTCTATCAAGAGTTCAGGTTGTGGTGACCCGACAATTGGTGGAACAAATGCCGTAGGCGCTTGCTGGCAGCTCTCTCGTAGAGGCAAAAGGGGCGCTGCGCGCCGCTTTCGCCGGGAGAGCTAGTGAGCGAATAGATGTCGTGCTTTTTGCCCAGGCGCCGCTTGGTGTCGCTCAAGCCGCTGGACACGCGCCGCCGGTCAAGTACGCCGCCCAGTCGGCCATCAGGGCGCGCCTCTGTTCCAGCAGATCACCGCGCCGGTACGCCTTTTCGACGCTGCTGCCGACTGAGTGCGCCAGTGCCTGCTCCGCGACGATGTTGGGGTAACTCGTAGCTTCCGCTGCCCAATCCCGAAAGGTGGAGCGGAACCCATGCACGGTGAGGTCGCCGTGGCCCATCTTGCGCAGCACCATCGTCATCGCCATGTTCGACAGCGGCTTATCCTTCTTCGCGCCTGGAAAGAGGTGGCCAGCGGGCCCGGTATCGCCTGCGGGCTTGAGGCTTTCCAGTACGTTCAGCGCCTCCTGCGCAAGTGGCACCCGGTGGGGCTTGCCCGCCTTCATCCTCTCGGCCGGCACCACCCATACATTGCCGCGCAGATCGAATTCCTCCCAGCGCGCCAGAAGCACCTCGGAGGAGCGACACGCCGTCAGTAAGGCCAGCCGCAGAGCCCGACTGGAAAGCGAACCGCGATCCGAAGCGAGCCGTCTGTAGAAGGCGGGCACCTCGCGGTAGTCCATCGCGGCGTGGTGGCGCTTGGTGACGGCGGGTCGCTTGGGCAGCAACTTGTCCAAGTGGCCCCGCCACGCCGCTGGGTTGGGTGCGGTGGATAGTCCCTTGGCCCGTGCGGCGTCGATCACTAACTCAATCCGGTTGCGCAGGCGACGGGCCGTCTCGGCCTTCGTCTCCCAGATCGGCCGCAGCACGGTCAGGATGTCCTCGGTGGTGATCTGGTCCACCCGCTTGGCGCCGAGCTTGGGGTGCGCGTACTGCTTCAGAGTGTTCTCCCACTGCTGAGCGTGCTTGGCGTTGCGCCAGCTTGCGCGGTGGTCGGCGATGTACTCCGCCGCCACTTCACGGAAGGTGGCCGGCCGCAGGGCCTTGGCGGTGGCTTCGCGTGCGGCGATCGGGTCTACCCCCTCGCTTGCCTTCTTGCGCGCTTCTGAGGCCCGCTCGCGTGCCTCTGCGAGAGTCACCAGGGAGCAGGCACCCAGGCCCATCAACCGCCGCTTGCCATCAATCTGGAATCTGTAGGCCCAGGACGCGGCGCCCCCGGGCGATACCTTCAAGTACAGCCCGTTGCCGTCGGGCGTGAGACCGGGTTGGGCATCGCGCACCAATTTCTCCACCTGCTTCACATTCAGCGCCATCTTGACCTCCGAGTCACCATATGAGTCACCACTTGGGGTGAGACGGAATGATAAGCTCCTGATGAGTCGTGAGACGCTAAAAGAAGATAAGTATTTGTCGTATAAGGAGAAAAATCTTCTCAAGAAGATTCTCTATGGGGTCAAGAGGTCATATGATGGCGGACTCTCGCTCCGCCAGTTTAGGCCCGCAATCTGCAAGGATTGCGGGTTTTTTCTTGCCTGTTCCCTCTGGAATGTCCGTTCTAAGAACAACGTTTCGGCATGCTGTCGACCATCCACAAGGCGCTACAGATGCACAGCAGGGCGCCAGGCTGCTGTGCACCGGCCGGTCATGCGCAAGAGAGCGCATGCCCCTGTGTGGATGTGCGGACCGTCACGTCGATCAGCGCAAGGTGCGACAGCGCTGTGACTGCCTCTGAACGCACGTTCAACCCTTTTTCGCCCAGGCGTTGCACCAGCCTTTGCCGGCCACCTGTTTACCGGCGAACAGCGGGCAGCCGGCCCATGCATCGGTGACCTTCCCCTGGTACAGCGCGCAGTTGTTGCAGAGTTGTCCGGCGGCGTATTTGGGAAACTTCTTGGTGTCGGTTTTGGTGGCGTCTTCAAAGTAGCCGAGCGCCACGGCCTGGGGATCTTTCTCGTTCAGCCGTGCTGGCTGGGCGTGGGCGGTGGTGGTAAGGGCTGCGCTGCCGGCGGCCAGGGTCATCAGGAAGGTGCGTCGATTGTTTTGCATGGGGTCGTCCTTGTGAAGCAAGCCAGAGAGAGAATCGTGGCGTCGAGGGCTTGCGGTCTCGGCGCGGCGGGAAATGGGTCTTCAGGCCTTGCGCCAGACGCGGCGCACGAAGAGAAAACACCGGTAAGCCACTTCAAGCAGCCGCAGGCGGATGCCCGAACCCAGTAAACGGCCCAGCCAGGACCACCGGGGCAAGGCCTGCCACATGCCGGTGAAGGCCGCTGCACCGCTGACCAGGCTGCCGTCGGGCCGGCGTAGGTGCAGCCGGGCCATGGCAGCGTCGCGCGTGAGCCCGGCGCCCAGCGTTTGTGCGTCGCAACGTGACGCATCGATCCAGCGCAGGGACTCGGCACCGGGTTGCGCCTGGTACATGGCCACTTCTCGTGAGCACACCGGGCAGCCACCGTCAAAGTAAACCGTGGGCAGGTTGTGAGTTGAATTTGACATGGTTGAATGGTAGATTAAAGCCACTCAAACGCAACTCTTGGAGCGAGTATCATCGCGTCGAGCTGCGATAATACGACTCAAATTCAACTCAAACATCGCGGAGGAACGCACCATGTCAAGTCCGGTTCAACCGTCTCCTGCGCCTGCTGTCGACTCATCCCATCAACCCAGCTTTCGCAGCGGGTCGGTTGCGCGGATGGCGGGCATGCCGGTGTCGACGCTGCGCATCTGGGAGCAGCGTTACCAGGCGGTTGCCCCTGTCACGGCGGCCTCGGGACATCGGCTGTACTCTTCGGCCGACGTGGAGCGGGTGGTGTTGCTTCGCCAGCTGACCGAACAGGGGCATGCCATCGGATCACTGGCGGGTCTGGAGATGGACCAGCTCAGGGATGTGGCCCTGGCGCATGGGGGTGACGTGGCGGCGCCGCGGGCCGTGGGGCAGGGCGAGCGCAGGCTGCCGCTGCGTGTGGTGGTGGTGGGCAAGGCGATGGCGGTGCGCCTGAAGCGCCCGACGCTGTTTCGCCAGTGGTTTCAGCGCCCGCAGGTGGTGGCGGTGTTCGACTCGATGGCAGACGCTGCATCGGCCGCCCCGGCGCCGGTCGACCTGCTGCTGTGGCAGACCGCTGGCGTGCACGAAAGCGCAGCTGACGATTTGCACCAGGCGACCGTGACCTGGCAGCCGCGATGCGTGGCCGTGGCCTACCGTTTCGCAGGCGCCGCTGCGCGCGATGGCCTGGCCCAGGCCGGTGCGATCATGGCCCGGGAGCCGGCCGACGACGCCGCTTTGGAGAGCTGGATGGGTGCTTTGCACACCGCCGTGGATGGGTCGTCGGGCGGTGCAGAGGGTCGCGCGGCTGGGGCGGATGCCCACGGGTGGTCGCTGGCGGAGCTGGGTCTACCCGGCACAGCGGGACCCGTGACGCCGCCCCGTTTCGACGACGCGAGCCTCACCGCGTTCGCGGGCAGGGCCTCCGCAATGGCCTGCGAGTGCCCAGGGCATGTGGCCGAGCTGCTGATGCAGATCACCGGTTTCGAGGCCTACAGCGCCGGCTGCGCCAACCACAACGAGGCCGACGCCGAGCTGCACGCGTACCTGCACCGGGTCGCCGGTGCCGCACGCGTCTTGTTTGAGTCGGCACTGGAGCGTGTGGCGGTGGCCGAGGGCCTTGCGCTGCCATGAGGGGACCGCCCGTACAAGAGCGGCGCCCTGTTCCTGTTCACCTCTCCCTCGCAGGCATCTGCCCATGATCCATTCCGCCGCTGTTCTGACCACCGCCCTGTTGTTCGGGGGCATGGTGCTGTACTCGTTTGGTTTTGCGGTTTTCGTGTTCAGCGCGCTGCCGGCGCCGCTGGCGGGCGCCACCCTGCGCCGTGCCTTTCCGTTCTTCTACCTGTTCGTGATGGCTGTGGCCGGGGTGGGCGCTTTGCTGTGGTGGCCGCATGACGCCAGCGCGGCGCTGGTGATGGCTGTGGTGGCGCTCAGCACCGTGCCCCTTTGGCAACTGCTCATGCCGGCCATCAACGCGGCGACAGATGCCGGACAGCGCCAGCGCTTCAAGTGGCTGCACGGCCTCTCGGTGCTGGTCACACTCGGCCATATCGCCGCTACGGGCTGGGTATTGGTGAGCCTCGTCTGAGACGGCAGCGGTGCGCGGCTTGCCAGACAATGCGCCATGCGCGCCACCACCCCCACTGTCGCCCTCACGGGCACCGCCTTTGCCACCCTGCTGCTGATTGCTTTCATGATGGGGGCGAACCACGTGGCGGCCCGGCTGGCGTTCGACAACGGGGTGGATGTGGCCACGGCGGTGGCCTTTCGCAGCGGGGTGACGGCGCTGGTGGTGGCCGTTCTCCTGCGCGTGTACCGGGTGCCGGTGCGCCTGTCGGCCCGCCACCGCAAGGCCTTGCCGGCCATGGGATTGCTGGTGGGTGTGCAGAGCCTGTGCCTGTATTCAGCGGTGGCGCGCCTGCCGGTGGCGCTCGCCTTGCTGGCGTTCAACACCTATCCGCTGTGGACGGCGCTGTGGGCGCGTCTGGTTTATGGCCACCGGCCGCAGCCCAGCATGCTGCGCGCGATGCCGGTGATGCTGCTCGGCCTGGCACTGGCGCTGGATGTGCTGGGTGCGTCGTCCGGTCTCGGGGCGTCCGGCCACTGGAGTGCCATTGGCGCCGGGGTGGCGTTTGCCCTGACGGCGGCGGCCACCTTCGGCCTGGCGCTGGTGCTCACGCAGCACGAGGCCGGGGACCTGGACGGGCGTCTGCGCACCTTCAGCACCATGGCCATCGTGGCCGTCATGGCGCTTGCCGGTGTGGGCGTGCAGGGCGGCTTTGAGCTGCCGACCGCGCCCATCGGCTGGTGGGGCCTGGTGGGGCTCACCGCGCTGTACGGCACAGCTTTCACGCTGATGTTCACCGTGCTGCCGCGGCTGGGGGTGGTGGGCAATTCGGCCATCATGAATGTGGAGCCCATTTTTGCCCTGGCGCTGGCCTGGGCCATCCTGGGGCAGGCGGTGGCGCCGGTGCAGGTGGCCGGCGGCCTGCTGGTCGTTGCCACCGTGGTGTGGCTGGGCACGCGGCGGCCATGAAAAAGGCCCGCTCGTGGCGGGCCTTCGGGGTGTTGGCGGTCGGCAGCGGTCAGTCGGACGTGCCGTCGTTGTGAACCTCGGCCTTCAGCTTCTTGAAGTTCACATAGCGGCTCACGAACAGGGGTGCCACGAAGCCGATGACGGCCACCGTGAGGAAGCCCACCGCCAGTGGCGAGCCGTAGAGGATCGACAGGTCGCCGTCGGAAATGGTCAGGGCGCGACGCAGGTTCTTCTCCATCAGCTCGCCGAGCAGCACACCCAGGATCACCGGCACCATGGGAATGCTCAGCTTGCGGAACACCCAGCCCAGCACGCCAAAGCCGATCAGCAGCATCAGGTCGAAGGTGGAGTTGGTCAGCGCGTAGATGCCGATGAACGAGACCATGGCCACGCCGGGCATGAGGTAGTACGAGGGCACGCGCAGCACGCGGGTGAACAGGCCCACCATGGGGATGTTCAGCAGCAGCAGCATCACGTTGCCGATGAACAGCGCCGCGATCAGGCCCCACACCACGTCGGGGTTGTTGGTGAACAGCAGCGGGCCGGGCGTGATGTCCAGCGACAGCAGCATGGCCAGCAGCACGGCGGTGGTGCCCGAGCCCGGAACGCCCAGGGCCAGCATGGGCACCATGGCGCCGCCAGCGGCGGCGTTGTTCCCTGCTTCGGGAGCGGCCACACCGCGTGGGTCACCCTTGCCGAAGCGGCCGTTCTTGCCCACCCACTTCTTCTCCAGCGTGTAGGCCAGGAAGGACCCCAGCGAGGCGCCTGCACCAGGCAGGATGCCGGCGATGAAACCCAGCACCGTGCCGCGGCCCATGGAGCCGCTGGTGTCCTTGATCATGGACCAGGGCGGCACCACACGGCCGAGTTCGGTCACGGGTGCCGTGGTGTGGCTGTTGGCCTTGCCGCGCTCTTCGATGAACACCAGCACCTCGGACAGGGCGAACATGCCGACGATGGCGATCAGGAAGTCGATGCCGTCGTAGAAGTGCACATTGCCGCCCGTGAAACGCGGCACGCCGGTCTGGCCGTCCACGCCCACGAAGGCCAGGGCCAGGCCGATCGCCGCGGCGAAAGCGGCCTTGGCCTGGTTCGAGCTGGTCACGCCGCCCAGCGTGGCGAAGGCCAGCGTGAACATGGCGAAGTACTCTGCCGGGCCGAACAGCAGGGCTACGCCCACCAGCTGGGGGGCCAGGAACACCAGGCCCCAGGTAGCGAAGAAGGCGCCCACGAACGAGGCCAGTCCCGAGATGGCCAGCGCCTCGCCGGCACGACCCTGGCGGGCCATGGGATAGCCGTCCAGCGTGGTCATGAGCGCGGGCTCGTCACCCGGTATGTTGAGCAGGATGGACGAGATGCGCCCGCCGTACATGGCGCCGTAATAGACGCTGGTGAGCAGGATCAGCGCGGGCGTGGCGCCCAGGCCCATGCTGAAGACCACGGGAATGAGAATGGCCACGCCGTTGGACGGGCCCAGCCCCGGCAGCGCGCCGATCATGGTGCCCAGGAAGCAGCCGACTAGGGCGAGCAGCAGGTTCTGCCAGGTCAGGGCAATGGCAAAGCCATTGGCCAGGTGTTGAAGACTTTCCATGTCAATGTCCAATCAAGGGGTTCAGAAGCCCCAGGGGCCTTTGGCCAGATTCAGGCCGAGCACGAAGTGGAAGAGCAGGTAGATGCCAACCGCGATCGAGCCGCCGCCGACGATGGCCTGGCGCGGCGTGCCGCCCAGGCGCCAGCAGAGAAAGGCGGTGGCGAAAATCGTGGCCACCACGAAGCCCGCGACCGGCAGCAGCTGGGCGTAGGCGATGAAGACGCCCACGGTGGCCAGCAGCTCGACCAGCTTGTAGAGGCCGGGCCACTCGGGCTCGGCGTCGGGTTTGAAGAACATCACCACCGCCGAGAGCGCCATCACGCCCGCGATCACCAGCGGGAACGCTTTCGGACCCAGCGGGTCCTGGATGAAGCTCTCTTCGATGAGGGTGGTGGCCCACATCATCAGGAAGGACATCGTCAGGACGATGCCGCCAAAAATTCGGTCGCTCATGGCTGTGCCTTGCTGGAACGCAATGGGAATGTGCAGGGGGTGGGAGGCGAAGGTCGGGCGCGCCGACCTGCGGAGCAGGCCAGGCCACCCGTGGCAGGCACGGGGAAGACCTGGCCTCAGGGCATCACTTGATGATGCCGATCTCTTTCGACAGAGCCTGGATCTCGTCCACGGACTCTTTCACGAACTTCTGGAACGCTTCACCGCGCAGGTTCAGCGGGGCCATGCCGTTGCGGGCCATGGTCTCTTTCCATTCTTTCGAGTCGTACACCGTGCCGATGTTCTTGACCCAGAACTGGTAGGCCTCGTTGCTCATCTTGCCCGGCGCGTAGAAGCCGCGCCAGTTGGCACCGACCGCGTCCAGGCCCTGCTCGCGGGCCGTGGGGAACTTGGCGAACTCACCCGTGAGGCGCTCGGGGGCCAGCACGGCCAGCACCTTGATCTTGCCGGCGTCCACGAAGCCCTTGGCCTCGGAGATGTCGCCCGTGAAGGCCTGGATCTTGCCGGCCAGCAGCTGCGTCACCGCCTCGCCGCCGCCGTCGAAGGCGACGTATTTCACGCTGCGCACGTTGCTGATGCCGGCCTTGCGGGCCGCGCTCAGCACCTTGATGTGGTCCCAGCCGCCCACGGCCGAGCCGCCAGCGAAGGCGATGGAAGAGGGGTCGGCCTTCACCTTGGCCAGCAGCTCGGGCAGGGTGTTGAACGGCGAGTCGGCGGCCACGGCGATCATGCCGTAGTCGGCACCCACCGAAGCGATCCAGCGCACCTGGTCCATGTTGTTGCCCGGGTAGGCGCCCTGTGCCAGGCGGGTGGAGGTGGACGACGAGGCCGCCACGATCAGGTTGTTTTCGGTGTTGCGCTTGTTGACCACTTCGGCAAACGCCGCGCCACCGCCGCCGCCTGCCTTGTTCAGCACCTGCATGGTGCCGGGAATGAGCTTCTGGTCCTGCAGGGCCTTGCCCACCATGCGGCAGGTCATGTCCCAGCCGCCGCCTGCGCCGGCCGGAGCGATGCACTCGGTGTTGCCGGGCTGGAACGCCGCGGCCGGCAGCGACACGGCCGCCAGGCCGATGGACAGGGGAGCGGCCCAGCGGGCCAGGGAAGTGAAAGCGGTCATTTGTCGTCTCCGTGGGGTGATCGCCTCGTGGGGCGGATCGTTGCGGCAAAACCGGGGAATGACAGCAAAATGCCAGTTCCCGGCCATCTAATGGCATGTGACCCATGCGCAGGCCGTATGGTCGTCAACCAAACTGTCAATCGCCTGTCCAGGTTTGCGGGTTTTCCCTGATTTCACACATGAAGCTGCTGCTGATCGAAGACGACCCCTCGCTGCAGGCCACGCTGACCCGCACCCTCAGCAGGCGCGGCTGGATCGTCAGCAGCTGCACCGACGGCGCGCTGGCCCTCAAATGCTGGGAAGACGCTGTGCCCGACGTGGTCGCGCTGGACCTGACCCTGCCGCACATCGACGGCCTCAAGCTGCTCACCACCGCCCGCCAGCGCGGCTGGACCACGCCCGTGCTCATCCTCACCGCGCGTGGCACGGTGGGCGACCGGGTGATCGGCCTGAACACGGGGGCCGACGACTACCTGGCCAAACCCTTCGATCTGGACGAACTCGAAGCCCGGCTGCGCGCCCTGTGCCGCCGCAGCCAGGGAGCCGCCCCCGCTACCGGCGGAACGTCGCCCGCACTGGCCCTGGGCCCGCTGCGCATGGACGCCGACAGCGGCGCGGTGTATTGCGGTGACGAGGTGCTGGACCTCGCCCCGCGCGAACTCGCCTTGCTGCAGGCCCTGCTGGCACGTCCGGGCCGGGCGGTGGCCAAGGAGCGGCTGTTCGAGCTGGTGTTCCCGGGCGCGCAGGACGTGCAGTACGAGGCCATCGAGGTGGTGGCCTACCGCCTGCGCAAGCGCCTGGCCGACACCAGCGTGGCGCTGGTGACGCTGCGCGGCCTGGGCTACCTGCTCAGGGCCGGCGCATGAAGCCCTGGGGCTCGTATTCGCTGCGGCGCCAGCTCTTGCTGGGCATCCTGCTGCCCGTGCTGGTCCTGGTGGCGATCAACACCATCAGCCTGTACCGCGAAGCCCTGATGGCGGCCAACACCGCTTACGACCGCACCCTGCTGGCCTCGGCCAAGACCATCAGCGAGCAGCTCGACGTGCGCGGGCTCGACGCCCAGGCGCGGTTCACCGCCCGGGTGCCTTATGCCGCGCTGGAGGCTTTCGAGGCCGACAACCAGAGCCGCATGGTGTTCAAGGTCTCCACGCTCGACGGCGCCATGGTGTCGGGCTATGAAGACCTGCCACCCTGGACCGGCAAGGTGCCGCTGCGGCCCACCTACGCGGCGCTGGTCGACTTCTACGACGACCACTACCGCGGCGCACCGGTGCGCGTGGCCGCGCTGGTGCAGCCCGTGGCCAGTACACAGGGCCGGGGGATCGCGCTCATCCAGGTGGCCGAAACGCTGGAGCTGCGCGAGTCGCTGGCGCGAGAGATACTGATCGACACGCTCTGGCGCCAGGGCCTGCTGGTGCTGGTGATCGGGCTGGTGGTGGTCGTGGTGGTTCAGACCGCCACCCGGCCGGTGCGCGCGCTGTCGGATCAGGTGCAGAACCGCCCCGCGAACGACCTCACCCGCATCGACACCACGGGCGTGCCGCGCGAGCTGTGGCCGCTGATCAACGCCACCAACCAGCTCATGGAGCGGCTGGTGCAGCTGCTGGAACATCAGCGGCGCTTTGTGCGCGACACCTCGCACCAGCTGCGCACGCCGCTGGCGGTGCTCAAGGTGCAGGTGCAGTCGGCCCTGCGGGGCGACCAGCCCGCCGTGCCCGCCCTGCATGAGATCGAGCACACGGTGGACCGCGCCACGCGCATGGCCAACCAGATGCTTGCGCTGGCCAAGGTGGAGCAGCTGCGCGAGCAGGCGCAGGCGGTCGAGAGCCGGCTGGACCAGTGCGTGCGCGAGGTGGCGCTGGACCTGGCGCCGCTGATGGCCGAGCGCGGCATCGACTTCGACATCGAAACCGCCGAGGTGACCGTCCTGGCGCACGACTGGATGCTCAACGAACTCACGCGCAACCTGCTGCACAACGCCATCAAGCACACGCCGGCGGGCGCGCCGCTGTCGGTGGTGGTGGACCAGCTGCCCGACGGCGCGGCACGCCTGACGGTGCGCAACGCCGGCTCGCCACTGGCACCCGAGCTGCTGCAGCGGCTTTTCGAGCCTTTCACGGCGATGGGTGGCCAGCAGGGTGCCGGCCTGGGCCTGGCCATCTGCCGCGGCATCGTCGAGGCACTCGGCGGCGAGATCCGGGTGGACAACGTGGAGCCTGAAGGCGACTGGCCGGGGGGTGTGCAGGCCAGGGTGGTCTTGCGCCCGGCCCCGGCCCGGGTGAGTGTCTGACGCCAGCCATCTGCCGGCCCGGGGCCTTCAGGCCATGCCGGCCTTGTTCAGCACCGAGCGCATGGTCTTGAATTCCTGCGTGACGAAGCGCGCAAAGGGCTCGCCCACCAGCGGGTCGGGCAGCCACTGGTGCAGGCGCACCGTGCGCTGCCACGCGCCCGACTGCATGGCCCGGGCCACGCTGCTTTCCAGCGCAGACACTTCGTCAGCCGACAGACCGGCCGGGGCGCACAGGCCGCGCCAGTTGCCGATGACCACGTCCGCACCCAGCTCGCGCAGCGTGGGGGCGTCGGTGCCGGCCAGCCGGGTGGGCGAGGTCACCGCCACGGCGCGCATCTTGCCCGTGGAAATGTGCGGCAGGAATTCGCTGAAGCCGCTGCCACCCACCGCCACGTAGCCGGCCATCACCGCCGCAGCAGCCTCGCCACCGCCGCGAAACGGCACGTAGTTGATGCGGCCGGGCGGCACGCCCATGGCCCGCGCCAGCATGTGGATCGCAATGTGCTCGGTGGAGCCGCGCGAGCCGCCGCCCCACTTCACGCTGCGAGGGTCGTTGCGGAACTGGCGCAACACGTCCTGCATGGAGCCGTGCGGCGAGTCGGGCGGCAACACGAACACGTTGTACTCGTTCGTCAGCCGAGCGATGGGACGGACCTGCTCCAGTCCCACCGGTGGCCGTCCGGTGATGATGCCGCCCAGCATCACCGAGCCCATCACCATGAGCGCGTGCGGATCACCGTGGTAGCCGGTGGCGAACTGGGCCAGGCCGATGGTGCCTGCCGCACCGCCCCGGTTTTCGAACACGCAGCCTGCGGCCTGTCCGCTGTCGATCAGGGCTTGGCCGATGGCGCGACCGGTGAGGTCCCAGCCGCCGCCCGGGTTCGCCGGGATCAGGAAGCGGTAGCTGGGCCGCAGCGGGTCGGCCGCAGCGAGCCGGGGCAGCAGCCCGGACGCCATGGCGGCCAGTGCGCCGCCCAGAAAGCGGCTGCGCCGCAGCCCGGGCTCAGCGCTCGTCATGCGAGGCGCTCCACCGGTCCCCCCAGCGGGGCGCGCCGTCGGACGAGCGCAGCGCCTGCATGTCGCGCCGGTCGCGCTTGGTCGGGCGCCCCTGTTCGATGGTGTGGGCCGGCTCCGGTGCCAGCCGGCGTTGTTCGGCCGCGGCCAGCCGCTGTGCCACCGACTCGGGCGTTTCCTCGTACAGGTGCGCCGCCACGGACGCGGGCCCCCGGGTGCCCGAGAGGGCGCGCACGATGACGGTGCGCACCACCGGGCCGATGCGCAGCTCGATGGCGTCGCCCACGTGCACCTCGCGGGCCGGCTTCACCGACTGGCCGTTCACCTGCACACGGCCCTTGTCGATTTCATCCTGGCTCAGGCCGCGTGTCTTGTAGAAGCGGGCCGCCCAGAGCCATTTGTCCAGGCGGATGCGGGCAGACGAGTCACCGGAGTTGTTCATGGGTGGAGGTCATTGATGAGTGACGGGGGTGGTGGACCCACCCGGGGCAAATGGTAAGCCCAGCCGGGCCGGCGCTGCCCGGAGGCAGAGTACCATTCCGCCGGTGACCGCCGACACCCGACTCCCCCGCGACGCGCAGAGCATTCTGGAGCTGGCCGCCCGCTCCATGTTCGACCTGTTTGCCAACGCCAGCGAGGGCATGATGCTGGTCGACCGGCAGGCGCGGGTGGTGTGGATCAACGACCAGTACCGGCGCTTCCTGCCCGCGCTGGGCTTTGAGCGGGAAGAAGACTTTGTCGGCCACCCGGTCTCCAGCGTGGTGCAGAACACGCAGATGCACCAGGTGCTGGCCACCGGCAAGCCCATCCTGATCGACCTGCTGACCAACCGTGCCGGCACCTTCGTGGTCAGTCGCATTCCGCTGCGTGACGAGGCCGGCGGGGTCATCGGTGTGCTGGGCATCGTGCTGTTCGACCACCCCGAGACCACGCTGCAGCCGCTGATTGCAAAATTCGCCCGGCTGGAGCAGGACCTGAACGAAGCCCGCCGCGAACTCGCCAGCCAGCGCCGCACCAAGTACACCTTCGCCAGCTTCGTGGGCAGCACGCCCGGTGCGCTGGAGGTGAAGCGCCAGGCCCGCCGCGCGGCGCTGTCCAGCAGCCCGGTCTTGCTGTTGGGTGAAACCGGCACCGGCAAGGAGTTGCTGGCCCACGCGATTCACGCCGCGTCGCCCCGCGCAGGAAGGCCTTTCGTCAGCGTGAACATGGCCGCCGTGCCCGACACACTGCTGGAGGCCGAGTTCTTCGGGGTGGCACCCGGCGCCTACACCGGAGCAGATAAAAAGGGCCGCGACGGCAAGTTCAAGCTGGCGGACGGCGGCACGCTGTTTCTGGACGAGCTGGGCGACATGCCGCCCTCGGTGCAGGTGAAGCTGCTGCGCGCGCTGCAGGAAGGCGAGGTGGAGCCGCTGGGCTCCAACAAGCTGGTGAGCTTTGACGTGCGCGTGGTGGCTGCCACCTCGCGCGACCTGATGCAGATGGTGCGCGACGGCCATTTTCGCGAAGACCTGTACTACCGCCTGAACGTGCTGCCGATCCGCGTGCCACCGCTGCGCGAACGCCAGGGCGACATCCCCCTGCTGATCGAGGCGCTGTGCGAAGACATCGCCGCGCGCGGCGGCGGCCCGCAGCTGGAGCTGGAACCCGACGCGCAGGCCTTGCTGCTGGCGCAGCCCTGGCGCGGCAACATCCGTGAGCTGCGCAACGTGCTGGAGCAGCTGGCGCTGCGCAGCGACTCGCACCACATCGAGGCCGCCGAGGTGGCCGCCGTGCTGCGCGAAGCCGGCCTGCCGGCGCTGGCCGTGACCCCGGCCGCGGCGGGCCCGGTGGCCAACCCGCTGCCACCTGCCAGCGAAGGCACCGGCGCACGCCTGCGACCGCTCGCGCAGCAGGTGGCCGAGGTGGAGCACCGCGCCATCGAGGCGGCGCTGGCCCACACGGGCGACAACCGCACGGCCGCAGCGCGCCTGCTTGGCATCTCGCGGGCCAGTCTGTACGACCGCCTCGCGGAGATGGGGCTGGCCGTCTGAAATCCAGACGGTTGTCTGAATTCCAGACAGCTGAAGTTGGCTAGATGTGTCTGAATGTCAGACAGTTGTTGGCCGTGCGAAAAAAACGCCAGGCATTTCAACGCTCTTGCAGCTGGCACGAAGCGTGCAAATGAACGTGCACGGCGCCCGGACGAGGCGACCGCTTCCAAAACCTGGAGACAAGACATGACGCACACCACCCGCCGCCTGGCGGTCATTGCCCTCGCCTGTACCGCCGCGCTGGCTGGCACGCTGGCTTCTGCCCAGACGAACAAGGGCGAGATCCGCATCGCCCACATCCACAGCAAGACAGGACCGCTGGAGGCCTACGCCAAGCAGACCCAGGCCGGCCTGATGATGGGCCTGAGCTACGCCACCGGCGGCACCATGATGGTGGCGGGCAAGAAGATCGTGGTGATCGAGAAGGACGACCAGGGCAAGCCCGACGTGGGCAAGAGCCTGCTGGCCGCCGCCTATGCCGACGACAAGGTGGACCTGGCCATTGGCCCGACCGCCTCGCCCGTGGCGCTGGCCATGCTGCCGGTGGCCGAGGAGTACCGCAAGATCCTGCTGGTGGAGCCCGCCGTGGCCGATTCCATCACCGGTGACAAGTGGAACAAGTACATCTTCCGCACCGGCCGCAACAGCAGCCAGGACGCCGCCGCCAACGCCGTGGCGCTGGACCGCCCGGGCAACGTGATTGCCCTGCTGGCCAACGACAACGCCTTCGGCCGCGACGGCGTGAAGGCCACCAAGGACTTCATCAAGCAGGCCAAGATCGTCCACGAGGAATACCTGCCCGTGGGCACGACCGACTTCACCGCCGGCCTGCTGCGCATCGTCGACAAGCTCAAGGACCAGCCGGGCACCAAGTACATCTCGGTCGGCTGGGCCGGTGCGCCCACGCCCTTCGCCAAGATCGCCGAGCTGGACCTGGAGAAGCGCTACGGCATCAAGCTCGCCACGGGCGGCAATATCCTGCCGGCCATGGTGGCCTACAAGAACTTCCCCGGCATGGAAGGCGCGCTGTACTACTACTTCGGCATCCCCAAGAACCCGGTGAACGACGCCCTGGTGGCCGAGCACTACCGCCAGTACAAGACACCGCCGGACTTCTTTACGGCGGGCGGTTTCGCTTCGGCGATGGCGGTGGTGACGGCGCTGAAGAAGACCAACGGTGACACCAACACCGACAAGCTCATCCAGACCATGGAAGGCATGAGCTTCGACACGCCCAAGGGCACCATGACCTTCCGCAAGGAAGACCACCAGGCCATGCAGAGCATGTACCACTTCAAGATCAAGGTCGACCCGGCTTTTGCCTGGGGCGTGCCGGAGCTGGTACGGGAAATCAAACCGGAAGAGCTGGCGATTCCGATCCGGAATCGCCGGTAACACCCCCGCGCCGCGCCCCAAGGGCGCGTCACCCCCTCGAGGGGGCAACACCTGCGGCCCGGTGGAGCCGGTTCCGCGGTGTTCTGGTAGGTCGCGGCAGTTGCCGCGACAAGGCACTTCTCGATACCGAGAGACCCCATGCTCGAAACCTCTGATCTCACGGTCCGCTTTGGTGGCCATGTGGCGGTGAATGCCGTCTCGTGCGCCTTCCACCCGGGCACGCTCACGGCCATCGTCGGCCCCAATGGCGCCGGCAAGACGACCTACTTCAACCTCATCTCGGGGCAGATCAGGGCATCGGCCGGGCAGGTGAAGCTCAACGGGGTCGACATCTCCACGCTGGGGGCGCCCGCACGTGCCAAGGCCGGGCTGGGGCGGGCGTTCCAGCTCACCAACCTGTTCCCCAACCTCAGCGTGCAGGAAAACGTGCGACTGGCGGTGCAGGCACGGGCGGGCGCCGGGCTCGACCTGTGGCGCATCTGGAGCGACCGCAAAGACCTGCTGGTGCGGGCCGACGAGGTGCTCGAGGCCGTGGCCCTGGCCGACCGTCGCCACGCGCTGGCCTCGAGCCTGCCGCACGGCGACCAGCGCAAGCTGGAGGTGGCCATCCTCATGGCGCTGGAGCCGCAGGTGTTCATGTTCGACGAGCCCACCGCCGGCATGAGCGTGGACGAGGCGCCCGTCATCCTGAACCTGATCCGCCAGCTCAAGGCCGACAAGACCAAGACCATCCTGCTCGTGGAGCACAAGATGGACGTGGTGCGCGAGCTGTCGGACCGCATCATCGTGCTCCACAACGGCGAGCTGGTGGCCGATGGCGAACCCGCCGCGGTGATCGCATCGCCGGTGGTGCAGCAGGCCTATCTGGGCATCAACCCGGAAGAAAATGAAGAGGTGAACGCATGACCCCGCGACCGGTTCATTCGTCGCAGCCGCTGCTCACCCTCCAGGGCGTGCACACCCACATCGGCGCGTACCACATCCTGCACGGCGTCGACCTGCAGGTGCCCGCCGGGCAGCTCACCATGCTGCTGGGCCGCAACGGCGCCGGCAAGACCACCACCCTGCGCACCATCATGGGCCTGTGGCACGCCAGCCAGGGCACGGTGGTGCTCGACGGGCAGGACATCACCCAGCGCCCCACGCCCGACATCGCGCAGGGCGGCGTGGCCTACGTGCCCGAAAGCATGGGCATCTTTGCCGACCTGAGCGTGCGCGAAAACATGCTGCTGGCCGCGCGCGGCGCCCGCACGCTGGACGACATCGACACCACCCGGCTGCAATGGATCTTCGGCCTGTTCCCGGCCATCAAGAAGTTCTGGAACCACCCCGCCGGCAAGCTCAGCGGCGGGCAGAAGCAGATGCTCGCCGTCTCCCGCGCCATCGTGGAGCCGCGCCGCCTGCTGCTGATCGACGAGCCCAGCAAGGGCCTGGCGCCGGCCATCATCCAGAACATGATCGAGGCCTTCCGCCAGCTCAAGGCGGCGCAGACCACCATCCTGCTGGTGGAACAGAACTTCAACTTCGCCAAACAGCTGGGCGACACCGTGGCCGTGATGGACGACGGTCGTGTGGTGCACAGCGGCTCCATGGCGGCGCTGGCTGCCGACGAAGACCTGCAATCCCGCCTGCTCGGCCTGTCACTGGGGTCACACCAATGAGCTTCTTCAAAGCCGATTTCGACTGGAAACCGCTCGCGCTGGTGCCCGCGCTGGCAGTGGCCGCCTTGCCCGCCGTGGGCAGCGGCTCCACCTGGCTCACGCTCACGGTGGCCGGGCTGGCCATGGGCATGATCATCTTCATCATCGCCTCGGGCCTCACGCTGGTGTTCGGCCTCATGGACGTGCTGAACTTCGGCCACGGCGTGTTCATCGCGCTGGGTGCCTTCGTCGCCACCACGGTGCTCGCCAGCATGGGCAGCTACACCACGGCCGACAGCCTGTGGCTCAACCTGGTGGCGCTGCTGCCCGCCATGCTGGTGGCCATGGCGGTGGCCGGGGCGCTGGGCTGGGTGTTCGAGCGGCTCATCGTCCGCCCGGTGTACGGCATGCACCTCAAGCAGATTCTCATCACCATGGGCGGCATGATCATCGGCGAGGAAATGATCAAGGTCATCTGGGGGCCCGAGCAGATCGCGCTGCCCCTGCCCGAGGCCCTGCGCGGCTCGCTGCTGTTCGGCGACGCGGCGGTGGAGAAATACCGCCTGCTGGCCGTGCTGGTGGGCGCAGCGGTGTTTGCCGCCATGGTCTGGACGCTGAACCGCACCAAGGTCGGCCTGCTGGTGCGCGCCGGCGTGCAGGACCGCGAAATGGTCGAGTCGCTGGGCTACCGCATCCGCCAGCTGTTCGTGGGCGTGTTCGTGGTCGGCAGCGCACTCGCCGGTCTGGGCGGCGTGATGTGGGGGCTGTACCAGCAGAGCGTCACGCCGCACATGGGCGCGCAGGTGAACGTGCTCATCTTCATCGTGATCATCATCGGCGGCCTGGGCTCCACGCTGGGCGCGCTCATCGGCGCCTTGCTGGTGGGGCTGATGGCGAACTACACCGGCTTTCTGGCACCCAAGGTGGCGCTGTTCTCCAACATTGCGCTCATGGTCGCCATCCTGCTGTGGCGTCCGCAAGGTGTGTATCCGGTGACGAGCCGGTGATGGCGGCACACATGAGAGCTGCCTCTCGCCCCCTCGGGCTGAGCCAACCCCCGTTCGGGCTGAGCTTGTCGAAGCCTTCGCGCCATGCACCGCCAGAGCCCTTCGACAGGCTCAGGGCGAACAGGGATTGTTGGGATCGTGGCGGGAGATTTGGACCGTCCCATCCGCTCGGGCTGAAAGCCGTTCCCGATCCGCTAGGGCGGAAAGCCACACAACCGCCGTTCGGGCTGAGCCAACCTCCGCTCGGGCTGAGCTTGTCGAAGCCTTCTCGCCATGCACTGCGCGAGCCCTTCGACAGGCTCAGGGCGAACGGGGATTGTTTGGATCGTGGCGGGAGATTCGGATCGCCCGTTCCTCATCCGCTCGGGCTGAAAGCCGTGCCCGATCCGCAGGGGCGGAAAGGCCCGCACCTGCCGTTCGGGCTGAGCCAACCACCGTTCGGGCTGAGCCTGTCGAAGCCTTCGCGCCATGCACCGCGCGAGCCCTTCGACAGGTTCAGGGTGAACGGAAACTGTTTGAGCCGTGGTCGGGAAGCCGAATCTCCCGCTTTGTGTCACCGGAGCCAGCCATGCTGAGTCGCCTGCTATCCCACGACCTCCCTCGCAGCCGCTGGCTCGTCGCGTTGCTGGTCGTCCTGTTCCTGGGGCTGGCGTTTGCACCATTCCTGTTCCCCGGCGTCAAGGCGCTGAACGTGGCGGCCAAGGTGCTGATCTTCGTGGCGCTGGTGGCCAGCTTCGACTTGCTGCTGGGCTACACCGGCATCGTGAGCTTTGCGCACACCATGTTCTTCGGCATCGGCGCCTATGGCGTGGCCATCTCGCTCAATGCGGCGAGTGAGCCCTCGTGGGGCGCCATCACGCTCGGCGTGGCCGCAGCGCTCGCGGTGTCGCTGGTGCTCTCGCTGATGATCGGCCTGTTTTCGCTGCGGGTGCGGGCCATCTTCTTCGCCATGATCACGCTCGCCGTGGCCTCGGCCTTCCTCACGCTGGCCTCGCAGCTGTCGGACCTCACGGGCGGCGAGGACGGCCTCACCTTCCGCGTGCCCGAGCTGCTGTCGCCCGCCTTCCGCCTGATGGAAGACCCGCTGGTCACGCCCCTGGGCGAGGTGGACCTGAACGGCCGCTTCATCACCTACTACCTGATCTTCTTCGCGGTCACGGCGATCTTCCTCACCATCCTGCGCATCGTGAACTCGCCCTTTGGCCGCGTGCTGCAGGCCATCCGCGAAAACGATTTCCGGGCCGAGGCGCTGGGCTACCGCACCGTCGTCTACCGCACGCTGTCCAACGTGCTGTCGGCCGGCTTCGCCACGCTGGCCGGTTGTTTGCTCGCGCTCTGGCTGCGCTACAACGGGCCCGACACCTCGCTCTCGTTCGAGATCATGCTGGACATCCTGCTCATCGTCGTCATCGGCGGCATGGGCACGCTGTACGGCGCGCTCATCGGCAGCGTGCTCTTCCTGGTGGCGCAGAGCTACCTGCAAGACCTGCTGCGCCTGGCAGGGCAGGCCACCGAAGGCATACCGCTGCTGCCCGCACTGCTCACGCCCGACCGCTGGATGCTCTGGCTGGGCGTGCTGTTCGTGCTCTCGGTCTATTACTTCCCCACCGGGGTGGTGGGCAAGCTGCGCGAGCGGGCCACCCGCTCGGCGCAGGCCCGGCCAGCGGGCGGGGCGGGGGCTACGGCGCAGCCCGCCACGCGCCACTGAGCGGCGGCCATTCACCCGCGGCTCACCAGCGGCTCACCATCCAGTCACCGGGTCTGAATACATGAACACCCCCGCCATTCCCCAGTCGCGCTACCTCAGCTGCGAAGGCCGCGAAATCCACTTCATGGACTGGGCACCCGCCCCGGTGGCGCAGCCGCCGGCCTGCCCGGTGGTCATCGCCTGGCATGGCCTGGCCCGCACCGGCCGCGACATGGACGCACTGGCGGCCCATCTCTCACAACAGGGCTACCGGGTCATCTGCCCCGACACCATCGGGCGCGGCCTCTCTCAATGGAGCCCGGTGCCCGAGGCGGAATACTGCCTGGCCTTCTACGCCCGCCTGGCCGGGTCGCTGGCCGACCAGCTGGGCCTGGCCCGCTTCCACTGGGTGGGCACCTCCATGGGAGGCGCCATCGGCATGGTGTGCGCGGGCGGCGCGCTGCAAGGGCGCATCGAGCGCCTGGTCATCAACGACATCGGCCCCCAGCCCAACCCCGTGGCCATCGACCGCATCCGCAGCTACGCCGGCAGTCCGGCCGCTTTCGACACGGTAAGCGAGCTGGAACAGTACTTCCGCACCGTCTACAAACCCTACGGCTTCCTCAGCGATGCGCAGTGGACGCTGCTGACGGAGAGCTCCGTGCGCCGCCTGCCCGACGGCCGCGTGACGCCGCATTACGACCCGGCCATGGTGATGCAGTTCACCCACCACCCGGCCGACTACGACCTGTGGCCCGACTACGAGCGTATCACCGCCCCCGTGCTGTGCCTGCGCGGCGCCGATTCCGACCTGCTGCTGCCCGACACCGCAGAAGCCATGCGCGACCGCGGCCCGCGCGCGCTCGTGGTCACCATTGCAGGTTGCGGGCACGCGCCGGCGCTGAATGTGCCGGAGCAGCTGGAGTTGGTGGGGCGGTTTTTGGCGGGGCTGTGAGGGTTCCGGCGTAAACCCGGGCTTTCTTGTTCCCACATATGCTGCGCTGACTCCTCCGCTGCTTCCAATGATTGTCTTGAATGAGTACACCGGACAACAGCCTCCTCGCAATGCTGGCCTATCGTATGGAAGCCATTTCCATTGGTCACTTGGCTTTACGTCACCATTCGTCTTGGGTCACAGTGCCCACTATGGAGGTGTACTTCGACGGTAAGCAAGTAATCGAAGGTAAGGCCACAGGTTTCACCAACGCAGCCATCGAGTCAGCAATCATTCATTGCCGAGCGGTGCTTGAGTTTCTCGGATTTCAATCTTCTAAGCTGTCAGTCGATGAGCTTGCCGAGCGCTCAGTGCGCAGCAGATCCGATGACAGAGGGGTCGAGCAGTTTGCGGGTCTTTCGAGGCTCACAAAGTCAAAAGCTCTGGGTGCCTATCCCGGTGACCCTTCTGAAGCAGAGGCTGCGTTAGCGCTCATCTTTCATTCAGCAAACAAAGGCTTGGCCCACACCACAGGATCCTTCAATCTCCACAGCGGCGACGCCCGACTTCTTGAGATTGCTTTCCGCGTCGTGCCGACATTGCTCGTCAGTGGGTTTTATGCGCCGCTGGGCATCATCCCGCCAGATCATGAACTCACATCACGGCCCAGAGTTGCCTAGCGGGCTGGTCCACGCGAGCAAGCGGATAGTCCAGAAGGGGGGCCTGAGGGGCGCGATGCTGCCACAGCAGCCCTCTCAATCCCTCGCGCCCATCCCTAAAGCCCGCTCACGGCTCGCCGCCAGCGCCATCGGGTCATCCGCCTGCATCGTGGGCCAGCCCTGCAAATGGCGTTCCACCAGGTCGGTCATGGCGCGGATCCAGTCGGGGCTGTCGTTCAGGCAGTCGATGTAGGTGAACTCCTGACCGCCGGCGTGCAGGAAGGCTTCGCGGGCTTCCATGCTGATTTCTTCCAGCGTTTCCAGGCAGTCGCTGGTGAAGCCGGGGCAGACCACGTCCACGCTCTTCACGCCCTTTTGTCCCATGGCGATCAGCGTGGGCTCGGTGTAGGGCTCCAGCCACTTGGCCTTGCCGAAGCGCGACTGGAAGGTGACGGTGTAGCGGTCTTTGGCCAGGCCCAGCTTTTCGGCCAGCAAGCGCCCGGTCTTGTGGCATTCGCAGTGGTAAGGGTCGCCCAGTTCCAGGGTGCGCTGCGGCACGCCGTGGAAGCTCATCACCAGGTGCTCGGACTGGCCGTGGTGCTGCCAGTGATGGCGCACCTTGCGGGCCAGCGCGTCGATGTAGCCGGCGTCGTCGTGGTAGCGGTTGATGAAGCGCATCTCGGGCAGCTGGCGCGCTCTCAATCCCCAGTTCGCCACGCCGTCGAACACGCTGGCGGTGGTGGTGCCGCTGTACTGCGGGTAGGCCGGCAGGATGAGCACGCGGGTCATGCCCTGGGCCTTGAGTTCGTCGAGCACGGCGGGAATGGACGGGTTGCCGTAGCGCATGGCGTAGCGCACCGTGACCTGGTGGCCGCGTTCGCCCAGGTAGCCGCGCAGCAGCGTGGCCTGCTTCTCGGTCCACACCTTGAGCGGTGAGCCTTCGGGCGTCCATACCGTGGCGTATTTCGCGGCCGACTTTTTGGGCCGCACGCGCAGGATGATGCCGTGCAGGATCAGCCACCAGATGGGTTTGGGGATTTCGACCACGCGGTGGTCCCCCAGGAACTCGGCGAGGTAGCGGCGCACGGCCGGGGCGGTGGGCTCGTCTGGGGTGCCCAGATTGCAAAGCACAACAGCCGTGCGAGCCGCCTGGCCATGGGAAAACGAAGGTTCTTGTTGGAATGCCATGCGCTATTCTCCCGCAGACATGAAGACCCCCGACTCAGCCCCCCCTGAAGTGCGCGCCGCTCACGAGCCGGCGCCCGGCGACGACTTGACCTGCGGCACCACGCCGTGCAAGCAAGATGCCGCCGCAGCCACCGCGCCCATGACCGATGCAGGGGTGGACGTGTCGCGCATCCGCGCCATCACGCTCGACCTGGACGACACGCTCTGGCCGATCTGGCCCACCATTGCGCGCGCCGAAGCGGTGCTGCAGGCCTGGCTGGGCGAGCACGCACCGGCCACCGCCGCGCTGTGTGCAGACAAGGCCGTTCTGCGCGAGGTACGCCTGCACATGAACACGGCCCGCCCCGATCTGGCGCACGACATGAGCGCGCTGCGGCGCGAGTCGATCCGCCACGTGCTGCAGCGCGCCGGTGACGACCCGGCGCTGGCCGAGCCGGCGTTTGAAGCCTTTTTTGCCGAGCGCCAGCGCGTGGACCTGTTTGACGACGCCTTGCCGGCGCTCGAATTCCTGAGCAGCCGCTACCCGGTGGTGGCGCTGTCCAACGGCAATGCCGATGTGAACCGCGTGGGCATTGGCGCGCACTTTCTCGCGTCGGTGAGCGCGCGGGAATTCGGCGTGGGCAAGCCGCACCCGCGTATCTTCCACGCCGCGGCCGAGGCCGCGGGCGTGACCAGCGAACAGGTGCTGCACATCGGCGACGACGCGCACCTGGACGGCGTGGGCGCACTCAACGCCGGCATGCAGCTGGCCTGGCTGAACCGCGAAGGCCAGCCCTGGGCGCACGCGCCGCTGCGCCCACACGCCACCGTGGCCGACCTGCTGGCGCTGTGCCGCCAGCTTGGCTGAACCCTCAACACCACTGGAATTCCATGAGCGTCACCATTTACGGCATTGCCGCTTCCCGTGCCATTCGCCCGCTGTGGGCCGCCACCGAACTCGGCCTGGCCTTCGAGCATGTCAACCTGCCCTACCAGGGCGGTGGCACGCGCGAGCCGGCGTTTCTGGAACTGAACCCGAACGGCCACATTCCGGTGGTGGTGGACCGGCGCGCGCCCGAGCAGGGCGGCGAGATCGTGGTGTGGGAAAGCATGGCCTGCGCGCTGTACCTGGCGCGCCACCATGGAAAAGCCGAGGGCCAGAGCATCACGCCCGCCACGCCGGCCGAAGACGCCGACGCGCTGCGCTGGAGTTTCTGGGCCGTGACCGAGTGCGAGGCCGATGCTCTCACGGTGCTCATGCACCGCATGGCGATGCCGGCCGAGCGGCGCAAGCCCGAGCTGGCCGAGGCGGCCGAGCGCCGGCTGGCGGCGCCGCTGGCGGTGATCGAGTCGCACCTGGCGCGCCAGCACGCGGCGGGCCAGGCGCACCTGGCGGCCGAGCGGTTCACCATTGCCGACCTGTGCGTGGCGAGCGTGCTGAACTGGGCGCGCCCGGCCAAAGCGGTGATGGACGCCCACCCGCTCACGCACGCGTGGATCTTGCGCTGCATGGAGCGCCCCGCCCAGGTGGCGGCCAAGGCGCTGGGCACTTGATCCCTCAGCGCTCCGGCCGGTCAGCCGCGCGCTGGCAGGCTTCGCGGTAGCCCCGCAGGGTCTGCTCGCATCGGCCGAGCACGCTGGCGGCGGGGTAGGGCGGCGGGGTGCCGGGCAGCTCGCCCAGGCCTGCGTCCATGCCCGTCAGCAGGGCCAGGCCCTCGCCCACGTGCCGGGCGGTGTGGATGTGAAAGCGCCCGCTGGCCACGGCGTCCACCACCGCGCGGTCGAGCATGAGGTGGCGCAGGTTGCGCTGCGGCAGCAGCACGCCCTGCTGGCCATCGAGCCCGGCGGCCTCGCAGACGCGGAACCAGCCCTCGATCTTTTCATTGATGCCGCCCACCGGCAGCACCTCGCCGTGCTGGTTGAGCGCGCCGGTCACGGCGATGCCCTGGCGCAGTGGCACACCCGAGAGCGAGGACAGCAGCGCGAACAGCTCGGCGCACGAGGCCGAGTCGCCTTCCACGCCGTGGTATTCCTGCTCGAACACGATGGAGGCGTTCAGCGCCAGCGGCGTGAGGTGGTGGAACAGGCTGGTGAGGTAGCTGTGCAGGATCAGCACGCCCTTGTCGTGGATGGGGCCCGACATCTCCACCTCGCGCTCGATGTTCAGCAGGCCCTTGCCGCCCGCGTGGCTGCGCGCGCTCACGCGCACCGGCAGGCCGAAGCGCCAGTCGCCCAGGTCGATCTGCGTCAGGCCGTTGATCTGGCCCACTTCGGTGCCTTGCACGCTGATCAGGCGCTCGCCCTCGGCAATGGACTCGCGCAGGCGCTGCTCGGGGTAGTCGTGGCGCAGGCGGCGGGCGGCCAGGGCCGACTCCACGTCGGCGGCTTCCACGCGGCCGCCCTGTCGGGCGCGGCACATGGCGGCGCTCTCCACCACCAGCGCTTCGGTGCGCGAGAAGATGGCGCTCTGACGCGACTGGTCATCCACCGCGCGGTGGGCCACTTCCAGCAGGCGCGCCACCGCCCCGGCGCTCAGGTGCGGCAGGCCCAGCCGGGCGCAGGTGTGTGCCACGAAGGTGGCACTGGCCCGGCGTGTCTCGGGTGTGGCCGGGAAGCTCTCGGCAAAGTCCACCTTGACGCGGAAATGGCGCGCAAAGGTGGGGTCGCCTTCCTGCACGGCGTAGTACTCCTCGACCGAGCTGATCAGGATCAGCTTGGTCTGCACGTCCACGGCGTCGGGCTGCAGCGACACCGAGGCCATGGGCATGGCCGAGCTGCCCGGCTCCTCGATCTGCACCCGGCCAGAGCGCAGGAAACGGCGCAGCTTCTCCCAGACCTGCGGGTCGGCCACCAGGTCGCGCAGGTGCAGCAGCAGAAACCCGCCATGCGCGCGCAGCAGGCTGCCGGCGCGCACGCGGTGGAAGTCGGTCATCATCACGTCTTCTTCGACCTGGTACTCGATGCGGCCGAACAGGTTGTGGAACACAGGGTTGTCTTCCACGATCACCGGGGCTCCGCCGCGGCCCGCGTTGTCCACCACCAGGTTCACGCGGTAGCCCAGCAGCAGCTGCGCCAGCGCCTCCTGCCGCGCCTCGTCGTCGGCCTCCTGCGGCACGAAAAGCTCGATGTGTTCGAGCAGATCGTGCTCCACCTGGTCGAGGTAGCGCCCGAGCTTCACCGAATCCTTGATCTGCTTTTTCAGGCTCAGCCGCATGGCCTGCAGCTCGTGGTCCAGCAGCGGCTTGACCACCTGGCGGCGCAGCGAGGCCAGGCCTTCATTCATCACCCGCAGCAGGGGGCGTGTCTTGTCAAGGAAGCGGCTGATCTCGTCGCGCAGTTCGCGCTCGGCCTGCTCGATCTCGGCTCGCCGCTCTTTCGGCAGGGCCCGCGCCTCGGCCTCGGTCAGCGCGTTGCCGCTGTCGCCGGTGAGGGTGAACACCAGATGCCCGGACTCCCGGTACAGGCTGAAGCCACGCGCCTCGGCAAAGGCGTCCAGCTCGGCGTAGGCCTTGGCTTCCTCGTTGCGGTAGGCGGCCTCGATGCGGTCGCCTTCCACCTTGAAGTCTTCGCTGGCCAGGCGCAGGGGAATCTCGGTCTGCACAAAACGCACCAGCCGAGCCATGAGCTGGCGCAGCTCGCGCCCCTGGCCCGCGGGCATGCGCAGGGCGCTGGGCCGCTCGGGCGCGTCGAAGTTGTGCAGGTAGCACAGGTCGGGCGGCACCGGTCGCGCGGCGGCCAGGGTCTGCGCCAGCTGGTGCAGCAGCGTCGAGCGGCCGCTGCCCACCTCCCCCAGCACGAAGAGGTGGTAGTCGGGGTGGTCCATCGCCATGCCGAAGCGTGCGGCCTGTTCGGCGCGTTCCTGGCCGATCCAGTGCAGGGGCTGGTCCAGCAGTTCGGCCGTGTCGCCAAAGCCCAGCGTGGCGGGGTTGATGGTCAGGCGCAGTTGTTCGGGCGGCAGGCGGACAGTGGTCATGGGCAGATCCGGGGAGTGAAGGGGGCGGCGTGATCTTGCGCGACCACGGTGGCCGTGCGCAAGCCCCGATGTAGCTCAGGCGCGCGCCGCGGCCAGGCCGCTGCGCACCGCCCCTTCGAGGGTGGCGGGGTAGGGGCCGTCCACATAGTCGCCCGCGGCCAGCAGGCCTGGGGCAATGAACAGCGGCGGACGCTGCAGGCCGGGCGTGCAGGCGAATGTGGCGCGTTTCTCCACCACCGTCTGGATGGGCTGCAACCCGGTCAGGCCGAGCTGCTGGCGGGCCTGCTCCAGCACCCGCGCCTGCAGTTCGTCGCGCTCGCCCACGCTGGCGCTGACCACGAAGGCCAGCACGCCTTGCGCCGCCGGGTCGTCGGGCGTGAGCTGCCCGCGGTCGAACACGAACTGGGCCGGGGCCTGCTGCGCGTCGGGATCGGCGCGCAAGGCCAGCAGCGGATGGCTCAGGCGCACGCCCGGGGCCCAGGCGTAGACGGTGGTGATGGCGGTGAAGGCGAGCGACTCTGCCTGCGTGGACCATGCGCTCAGCGCGCTGGCCAGGCCTGCGTGGCCAGCCGTGTGTGCGGCCTGCGCCGCCTGGTGCACAGCCTGCGCGGCAGGTGCCGCTGCGGTGGCCCAGATCACGCGGTCGAAAGGCTCGCGCCAACTGTCGCCGTGCAGGGCCCAGCCGGTGCCATCGGGTGCGAGGCCTCGCACGCGGGTGCCGGTGCGCACCTGCACCCGTGCACCATGCCGCCCTGCCAGCCAGCTGGCAGCGGCGGCGGGCAGCAGGCTGCCCAGATCGGTGCGGGGCAGCAGCAGGGTGGACGCGGCCCAGCGGCCATGCCCCTGGCCAAACAGCGCATCGCGCATCACCCGCAAGAACACCTGGGCGCTGGCATCGCGCGCGGGCAGGTTCAGGGCGGACACGCACAGGGGTTCGATCAGCTCGTCCATCACCCGCACGGGCAGCGGTGCACACAGGCCCGCCACGGTGAGCAAGGGATCACATACAAACCCGTCGCGCTGCCAGGCCAGCGAGGCGCGAACCAGCGCCCAGCGCTCGCGCCAGCGCCAGCCGCGTGCGGTGGCGATCGCGGCCACGGCGTCCAGCGGGGCGGGCCAGCGGGCGGCCCAGGCGGGCGTCTGCAGACCGGTGCCGTCGGGGTAGGGCAGGGCCAGCGGCAGGCCCAGCAGCACCTGTTCAGGCGGTACGCCAATGCGCTGCATGAGCTGCAGCGTTTCGCTGTAGGCGCCTATCAGGATGTGCTGGCCGTTGTCCAGCGTGAGAGCCAGGCCGTCGGGCCGGTTTGCCGAGAGCGCACGGGCGCGACCGCCCAGCGTGCGGGCCGCCTCAAACACGGTGACTTGGTGGCCAGCGTCAGCGGCTTCCACCGCCGCGGCCATGCCGGCCCAGCCTGCGCCCACCACGGCCAGCTTCATGTTGTGCTGCGATCCATGCGAAGTGGGGAGCGTGGGGGCATGGGGCCGCAGCGCCGGGCCGCCCCAAGCAAGGCCAGCCCCTGAGGGGCTGAGCGCTGCGGCTCCGGCCCTGCCTGCGCAGGGACGGACAGCGCGAAGAGGCGATGCCTCTGGCGTCGCCTCGTCCAGCGAACCACACGCAGTGGGGAGCGTGGGGGCATCATCTTCTAGAGGCGCCCCAGAGCCTGCACCTTCCACGCCAGCCAGAACTTGCGCAGGGGCGTGAGGCTGACGCGCTGGGTGAGCACCAGCACCGGGTCGGCGGCGATTTCCTGCAGCAGGGTGCGGTAGATGCTGGCCATCATGAGGCCGGGTTTCTGGGCGCGGCGGTCGGGCTCGGGCAGCAGGGCCAGGGCTTCGTCGTAGGTGCGCACGGCGCGTTCGCACTGGAACTTCATCAGTGCGGCGAAGCGGTTGTGGAAGTCGGCCGTGTCCATGCCGGGCGCCGTGCCGCGCTTGAGCAGCTCGTGCGCCTTCACGTCGAAGCGCTGCAGGTCGCTCACCGGCAGGTAGATGCGCCCGCGGGTGGCGTCTTCGCCCACGTCGCGGATGATGTTGGTGAGCTGGAAGGCCAGGCCCAGGTGGTGGGCGTAGTCGGTGGTCTGCGGCTGGGTCTGGCCGAAGATGCGGGCGGCCACTTCACCCACGATGCCGGCCACCAGAAAGCAGTATTTCTGCAGGTTGGCGAAATCGAAATAGCGGTTCTGGTCCAGGTCCATCTGGCAGCCGTCGATCACGGCCAGCAGGTGCCGCGCCTCGATGCCGAAGGGCTGTGTGTGCGGCATCAGGGCGCGGGTGGCCGGGTGTTGCGGCGAGCCGGCGTAGGCCTGCGCCACCTCGCGGCGCCACCAGCCCAGCTTCTCGGCGGCCAGCGCCGGGTCGCGCACCTCGTCCACCACGTCGTCCACCTCGCGGCAGAACGCGTAGAAGGCGGTGATGGCCGCGCGGCGATCGGCCGGCAGGAACAGGAAGGCGTAATAGAAGCTGCTGCCGGAGGCGGCGGCTTTCTGCTGGGCGTAGTCTTCTGGATTCATGGGCTCAGGTGGTTGACCTGAGTGTAATCAGCCCTTTTCGATCAGCCCGCCAGAGGCTTCGGGAAACGGGGCTACTACTTCGCGGTGCCAGCGGTCGACGCGGCGCACAAGCTGCGCGTCTTCCAGCTGGCCCATGGTGCGCGCGACCGATTCGCGCGTGGTCGAGAGCAGGGCGGCCAGCGCCACATGGCTGGGGATGCGCACCACGCGGTGGCCCTGTTCCTTGCTCAGCAGCTGCAACGAGGCGTGCAACTGGCGCTGCAGGCCGCGCTGGCGCATCACCTGCGACCAGTCGGCCAGGCCACCAAAGGCACGCACCATGATGCCGTGCACGCCACCGAGCAGGGCGGGCAGCACCAGCTGCCCCTCTCGCAACTCGCTCACGCGCAGCAGGCACAGCCGCCCCACCGAGAGGCCGACGGCATGGAGCGCGTTGGGGTGGTTCACCAATGCGTATTTGCCGAGCACATGGCCGCGGCCAAACAGCGCCACCGGACGCTGCTCCCCGTCGGGCCCCCGGCGGCTGCACATGACGGTGCCGAGCTTGACCACCTTGATGTGGTCCGACACTTCGCCCTCGTTCAGGAGCACGTCGTGGTTCTTGAAACTGACCTCGCGCACGAGCGGTGCGATGGCGCCAAGGTGGGGCTCAGCCAGGCTGCCGATGAGGCAGACCTTTCGCGAGGCACACACGCTGCAGGCGTGGCGGGGCGCACGGCTTTCCTCGACCAGCAGGTCTTTTTTCACGGTGGACATGAGAGGCTCGGTGACGATCGTTGGGCGGCCAATGGGAGCGCCCACGGGGGCGCTAGCTGCCAGAGAAGAAGGGGTGAAGGCACCGGTAGATGATTGAACATCAACTATTTCGTCATTTCTGACGAATCGCTTAAACAGAGCACTCTCCGCTATCGAAATGCGATCCTTGTCACTTTCTCCTGTGTTTTCAGTTCGTGCTAGGAACCTTTGCTTGAGTTCTGGGAGGGCGTGTCGAAGCTGGCTCAACGGATCGCGCAGAACAGGGCGACCAGCGGACCAATCCACACCCCGAAAGGCATTCGATGCGAGTCAACGAACCGGTCACCCAGCGCGAGTTTCAACTGGAAGACGGGGTCACCCTGTTGTCCACCACCGATGTGGACAGCCGCATCGTCTATGCCAGCGAGGCCTTTGTGCAGGTCAGCGGCTTTTCGCGCGAGGAACTGGCCGGCCAGCCGCACAACCTGGTGCGCCACCCCGACATGCCACGAGAAGCTTTCGCCGACATGTGGGAGACGCTCAAGGCCGGGCGTTCGTGGTCGGCGCTGGTGAAGAACCGGCGCAAGAACGGTGACCACTACTGGGTGCGGGCCAATGCAACACCCGTGCACCGCAACGGCCGCCTGGTGGGTTACATGTCGGTGCGCACCAAGCCGGGCGCGGCGGAAGTCGCTGCTGCGGAGGACCTGTACCGGCGCTTTCGGGAAGGCCGGGCCACGGGGCTGAAGTTTCACCAGGGCCTGGTGGTTCGCACCGGCTTGATGGGCTTGAGTTCGTGGATGCAACGCATGCCGATGCGCTGGCGCCTGCGTCTGGGCGTGCTGGGCGCCACGGCGGCGGGGGTGGGGAGCCTGGTGGCGGTGGCCCCGGTCGGCGTCGGGTTGGCCGCTGGCATCGCGGTCCAGCTGGTGGCGCTGATGGTCATGGCGATGCTGCTGGAATCTCAGATTGCGCGTCCGCTGGCCACCGTGCTGACCCAGGCCGAGCGCATCGCCACCGGCCAGCCCGATGAAACCGCCTCGCTGGGCCGGGTCGATGAAATCGGCCTGCTGCAGCGCGCGGTGAACCAGTCGGGCCTGAACCTGAAGGCGCTGCTGGCCGATGTGCAGGCACGCGCCACGCAGGTGACCGAGGCCAGCCGTGAAATCGCCACCGGCAACGAAGACCTGAGTTCGCGCACCGAGCAGGCCGCCTCCAGCCTGGAGCAGACCGCCGCGTCCATGGAAGAGCTGAGCAGCAGCATCCAGCAGAACGCACAGGCTGCCCTGCGTGCCGCTGAACGGGCCACGTCGGCCAGCGGCGCGGTGCAGCAGGGCGGCAGTTCGATGCGCGAGGTGGTCACCATGATGGATGACATCACGAAGTCCAGCCGGCGCATGACCGACATCATCGGCGTCATTGACGGCATCGCCTTTCAGACCAACATCCTGGCGCTCAACGCGGCGGTGGAAGCAGCGCGGGCCGGCGAACAGGGCCGCGGCTTTGCCGTGGTGGCGGCCGAGGTGCGGGCGCTGGCGCAGAAGAGCGCTTCGGCGGCGCGCGAAATCCGCGTGCTCATCGACGGAAGCCTGACGGGCGTGGAGAATGGCGGGCGCCTGGTGGGCGTGACCGGTCAGACCATGCAGGACACGCTGGCGCAGGTGGCGGGTGCGTCCACGCTCATCAACGAAATCGGCGAGGTGACGACCGAGCAGGCCAGCAACATTGCCCAGATCAACGTGGCCGTGACCCAGCTCGACCAGATGACCCAGCAGAACGCTGCCCTGGTGGAAGAGATGGCCGCGGCCTCGCGCAGCCTCGAGCAGGAGGCGTTGCAGCTGCGCGAGGCGATCAGGGCTTTTGCCTGAGGCCGGGCCGACGCCCTCGGTCGGGCGTGTCAGTCGCCGGCGAAGGCGCTCAGCGGCGTGTCGGCCACCTCGCAGTGCCACCGGTCGGTGCGCACCAGGTGGCCGTCCGCTTCGAGTTGTCGCAGGGTGCGGGCGATGCTTTCGCGTGTGGTCGAGAGCAATTCGGCCAGCGCGATGTGGCTGGGCAGACGCAAGCTGCGGTGGCCTTGTTCCTGCGCGAAAAGCACCAGCGAAGCGTGCAGCTGGTGGGGCAGGCCCTTGAACCGCATCACGCGCGACCAGTCCGCCAGGCGCCCGTAAGAGCGCACGATCCATGTCTGGAGGCGTTCATGGAAATCCCGGTCCACCACGCCGAGCCGGTACATCTCGGCCGTGTTCACCGAGCACATCCTACCCGGCGACAGGGCGGTGGCGCCGAGTTGCTCGGCGTGGCCATAGACGCCGTACTGGCCCAGCACCCGTCCGCGGCCAAACAGGGCGACCGGCCTGGAATGGCCCTGCTCGCCACGGCGGGTGGCCATGACCGTTCCCACTTTCACGATGGCGAGTCGCCGCGCGGCAACACCTTCGACTTCCAGCACCTCGTGTTTGCTGAAGGCGCGCTCTTCGATGACGCCGTCCAGGCGTTGCAGGTATTCATCTGGCATGCCTCCCAGCAGGCACACCTTGCGGGTGGCGCACTGGCAGCAGCTGGGGCGCCCCGTCAGGGGCGGGGAAGACAGGGCGTCGGTCCGCGGGTGATCTCGGGTAGTCATGAGGGGCGCATGCTCGGGAAAACGGGAGCGGCTGGGCGCCGGGGAAGTCAGGGGCTGGCGCCTGTAAGGGGTCTGCCGGGATATTAAGCAAGCCAGCGCTTTTTAAATATAACCATATGCTTGTAATAAATGCGCGGTCCGTCACATTGGTGTTGGTTTGCTGCCATTTTGAGAGCAGGGGTGTTTCAGCGCAGTGTGTTGTATGTCGAAATGTTTGACACGCACCGCGGCGGCCTGACATGGCCTGTATCCACCGGCAGAGGCAATGCAAAAGTATGAAAAAAGACAGTGTGGCGCGTCTGATGGACGCCCCTGATGGGATGGACATGCAGCTGTGGCTCTCGATGCTGGAAAACATCGTGGGCAACAGCAGCAACATGGTGGTGATCACCGACGCGCGGCGTCGCATCACCTGGATCAATGCGGCCTACACCCAGACCACGGGCTGGACGCTGGAGGAATGCCTGGGCAAAAGCCCCGGTGACCTGCTGCACGGACCCGACACCAATGCCATGGACGTCGCCCGCATCGCGGCGCGTGTGCACCAGGGGCGATCTGTCTCGGGCGTTGAAATACTCAACTACAAGAAGTCCGGGGAAGCCTACTGGGCCTCCCTCAACATCGAGCCGATGCGCAACCCCGCGGGTGAGATCGTGGCGTATCTGTCCATCCAGTCGGACATCACCGAGCGCAGGCGCATGCAGACCGAGGCAGGTGAGCTGAGGTACCGGCTGGAGGAGGCGCAGCGGCTGGCCCGGCTGGGCCGGATCGAGCGGGATGCGTCAACGGGCAGCATCAACTGCTCCAGCGAAATCTGCCGCATCCTGGCCCTGCCGCCCGACGCGCCACCGCGCAGCTACGAGGCCCTGTGGACCCATGTGCACCCCGCCGATGGCGCAGCGCTGCGCCAGCACTGGGCGCAGTGTCTGACCTCCGGCGCGGAGCTGGACGAGGAGTTCCGCGTCCGGGATACCAAGGGAATGGTGCACTGGGTTCGCGTGCGCGGTGCACCCCACCCTGAACCGGGTGGTCTTGCGCTGCCGCTGGTGCTGTCGGTGCAGGACATCACCGCCTACAAATACCGGCTGGCCGAACGGGCTCGCAGGAACGAGGAACTCGATACCCAGGTGCGCGCCCGCACCCGCCAGCTGGAAGAGTCGAACCGGGCGCTTGAAGAGTTCTCTTACGCGCTCTCGCACGACCTGCGCACCCCCTTGCGCCACATGGCCAGCTTTGCCGAGCTGCTGCGCGAGGAGCTGCCCGCCACGTCTGCCCCGCACCTGGTCCAGTACTGCGACCGGATCGTGCACGGCAGCCAGCGCATGAAACAGCTGATCGACGGCATGCTGTCGTTCGCGCGGCTGGGATCGGCGGGCATGGAGCGCGATCCGGTGGACGTGGAGGCGCAGATACGCGAAATCGTGGACCATCTGGACGCGACAAGGACGGAGCGACCCGTGCGTTGGCATCTTCAGCCTGGCCTGCCACCCGTGGAGGGCGACGCTGTGTTGCTGCGCGAAGTCTGGATCAACCTGCTGGACAACGCGCTGAAATACGCGGCGGACCGCGCGGTGGTGGACGTGCGCGTGGGCTGGGAGACCGCAGCGGGCGGCACGGTTTTCACCGTGCAGGACAACGGCGTGGGCTTTGATCCGGCCAAGGCCGACAAACTGTTTGGCATGTTCCAGCGCCTGCATCACGAGCGCCGCTTTGAAGGTGCCGGCATCGGCCTGGCGCTCACGCGGCGCATCGTGGAGAGCCACGGCGGGCGCATCTGGGCAAGCTCATGCGAGGGCGAGTGGGCGTGTTTCCATGTCTTTCTGCCCGCTCAAGCCATGAGCAGCCCTGTGGAGGAGGAGGGCACCGCGGCTCCCAACGCAGGGCAGGGCGGGCTTTAACACCTTTATCCGACTGGCCGCCTCAAGCTCTCCAGAGCCTGGTCGCCTGCGTGGGTTGAAAGGCTTACCGTTGTGAGGCAATTTTGCAGACCTCCCAGAGGTGATCATGACAATTTCCAACCGTCGCGTGTTCATGTTGCAGGTGGCCGCGGCCTCGGCCGTGCTGGCCGCCGGGGCCGCCCAGGCGCAGGGTGCGCCCATGGTCAACGAAAAAGACCCCCAGCCCATGGCCATGGGCTACGCGGCCGACACCACCAAGGTGGATGCCAAGAAATTCCCCAAGCACGCCGCCACGCAGAAGTGCAGCAACTGCACGCTGTACACCGGCGCCGCGGGATCGGCGGCCGGGCCCTGCGGTATCTTCCCCGGCAAGTCGGTGGCGGCCAACGGCTGGTGCAGCGCCTACGTCAAGAAGGCCTGACGGGCTGAGCCGTGGCCTCCCGGCGCTGGCGCAGCCAGCGCTGGCGCAGGTAGGTCACATGCGCCAGGCCTGAAGCGGCCAGGCAGCCCGCACCCCAGTACCACGGCTGCGCCTGCAGGCTGAAGCGCAGCGCCAGCATCAGGCACAGCCCCGACACCAGGTTCCACCGGTAGGCCTGGGGCGGCAGGCCCCGCCCCGTGAGACGGTGGTACACGGCCAGCCCCAGCCACTCCGCCAGGGTGATGGCAATGGCTGCGTCAACCAGGAAGGCACTGCTCCAGAGCGGAGACACCGCCAGATCGGGCGTCACGGCGCCGGCCGAGCGGGGGCGCTCACGGGAAGGCCCAGCGTGCCGGGCTCATACCCGCGCCAGGCCCAGCAGGTGCCCCACGTCCTTGAAGAAGATGCGCACGTGGGCCATGGGCTTTCGGCGGGTGAGCCGCTTGTTCATGTACGACTCGAAGGTGAGCTGCTGCACGTCGCGGTCCTCGCAGATCTTCACGAAGCGCTCGCGCCGCTTCTCGCTGCCGTACCAGAACCACTGCATGATGCCCAGCACGCGGAACACCGTACCGTGCAGCTTCATGAAACGCTGGCGTGCCAGCCGAAGCGATTTCACGTCGCCCGTGCTCAGCAGCGCCAGGGCGGCCTCGGCGGCGAGCTGCCCGCCCACCATGGCGTAGTAGATGCCTTCGCCCGAGGCGGGGGCCACCACGCCAGCGGCGTCGCCGGCCAGCACCACGTCGCGTCCGTTGTCCCAGCGCGGCAGCGGTTTCATGGGAATCGGCGCACCCTCGCGGCGCAGCGTTTCGGCGCCAGCCAGACCGCTGGCCTCGCGCATGCGCTGCACCGAGCCGCGCAGCGAAAAGCCTTTGTCGGCGCTGCCGGTACCCACGCTCAGCGTGTCGCCGTGCGGGAACACCCAGCCATAGAAGTCGGGCGAAAAGCGGCCCTGGTAGTACACGTCGCAGCGGCTTTCGTCATAGCCCGCGGGTCGTTGCGACGCGGGCGGCGCGCGCAGGATCTCGTGGTACGCGAACACATAGCGTGTGCGCTCGGCGCCGGGCACGCCGCCCTGGCGCGCCACTTCGGAACGCGCGCCGTCGGCGCCCACGATGCAGCGCGCCCGCACACGGGCGGGCGTTCCCTCACCCAGTGCATGGCGCTCGCGCACGCTGTAGTGCACCACCGAGACGCCGTCACTGTCCCGGCTCAGCGATTCGAACTTGCCGGTGCGCCGCAGGGCGCCGGCCTGCGCGGCGCGCTGCCGCAGCCATTCGTCAAACTGGTCGCGGTTCACCATGCCCACGAAGCCGTTGTCGATCGGAATGTCCACCTGGTGGCTGGACGGCGCGATCATGCGGGCGCAGCGCGCCTTGGCCACCAGCAGCTCGTCTGGAATCTCGAAATCCTGGATCAGCCGGGGCGGGATGGCGCCCCCGCAGGGCTTGACGCGCCCGGCCCGGTCCAGCAGCAGCACCGAGCGCCCCTGGCGGGCGAGTTCGTGCGCGGCGGTAGCGCCAGCGGGACCGCCGCCGACCACCACCACGTCAAAGGTTTCTTCGTTGTTCATGTGCTCAGCCGGGTGGGTGCTCCCATGGCGCAGCCATCGGCACGGGGGTTGACGGGTGCCGTTGCCGGCTGCGCCTGGGGCGCCGAGATGCGCCAGGCCAGCACGGCCGAGGCGATGAAAGCCAGCGCTTCGAGCGCGAACACAAAGGCGTAGGCGCTGCCGGGCGAGGCAATGAGAAAACGGGCCAGGTCGCTCGCACCGGTGCCGACCAGCCCACCCAGGCCGAAGGCAATGGCCTGCGCCGCGCCCCACAGGCCCATGCGCACGCCTTCGCGCGAGCCGTGGCCCTGGCTGGCCAGCCGCATCATGGAGCCGATGGCGCCGATGGAAAACGCACCGTTGGCTGCGCCCAGCGCAAACACCATGGCTTGCAGCCCTTCACCGTTGCCGCTCACGCCCGCGCTGACCAGGCCGAGCAGGGCCAGCGCCGACGCGAGGCAGCCACCGATGGTCCAGCCCCGCAGCGAACCCAGCCATTGCAGCGGTGCGAAGCGGGCCGCCAGGGCGCCCGACAAGGCCACCAGCAGCATGCCGGCCAGCACCCCGCCGTGCTGCACGCCCGAGAGCTGGGTGGAGGCGCCCGGGCTGTAGCCGAACACGGTGCCGGCAAAGGGCTCCAGGATCAGGTCTTGCGCGCTGTAGGCGAGCATGGACACGAACACGAAGATGGTGAAGCGCCGGGCCACGGGTTCGCTCCACACCTGAGTGAGCGCTTGCCGGAAAGTCGGCTTTCGCTCGGTCGCCGCCGCTGCGGGCGGTGGTGCGACCACGCGCCCCTCGAGCCCGCGAAGCGCGACCAGCGTCAGCGCAAATGCCAGCAGCGACACCGTGCCGCTCACCAGCAGCAGGCGCTCGGGCGAGTACGGGTCCAGCCAGTGGCCTGCCAGCCCGGCGGTGATGGCGAACCCGGCGATCATCATCATCCAGACCAGGGTGGCGGCGCCGGCCCGGCGCGCGTCGGGCACGCGCTTGGCCAGCATCACCAGCAAGGAGGTGCCGCTGGCGCTCACGCCAAGGCCGACCAGGGCAAAACCGAGCACCGCGAGCGCGATGCCGGCCGGCCGGTTGCTCGCCATCCAGACCGTGCCCAGCGCAGCCACCACACCGCCGATGCCGAGTACCGCCATGCCGCCGATGATCCAGGGCGTGCGGCGCCCACCCATGTCCGAGCCATGTCCCATGCGCGGGCGGGCCATCTGCACCAGGTAGTGCAGGGCCACCAGAATGCCAGGCAGCAGCGCCGGCAGTGCCAGTTCCACCACCATCACGCGGTTGAGCGTGGAGGTGGTCAGCACCGCGATGGCGCCGAGCGAGGCCTGCACCAGCCCTAGGCGCGCCACGCTGCCCCAGCCGAACGCCTGGGCCCCGCTCACACCAGGCCCCTGAGGGCAAAGGCGCTGACCATCATGCCCGCCACGAACAGGGGTACGCCGAAGCCGCTGTACCAGAGGGCACGCGCGGTCGGGTTGGCCAGGAAGCGGCGCATCAGCACGCCCTGGGCGACCACCAGCCCGGCCACCGCTGCCGCGTGCCAAGACTGGTGCCAGTGCAGCAGCAGGCCGATCACCCCCAGTTGCGGCAGCACCATGAACCAGCAGGCCACGCGGGCCGCCCGGTCCACGCCGAGCTGCACCGGCAGCGAACGCACCCCCATGAGGCGGTCGCCGGCCACGGCCTTGAAATCGTTGAGCGTCATGATCCCGTGCGTGCCTGCGCTGTACAGCGCAGCGAGCGCCAGCGACTCACCGCCGGGCATGGCCCCGCCGGCCATGACCGCCGCACCCGTCACCCAGGCAATGCCCTCGTAGCTGATGCCGCAGGCAGCGTTGCCCCACCAGCCGTTTTCTTTCAGCCGCACCGGCGGCGCACTGTAGGCCCAGGCCAGCAGCAGACCCACGGCCGCCGCGCCAAAGCCCCATGGACCCAGCGGGAGTGCCACCAGCAGGGAAATCCCCGTCCAGGCAATCGCTAGGTACAGGCCCCAGTGGCCCGGCATGCGGCCGGACGGAATGGGGCGCTGCGGCTCGTTGATGGCGTCCACATGGCGGTCAAACCAGTCGTTCACGGCCTGGCTGGTGGCGCACACCAGCGGCCCGGCGAGCGCAATCCCCACCAGAGCCAGCCACCAGCGTTCCTGCAGCGATTCGCCCGAAGCGACGACGCCACAGGCAAACGCCCACATCGGCGGAAACCAGGTGATGGGCTTGAACAGCTCGGTGACGGCCGAGAGGGCGGGGCGTTCCATGGAATGGGTTGTACGCCTTACACATGAAAGTGTCAATAAATATTGACACTCGCCGATGCCCATCAGGGGCTTAGGCGGCTCCCAGTCCCCACAAAGGTATCGAGCCCCGGAGGGCTCGATGTTTGTCGGCAGGAAGTTGGGCCGGGAGGGCCGCTCGGTGTTGTACGGCACCCGAGCCACCAGCTCCCTCGCGCGACGTGCCTCCAGCCAGAGGCACCGAGGAACCGGCTTTGCCGGGCCTCAGGTGCCGCCCCCCTCAGGGGGGTGACGCGAAACGGAGCGGGGGGTCAATGGAGTTCATCGCTCGCGCCTTCGATGATCCCGAAGCGGCGCAGCTTGATGTACAGGCTCTGCCGGGACAGGCCCAGCATTTCGGCGGCTGACGCGCGGTTGTCACCGGTCAGTTCCAGCGCGGCGTCGATGCACAGCCGCTCGATAAGGTCGGTCGTCTCGCGCACGATGTCTTTGAGCGGCAGACGGCCCACCAGCTCGGTCATCTGGCTGGCAGAGCGCGGCAGTTCCTTGGTGGCGCGTGCGTCCAGGCTCAGGCGCCGGCCCATGTCGCGGATGGTGAAACCCAGGCAGGGGTGCGGGCCATCCGGCACCGCCACGGCAGAAATTTCCACCTCGGAGGTGGAACCGTATTCGCCGCGCAGCTGCGTGGCAAACAGGCGCACCGTGCCGTGCTGGCGCAGGTTGGACAGCAGCACGCGGAAATCCACGCCGGTGCGGCCCAGCCACTTGTCGAGCATTTCGCCGCGGGCCTGTTCTTCGTTGCCGAGCTGCCCCATGTCGAGAAACGCACGGTTCACACTCAGGATGCGACCCTCGGTGTCGGTGACCACCAGCGCGTCGGGTGTGGACTCCATGACCTGCGTGAGCTGCTGCCGGCCCGCTGGCTGGCTGAGTTCGGCCACTTCCGGCCGCGTCAGGCGAACCAGGAAGAAGAGGCGGTTGTCCTGGCGGAATTGTGTGGCGACCATGGACAGCCGCTCCTTGCCTTCCACGAGGCGCACGGGGCAGGGCTCCGCCCGGCCCGTGGCGCGCAGGCGCTCCATCATCTCGCGCACACCGGCCAGGCTGTCGGCGTGCAGGCCGTCGATCAGCGACCAGCCGGCCTGGCGGGCGCCCTCGCCCAGCAGTTCGTAGGCGGCGGGGTTGGCTTCTTCGAGCTTGTCGAGGCCGCCGTCGAAGATCAGGACCGGCTCCGATGCCATCTGGAACAGCAGGCGGTAGCGGGTTTCGATCTGGCGCAGGCGCCAGTAGTCGCGCTCCATGGTCTGCTGGGCTGTCACCAGCCGCTGCTGCAGCACCACCTGAGGCCGCAGGTCGCGACCGAAGGCCACGCTGCGCGTACCGTCGCCGGTGCGGATGGGCGACACCGAATAGGCAAAGGGCATGTCGCCGCCGTCGGCCAGCAGCTGGTTGACCTGGCGCCAGCGCACCCCATCGGTTGTGGGGGCTCCCTGGCTCTTGAGCAGGGCGTTGATCTTGGCCTGGCTCTCGGTGGTCACCGTCTGCGCCCACGGCTTGCCCAGCCAGTCCTGGCAGCCTGAGTCGAGCAGGTCGTCGCTGCCCACGGCCATGTCCTGGATGACACCGTGGTGGTCGAGGATGAGCACCACATCGGCCGCTGAGCTGATCAGGTCGGCGATGGCATCGCCTCCCATGTCGGCCAGCAGCGGCGAGGGATTCATGAACTGCCCCTTCACCATCTCGGAGATAGCATGGGTCATCGTTTTCCTTCGGGTGGTTGATCGCTGAAAGGCATCAACGGAGCTGGGACCGGGTGGTCAGGCAAGTGAGCGGCTGGCTGCCACCAGGGCCTCCGCCTGCGCGGGGGCTTTCACGCCATCTGTCATGACAGCGTCGGCGCCAATTTGTTCCCCGAATTCGGGGTGCAGGAGAAAGACAGGGCCACCCGCAATTATAGAGATGCGGGGGTTGACACTCACCTGACGCACCAGACCCATGGCCGCTTTCAGCTTGGGCACACCCGTTTCGCTGCCGAGTGAAAACCCGATCACGTCGTACCAGTCTTTCTTCACCATGACGGCGGCGGCGTCGGTGGCCAGGAAACAGGTCACCACGTCCCAGCCGGCGCGGTGGAACAGCTCGGCCACCAGCGAGAGGCCAAAGGTGTGCTGCTCGCCCGGGCAGGGCATGAGCAGGATGCGCCGGCCCCGCTCGCGCTGTTCGCCGGTGCTGAACTGGCCGAAGGCGGCGCTGTTTTCGCGCAGCACCTTCTGCAGCCGCCCCAGCCCCACCGTGACCTCGGTGAAGGTGCAGAGGTCGCGCTCCCACATCTCGCCCAGGTGCCGCGCCACAGGCGAGAGCAGGTCCAGGAAGATGCCTTCGATCGGGACACCGCGGTCGCGCAGGGCGATCACGCAGTCGCGCACGGCCTGGTCGTCCTCGTGCAGGACCAGCTCGGCAAAGACCGCCACGTCTTGGGGCGTGACCCGGTGGTTGGCCATGAGCGGGTGGGCTTCACATTCCTCGGGCACCCGGTGCGCGAGCATGAGGCGCGGAATGATCTCGTACTCGACGGCTTTGGCCAGCAGCACCGCACGCAGGCCGTCTTCCCGCGGGGGGAGGGGGGTGGCGGTTCGCAGCAGTTCTTCAATGCCGGGCGGGATGCCGGTGGCCACGACCTCGGGCACCCATTCGTCTGAAAAACGCGAGGACTGGGCGTCGGTCGCGGGGGCAGACCGTTGCCGTGAGTAAGAGCCCATCCATGTCTCCTTGCGCTGTTGCGCTGCTTCCGATTCACGCAGGGGCCACGGTTCTTTTGCCGGTGCTTTCTTACGCCACTCGAGTTCTGGTCAATGCAGTGGTGGTGGTGCGGAAAGCTTGCTGAGCTGGCGCTTCCTGTTACCACGCACCCCGCGTTTGTACCGCTGTCAACCCCGTTCGTCAAAACAATTTCTGACAACCCTGGCCGAACTTTACTTGTGTCTTGCGTTTTGTCAAATCAAGTTTACGTCAATTAAAGTTGACACTTCGAACGCGAAGCCGTAAATTGGGCCTCAGCGAGACAAGGAGACCCGCCCGATGCTTCCCGAATCCCCCAGGCTGCAGCCCATCGGCGCCGCCCTCTACACCCCTCAGGAGCGCCAGCGGCGCGACGCCAGCGTGTGGACCGTGGTGCAGGGGGTGCTGGCACCGGTGCAGTTCCTGGTGTTTCTGGTCAGCCTGGGCCTGGTGCTGCGTTTCCTGCTCAACGGCGAAGGCGCACAGGCAGCCACGCTGTCGGTGGTGGTCAAGACGCTGACGCTCTACGCGATCATGCTCACCGGCTGCATCTGGGAAAAGGTCGTTTTTGGCCAGTACCTGTTTGCCCCGGCCTTCTACTGGGAAGACGTGTTCAGCATGGCGGTGCTGACGCTGCACACCGCCTACCTGCTGGCGCTCTTCAATGGCTGGCTCGACGCCCGTGGCCTGATGTGGCTGGCCCTGACCGCCTACGCGGCCTATGTGATCAACGCCGGGCAGTTTCTCTACAAGCTGCGCATGGCGCGGCTGCAAAGCCCGCCGGCAGTGGCGAGCGGGGTGGTGGCGTGAACGGCGCTGCTGCGGTGATTCCGATCCAGCCGGCTTCGCGCGGCTGCGCCGACGCGCCCGTGCTCAAGGAACGAGGCCAGCGCGAGGTGTTCTGCGGCCTGACCGGCATCATCTGGCTGCACCGGAAGATCCAGGACGCGTTTTTCCTGGTGGTCGGCTCGCGCACCTGTGCGCACCTGATCCAGAGTGCGGCCGGCGTGATGATCTTTGCCGAGCCGCGTTTTGCCACCGCCATCATCGACGAGCGCGACCTGGCCGGCCTGGCGGACTGCAACGAAGAACTGGACCGTGTGGTCACCCGCCTGCTGGATCGCCGGCCCGAGATCAAGCTGCTGTTCCTGGTGGGCTCCTGCCCGTCCGAGGTGATCAAGCTCGACCTGTCGCGTGCCGCCCAGCGCCTGTCTGCTCAGTTCAACCCCGCCGTGCGGGTGCTCAACTACTCGGGCAGCGGCATCGAGACCACTTTCACCCAGGGCGAAGACGCCTGCCTGGCCTCGCTGGTGCCCAGCCTGCCCGCACCTGCCGCCCATGCGCCCGCCGAGCTGATGGTGGTGGGCACCCTGGCCGACGTGGTGGAAGACCAGTTCGCCCGCCTGTTCCAGCAGCTGGGTATCGGCCTGGTGCGCTTCTTCCCGCCGCGCCAGGCCACCCAGCTGCCGCCCGTGGGACCCAACACCCGCTTCCTGCTGGCCCAGCCCTTCCTGGCCGACACCGCGCTGGCGCTCGAAGCGCGCGGCGCGCAGCGCCTGGCCGCACCCTATCCACTGGGTGTGGAAGGCACGACGACCTGGCTGCAGGCCGCGGCGACTGCGTTCGGCATCAGCGCCCAGACTTTTGCCGAGGTGACCGCCCCGGCCCGCGAGCGCGCCAGCGCCGCGCTGGCCCGCCAGCGCACGCAGCTGGCTGGCAAACGGATCTTCTTCTTTCCCGACTCGCAGCTGGAGATTCCGCTGGCCCGCTTCCTGTCGCGCGAACTCGGCATGGCGCTGGCCGAGGTCGGCACACCCTACCTGCACCGCAGCCACATGGCCGAAGAACTGGCGCTGCTGCCCGAAGGCACCTTCCTGAGCGAAGGCCAGGATGTGGAAAAACAGCTTGACCGCTGCCGCTCCGCCCAGCCCGACATCGTGGTGTGCGGCCTTGGTCTGGCGAACCCGCTGGAGGCCGAGGGACTGACCACCAAGTGGGCCATCGAGCTGGTCTTCACACCCATCCAGGGCTATGAACAGGCGGCCGATCTGGCCGAGCTGTTCGCGCGGCCGCTGGTGCGCCGCGCACGACTGGCCGTTGAGATGCCCGTTCGCACCGCCGTGGTGGCCGCAGGAACCCAGCCGGAGGCCCTGCCATGCAGCTGACGCTCTGGACCTACGAAGGCCCCCCGCATGTGGGCGCCATGCGCATCGCCACGGCCATGAAAGACGTGCACTACGTGCTGCACGCACCCCAGGGCGACACCTACGCGGACCTGCTGTTCACCATGATCGAGCGGGACGCCAAGCGCCCGCCCGTGACCTACACCACCTTCCAGGCCCGCGACCTGGGCGGCGACACCGCCGAGCTGTTCAAGAACGCGGCACGCGAGGCGTTTGAGCGCTTTTCGCCCAAGGCCATGATGGTCGGATCGTCGTGCACCGCCGAGCTGATCCAGGACGACCCGGGTGGCCTGTGCAAGGCGCTGGATCTGCCGGTGCCGGTGGTGGCGCTGGAGCTGCCGTCTTACCAGCGCAAGGAAAACTGGGGCGCGTCCGAAACCTTCTACCAGATGGTGCGCCAGCTGGCCGACACCACGGTGCGCCGCGCACCTCGCGCGCAAGGTGAGCGCGCCCGCTGCAACATCCTGGGCCCGGCCGCGCTGGGTTTTCGCCACCGCGACGACCTGCGCGAGATCACGGGCCTGCTGCGCGAGATGGGCATTGCCATCAATGTGACCGCGCCGCTGGGCGCCAGCCCGGCCGACCTGGCGCGCATCGGCGACGCCGACTTCAATGTGGTGCTGTACCCCGAAATCGCGTCGGTCGCGGCTGGCTGGCTCAAGCGCACGTTTGGCCAGGCTGCAACGAAGGTGGTGCCCATCGGCAGCGGCGCCACGCGCGACTTCGTTCTGGAGGTGGCCGCGCTCGCCGGTGTGGACGCCAGCGCCGTGCTGGACAACGCCAGCGCCCGCGCGCCCTGGTACGCACGTTCGGTCGATTCCACCTACCTCACATCCAAGCGCGTCTTCGTGTTCGGCGACGCCACGCATGTGGTGGCCGCGGCCCGCATCGCGCAGGACGAGATGGGCTTCACCGTGGTGGGCCTGGGCACCTACAGCCGCGAGTTCGCCCGCGAGGTGCGCGAAGCCGCGGCGCTGTACGGCGTGGAAGCACTGATCAGCGACGACTACCTGGATGTGGAAGCCCGCATTGCCGAGTTGCAGCCCGAGCTGGTGCTGGGCTCGCAGATGGAGCGCCACATCGCCAAGCGCCTGGGCATTCCCTGTGCGGTGATCTCGGCCCCGGTGCATGTGCAGGACTTCCCGGCGCGCTACTCGCCCCAAATGGGTTTTGAAGGTGCCAACGTGCTGTTCGACACCTGGGTGCACCCGCTGATGATGGGCCTGGAAGAACACCTGATCGGCATGTTCCGCGGCGACGCCGAGTTTCATGAAGACGCTGCGCCCTCGCACCTGGGCGGCAGCGTGTCGCGCCCGGCCGCTTCGCCGGCGCCCGAAAGCACCGTGCCGCAGGCCGTCACCGCTCAGGCCGACGCGGCAATAGCCGCCGCGGCCGACAGCTCTGCTCAGGTGGTCGCCACCTGGGCCACTGACGCCGAGAAAGAGCTTCGCAAGATTCCGTTTTTTGTTCGCGGCAAGGCCCGTCGCAACACCGAAACCTATGCCAGGGACAAAGGCCTGCCCTTGATCACCCTGGAGACCCTCTACGATGCCAAAGCCCACTTCAGCCGCTGACCTGCGGCCCCCCGGCATGCGCGTGGTGCTGGTCACCATGGACAGCCACCTGGCCAGCGCCGCCGAGCGCGCCAACCGCAGCCTGGGCAAGGCCGTGCCCGGCCTGTCGCTGGTGGTGCACGCCGCGGCCGAATGGCGTGACGACGACGCGGCCCTGAAGCGCTGCACCGACGACATCGCCCGCGCCGACATCGTGCTGGTGAGCATGCTGTTCATGGAAGACCATTTCCTGCCGGTGCTGCCCGCACTCAAAGCGCGCCGCGACCAGTGCAACGCCATGGTCTGCCTGATGTCGGCCGCCGAGGTGACCAAACTCACCCGCATGGGCAAGTTCGACATGAGCGCGCCCAGCAGCGGCCCGCTGGCCTTCCTGAAGAAACTGCGCGGCAAGAGCAGCGCCGACCCTTCCTCATCGGCCGAAGACAAGACCACCGCCGGTGCGCGCCAGATGCGCATGCTGCGCCGCTTGCCCAAGATCCTGCGCTTCATTCCCGGCACCGCGCAGGATGTGCGCGCCTACTTCCTGACCATGCAGTACTGGCTGGCCGGGTCCGAGCAGAACATGTTCAACCTGGTGCAATTCCTGGTCGACCGCTACGCCGACGGTGCCCACCGCCACCTGCGCGGCACGCTCAAGCCCGGCACCCCGCTGGAATACCCCGAGGTGGGCGTGTACCACCCGCGCATGGCGCAGCGCATGTCGGCCGAGCCCGGTGATCTGCCGCGCGTGGCCACCAGCGGCAAGAACGGCACCGTGGGCCTGCTGGTCATGCGTTCGTACCTGCTGGCCGGCAATACGGGGCACTACGATGGCGTCATCACCGCGCTGGAAGCGCGCGGCATGAGGGTGATTCCGGCGTTTGCCACCGGGCTGGACAACCGGCCCGCCATCGAGGGCTACTTCTTCCAGGGCGGCCAGCCCGCCATCGACGCGCTGGTGTCGCTGACCGGCTTTTCGCTCATTGGCGGGCCGGCCTACAACGACGCGCCGGCGGCCGAGAACATCCTGGCGCGGCTCGATGTCCCGTATCTGGCCGTCACGCCGGTGGAGTTCCAGACGCTGGACCACTGGGGCGCCTCGCCGCGCGGCCTGCTGCCGGTGGAGTCCACCATGATGGTGGCCATTCCCGAGCTGGACGGTGCCACCGGCTCCATGGTGTACGGCGGACGCGGCGGCTCGAAGCAGGTGAGCTGCCAGGGCTGCGCCAAGGGCTGCACCTTCGACAGCCAGGAAGGCGCGCACGACATGCAGACCTGCAGCGAACGCGCCGATGCACTCGCCGCCCGCGTGGGCAAGCTGATTGCGCTGCGCCGCAGCGAACGCGCCAGCCGCAAGGTGGCGGCCGTCATCTTCAACTTCCCGCCCAGCGCCGGCAACACCGGTACCGCCGCCCACCTGGCGGTGTTCGAGTCGCTCTACAACACCCTGGCCGCCATGCAGCGGCAGGGCTACACGGTGGATCTGCCCGCCAGCGTGGACGCGCTGCGCGAACGCCTCATCACCGGCAACGCCGCCACTTACGGCGCGCCGGCCAACGTGCACGCGCTCGTGGCGGTGGACGACCATGTGCGGCGCGAGCGGCACCTGAAGCAGATCGAGGCCCAGTGGGGCCCGGCGCCCGGCCAGTTCCTGAGCGACGGCAGTCGCCTGTTCGTGATGGGCGAGCGCTTCGGCAACGTGTTCGTGGGCATCCAGCCGGGCATGGGCTACGAGGGCGACCCCATGCGCCTGCTGTTCGAGCAGGGTTTTGCCCCCAACCACGCGTTCTCGGCCTTCTACCGCTGGATCCGCGAAGACTTCGGGGCTCACGCCGCGCTGCACTTCGGCACCCACGGCGCGCTCGAATTCATGCCCGGCAAGCAGAACGGCATGAGCGCCAGCTGCTGGCCCGACCGCCTGATCGGCGACTTGCCGAACATGTACCTGTACGCCTCGAACAACCCGTCGGAAGGCACCATCGCCAAGCGCCGTGCCGCCGCCACGCTGATCAGCTACCTCACACCGCCGGTGGCGCAGGCCGGGCTCTACAAGGGCCTGATGGAACTCAAGGACCTGCTGGAGCGCTTTCGAAGCCTGGAGCCCGAGGCCCAGCACGAACGCGACGAGCTGGTGCCCATGATCCAGGCGCTGGCCGTGGAGCTGGACCTGCGCGAGGCCGGCGAGCCCTGGGGCGACACCGCCGAAGCGCAGATCGTGCGCCTGACCGACGCCCTGCTGGAGCTGGAATACACGCTCATTCCCTGCGGCCTGCACGTGGTGGGACAGACGCCAAACGACTGCGAGCGGGTCGAGCTGCTGCTGGCCTGCGCCGAAGCCACCCACGGTCAGCCCGGCGGCGAGCAGGTGCTGCGCCCGGCCATCGAGGCGATGGTGCAGGGCGCCACGCCCGAGGCCGCGCTGGCGGTGCTGCACGAGCGTGCACCCTCGGCCGCACCCCTGAACCTGGCCGCCGACGAGCGCATCCTGACGATGCTGCGCGAACTGGCCAAGACCGACGCGCTGCTGTGCGAAGACCATGAAATGGACGGCATCCTGCGCGCTCTCGATGGCCGCTTCCTGCGTCCGGCGCCCGGTGGCGATCTGCTGCGAACACCTGCCATCCTGCCCACCGGCCGCAATGTGCACGGCTTTGACCCCTTCCGCATTCCGAGCGCCTACGCGGTGAAAGACGGCGCACGCCAGGCCGAGCGCCTGATCGCGCGCCACATGGCCGACGGCAACGCCTTCCCGGATTCGATTGCCATGGTGCTCTGGGGCACCGACAACCTCAAGAGCGAAGGTGGCCCCATCGGGCAGGCGCTGGCGCTCATGGGTGCGCGTCCGCGCTTCGACAGCTACGGCCGCCTGGCCGGTGCCGAGCTGCTCACGCTGGCCGAGCTGGGCCGCCCTCGTATCGACGTGGTGATCTCGCTCTCGGGCATCTTCCGCGACCTGCTGCCGCTGCAGATCCGCCTGCTGGCCGAGGCCGCGTTCCTGGCCGCCAGCGCCGACGAGCCGGCCGACCAGAATGCCATTCGCCGCCACGCGCTGGCCTACCAGGCACAGCACGGCGTGGATCTTGAAACCGCCTCGCTGCGCGTGTTCGGCAACGCCGAGGGCGCCTACGGGGCCAACGTGAACGCGCTGATCGACAACAGCCGCTGGGAAGACCCGGACGAGCTGGCCGAGACCTACAGCCGCCGCAAGGGTTTTGCCTACGGCCGCGCCGGGCAGCCGGTGCAGCACGCGCAGCTGCTCAAGAGCGTGCTGGCCGATGTGCAGCTGGCCTACCAGAACCTCGATTCGGTGGAACTGGGCGTGACCACGGTGGACACCTATTTCGACACGCTGGGTGGCGTGAGCCGCGCCATCCAGCGCGCCAAGGTGCAGCGCGACGGCGCGGGTGCGGCAGTGGCCCCGGTCTATATCGGCGACCAGACGCGCGACAGCCATGGCGGCGGCACGGTGCGCACCCTCACCGAGCAGGTGGACATCGAGACCCGCACCCGCATGCTCAACCCCAAGTGGACCGAGGGCATGCTCAAGCACGGCTTCGAGGGCGTGCGCCAGATCGAGGTGCACCTGACCAACACCATGGGCTGGTCGGCCACCACGGGGCAGGTTCAGCCCTGGGTGTACGAGCAGCTGACCCAGGCCTTCATGCTCGACCCCGAGATGCGCCGGCGCCTGGCCCAACTCAATCCCACCGCTTCGGCGCGCGTGGCCAGCCGTCTGCTGGAAGCGTCCGAACGCCAGTACTGGCAACCCGATCCTTCGGTCCTGAAGGCGCTGCGCGAAGCCAGCGAAGAGCTGGAAGACCGCCTCGAAGGCGTATACGAAGGAGCCCCCGCATGATCACCGAAACCAGTGTTCCCCTGACCGACCTGCGGCGCGCCGCAGGCCTAGCACCCCGCAAAGACGGCGAGGGCAGCGTGCAGGTGCAGCTCGACCCGTCGCTGAAGATCGGCAACGCCAAGGTGTTTGCCATCTACGGCAAGGGCGGCATCGGCAAGAGCACCACCAGCTCCAACCTCTCGGCCGCGTTCTCCCACCTGGGCAAGCGGGTGTTGCAGATCGGCTGCGACCCCAAGCACGACAGCACCTTCACGCTCACCAAGAAGATGCTGCCCACGGTGATCGACGTGCTGGAGACGGTGGACTTTCATGCCGAAGAGCTTCGCCCCGAAGACTTCGTGTTCCCCGGCTACAACGGCGTGATGTGCGTGGAGGCGGGTGGCCCGCCCGCCGGCACCGGATGCGGCGGCTACGTGGTCGGCCAGACGGTGAAACTCCTGAAAGAGCACCACCTGCTGGAAGACACCGACGTGGTGATCTTCGACGTGCTGGGCGATGTGGTGTGCGGCGGCTTTGCCGCACCCCTGCAGCACGCCGACCGCGCGCTCATCGTCACGGCCAACGACTTCGATTCGATCTTCGCGATGAACCGCATCGTGCAAGCCATCGGCGCCAAGGCCAAGAACTACAACGTGCGCCTGGGCGGCGTGATCGCCAACCGCAGCGCGGCCACCGACCAGATCGACAAATACAACAACCAGATCGGCCTGAAGCTCGCCGCGCACTTCCCCGACCTGGATGTGATCCGCCGCAGCCGCCTGAAGAAGAGCACGCTGTTCGAGATGGAAAGCTCGCCCGAACTGGAGCTGGTCAAGGCCGAGTACATGCGCCTGGCGGCCTCGCTCTGGCTGGGCGTGGAGCCGCTCGCGGCCGTGCCCATGAAAGACCGCGACATCTTCGACCTGCTGGGTTTCGACTGAATCGCCCGCACCCACACGAGCACACACCATGGCCAACACCACCTACCTCGAACGCCGCGACCAGATCGAAACCTATTTCGACCGCACCGCCGCGCAGGCCTGGGAACGCCTGACCTCCACCGCGCCGGTGGGCCGCATCCGTGCCACCGTGCGCGCCGGGCGAGACCAGATGCGCGGCACCCTGCTGGGCTGGCTGCCGCAGGACATGCGCGGCCTGCGCCTGCTCGATGCGGGTTGCGGCACGGGCGCGCTGGCCATGGAAGCGGCGCAGCGCGGCGCCGAGGTGGTGGCGATCGACCTCTCGCCCACGCTGGTGCAGCTGGCACGCGAGCGGCACATGGGGCTGCCCGCCGCAGGGCAGGGTGGCAGCATCCACTTCACCTCGGGCGACATGCTCGATGAGGCGCTCGGCCACTTCGACCACGTGGTCGCAATGGACTCGCTGATCCACTACGACACGCCCGACATCGTGGCCGCGCTGGAGCGGCTCTCGCTGCGCACGCGCGGCAGCATGCTCTTCACCTTTGCGCCGCGCACGCCGCTGCTGGCGGCCATGCACAGCGTGGGTCGCCTGTTCCCGCGCAGCGACCGCTCGCCCGCACTCACGCCGGTGGCGCAGCCCCGCCTGCGCGAGGGACTGGGCGGCAGCATCGGCACCGGTGGCTGGCGCGAAGGCCGCAGCCAGCGCGTGGCCAGCGGCTTCTACACCTCGCAGGCCTGGGAGTGGACGCGGTGAACATCACCCGCCTGCTGTCCCCCGCCTGGGCGATGAAGATCACCCAGCGCTATGTGCCGTTTGCCGACGCCGCGTCGAGCGAACTGCCGCTGGGGCGGCTGCTGCGTCTCTCGCTGTTCCAGCTGTCCATCGGCATGACGCTGGCGCTGCTGGTGGGTACCCTGAACCGCGTGATGATCGTCGAGCTGGGCGTGCCGGCCTGGTGGGTGGCGCTCTCAGTGGCCCTGCCGCTGGTGTTTGCGCCGCTGCGCGCGCTCATCGGCTACCGCAGCGACACGCACCCGTCCGCGCTGGGCCTCAAGCGCATGCCCTACATGTGGATCGGCACCATCCTCATGTTTGGTGGCCTGGCCATCATGCCGTTTGCTTTGCTGCTGCTCTCGCTGCCGCAAGAGCAGGGTGTGGAAATCTGGGCCGGGCGCATCGGCGCGGCCCTGGCCTTCCTGCTGGTGGGCGCGGGCATGCAGATCACGCAGACCGCCGGCATGGCGCTGGCCAGCGACATTTCCCCTGAAGCCAAGCGCCCGCGTGTGGTGGCCCTGCTCTACAGCATGTTGCTGCTGGGCATGATCGCCGGCAGTGCGCTGCTGGGCTGGCTGCTCACCGACTTCAGTGCCACGCGTCTGGTGCAGGTGGTGCAGGGCTCTGCGGTGCTGGTGGCCGTGCTCAACCTGGCCTCGCTGTGGAAACAGGAGCACCGGCAGACCCGGCGCGGCCCGCGCAAAGCGCATGGCTTCGCGCGCAGCTGGCAGCGGCTCATGGCGCTGCCCAAAATGCGCCGCTTCCTCTGGACCGTGGGCCTGGGCACCGTGGCCTTCAGCATGCAGGACATCGTGCTCGAACCCTACGGCGGCGAGGTGCTGGGCATGGACGTGGGCCTCACCAGCATGCTCACCGCCATGAGCGCGGGTGGCGCCCTGCTGGCCTTCGGGCTGTCCGCGCGCATCATGGGTCGCGGCATCGACACCATTCGCCTGGCGGCCGGTGGCGCGCTGCTGGGCCTGCCCGCCTTCGCCTGCGTCATCTTTTCGGCGCCGCTGGCCTCGCCGCTGCTGTTCCAGACAGGGGCGGCGCTGATCGGTTTTGCCGGCGGCCTGTTTTCGGTCGGCATGCTGCTCACCGCCATGGACATGCCCGAGCGCGAACTCACCGGCCTGGTGCTGGGCGCCTGGGGTGCCGTGCAGGCCACGGCGGCCGGTGTGTCCATGGCCATCGGTGGCGTGCTGCGCGACGTGGTCGGGGCGCTGGCCACCGGTGGCTGGCTCGGCACGGCGCTGAACTCGCCCGTGACCGGCTACAGCTTCGTGTTCCACCTGGAAATCTATCTGTTGTTTGTGGTGCTGATTGCGCTGGGGCCGCTGGTGCGCCGCCGCGAACAGCGACCCACTGCCACCCACCCCATCGGTCTGGCCGAACTGCCAGGCTGAGGCCCCCCGCCACCTCTCGCCACCCGCTCATCACCCGCCCCGAAGGAGAACCACCATGGAAACAGGCGCCATCACCCAGTATGTGGACGTCGCACAGCTCGTGCTCTACGCCTTCTGGGCATTCTTTGCAGGCCTAATCTACTACCTTTTGCGCGAAAACCACCGCGAGGGTTACCCGATGGATCCCGGCCGCGAGAACGGTCCCAAGACAGACGGCTGGCCCGCTGTGCCGAAGTCCAAGGTCTACAAGCTGGCCAATGGCCACGAGATGCTCTCGCCCGATCCCGACCGGGCCGATGGCGATTACAGCGCCCAGCCCGCCAACGGCTGGCTCGGCGCACCGCTGGAGCCGGTGGGTAACCCGCTCCTGGCCGGCGTGGGGCCGGGTGCCTGGGCCAAGCGGGCCGATGTGCCCGAGATGACCCTCGAAGGTGAGGCCAAGATCGTGCCCCTGCGCGCTGCGGCAGACCACGGCGTGGCCATTCAGGACGTGGACCCGCGCGGCCTGCCGGTGATCGGTGCCGACGGAGAAACCGCCGGCACGGTGAAAGACCTGTGGGTCGACAAATCGGAGATGCTGTTCCGCTACATCGAGGTCGGTCTGGCCGGAGGGGCCACGGTGCTGCTGCCCATGACCTTCTCGGTCATCAAGCGCCACGGCGTGTTTGTGGACGCGGTGCTGGCCGCGCAGTTCGCCGACGTGCCCACCACGCGCCACCCCGAACAGGTGACGATGCTCGAAGAAGAAAAGATCTGCGCCTACTACGGTGCGGGCACGCTCTATGCCACGCCACAGCGCCAGGAGCCGCTGCTGTGAGCCCGCACCACGAACACGAGTTCGAGGCAGCGCCCGGCCTGCCCGAGCCGCTGCCGCGCGGCGAGCGCCTGATCTGGCAAGGCAGCCCCGACTGGGTGCAGCTGGCCATCCATGCCTTCCATGTGCGCAAGCTCGCCATCTACTTCAGCGCGATGCTGGCCGTGCAGTGGCTCTACCTGCTGGGCGAGCCGGGCGCCGCGCTGCTGATGCCGCTGCTCACCAGCGCCATCATGGCCAGCCTGGCGCTGCTGCTGCTGGGCGCCACCGCCTGGTTTGCCGCGCGCACCACCCTCTACACCCTGACCGACCGGCGCATCGTCATGCGCATCGGCGTCGTGCTCACGCTCACGCTGAACCTGCCGCTGAAGCAGATTGGGGGCGCTGCGCTCAAACCCCAGGCCGACGGCCACGGCGACATTGCCCTGTCGCTCGCCGGCACGGACCGCATCGCTTACCTCAACCTCTGGCCGCACGCCCGCCCTTGGCAGCTGAAGCGCCCGCAGCCCAGCCTGCGCTGCCTGCCCGTCGCCGCCGCCGTGGGTGAGCGTATCCAGCAGGCCTGGCTGGCGGCCAACCCGCAGGCCGCGGCACTGGTGGGCATGCCCGCTGCAGCGCCGGTGGCTTCACCGCTTGCAGAGCCTGCCTCGCGCCCGGTGCGCGAGCACGGCATGCCCAGCGCGGCCTGATCCACTCCACCGCACGAGGCCCTGCCATGCAGCACACCCACCACGACTCCCCCCTGGGGCGCGGCACGCCCTGGCCCATCTGGGCACTGGGCGCCCTGCTGGCGCTCACCCTGGCCGCTGCGGCCTGGCAGAGCCGCGTGGGCGGTGGCCCGGTGACGGCTGAGGCGCCGTCGGTGCAGTGGCAACGCAGTCTGCGATTTGAAGACCGGCCCAACGGCGACATTGCCGTGCTCGACGCCGGCACCCAGCGCGAAGTGGCGCGCTTCCAGGGCGAACAGGGCTTTCTGCGCGGCAGCCTGCGCGCCCTGGCCCGCGAGCGCCAGCGCAGCGGCATGGGCCCGCAGGCCCCGTTTGAACTGAGCGGCCATGTGGACGGCCGCATCACGCTGCGCGACACGGTCACCGGCCAGCGCATCGCACTTGAATCCTTTGGCCCCACCAACTCGGCTGTGTTCGCGCAGCTGCAGTGGGCGCGTTGAACTTCCCGCCGTCTTTCAGGAGCCCGTCATGACCGCACCCGCCACCACCGAAGACCGCACCGATGTGGAAACCGACCATGTCGCCCTGCTCATGGACGGCATGAAGAACACCGAAACCGCCACCGAGCGCGCCGCCAAGAACACCATGCTCACGCCGCGCTTCTACACCACCGACTTCAAGGCCATGGACGCGCTGGACGTGTCGCCGGTACGCGCCGAGTGGGACCGCATGATGGCCGAGTACGAGGGCGACAACAACCAGGACCACTTCAAGCGCGACGCAGCATTCGGCGAAGAGCTGAAGGTGCTCATGCCCCAGCTCTCGCCCGAGCTGCGCCAGGAGTTCATGGACTTCCTCATCAGCTCCTGCACCTCGGAGTTTTCGGGCTGCATTCTCTACAACGAGATCCGCAAGAACGTCAGCAACCCCGACATCAAGCAGCTGATGGCCTACATGGCGCGCGACGAATCGCGTCACGCCGGCTTCATCAACCAGTCGCTCAAGGACTTCAACCTCGGCATCGACCTGGGCAGCCTGAAGCGCGTGAAGGCCTACACCTACTTCAAGCCCAAGTACATCTTCTACGCCACCTACCTCAGCGAGAAGATCGGCTACGCGCGCTACATCACCATCTTCCGCCAGCTGGAGCGCCACCCCGACAAGCGCTTCCACCCCATCTTTCGCTGGTTCGAGCGCTGGTGCAACGACGAATTTCGTCACGGCGAATCCTTCGCGCTCATCATGCGCGCCCAGCCGCACCTGCTCAGTGGCGTTAACAAGCTGTGGATCCGCTTCTTCATCCTCGCGGTCTACGCCACCATGTACGTGCGCGACCACACGCGTCCGATGCTGCACGAGGCCATGGGCTTCAAGTCCACCGAGTACGACTACGAGGTGTTCCGCATCACGAGCGAGATCTGCCGGCAGGTGTTCCCGGTCGAGGTCGACATCGACCACCCCAGCTTCCGCGCCTGTCTGGACCAGCTGCTGCAGATCTCACTGGCCAACGACCGCGCGGTGGCGCGTGGCGGGCTGGTCGGCAGGCTGCAGCGCGGCTGGTATGCAGCGAAGGCGTTCGTGACCTTTGGCCGCCTGTACCTGGTGCCCGTGAAGGAACAGGAACTCCCCAAGGACATTCGCCTGAGTCCTGTGTGGTAACCGCTCGAACGCCCTGACCCCGGTTCACGCATGACCGACCTCACCCCCTCCATCGCCGCCCCCGCGCTGTTCGCGCTGCTGTGCTGGTGGTTCGGCACGGGTGCCATCCTGTGGCTGGTGCGCCGCCCGCAGAAGAGCTTTCGCACCAGCCTGGTGGTGTGCACGGTGCTGCTGCTGGCGAGCCTGTGGACCACGCAGCTCAGCATGCAGGCGCAGACGGTGGAGCACGCCTACCTGGCCTTTGTCAGCGTCATCGTCATGTGGGCCTGGCACGAGCTGGCCTTCCTCACCGGCTGGCTCACCGGCCCGCGCCGCGTGCCGTTGCAGCCGGACGTGCGCGGCTGGCAGCGCTTCAGCCAGTCCACCCAGGTGGTGGTCTGGCACGAGCTGGCCTTGCTGCTCAACTTTGGCGTGCTGCTCTGGATGCAGCAGGGCCAGCCCAGCCACGTGGCGCTGTGCACCTTTGCCGTGCTGTGGTGCATGCGCTTCTCGGCCAAGATGAACCTGTTCTTTGGTGTGCCCGAGGTGGGCGAGCAGTACCTGCCGCGCCACCTGGCCTACCTGGGCAGCTACTTCAGGAAGGGCCGCCTCAGCGCGTTCTTCTACATCAGCGTGGCCGCCTCCACGGGCATCTGGGCCTGGATCGTCTGGGAAGTCGTGAGCGGACAGGCCGTGGTGTCCACCGGCTGGGTGCTGCTGGCCAGCCTGCTGGGCCTGGCCATCGTCGAACACATCATCATGGCCTTCCCCGCGCCCATGCAGAAACTCTGGGGCTGGGCCATGTCGCACAGCCCGTCGAGCGATCGTCCCCTGCCGACCGTGGTCTCACCCGCGGTGGCCGTGCCGATCCCAACGGACAAGGCGCCTGCCGCCTGATGAAGCCTTCATGAACGCCTTGCGCACCTCCGACGAGTTCTGGCCGCCGCACACCCCGGGCGGCTCTCCGTCACCCGGGGCGGCATCCCACACCGTCGCCGACGCGCCGCACGCCATCGTCATCGGCAGCGGCTTCGGTGGCCTCGCTTCGGCCGTTCGCCTGTCGGCCAAGGGCTGGCGCGTCACCGTGCTGGAAAAGCTCGATGCACCCGGCGGCCGCGCCTATGTGCACGAGCAGAACGGCCACATCTTTGACGCCGGCCCGACCATCATTACCGTGCCCTTCCTGTTCGACGAGCTGTGGGCGCTGGCCGGCAAGAAGCTGAGCGACGACGTGGAGCTGCGTTCGCTCGACCCGTTCTACCAGATCCGTTTTGACGATGGCGACGTGTTTCACTACAGCGGCGACCCCGACAAGATGCGCGCCGAGGTGCGCCGCATCAGCCCTTCAGATGCGGCGGGTTACGAGCGTTTCATGGCCGAGGCCGACCACTGCTACCGCCTGGGTTTCGAGGCGCTGGGCGCGAAGGCATTTGACACCGTGGGCGACCTCATCAAGGCCAGCCCGGCCATCTTCCGCATGCGGGGCTGGCGCAGCCTGCATGCCATGGTGGCCAGCCATCTGAAGCACCCCAAGCTGCGCATGGCCATGAGCCTGCAGAGCCTGCTGATCGGCGGCAACCCCTTTGCCGTGACCTGCATCTACAGCCTCATCAACGCGCTGGAACGGCAGTGGGGCGTGCACTGGGCGGTGGGCGGCACGGGCAAGCTGGTGCAGGGCCTGGCGAGCCTGCTGCAAGGGCAGGGTGGCACGCTGCGCTGCAACGCCGAGGTGAGCCGCATCGAGGTGGACCGGGGCCGCGCGACTGGCGTCACCCTGGCCAGCGGCGAACGCATCGCGGCCGACATCGTGATCTCCAACGCCGACACCGCGTGGACCTACCGCCACCTGGTGGAGCCGCAGCACCGCCGGCACTGGACCAACCACCGCATCGACAAGGGCCGCTACTCGATGAGCCTGTTCGTCTGGTACTTCGGCACCAGCAAACAGTACACCGACGTCCCGCACCACATGATGCTGCTCGGCCCGCGCTACAAGGAGCTGCTGACCGACATCTTCCGCCGCCACAAGCTGGCCGACGATTTCAGCCTGTACCTGCACCGCCCCACCGCCAGCGACGCATCCATGGCCCCCGCCGGGCACGACACGTTTTATGCGCTGGCACCCGTGACCCATCTGGACAGCGGCACCGACTGGGCCACCCAGGCCGAGCCCATGCGCCGCGCCGTGGCCGAGGTGCTCAACCGCACCGTGCTGCCCGGCTTCGAGCAGCACCTCAGCGCCTCATTCGTCAGCACGCCACAAGACTTTCACGACCGCCTGCTCAGCTTCAAGGGCGCCGCCTTTGGCCTGGAGCCACTGCTGATGCAAAGCGCATGGTTCCGCCCGCACAACCGCAGCGAAGACGTGGACGGCCTCTACATGGTCGGCGCCAGCACCCACCCCGGCGCCGGTGTGCCGGGCGTGCTGATGTCGGCCAAGGCGCTCGATTCCGTGGTGCCCGCCGCCGCCACCTACCTCGCCCGCAACAGCCATGCAAGCACATCGCGCTGACACAGTTTTGGCTGCCCACCGGTCCCGAGTGGTCCGGGCTCAGCCTGCCCCTGCGGTTCGGGCTGAGCCCTTCGACAAGCTCAGGACAGGCCCTGTCGAAGCCTTGCGTGGTGCGAGCACTTCAACAAGCTCCGTGCAAACGGAGTCGGTGCAGACGAACACCCACGGCGTGGGCAGTGAAGCCGACCTGCAGGCCTGCGTGGCGCTCATGCGCACGGGCTCCCGAACCTTCTTCGCGGCCAGCCGCCTGCTGCCTGCCCGGGTGCGCGCCTCGTCGATCGCGCTCTATGCCTTCTGCCGCGTGGCCGACGACATGGTCGACGGCGGCGAGCACAGCCTGAGCGAGGCCATGGGCCTGTTGACCCGGCGGCTCGACGCCATCTACGCCGGCCACCCGCAAGACCATGTGGAAGACCGCGCACTGGCCACCGTCGTGCAGCGCCACGAATTGCCCCGGCCCTTGCTCGACGCGCTGCTGGACGGCTTCGCCTGGGATGCCGAAGGCCGCCGCTACGAAACACTGGAAGATGTGCACGATTACGGCGCCCGTGTGGCCGGCAGCGTGGGCGCCATGATGTGCTGGATCATGGGTGTGCGAGCCCCGCAGGCGCTGGCCCGTGCCTGCGAACTGGGCGTGGCCATGCAGCTCACCAACATCGCCCGCGACGTGGGCGAAGACGCCAGAAACGGCCGGCTCTACCTGCCACGCCGGTGGCTGCTGCAGGCCGGTATCGACGCCGATGCGTGGCTGCACGACCCGGTCTGCACACCCGCGCTGCAAGGCGTGATCGAGCGCCTGCTGCAGGAAGCCGACCGCCTGTATGCGCAATCCACCGCCGGCGTGGCCCTGCTGCCGCGCGACTGCCGTTCGGCCATCCTGGCGGCACGCTTCATCTACGCCGAAATCGGGCAACAGCTGCGCCGCGACGGACTCGACCCGGTGAACCGGCGCGCGGTGGTGCCCACGGCGCGCAAGCTGGTGCTGCTAGCCTGTGCGGGCGTGCAGTCCGGCTGGGTGGCCCGGCCGGGCGTGCCAGCGCCGCCACTGGCGGCCATTGCTTACCTGGTGGAGCACTGCGGCTGCGGCCATCTGGGCCAGGAACCGTCGGCCATCTCGGCACCGCGCAGCGAGATCGGCCGCGTGGGCTGGATGCTGGACCTGATGGAGCGCCTGGAGCAACAGCGCATCGAGCAACGGGCCCGGGAGCGCGGGGCGCACTGAGCCTCTGCCCTTGAGGGCCGTGACCTCGATCTCGATCTTCATGCGCGGATCGGCCAGCCCGGCCGAGATCATCATCGCCGCCGGCCGCACCTCGCCAAACCAGCGGCGCAGCACCGGCCAGCAGGCCTCGAACGCGCTCGCGTCGGGCAGCACGTAGGTGACGCGGACCACGTCGGCAAGGCCAGAGCCGGCCTGGACCAGTGCGGCCTCGATGTTCTTCAGACACTGCTCGGCCTGCTCGACCACGCCTTCGGCGATGGTCATGGTGGTGTAGTCAAAACCGGTGGTGCCGGAAACAAAGACCCAGGGGCCCGCGACGATGGCGCGGCTGTAGCCGATGTCGGCCTCGAAGCTGGAGCCGGAGCTGATGCGTTGACGTTGCATGATGTGGGACGCTGGTGGGGTGCGGGGTGTTCAGCCTACCAGCGCATTTACGTTGGTTGTTCAGGGCACCGGAGCGCCACCGCACCGAACGAACCAGCGCCAAGCGGGGGCACCGCCGGGCTGGCTTTGCCAGACGGCCAGTGCCGCCCCCCGGGGGGTGACGCGAAGCGGCGCGGGGGGTCACCCCATGCACCCAACCTTGACCAGAATCAGGCAACCGGGGCGGCTGAAGGGCTGGTGGCGGCTCAGGTGCGGGCTGCGCAGCCAGCTGCCTTCGGGATAGTCGCCGTGTTCGTCGGAGAACACGCCTTCGACCACGAAGATTTCTTCGCCCCCGAAGTGGGTGTGCGGCTGGAAAAAAGTCTCGGGTGCCCATCGCACCAGCGCGGTGTGCTGGGTGCCAAAGCTGTGCAGCGGCAGCACCTTCAGGCCCGGTACCAGCCCCGGGCGCCAGTCGCCCCTGCGGCTGTCGATCACGACCCGTTCGCTGTCAGCGGGGTCGTGGTAGCGCAGCTTGACGAAGATCGTGCAGCCTTCTTCGGAATACGGTGCGTGGCTGGAGCCCGGCGGGTTCCTGAGGTAGGTGCCGGGACCGTGGTGGCCGCTGTCGTCGCTGAAGGTGCCCTCCAGCACCAGAATCTCTTCACCCCGCTCGTGGTGGTGGGCGCTGAAGCGTGCGCCCGGTAAGTAGCGCACGATGGAGGTAGCCCGGGCCACTTCACCGCCGTTGCGTTCCAGCAGGCGGCGCTCGACCAGCGGGGACGGCGAGGGCAGCCAGGGAAGCTCGTGGCTCTGGATCGCGCAGCGTTGCGACCAGTCGGCGTTGAGCTGGATGTCGGGCTGGACGGGGGTGTTCGGTGCGTGGGGCATGGGCAGATTGTGCTCAACGCAGAACAGCCTTGCTTCACCCCCGCCTGGGCATGCGCCACGGCAGCATGGCCTGTACCACGGGTGAGACCAGGCGCGGCACGTTCAGGGTCTCGTGGAAGCTGGTCACGGTTTCACCCAGCAGCTGGCTGTGCAGCATGGCGCGCTGGTAGAACGGGGTGTCTTCGAGCTGCTGCGCGATGCCGACCGGCCCGTCGCTGCGCATGCGCCGGGGAATGCGCCAGGCGGTCGGGGGCAGGGTCTGCAGGGGCGGGGCGTCGAACCCGGTCACGCGTCCGTCGGGGTGAAAGCGCAGCGCCAGCAGGCGGCTCGCTGGCGTGCCGGGTTCCACGTCGTAGATCACGGCGGTGCTGCCATCGGCGAGCATGCTGCGCGACCAGTCCCACTCCCTGAATGCGCGGTCCACCGGCTCGCTGCCTTCGTTGCTGTCCAGGTAAGCGTGGCCGCTCCAGCGCAGTGCCGGGCATTGCAGATCGACCTCTACCCGGGCGCGTGGCGCAATCGGCCCCCAGTGGTGCCTCTGGCCGGCGTCGAGTGCGGTGCTGAAGGTGAAGAGCTGCTCGGGGATGACGCGCACCGTGCCCCGGATGCGGCGTGGCAACGGCACGCCCACTTCGTCGATGGCGATGGTCAGCGCCGTGCCGTCCCAGTGCAGCTGGCTCGGGCCGATGGTGAAGTGGTCGGGCTCACGGTGGCAGTGGGCGGCGCCGCGCTCCGTCATGCTCCAGCGCTTTGCGCCCGGGCTGTAGATCGCGACGTTCAGCGCGTTGTGGTCGTCTGGGTTGCCGGGGCCTTTGCGGCGGGCACAGGCGTAGTAGGGCGAGAAGACGCTGCCGACGAAGGCGATCAGGGAGAGGCCGTGCTGGCCGTCGTCGCTGAGGGCGTCGAGGTACCACCAGAGGTAGCCGCCGGGTGGTACCGCCTGGTCAAAGCGGGGCTGGCCAGCAGGGCCTCGGCCGCGAACTGTCCCGACAGAGTGGCCATGGGCACCCCCGGACCCGGGTGCACGCTGCCCCCAGCCAGATAAAGGCCCGGCACCGGTGTGCCCGCCACCGGGCGGGAGAAGGCCGATCCCCAGCCGTGGCTCGCCTGGCCGTACAGCGCTCCACCCGTGGCCGGGAAGAGGCGGTGGAAGTCCGCTGGCGTGGTGCGCAGGCTGGCCGGTCCGCGGGGCGAGAGCTGCAGGCCAGAGCGGCTCAGCAGCTGAAAGGCTTGGGTCTCGCATTGATCGAGCTCCTCGGGTGTGATGGTATGGCGATCGCCGCTGGCGGGCGCATTGACCAGGGCGAGCAGGCGTTCTGGCGAGCCCGGGGGCGGTGCGGGTCCGGTGCCGCGGTCCTGCGCGCAGACGTACACCGTGGGCGCGGCGGGCAGGCGCCCGCGCGCGAAGATGTCGCTGAATTCGCTGGCGTAAGGCGCCGTGCCGGGGTGCTGGAAGAACACGTTGTGTCGGTCGAGCGGCAGCAGCCCAGCGGGTGCGTGCAGGCTCCAGGTGAGGGCGGACAGCGAGCGCTGCGGCGCCCGTGCGGGCACCGCGCGCTGCAGAGGCTCGCCCAGCAGGCCGGCACGCAGCGCGGCGGCGTCGCCATTGAAAACCACGCTGTCGGCGCGCAGGCTGTCGCCGTTGGCCAGGCGCACGCCGCGCACGCGGCCGTTCTGCAGCTCGATGCGCTCGCAGGCGAGGCCGTAGTGAAACACGGCACCGCGCGCGCGGGCCAGGCGCTCCAGGCAGCGCGCCAGCGCGTGCATGCCCCCGTCGATGGACCACACGCCGTCCATTTCCACCTGGGCAATCAGCATCAGCGTGGCGGGTGCCTGCCAGGGCGAGGAGCCGGTGTAGGTGGCGTAGCGGGCGAACAGCTGGCGCAGGCGGGGGTCGGTGAACTGGCGCCCCAGGCTGCTCCAGAGGCTGCTGAGCGGACCCAGCCCGGTGAGCGTGGCCAGACCCTTGAGGCCGATGTCCCGCGTCAGGCCCAGGGGGTTGGGACGGGGCTGGCGTATGTAGGGGCCTTCCAGTGTCTGGTACACGGCCCGGGCACGCTCGCAGAAGGCCGCGAAGCGACGCGCTTCGGCCGCACCGGCGAAGCGGGCCACGGCGTCGAGGGAGGCGGCCGGGTCGGCGAACAGGTCGAGCTGGCTGCCGTCGTCCCACCAGTGGCGGGCCAGCACGGGCAGCCGCTGGATGCGCAGCTCGGCCTCCAGCGTGGTGCCCACGGCGGCGAAGAGCTGGTCGAAGACCCAGCGCATGGTGAACACGGTGGGGCCGCTGTCGATCGGCACGCCGCCCACCAGCGGCTGGCGCAGCTTGCCGCCGGGCGCGGGCGCGGCCTCGACCACGGTCACGTCCAGGCCCTGTTGCGCCAGCCGCAGGGCGCAGGCCAGGCCGCCCATGCCGGCGCCGATGACGACCACGCGGTGTTCGCTCATGGCGCTGCTTTCATGGCGTGTGGCCGGGCAGGTGGTACACGTTGCCGTTGTCGGCGGTGCTGTCACCCAGGCTGTTGGGTGCGGGCCAGTGGCCCTGCTGCTCCAGCAGGCGCATGCGCACAAACATCGACTCGGAAAAATACTGGTTCTTGTAGGCCGCTTCGATGGCCTGCTGGTGGGCGCCCTGGTGCGCGTAGGCCAGCATGGACGGCGTGTCTTTCCACAGGCTGAAGGTGCACTGGCGGATCAGCGGCACCTCGCCCAGGCCCATGGCGAGGGTGCAGCCGCGTGCCTGCTGCATGGCCGCGTGCGTGGCCGGTGCGTTGCGCCAGAAGGCCACCGCCTTGGCCGGGCGGATGCTGGCGCGGGTCAGTGCGGCCAGGGGCCGGGGGTCGGCCAGCATGGCGTCGTCGTTGGCGGCAATGCCGTGGGCGCCGAGCTGTGTGGCGGGCGTCACGCCCCAGGCCTCGCCGTCCCACTGCCCGCGGGCCGACACCACCTCCAGCAGGCCGCACCAGCATTCGGCAGCCCGCTCGCGGTAGGCGTCGACCACCGGGCCTGCGAGGAAGGCGCGGGCCTGATCGGCGTGGTCGAACAGCGTGACCAGGCCCTGGTGGCTGGGGCTGGGCCGCAGCCCGAAGCCACCTCCGGCCCCGCTGCCCATGACCTTGCCAAAGATCAGCCCGGGCGTTTCCTTCAGCGGGCCGGTGCCCTGCGCCAGGCGCATCCATGCCCACGACTGGTGGGGCCGGCGCACGTTGACCAGCACCACCGCCACCACGCCGGAGAGCTTGATGAGGTTGTCGGCAGGGGCGAGCATCAGCCGGCCCTCCGTGCTGCGCTCGTGTCGACATCCCGCCGCGTGCCGGCCCAGCCCGGTCTCCGTTGCCGCAGGGGCTGGGCCGGGTGGGTGCACATGCTGTTCAGCTCACTGGGTTTTGGGTGCTGCTGCATCGGTGGCAGCAGCGGTGCTGGCGTCGGGCGCGGTCGCCATCTTCTCGAAGGCGGTGCGCAGCGTGGCCAGGCCCGGCGAGTCCTGCAGCATGGGCGCGCCGAACACGGGCTTGTACGCCCCCTGGTGGCAGGTGGCGCAGTTGAGCTTGGCCACATCGCCCAGTTCGCCCTTGCGGTTGGCGGGGAAGGTGTCCGTCAGTGGCTCCATGTGCTCGTTGTTGAGCGCGCGCACCATGTTGATGCCGTGGTACGCGGTGACGCGCTGCGGCGGGCCGCCTTCCCATTTGCCGAAGGCCTGTGTGTTGTGGCAGAAGGTGCAGTTCACGCCCAGCGAGGCCGACATGTGCGTCATGAGCGAGTAGGTCTTCTCGGTCTGGGCGATGCTGGCCACGTGGTCGGTGGGCAGTGCCTTGGTCGAGTTCACCCGGATCGGCTCGTTGCCGGAGAGGTAGGGCGTGAAAGGGTCGTAGGGCAGCGAGGCCAGTTTCACGCTGGGCGCGGGGGTGTTCTGGCCCATCTTGTTGCCGATGAAATCGGCGCCGGCGGTCTGCCCCTCGGGCTTGAACCAGACGAACTTGGGCACCGGTTCACCGCGGTGGCAGGTGAAGCAGGTGACCCCGGTGGCGGCCACGTGGTTCTTCCAGTCGCTGTTGATGGTCTGGGTCATCTTCACCATGTCGCGCGCCACCAGCTTGGTGTAGAGGCTGTCGTCGGCAAAGTTGGCCGGGTTGTGGCAGTACACACAGCCCTTCTCGGGCGCCACCCAGGCCGTCATGGACACCATGAGGTTGGTGAAGTCGCCCACGCTGAGGTGACCGAGCGCCGGGACGTTCTGGTACACCTCGCTGGCGCGGGGGCCGTCGGGGGAGGCCGGCGGCGGCGGGGCGGGCGGCTGGTTGGCCTCGATCACGCCTTCCATGATGCGCGGGTTGTAGACCTGGACCATGCCGGTGCCGCGGTAGCCGTGCTGGACCGTGTCCATGGGCGGGCGTTCGCAGGCGCTCAGCAGCACCAGGGAGCCCAGGGCCAGCAGCTTCAGCCAGGCGGTTCGTGCGTTGTGCTTGTGGTTCATTTCGCGCCTCCAGGGGTCAGGGCCGGATCCATCACGGCGGGGAACACGTCGGGATACGGCGGGGCCACGCCATGCTTGACGGCCCAGAGGTACCAGTTGTCCACCACGGTGCCGGTGAGCAGGATGCCGATGCCGCCCACCAGCGGGCAGAGCACGGCGAACCACCAGGCCCAGCGGTGGATGGATTCCATGGTGGCGTTGAAGCCCATGGTCCAGCGCCAGAACAGCGCGGCGCGTTCGCTGGCGGTGCCGCGGTCCACGATCTGTTCGATCTCGCGTTCACCCCCGAAGCGGCTCACCGCCAGGATGGTGGCGCCGTGCATGGCAAACAGCAGCGTGGCGCCGTAGAGGAAGGCGATGGACAGCGCATGGAACGGGTTGTAGAACAGGTTGCCGTAGCGCAGCGAGAAGGCGGCCGTCCAGTCCAGGTGCGGGAAGATGCCGAAGGGCACCGCCTCGCTCCACGAGCCCATGAGCACCGGGCGGAAGAAGCCCAGCACCAGGAACAGCCAGATGGCCGCCGCAAAGGCCCAGGCCACATGCGTGCCCATGCCGAGCGCCCGCGCCCGCCGGTACGTTCGAGCCCACCACAGCAGCACGGAGATGGTGAGGAACAGGCCGGTGATCTGCCACCAGCCGCCCTGGTTCAGGGGTGCCAGGCTCAGGCCGTTGCTGGCCGCAGGCGGCTCCAGCGCCAGCCAGAACAGCTGGCGGATGAACTGGATCGGGTCCCAGTTCACCGAGGCCAGCATGTTGAAGCCGATGATGTTGAAGGCCAGGGTGCCGAACACCAGCGAGGCCACCCCCAGGCCGCCGAGGTAGATGGGGCCCAGCTGGGCATTGCCCAGGCGGCCGAACAGGTGAACGATGGCCGGCGTGTCGCCGATGCGGGCGTCGTCGCCGGGTGGCAGCGGCACGCCGTGGTGCACCGGGCCGATGGCCTGCACGGTCGTGAAGAGGTTCTGGTATTGCGCCATGGTGTTCTCCTCGGTTTATTTCAGGGGCCACTGTGCCCAGATGGGCATGTTCAGCCACCAGCCCCACCACTCGGGCCAGCCGCGGCTCCAGAACGGGCCGCTGATGACGATGCACAGCGCGCTGAACAGCACGGCGGCCAGCGCCAGGAACAGGCCCAGGCGGTGGATGCCCAGCGTGCCCACCGAGTAGCCGATGATGTCGCGGAAGAAAGTGTCTTCGTGCTCGGGCGTCTTCACCGTTTCGCCCGGTGCCGGGTTGGTGGCCGAAAGCACCAGCGCACCGTGCAGCGAGAGTGCGAAGGTGGTGGCGAAGAAGAAACTCACCGCGATCATGTGCGCGGGGTTGTAGTGGAAGTGCAGGTACTGGTAGCCCACGTTGGACACCCAGTCGAGGTGGCTGAAGATGCCGTAGGGAAAGCCATGGCCCCAGGCGCCCAGCAGCACGGGGCGGATCACCACCAGCGTCACATAGGCCAGGATGGCCACGCCGAACGCGGCGGGCACGTGGTAGCCCATGCCGAGCTTTCGGCAGATTTCCACCTCTCGCATCATCCACGAGACAAATGCGCCAATGGCGCAGACCGTGATGAGCTGCCACAGGCCGCCTTCCATCAGCGGCGCGAAGCGCAGGCCGTAGGACAGGTCGGGCGGGGCGATGCTGATCTGCCAGAGGTTCCAGGTCGGTCCCAGGGCCGCGCCCCAGAGGATCATGGCGGTGCCAAGAAACGAGAAGAACAGGGTGGTGACACCGAAGAAGCCGACGTAGAACGGACCCACCCAGAAGTCAAACAGGTCACCGCCAAGCAGGGTTCCGCCTCGAACCCTGTATTTTTTTTCGAAATTGAGCATGGCCATGGTGCGGCCCTCCTGACTCAGGTGGTGTTAGGACGTCAAAGCAAAATGGGGGAGGGGCCCAGGTGCTGCGCTGCGCGCCAGGCGCAGTCGCAGCATCTGCACACCTCGTGCGACGTTCAGGACGTCGCCGAAGGCGTTGCAGCGGGCATCGGGGCGAGTTGCGCCGCCGCTGCTGCCGGGGCCGTTCTCGGGCCGTCGAGCCAGTTGAACTTGTTGGTGCTCAACAGGATGAGGTGGATCATGGCTGCCAGCGCAAACAGAAAAACTGCTTGTGCAACCATGGTGCGAAGGGGGTCGAAAAGACGCCAGATTCTCCACATGATGCGTACTCCTTAAATCAGTTGGGACATGACCGTGTAAACCGCGGCATGGACGCCCGAGAAGATGCTGGTCTTGTGCTCGGCGCCTGGCAGCCATTCCTGCCAGTGCAGACCGACCAGCTGGCCAGCCAGTGCAGCGCACAGCAACAACAGAAAGCACGGGGCGAAGACCAGGACAAACGAGAGCTTGTCATCCCGGTGAGTGGGCTTATCGTTTTTGTAAGTCACGACGTTCATGGCGGTTCTCCAATCAAGAAAAGTTAAGCCGGTCTTGACTCAGAGCCAGGGCCGCCAGAACCACACCAGGGCATGCGCGACCACGGCAATCGCCGTGAACCCGATGAACCCCTGGAGGTAGTACTGGTGGAACTCCTGAGCTTCCTCGTCGGTCAGGCCGGAAATCGATGTCCGTGTTGCCATACGAATGCTCCTTTTCAATAAGGCCGTGAGGCCTGTGCTGCGCCCAACCCGCGCAACCTGGGCAGCCACGGCGAGATGCCATGACATGGGGGTGATGCGGCCGGCGGGCCGCCATCAGATGGGTGGGGAGAGGGCGGAGGTTCATGCCGGCTCTCCGTGTGGAATGGCCATGCCCTGGGCCTGGGCGGCACGGTCGACATGCGGCACGGCCACGGTACTGGCGCCCACGTCGCGCGCGCCCTGCTCGGCCGCGTCGCGCAGGCGCTTCGCGCTGGAGATCTGCACCAGCACCGGCTGCTGCGCCACCAGCGCATGCAGGCGGATCTGGGCGTCGTCGTCCCAGGGCGTGGCCGCGGTGGGCGCGCTGTGGCGGGCCAGTGTGGCGTCGACCTTGTCCATCTCGGCGCCCAGCGGCAGGATGTGGAACAGCGCGTCAAACAGCGCGTTGCACACCTCCTGGATCAGGTAGGTGGCGCCGCTGTAGCCCATGAAGGGTGTGCCGGTGTGGCGGCGGATGATGGCGCCGGGGAAAGAGGCCGGGATGAAGGCGGCGCGCATGGGGCCGGTGCTTCCCGCTTCGGCCAGGTACATGCGCTCGTTGAAGCTGCCGAACAGGATCAGCGGCGTCTGCGTTTTCACCAGTTCGCGCACCGCGGCGTTGTCGGTCTTTTCACCGGCCATGCGCGAGACCGCGAAGCGGCAGGGCAGCCCCATTTCAGTTTCCAGGAAGTGCTGCAGGCCGCGTGTGTAGGTGCCATTGGCCACCACCGCAAAACTCGCCGTGGCAAAGAAGTCCTGCGTCACCGAGCGCCACAGGTCCCACACCGGCTTGATGGTGGTGTGCTTCTCGCGCTGGATGAAGGGCTCCGGGTCCAGGCCCAGCAGCTCGCCGAGCTTGCGCAGAAATTTCGTGGTGCTGTGCAGGCCAATGGGGGCCTGCAGGTAAGGCCGCTCCAGCGCCTCGCAAAACATGCGGCCGAACTCGCGGTACATGCAGATGTTCACATCGGCCTCGACCAGACGAGACACCTCAGACAGGTGGGTGCCCAGCGGGAACACCAGGTTGATCTCGGCGCCGATGCCCTGCACCAGGCGGCGGATTTCGGCCAGGTCGCTGGCGCTGTTGAACACGCCGTAGCTCGGGCCGATGATGTTGACGCGCGGTTTCTCGCCGGCGGGGCGCTCGTTCAACGGCTTGCGCTGGGGCACGTGTTTCATGCCGTACTCGCTCCAGAGCCAGAACATGGCGCGGTCGGCGCACTGCCACTGGTCTTCGTCGATGGTGCGCGGCAGAAAGCGCATCAGGTTCGTGCCCTCGGGCGTCACGCCGCCGCCGATCATTTCGGCGATCGAGCCGGTGACGACGACCGCCGGCAGCTCGGGGTCGAGCACCGCATGCGCCCGCTTCATCGAACCTTCCGTGCCTTCACGGCCCAGCTGCTCTTCGGCCAGGCCGGTGACGACGATGGGCAGTTCGTGCGGCGGCAGCGCGTCGGTGTAGTGCAGCACCGAGGTGACCGGCAGGTTCTCGCAGCCCACCGGGCCGTCGATCACCACCTGCAGGCCCTTGATGGCGGTGAACACATACACGGCACCCCAGTAGCCGCCGGCACGGTCGTGGTCGAGAACTAGCATGCCGAGACCTCCGTGAATGGAAGGGGAGTCACACAGCACACGCCGCGGAACTGGCTTTGCCAGGCCGCTGGCGTGGCCCCCTTGAGGGGGTGGCGACCGAAGGTCGACGCGGGGGTGGTCCAAGCTGTCATGAACCCATCTCCTGTGCCGCGCGCTTCTTGGCCGCCTTTTCGTTGAGCCGGCGCATCTCTTTGCGGAAGTTGGGGAAGGGCCTGGGCACGTCTTCCCACACGCCGGCCTCGTCGCCCTGGCCCACGCTGCCGAAAAAGGCGCTCATGGCATCAAAGCGGTGCTGGTTGCCCATGGCCGCGTTGATCACCTGCACCAGCGAGCCGGCACCGGCCACGCCCATGAGCGGGCGGGCGGAAATGAGGTTGGTGAAATACAGCGAAGGCACGCACGCTTCCTTGGCGGCCTGCACCACCGGCGTGGTGCCGATGGCCAGCTGCGGCTGGTATTCGTGCAGCGCGTCGAGGTCGTTTTCCAGCGAGGCGCGGAACTGCACCTGCACACCCTTGCTGCGCAGCCATTCAGCGTCATGGGCGTTCCAGGGCGTGGCCGGGCAGGCCGAGCCCACGTAGCGCAGATCGGCGCCGCATTCCACCAGCAGGCGGCCCACCAGCAGCTCGGAGCCTTCGTAGCCGCTGAGCGTGATGCGGCCTTTGATCTTCTGTTGCGACAACACGCCGCGTATGGCGCCCAGCGTGGCGTTGCGTGCGGTGTCGATCAGCGCCTGCGACACGCCGGTGGCTTCGCCGATGGCGCCCAGCCAGTCGTGCGTGCCGTCCACGCCGACCGGTGCCGAGCCGACGATGGGCCGGCCCGCCAGCTGGAACTCACGGATGCTGGCGGTGTAGAAGGGGTGGATGGCGGCGACCGCGCTGCCGTCGAGCGCGGCGTACAGCTCGCGCCACTCGCGGGTGGGTGCGGTGGTGCCCACCGCCAGGCCCATGGGCGCGATCATCTGTGCGATCAGCATCGGGTCGGCCGGGAACATCTCGCCCAGCAGGGTGATGGTGGGCTTGTCGCCTCTGGCCTGGCGCGGTGCGGGCACCGGGCCGGCCAGCACTTCCTGGCGGGCGTACTTCAGCATCGCAGCCGTGAGCACGTCCTTGGCCTCCGCGTGGGTGGGCACGCCAAAGCCGGGCACGTCGATGCCGATGATGCGCACGCCGTTGATGGACGGGGGCAGCAGCTGCAGTGGCACGCCGCTGGCCGTGGGCACGCACAGGTTGATGATGACGATGGCGTCGAGTTGTGCCGGGTCAGCCTGTGCGTGCACCGCCTCGCGGATGTCTTCGAACAGCTTGCCGGTCACCAGCGATTCGCTGTTGAAGGGCACGTAGCCGACGCTGCGGCGCGCGCCGTAGAAGTGCGAGGTGAAGGTGAGGCCATACACGCAGCAGGCCGAGCCGCTGAGGATGGTGGCGGTGCGGCGCATGCGCAGGCCCACGCGCAGCGAGCCGAAGGCCGGGCACATGCTCTGCGGCTGGTCGTGCGGGCCGGTGTGTTCGCCCCGGGGGTAGTCCTGCGCGTACTGGGCCAGCACCTCGCTCTTGCCGGCGGCCTTGGCGGCGGCCAGCAGCGTTTCGCCACCGGCGTGGCAGCCCATGCCGTCGCCTTCGATGGCGGTGGTGCCAGCGGTCACAGGAATGATCGGGATGGTGGCGTTCATGGCGGGCGGCTCGTGGGGCTCAGACTTCGTCGTAGACCACTTCGAGCGTGGGCTTCACCGTTTCGGTCTTGCCGCACATGTCGAACTCGGTGGCGGGCTCCAGCACCACGTCGCGCCCCACGGACGAGGCCGAGAACAGGCCCAGCAGGGCGTCCTGCGTCAGCGGCGACGGCCGCACGGGCGTGGAGGTGTGCACATTGGCGGCCAGCTCGGCAAACATGGGGCCCCAGACCGAGTCGGGGCGGCCGATGATTTCGTAGCTGGCGCTTTTGCGGCGGATGTCGTCGTCGGCCGGTATCACCGACAGCACCGGTATGCCGACGGCCGAGGCAAAGGCCACAGCCTCGCCGGTGCCGTCGTCGCGGTTGATCACCATGCCAGCCACACCCACGTTGCCGCCGAGCTTGCGGAAATACTCCACCGCGCTGCACACGTTGTTGGCCACATACAGCGACTGCAGGTCGTTGCTGGCGACGACGATGACCTTCTGGCACATGTCGCGGGCGATCGGCAGGCCGAAGCCGCCGCACACCACGTCGCCCAGAAAGTCGAGCAGCACGTAGTCGAAGCCCCACTCGTGAAAGCCCAGCTTTTCCAGCAGCTCGAAGCCGTGGATGATGCCGCGCCCGCCGCAGCCGCGGCCCACTTCAGGGCCGCCGAGTTCCATGGCGTAGACGCCGTCGCGCTTGAAGCAGACATCGCCGATCTTCACCGGCTCGCCGGCCAGCTTCTTCTTCGACGAGGTCTCGATGATGGTCGGGCAGGCCCGCCCGCCGAACAGCAGGCTGGTGGTGTCGCTCTTCGGGTCGCAGCCGATCAGCAGCACCTTTTTGCCCTGCTGCGCCATCATGTAGCTCAGGTTGGCCAGCGTGAAGCTCTTGCCGATGCCGCCCTTGCCGTAGATCGCGATGATCTGGGTCTCTTTCTTGACCTCGCCGGTGTGCACCGGATCGGGCTCGATGGCGGCTTCCTGGCGCAGCTGGGCCTGGAAGTGGACCGGGTGGCTCTTGATGTCGGGTGCGTTCATTCAGCTTCTCCAGTCCAGGACCATCTTCAGACAGTGGGGGTCGCCAAAAGCAACCTCGTAGGCATCCCGCGCTTGCGCCGGCGTGTGGGTGTGGGTGATCAGGCCGTCGAGCGACAGGCGGCCGGTGTCCACCAGTTCGGTGACGGCCAGCAGGTCGGCGCGCTTCCATTCGGCGGCCACGCGGATGCTGGCTTCACGCATGAAGGCGGGCGCATAGGCGAACGAAATGTCCTGGTGGTAGAAGCCGGCCAGCACGACCTCGCCGCCCTTGTCGAGCCGGGGAATGACCTTGTGCAAAATCTTGGCGTCGCCGCTCACGTCGTAGATGGCGCGGTAGTTCTTGCGCTCGTCGTCGTCGGGGTGCAGCACCTCGTAGCCGCGCGCGCCGCCCTGGCGCTGTGCCTGGGTTTCCCAGACCACCGGGGCTGGGCCACCGGCGGCCACGGTCAGACGGGCGAGCAGGCGGCCCATGACGCCGTGGCCCACGATCAGGTCGGGCGGTGTGCCGGGGTCGCGCGTGCCGCCAAAGGTGACGGTGTGGTACGCGGTGGCGGCCAGGGCCAGCAGCACTGCGTCGGGGCTTTCGGTCTGCACTTTCACCACGCGGCTTTCGGGCACCACCAGGCGCGAGCCGGCGCCGCCGAACAGGTTGTGCACGCCCTCGAAGCTGTAAGAGCCAGGCACAAACACCCGCTCGCCAACGGCCAGCTGGCAGGCGCCCTGGGTGCGCACCACGCGGCCCACCGTTTCATAGCCGGGCACCAGCGGGTAGCCCATGCCGGGGAAGGGCGGCATGCTGCCGTCCCAGAGCAGGCGCTCGGTGCCGGTGCTGATGCCGCTGTAGTCGACCTCGACTTCCAGGTCGCCATCGGCCATGGCGCGCAGGTCCAGCGAGCGCACGTTCAGTTCGCAGGGACTCTGGAAGACGATGGCCGAGGCTTTCATGATGTTCTCGATTCAGCGGGTTCAGGAAGCCGTGGCCCGGTGGCGGGACTTGCGGCCGACCAGGATCTGCGCGTGCAGCGGCATCGGGCTGGGTGCCAGTTCGATGTGGGTGAAACCGGCGGTTTCCATCAGCGCGGACAGGGCCTGCGGCGTGCGCAGCTGGCCGGCACCCATGGCCATCAGGTAGAAGTGGAAATACGGGTCGGTGGGGCTGAGGCCCTCCTCGTTGGCCATGGGCTCGGCCAGCAGCAGGGTGCCGCCCAGAGGCAGGCTCGCAAAGATGGCGCGCAGCACGGTGAGCACGGTGGCGTCGGCGTGGTCGTGGGCCACGCGCACCAGCGTCACCAGGTCGGCACCGGTGGGCAGGGCGTCGGTGGTGAAGCTGCCGCCGTGGGTGCTGACGCGCTCGCTCAGGCCTTTCTGCCGGAGTTGCTCGGCGGCCAGCGCGGCCACCGGGGGCAGGTCGAACAGGGCGCATTGCAGGTGGGGGTGTTGCTGGGCCAGTGCGCTGATCCAGCCGCCCATGCCGCCGCCCACGTCGAGCACGCGCTGGTGGTCGGCATACGGGTAGGCGGCCAGCAGTTCGTCGATCACGAAGCGCTGCGAGGTGGCCATGAGCGACGAGTAGCGGCTGAAGCTGCTGCTCCCGGTGGGTGTGGGCGCAGCCTGGCCGGGCGTGTAGGGCCAGTAGGTGTGCATCTGCGTCTGGTTGGGCTCGCGCAGCAGGGCCAGCGGGTCGCGCAGGTCTTCGTACAGGGTTGCGTTGTGTTCCACCATGTCGCGGATGCCGGCGTGTGCGGCCACCGGCGCACCCAGTGCGCCCAGGCCGTAGCGGCCACCGCCGCGGCGGTTCACCAGCCGCAGCGACACGGCGGAATCGAGGAGGCGCTGCAGGCTGGAGGCGGGCATGCCGGTCTGCGCCGCCAGCTCGGCCAGCGTGCGGGGGGATTCGAGCAGGGTTTCCAGCAGGCGCAGGCGCACACAGGCCAGCAGCACCTGGCTGTGCACGAAGCCGGCCATGCAACCGAACAGCTGGGCCGAGCGGCGGCGCACCACCCAGCGGGTCAGCAGGGACGACATGGCCCAGCGGTACAGCGCGGGGCTGGTGCTCCAGCGGTCCACCCGGGCGGCCAGCCGCTCGCGCCAGCTGGTGGGCTGTTCATACGCCCTGAGGGCGGCGGCGGGGTGGGCGGTGTGCATGGGGTGGTCTCCCGGAGTTCAGGCCAGGGCGCCGCGCAGGGGGACGGCCCGTGCAGCCAGGGCGCATGACGCGGCGGTGGTCTGCTGGCGTGCGATGCGGTCGCAGGTGCTTTGCGGAATCAGGCGGTCGGCCTCGCTCAGCACCAGCCTGCGCAGGTCGTGGCGGCTGCTGCAGTCGGGCACCGAGGACACGGCGGCCTGCATCAGGTGGTGAAAGTGCTCGACCGCGCCGAGCAGGCCGAGGTCGGCCGCGGCGCTGGGCCGGTGGTGCTGCGCGTCCTGCCCGGCGGGCTTGCCGAGTTCGTCGCTGTGCAGCATCACGTCGCGGATGTCGTCGGCCACCTGGTAGGCCTCACCCAGGCATTCGCCCAGTGCGCGCCAGGCTTCGTGCGGTGCGCCGGCGGCCTGTGCCCCCGCGCAGGTAGAGGCCACGAACAGGGCACCGGTCTTGGCGCGCTGGTAGCGGCTGAGCGAGGCGTGTGTTTCGCACTCCCAGGCCTGGCCGGCCACGATGCCGTCGGGCGCGCCGGTGGCCGCGCACAAGGTCGCGAGCAGCCCGCCCAGGCGCTGCGGGTGGCGGTGGGCGGCGCGGGCCAGGGTTTCAAAGGCCATGACGATCAGCGCGTCGCCCGAGAGCAGGGCCAGCGGCTCCCCATGCAGGCGGTGCACCGTGGGCTGGCCGCGCCGGGTGTCGGCGTCGTCGAAGCAGGGCATGTCGTCGTGCACCAGCGAGGCGCAGTGCAGCATTTCGATGGCCACGGCCACCGCGTCGGTGAGCTCGGGGGCATCGTCGCCACAGGCCCGAGCCACGGCCAGGCAGAGTTGCGGACGGATGCGGGCGCCGCCGGGGAACACGGCGTGGCGCATGGCGGCCATGAGGCGGGGCGGTGCGCTGAGGCTTTGCGCCCGGGCAATGGCTTGTTCCATTGCCTGGTCAATCCTTGACTTCATGTCCATGGGCGCCTCGCCGGGTGCGGTGACCGTCATCAACATGCAACGTTCACGAGTGTCAATTTAACATGACACCAATGTTTGTCAACAAAGATTGACGGTTAGAGGCGTCAGTCGAGGGTATACCCTTGGTATTCGGGTCGCCTGTAGGCAGATTTCCTTCGGCACTCGGGGGTTTTCGCGGGGGCTGGGGGTCCGGGGATGCGTTTTCCGTTCTACCTCGCGGGCGTCTGCCCGGGTTCGCCGCTGTTGCTGCGCGAAGCCTGTTTGTGGCCCGCTGACGCGTGGGCAACCGCGAATGGGAACTGCGCCCGCACGCCCGGCCCCCCAGCCCTTGGGAAGGTTTGGGCTGCCGTGAAAAGCAAAACCACCCCATGCGGAGAGCGTGCGTGCAGATGCTGTTTTTGTGGAGCACTTCGACACGCTCGGTGCGAACGGTACCTTCGGCGTCTTCTGTTTGGGCCCGCCCACGCGCTGTCGAGGCCGGTGGTGGTCGTCCCCGGGCGCAGGCCCCATTCGCCGTTGCCATAGAGCCTGCGCCCCTTACCCGGCGTTGACGCAGCAGCCTGTGCCTGCCCACAAATCCAACGGCGAGCGTGGGCCGAAGAACGGGGATGCCGCCACCGGCCTGCGCGAGGTCGATGAACGCGAATCTCCGTCAACCTAAAACGTCAGGAGGGCTCGGAAGAAGAACGCGGCAGACCATAAGGCCGCACCAGATGCACCACATGCTCCGGAACCATGGTCTTCACGCGCGCGGGGGCTTCGCGCCGCAGGTGCACCACGGTTTCGACGGCCTTCATCTCGACCCGCGCCCGCGCAAACTCCAGCCCGCGCGGCCCCACACGCGGCATGAGCCAGCCCACGATGGGCCGCAGCCAGTTCGGCATCTTGCGCAGCGGCAGCCCGCCGGCGGCCCGCTCCACATTCTTCAGGAAGCCTCGCACCGCACCCGCGCGCGCGCCGGCACTGCCCGGTGCCCGGGTCTTCACCTCGTCGCCCAGCAATTCCAGCAAAGCCTGGCCCTGGGCATTGCGCACCAGCAGCCACTGCTCGCCCTGGCCGCCCATGTAGCCCACGGTGATGTCCGACAGCACATTGGTGTAGTCCACGCAGGTGCGGCAGGTCATGGGGAAAAAGTCGGGCGGCAGGGTGGACAGCGGCAGTTGCAGAAACGGAATGGTGCGCACCGCGCCGCCTTTCATGCGGATCTCGACGTGGTAGTCGGCCCGGAACTCGAGGTAGGTCACGTCCTGCGGCCGGGGCGAGACCAGCGCCAGGAACTGGTGGAAACGCTCGGTGGTGGTGTTGTCGGAACAGGGTGTGCCGATCACCACCAGCTTTTCCAGCCCCTGCTCGCGCTCCAGCTCTGGCTGGATGGCGCGCAGCGCGTAGATCTGGCAAGGAATGCCGATCACGGCCAGGCGCTTGTGGCCCATGGCCAGCGCAGGCTCGACCAGAGCGATCAGGGGGGCGTAACCCATGCGCATGCCCCGGCATCGCGCCATGTCTTCTGGCCGCGTCACCAGCACCGGCAGCGGGCGCCACGGATCGTCGGGGTGGGGCGCCATGGCGATCACCGCGTCCACCTCGCCGGTTTCGAGCAATTTTTGCGCGATGCGGGTGGTGATGCCGGTCCACTGCGCGCCGGCCAGTGGCTCCTTCAGGCTGGCCTGCAGCATCTGGCGGTGCGGGCCAAAGAAGAGTTCATCGTCGCCGGGTTCTCCCGGTGCGGGCAGGCGCCGGGCGCGGCCGTGCACGCGGGCTTCCAGCGCCGGGTAGTCGGGCTGGATGAACTGGCAGGCCTGGCCGCAGCGTTTGGGCTTGGCGGTGCGCGAAAGGCCGCAATCGGTGCAGAAATGGCGCTCGGGTGCGTCGGGAAGCTCGGGCGTCCAGACAGGTGGCAGCACTTGGCTCATGCACGCTCCGCCTGGCCGGCGTTGAAGGCCGCCAGGATGTGCCCGGCTACCAGCGCGGGTTGTTCCTCGTGCGCCAGATGCCCGAGCCCGGGCAGGCTGATGCAGCGGCCGTGGGCGGAGGAGGCAAGCCGCTGGAGCACCTGCGCGCCTTGGGCGGGCGGCACGGTGCGGTCCTTTTCGCCCACCAAGAGCAAGAGCGGCGTGGCCAGCAGGGGCAGGTCGCGCGCGAAGGCGTGCAGGTCCCAGTTGGCCATCATGCCCAGCGCGCCGGCCGCGTGCGCCGGGCTGCTCACCAGGCGCCGGTACAGCTCGGCGCCTTGCGCGTCCAGGGTGGAGCCGGTGCTGTCCAGCAGGCGCTGCAGCGCCGTCGGTGTCTGCGCGTGCCAGGCGAACAGGCGCGGCACAAAGGGTGCAGAGGCCATGAGCTTGGCCGCTGGGGCGAATAGCTGGCCGGCCAGACCACCCAGCGGCAGCAGGGCGGCGTTCAGGCCCACCAGCAGCCGCGGCTGGATCAGCCCGCTGATGGCCATGCGGATCGCCACCGCCGCTCCGGCCGAATGCCCGACCACCAGCACAGGACTGCAGCGCAGCGTTTTCAACAGATCGTGCACCGCCCGCGCCATGCCGGGCAGCGAGAGCTGTGGCGCGCCGGCCCCACCGGGGGGAAGCCCGGTGAAGGCGTGTCCGGGCAGGTCCATGGCGAGCACGTTGAATTGTTGGGCGAGCAGGGGCGCGAGGCTCCGCCAGGAATGGGTGGACGCGCCGGTGCCGTGCAACAGAACCACGCAGGCTGCGTCGTCCCGGGGGCCATCGAACTGTTGCACGTGCCAGCGCAGGCCACCGGCCTGCACGAAGTGGCTGCGCTCGTGATGCGGCCAGTGGGGGCCGTCGCGCTGCCAGTCGAGCGGGCCGGCCATGGTTTTCAGCGCGCCGGAATAGCCACTAGCTGCACCGCCCGCGAGAGCCCTTCGGCCCCGGCGTGCGGCAGCGGCACATAGGCGGCACCCATGGCCTGTGCCAGGGTTTGCGCGGCCTCGCTGGGGTGGGGCGAGGTGTCGATCAGCAGGGCACTGAGGCCTTGCCGGGCAAAGCCCTGGGCAGCACTCAGCGCGTCTTCGGTGGCCGCGGCGCGACCGGGTGCGCCACTGCGGGCGATGTTGGCGCGGCCGTCGGTCAGCAGCACCACGATGGGGGTGTCGCCCTGGCGAGTGAGCTGTGCCGCCAGCTCGGCGGCGGCTTCGATGCCCGAGGCCAGGGGTGTGCCGCCGCCGCCGGGCAGGGCGCTCAGGCTGCGCTTGGCCCGCGCCAGTGAGCGCGTGGGCGGCAGCAGCAGTTCGGTACCCGGGCCACGAAAGGCCAGCACGGCCACGCGGTCGCGCCGCACGTAGCACTCGGCCAGAAGCAGCTCGACCGCGCCCTTGGCTTCGGCGAGCCGGTGCAGCGCGGCCGAGCCCGACGCGTCCACCACGAAGACGGTGGTGGTGGGGCGGTGCTGGCGGTAGCGGACGATGTGAAAGTCTTCCCGGCGCACCTGCAGGCGCGCGGCGCCTCCGGCCACTTGCTGGCGCAGCCGCTGCCAGGGAGCGGCGGCGCGCAGGGTGTCCAGCACATGCAGGCGCGCGCCCGAGCGCGGCTCGCCGCGCCGGGTACCCACCGGGCGGCCGCGGTTCTGGTGCTTCATGGCCGCGCCAGAACGGCCGGCCGTTGTCGCGCGCGCCTGCCGGGCCTGGCCCAGCTGCAAGGCGGCCAGCAGGCCCGGCGAGATGGCGGCACGCACGGCTTCGACCACGCGGTCTTCCATCGCTTGGGCGTTGCCCTCCTGATCAGGTGGCGGCTCGGGTGGGTGTTCAGCTGAGTCTTCGGACGCCTGCTCTGGCGCCTTCGGCTCGGCCGGTGGCGGTTCGCCGGGCGGCGGCGCGTCGGCGGCCTCTGTCGGTGGGGCTTCTTCTGGCGGTGTATCGGCAGCAGGCTCGGCGCTGGGCATGCGCGTCGCGCGCGGCGCGAGCACCAGGCTGGCGGCCAGCGTGGCGTGGCTCTCGTCCACCGCGTCCAGCCCGGCCAGTGCAGCCACGGCCCTCGCGGCGCGCAGGGCCATCAAAGGCGCGCGCAGCGAGTCCACGCCCCAGGCTTGCGAGGCGGCGCACAAGGCTTCCAGCACGGCGTCGGGCACCGTCACATCAGGCAGGCGGGCGCGCGCGGCGTCAATCGCTTCGGCTGACCAGTGCACAGCCTCATCGTCTTCAGCAGCGGGCGATAACAACAGATGAAAGGCGAGCCGATCCAGCAAGGCGGCGGGCATGCGCTCCTCGTCGCTGGCGCCTTCGTCCAGCGCGATCACCGCCAGCCGCGCCGGGCTGCGCCCGTTCAGGCCTTCGCGCTCCAGCGCCACCTGCTGCGTGTCGAGCGCGGCGGCCAGGTGCGATGCCGCGCCCGGCCCCACCCGCTCGGCCATGGCCAGCAGCAGGAAGCCGCCATCGGCCCGCGCCAGCAGGCCGCGCTGGGCCACCGGACGTCCGGCGTGCAGCGTGGCCGAGAGGTCCAGGCCGCCGAGCAAGGCGGTGTCGCTGGCGCTCAGCGGCACACGCAGAAAAGGGGTTTCGTCCGGCACCAGCGAGCGCAACAAGGCCAGCCACTGGTCGCGCTGCGGACCGGGCGATGCCCGCAAAGCGGCGCCACCGAGCCCGACCGGATCGACCGCCAGCAGCGCCGCAGCCAACGCTGCGCGCGAACTGAGTCCGGGCGGTTGCATGGGATTCATCGGAAGTGCTTTGCTGAAGGGTGATGCGTACCGCGCGGAGGGTGTTCATCCAGAGGCACCGCCGGGCTGGCTTCGCCAGACGGCCAGTGCCGCCCCCCTGGAGGGGGGTGACGCGAAGCGGCGCGGGGGGTGTTCACCCCATGATTTCTTCCACCGCGCGTTCCACGCGCACCGTGGAGCCTGCGTTGTCCAGCGGGTTGCGGCGCAGCCGGTGGCGCAGGGCAGGGCCGGCCACGCGCCGGAAGTGGGGGGCGCCCACGGTGGCGTCGCCCTGCAGCGCGGCCAGGGCGCGTGCGGCGCGGATGAGGGTGAGGTCGCCACGCAGGCCGTCGGTGCCCAGGGCCATGCACAGGGCGGCGGCCTGTTCCCGCGCGGCGTCGGGAATGGTCACCTGCGGCAGGCGCTTGCGGGCGGCCACCAGCTGGCGGCGGATGCGCTCGTCTTCCGGCTTCCAGCGGGCCACGAAGGCCTCGCGGTCCTGCTCGTAGGCGTCGCGTCGGCGCACCACTTCGACCCGTTCGCTCAGCTGTTCTGGCGTTTTCACCTCGACGGAGAGGCCAAAGCGGTCCAGCAGCTGGGGCCGCAGCTCACCTTCTTCCGGGTTGCCGCTGCCCACCAGCACGAAGCGCGCGGGGTGGCGCACCGAGAGGCCCTCGCGCTCGACCACGTTTTCGCCCGAAGCGGCCACGTCGATCAGCAGGTCCACCAGGTGGTCTTCCAGCAGGTTTACCTCGTCTATATAAAGAAAGCCGCGATTCGCCTGGGCCAGCAGGCCGGGCTCGAAGGCCTTGATGCCTTGCGACAGCGCCCGCTCCAGGTCGAGCGCCCCGACCACGCGGTCTTCGGTGGCGCCCAGGGGCAGGTCCACCACGGGCACAGAAATGAGGTGGGATTTCGGCAAGGCTCCCCCGGGCCGCAGGGCCGCGCATTCGGCACAGCGGGCTGCGCCTGCTGCCGGGTCGCAGCCGTAGCGGCAACCGGTCACGGCCTTGATCCGGGGCAGCAGGGCGGCCAGCGCCCGCACCGCCGTGGTCTTGCCGGTGCCCCGGTCGCCCAGCACCAGCACGCCGCCGATGCTCGGGTCGATGGCGGCGATCAGGATCGCCGTTTTCATCTCGTCCTGCCCGACGATCGCGGTGAAAGGAAACGCTTGTGCCATGCATTTCAGTATGGCACAGCGACACCAGAGTCCACCGATGTGACGACTGTATATGTACAAATAAATTGACACTCGTATGTCGGTGGTGCGTGAAACTTAAGGGAAAACCCGAATCTTTCAGCAAAATGCACCTTTGCGGTGCATATGAACACGCCCCGCGTCAGGCAAGAGAGGAACGGCTCCCCAAGCCTGTACCCAGCAGCGAGCGCCACAGCAGCACCCCCATATCGGCTTTGCCGAGCTTGGGCCGCTGCAGCCAGCTTTGCCACTGCAAGGCTTCGATCTTGTCCAGGATCCGCAGGCCACCCTGCACCACCAGCCGCAACTCCCAGCCGGCGCGCCCCGGGACGCGACGGGCCAGCGGCGCCCCGTCGAGCATGCGGCAGCGGGCGTCTTCGCACAGCTCGCGCACCAGTGCCTGACAGCGCAGGGTCGTGTCGATGGCGCGTGGGGCGGTGGGCGAAAAGTCGCCGAGCTGCAGGCCACGCCGCGCCAGGCTGTCGGCCGGCAGGTAGTGGCGCCCGCGGGCATGGTCGACCGAGATGTCCTGCCAGAAATTGATGAGCTGCAGGGCGCTGCAGATCTGGTCGCTCTGGCGCAGCGAGCGCTCGTCGTGCACGCCGTACAGGTGCAGCAGCAGCCGCCCGACCGGGTTGGCCGACAGCCGGCAGTAGGCCAGCAGCTCGTCCATATCCGCATAGCGGTGGCCGCTGGCGGTGTGGCGCACGTCCTGCTCGAAGGCGCTCAGCAGGTCGTGCAGCAGCTGGGGCGGCAGGTCGTGGCGCCGGACCGCGGCACGCAAGGGCGTGAAGAAGGGTGCCCACGCCGCCGGCCCGTCCCCGGTGCCCGCCAGGCTGGCCTGCAGTGCGCCGCGGTAGGCCGCCAGCTCGGCCAGGCGCTCGCTCGCCGGGGCGTCTCCTTCGTCGGCGATGTCGTCGGCCGTGCGGGCGAAATGGTAGATCGCCATCACCGCCGGGCGGAGCGCCGGCGGGCACAGCAGCGAGGCAACCGGGAAGTTTTCGTAATGCCCCACGCCCGTGGTGGGCGGGCGCGGCGCAGCGTCGGGTGAAGAGGATTCAGGCATGGGGCGCAAGGGCGGGCGTGGTGCTCGTCTGGAGGCCCGTAGTCTGACAGCCCTGCGCCCGCGTGCCTTGCAGCACTTGCCGCGCACGCACGACGAGAAGCACCTCTTTGCACTACAATTTTGCTTACTAACCAATCGGTCATTAATTTGACTGGATTGCGCCCCAACCCCTGCCATGCCCCTTGCGTCCATGAAAACACCGACCCTTGCCCTATTGCTGAGCGCCGCCCTGATGGCGGCCTGTTCTCCCAAGCCGGCGCCCGAAGAGCCTGTGCGCTCGGTGAAGCTGCTGACCGTGGCCGCGGGCGGACTGGTGAGCAGCACCGAATTTGCCGGTGAAGTGCGTGCCCGCAGTGAGTCGCGGCTGGGGTTCCGGGTGGGCGGCAAGCTGCTGCAGCGCCCGGCAGAGGTGGGTCAGCGCGTGAAGGCCGGCGACCTGCTGGCCCAGCTGGACCCGCAGGACCTGGCCCTCTCCAGCCAGGCGGCGCAGGCACAGGTGAGCGCGGCGCAGACGCAGCGCGATCTGGCCGCGGCCGACCTGAAGCGTTTTGAAGACCTCAAGGCCCAGGGTTTCGTGAGCGGCGCCGAGATCGAGCGCCGCCAGGCCAGCCTGCAGGCCGCCGAGGCGAGCCTGCGCCAGGCGCGCGCCCAGGGCTCGGTGCAGGGCAACCAGGCAACGTACGCGCGGCTGCTGGCCGACGGGCCGGGCGTGATCCTCGCGGTGGAGGCCGACGTGGGCCAGGTCGTGGCCGCGGGCACGCCGGTGGTGCGCCTGGCGCGCGACGGCGCGCGTGACGTGGTGATCGCCGTGCCGGAAGACCGGGTGGCCCAGCTGCGCCCCGGCCTGCCGGCGCAAGTGCGCCTGTGGGCTGCTGCCGCTGACTCCCCGGCGACCGCGCTGAGCGCGGTGGTGCGCGAGGTGGCGGCCAGTGCCGACCCGGTCACGCGCACCTACCAGGTGAAGCTGGCGCTGCCCGAGGGCACGCCGGTGTCGCTCGGTGCCACGGCCTACGTGACGCTCGCGCCCGCGGCCGGCGCCGCACCGGCGGTCATCAAGCTGCCGACCAGCGCGCTCATGCGCTCGGAAGCGGGTGCGCCCCAGAGCACCTCGGTCTGGGTGTTCGATGCCGCCAGCAGCACCGTGCAGGCGCGTCCGGTGAGCGTGGCCGGCGCGGACGGCAATGAAGTGGTGATCACTGGCGGGCTGCAGCCCGGCGAAGAGGTGGTGGCCGCGGGCGTGCATGTGCTCGCACCCGGCCAGAAGGTGACGCGCTTCGCCGCGGCAGCCATCCAGTGAGCCCCGGCATGAGCAGCCCGAACCCCGCCAGCGCCGCCGGCACCTCCTGGGTGTCCCGCTTCAACCTCTCGCAATGGGCACTGGACCACCAGGCCTTCACGCGCTACCTCATGATCGTGCTGATGCTGCTGGGCGTGGCCGCCTACTTCCAGCTCGGTCAGGACGAAGACCCGCCGTTCACCTTCCGCGCCATGGTGGTGCGCGCCTACTGGCCGGGTGCCACGGCGCAGCAGATGGCCGAACAGGTGGCCGACCGGGTCGAGAAGACGCTGCAGGAAGTGCCCTACGCCGACAAGATCCGCAGCTATTCCAAGCCGGGCGAGACGCTGGTGATCTTCCAGCTCAAGGACAATTCGCCGGCGACCGAGGTGCCGCAGCTCTGGTACACCACGCGCAAGAAGATCGGCGACATGCAGGGCAGCCTGCCGCAGGGGGTGGTGGGGCCGTTCTACAACGACGAGTTCGGCGATGTGTTCGGCATCATCTATGCGCTGCAGGGCGAAGGCTTCTCGCCCGCCGACAAGAAAGCAGTGGCGGACGCCGCGCGCCAGCGCCTGCTGCGCGTGAAAGACGTGAACAAGGTCGAGCTGTTCGGCGTGCAGGACGAGAAGCTCTACATCGAGATCTCGCAGCAGCGCCTGGCCACGCTGGGGCTGGACCTGTCGCAGGTGATGTCCTCGCTGGGCCAGCAGAACGCCGTGGCCTCGGCCGGTGCGGTGCAGGCGCCGCAGGACGTGGTGCAGGTGCGCGTGGGCGGGGCGTTCAACTCGGTGGAGCAGCTGCGCGCCATGCCCATTCGCGCGGCCAACGGCACCCAGTTGCGGCTGGGCGACATCGCCCAGATCGGCCTGGGCTACGTGGACCCGGCGCAGGTGATGGTGCGGCACAACGGCAAGGACAGCATTGCCCTGGGCATTTCCATGGCCAGGGGCGGCGACATCATCGCGCTGGGCAAAGCCCTGAAAACCACGGTGGCCGATATCCGGGCCACGCTGCCGGCCGGCATGGAACTGGTGCAGGTGCAGGACCAGCCCAGCGCCGTGACGCGCTCGGTCAACGAGTTCGTGAAGGTGCTGATCGAGGCGGTGGTGATCGTGCTGGCGGTGAGCTTCCTGGCGCTGGGCCTGCACAGGCGCGAGGGCGGGCGCGGGCTGAAGCGCTACACGCTGGACATGCGCCCAGGCCTGGTGGTGTTCATCACCATCCCGCTGGTGCTGGCGATCACCTTCCTGGCCATGCAGTACTGGGGCATCGGCCTGCACAAGATCTCGCTGGGCTCGCTCATCATTGCGCTGGGCCTGCTGGTGGACGACGCCATCATTGCGGTGGAGATGATGGTGCGCAAGCTGGAAGAGGGCTACACCATGATGCGCGCAGCCACCTTCACCTGGGAGGCCACGGCCATGCCCATGCTCACCGGCACGCTCATCACCGCCGCCGGTTTTCTGCCCATCGGCATGGCGCGGTCCACCGTTGGCGAGTACACCTTCGCCATCTTCGCCGTGACCGTGATCGCGCTGGTGCTGTCGTGGATCGTGGCGGTGTTCTTCGTGCCCTACCTGGGCGTGAAGCTGCTCAAGGTGAAGGCCCATGTGGGCGCGGCCGACGAGGTGTTTGACGGCCCGTTCTACGACCGCTTCCGTGCCACTGTGGACTGGTGCGTGCAGCACCGCTGGATCACCATCGGCCTGACCATCGGCACCTTTGTGCTCGGCATGGTCGGGATGGGCCAGGTGCAGCAGCAGTTCTTCCCCGACTCCAGCCGCCCCGAGATCATGGTGGACGTGTGGCTGCCCGAGGGCAGCAGCATCGCCGCCAATGACGAGGTGACGCGCCGCGTGGAAGTGCGCCTGGCGGCCGAGCCCGGCGTGCAGAGCGTGAGCACCTGGGTCGGCTCGGGCGTGCCGCGTTTTTACCTGCCGCTGGACCAGATCTTCCCGCAGACCAACGTGTCGCAGATGATCGTGCTCTCCGAAGACCTGGTGGCGCGCGAGCGCCTGCGCAAGGCCCTGCCGGCGCTGCTGGCCACCGAGTTTCCCGAGGTGCGCGGGCGCGTCAAGCTGCTGCCCAACGGCCCGCCGGTGCCCTACCCGGTGATGTTCCGCGTGGTCGGCTCTGACCCCGACACCTTGCGCGGCCTGGCCGACGAGGTGAAGGCGGTGGTGCGCGACAACCCCAGGATGCGCGGTGTGAACGACAACTGGAACGAGTCGGTGAAAACGCTGCGCCTGGAAGTGGACCAGGCCAAGGCGCGGGCGCTGGGCGTCTCCAGCCAGTCCATCGCGCAGGCGGCGCGCACGCTGCTCAGCGGCAGCACGGTCGGCCAGTACCGCGACGGCGACAAGCTGATCGACATCGTGTTGCGCCAGCCGCTGAACGAGCGCGACGCCATCAGCAGCCTGGCCAACGCCAACCTGCCCACCGCCAGCGGCCGCAGCATTCCGCTGCTGCAGATCGCGCGGCCGGTGTTCGACTGGGAGCCCGGCGTGATGTGGCGCGAGAACCGCGACTACGCCATCACCGTGCAGGGCGACGTGGTTGAAGGGCTGCAGGGCGCCACCGTGACGGCCGAGCTGCTGCCGGCGCTACGCACCATCGAAGCCGGCTGGGCCGGGCGCGGACTGAGCGCCTACCGCGTGGAAGTCGCCGGTGCGGTGGAAGAGAGCAGCAAGGGTTCCTCGTCGATTGCGGCGGGTATTCCGATCATGCTGTTCATCACCTTCACCCTGCTCATGCTGCAGCTGCAGAGCTTCAGCCGCTCGATGCTGGTGTTCCTCACCGGCCCGCTGGGGCTGGCCGGCGTGGCCGGCGCCCTGCTGCTGCTGGGCCGCCCATTCGGCTTCGTGGCGCTGCTCGGCGTGATCGCGCTGATGGGGATGATCCAGCGCAACTCGGTGATCCTGATCGACCAGATCGAGCAGGACCGCGCCCGGGGCGTGCCGGCGTGGGACGCCATCGTGGAAGCCGCGGTGCGCCGCATGCGCCCCATCGTGCTCACCGCCGCGGCCGCCGTGCTGGCCATGATCCCGCTCTCGCGCAGCGTGTTCTGGGGGCCGATGGCCGTGGCCATCATGGGCGGGCTGGTCGTGGCCACCGTGCTCACGCTGCTGGCCTTGCCGGCGATGTACGCCGCCTGGTTCCGCGTGCGGCGGCCGGAAACAACCGCCTGATCGGGGATCCCAAGGAGGCAAGCGGATGCGGGATGGACATGAAACATTTGGATCATTAAAATTCACAATGATCCAATTGATTTATCTTCGAGCCCCATGCCGTACCGCCCCCTCATCGAGCGTCTGGATGCGTACTTCCACACGCTGAGCCCCGAACTCCAGCGCGCCGCGCGCTGGGTGCGCGACCACCCCGCCGAGGTCGGCCTGCAGTCGATGCGCCAGTCGGCGCAGGCCGCGGGAGTGTCGCCGGCCACCATGACGCGTCTGGCCCAGGCGCTCGGACTCGACGGGTACGAGGCCATGCGCCGGCCGGTCCGCACCCAGATGGCGCGTTCGGCGGTGGGCCGCCCGGCGCCAGATACCGCCCATGTATCACCCCTGGCCCGTGCGCAGGCGTCCAACGTGGCGTCGGTGGACAGCCGCAACGACCCCACCGCGCTGGCAGCCGCAGCCCAGCGCCTGCTGGAGGCGCGCCACGTGCTGTTTCTGGGCTTGCGCGCGAGTTTCGGGATTGCCCACCATCTGCAGTACAGCTGCGACTGGCTGCGACCGTCCACCCGGCTGGCGACCGATCCAGCGGGCGCCTGGACAGACCAGGTCGCTGCTCTGGAGCCGCCTGATCTGTTCGTGACGGTGAGTCAGGCGCCCTATGCGGTCCAGACGGTGGAAGCAGCTCAGCTCGCGTCCGCCCGCAAGGTACCGGTGCTGGCACTGACCGACAGCCCGCTGTCGCCGCTGGCGCGCCTGGCCACGCAGTCCCTGGTGTTCGACACGGCATCGCCCGCGTTCTTCCATTCCATGACCGGCGCCCAGGCACTCGCGGAAGCGCTCATGCAGGCGGTGGCCGAGCAGGGGGGTGAACCTGTTCTGGAGCGCCTCAGAAGGCGCCAGCAGCAGATGCAGCAGTCCCGCGCGTACTGGGACCGTCCCGCTTCGCGCCGTGCAACCGGCGGCGCCCGCTGACCCGTGCACTTGATCTCCTCATTCTTCGACGACACGCCATGACCACTCTTGACCCCCACCAGCCGGTCCATCCCGCGGCCACCCGCGTTTTCCACCGCCAGCTGCGCCACGACCTACCCGTGGCCGTGAGCGGGAAGGGCATCGCCATCACCGACGCCAGCGGCCGCCAGTACCTCGACGCGTCGGGCGGCGCCGCGGTGTCCTGCCTGGGCCACGGCCACCCGGACGTGATCGCGGCGATGCACGCGCAGATTGACCAGCTGGCTTACGCGCACACGAGTTTTTTCACCACCGCCGTGGCAGAGGAGCTGGCCGACCTGCTGATCCACACCGCACCCGCGGGCATGAGCCACGCCTATTTCGTCAGCGGGGGCTCGGAAGCGGTGGAGGCGGCGTTGAAGATGGCCCGCCAGTACTTTGTGGAGATCGGCCAGCCGCAGCGGCGCCACTTCATCGCCCGGCGCCAGAGCTACCACGGCAACACCCTGGGCGCGCTGGCCGTGGGCGGCAATGCCTGGCGGCGTGAGCAGTTCAAGCCCATCCTGATCGACGTCACGCACGTCGCACCGTGCTACGAATACCGCGACCGCCGCCACGACGAAACTCCCGAGCAGTACGGCCATCGGCTGGTGGCCGAGCTGTCCGACGCCATCGACACGCTGGGCGGCGAGAACGTGATGGCCTTCGTGGCCGAAACGGTGGGGGGTGCCACCGCCGGCGTGCTCACCCCCGTGCCGGGCTACTTCAAGGGCGTGCGCGAACTGTGCGACCGCCACGGCATCCTGCTGATCCTGGACGAGGTGATGTGTGGCATGGGCCGCACCGGCACGCTGCACGCCTGTGAGCAGGAGGGCGTGGTGCCCCACCTGCTCACCATTGCCAAGGGGCTGGGCGGCGGTTACCAGCCCATTGGCGCAGTGCTGGCGCAATCGCACATCGTCGATGCGTTCCGCCAGGGCAGCGGCCTGTTCCAGCACGGCCACACCTACCTGGGCCATGCGGTGGCCTGCGCTGCGGCGCTCGCGGTACAGCGCGTGATCCAGCGCGACGGCCTGCTGGCACAGGTGCAGGAACGTGGCCGCCAACTGCAGGTGCTGCTGCATGACGCGTTCGGCGCTCACCCCCAGGTGGGCGACATCCGCGGCCGCGGCCTGTTCTGGGGCCTGGAGCTGGTGGCCGACCGCGCCAGCCAGCAGTGGATCGACCCCGCCCTGAAGCTGCACAGCCGAATCAAGAACCAGGCAATAGCTGAGGGGCTGATGGTCTATCCCATGGGCGGCACGGTGGACGGCCGCTGTGGCGACCACATCCTGCTGGCGCCTCCTTTCATCAGCACGCCGGACGATCTGGAGCAGATCGTGCAGCGCCTGCAGCGCGCGCTGAACCGATCGCTCGCCGATGCCGGTCTAAGGCCATGAAAATAATGCATAGGACTTCAGGGTAAACGCGTGGGGTCGTCGCGCTGACTTACATGGAGCTTGCGATACCATCTGCGGTCTGGGGCCAAAAGCCCGTTTATTCCCTTCACCACGCAGTACGCTGCAGGAGTTGTTCGAGATGAAGAAAGTCACCGCTTTTCTGAGCGCCGTCGCCGCCGCTATCACCTTCATGGCCCCCGTGGGCCAGGCTCAGGCCCAGCAGAAGTTCATGACCATCGGTACCGGCGGTGTCACCGGCGTGTACTACGCCGCTGGTGGCGCCATCTGCCGCCTGGTCAACAAGGACCGTTCCAAGCACGGCTACCGCTGCACGGTGGAATCCACCGGCGGCTCGGTGGCCAACATCAACACCATCAACGGTGGCGATCTAGATTTCGGCGTGGCCCAGTCGGACCAGCAGTTCAACGCCATGAAAGGCCTGAAAGCGTTTGACGGCAAGCCTGTGGCAGACCTGCGCGCCGTGCTGTCGCTGCACCCCGAGCCGCTGACGCTGGTGGCACGCAAGGAAGCCAACATCAAGAGCCTGGCTGATCTGAAGGGCAAGCGCGTCGCCATCGGCAACCCCGGTTCGGGCACCCGCTCCTCGGTGGACGAGCTGATGGCGGCCACTGGCATGAAAGGCAGCGACTTCGCGGCCGTGTCCGAACTGAAGGCCGACGAACACGGTGCCGCCCTGTGCGACAACAAGATCGATGCCTTCTTCTATGTGGTGGGTCACCCCAGCGCGAACATCCAGGATCCGATGACCACCTGCGGCGCGCAGCTGGTGAACGTCACCGGCCCGGCCATCGCGAACCTGGTGAAGGCCAACGCCTTCTACTCGGACGCTCGCATCCCTGCCAAGACCTATCCGTCGCAAGCCACCGAACTCGAGACCTACGGTGTGCTGGCCACCGTGGTCACCTCGGCCAAGAAATCGGACGAAGAGGTCTACCTGTTCACCAAGGCCGTGTTTGACAACCTGGACGAGTTCAAGAAGCTGCACCCTGCGTTCGCAGGCCTGACGCCCGAGAAGATGATCCAGGCCGGTCTGGCCGCGCCGCTGCACCCCGGTGCCGTGAAGTACTACAAGGAAAAAGGCTGGGTGAAGTAATTCCCCCTGCCCAGGCTTGTCGCCCCATGTTGGCCCTGCTGACATGGGGCGATTTTGATTCCGCTCCTGGATTCGCCAGGCGCCTTCTTCCCTCTCTAGGAAATCCCCTGTGAGTGCAAAACGAAACGTCGACGACATCGATGTCAACAAACTGGTCGAGGACAACGACACCGGTGGCCGCAAGCCCGGCCCGGCGGTGGCCCGGCTGCTGATGGGCGTGGCCCTGGTCTGGTCGCTGTTCCAGCTCTGGATCGCCTCGCCGCTGCCCTACATGGTGTCGAACATCCTGCCGGTGCTCAACGACACGCAGACGCGCGCCATCCACCTGGCCTTTGCCGTCTTCCTGGCCTTCATGGCCTACCCCGCCAGCAAACGCTCGCCACGCGACCACGTGCCCGCGCTGGACTGGGTGTTCGCCCTCGCCGGTGCCTATGCAGCGGCCTACATCTTCATCTTCTACCGCGAGCTCGCGACCCGCCCGGGCCAGCCGCTGCCCGTGGACGTGTGGACCGCCGTGGTCGGCGTCGTGCTGCTGCTGGAAGCCACGCGCCGCGTGCTCGGCCTGCCCATGGTGATCGTGGCCCTGGTCTTCCTGGGCTACACCTTCGCCGGTCCCTACATGCCCGACATGATGGCGCACAAGGGCGCCTCGCTGGACCGCGCCATGACGCACCAGTGGCTCACCACCGAGGGTGTGTACGGTGTGGCGCTGGGCGTGTCCAGCGGCTTCATCTTCCTGTTCGTGCTGTTCGGCTCGCTGCTGGACAAGGCCGGCGCCGGCAACTACTTCATCAAGTCGGCCTTTGCGCTGCTCGGGCACATGCGCGGCGGTCCAGCCAAGGCGGCAGTCGTGTCGTCGGCGGCCACCGGCATCATCTCCGGCTCGTCGATCGCCAACGTGGTCACCACCGGTACCTTCACCATCCCGCTCATGAAGCGGGTGGGTTACCGCGGCGACCAGGCGGGCGCGGTGGAAGTGTCGAGCTCGGTCAACGGCCAGATCATGCCGCCGGTGATGGGTGCCGCGGCCTTCCTGATGGTCGAGTACGTCGGCATTCCCTACATCGAGGTGATGAAGCACGCCTTCCTGCCGGCCATCATTTCCTACATCGCGCTGTTCTACATCGTGCACCTTGAAGCTCTGAAGGCCAACATGGAAGGCCTGCCGCGCCGGGGCAACAGCACGGGCTCGCAGCGCCTGGTGTCTTTCCTGATGACGGTGTCCGGATTCCTGGTGCTGGCCGGCATCACCTATTACGTGATCGGTTTCATCAAGAGCATGCTGGGTGACGCCGCGGTACCCGTGATCGGTGGCCTGTTGCTCGCGGCCTATGTGGGCCTGCTGTGGTTCGGATCGCGCCAGCCCGACCTGCAGCTGGACGACCCCAACGCTCCGGTGTTCGAATTGCCCGAGACCGGGCCCACCGTCAAGTCGGGCCTGCACTACCTGCTGGCGGTGGTGGTGCTGGTGTGGTGCCTGATGGTCGAGCGCCTGTCGCCCGCGCTCTCGGCGTTCTGGGCCACCATGTTCATGGTGTTCGTGATGCTCACGCAGAAACCCATCACCGGCTTCTTCCGGGGCGACCACCGCTTTGCCGAGCAGGCACGGGCCGGCTGGAACGACCTGATCGAGGGACTGGTGGCCGGCGCCCGCAACATGATCGGCATCGGCGTGGCCACGGCCGCTGCGGGCATCATCGTCGGCACCGTGTCGCTCACCGGGGTGGGCCTGGTCATGACCGAGCTGGTCGAGATTCTGTCGGGCGGCAACCTGATGCTCATGCTGGTGCTGGTCGCGCTCATCAGCATCATTCTGGGCATGGGCCTGCCCACCACGGCGAACTACATCGTCGTGTCCACGCTGATGGCGCCGGTGATCGTGGAGCTGGGCGCGCAGAGCGGGCTGATCGTGCCGCTGATCGCCGTTCACCTGTTCGTGTTCTATTTCGGCCTGCTGGCCGACGTGACACCGCCGGTGGGCCTCGCCTCGTTTGCGGCGGCGGCCATTGCCAAGCACGACCCGATCAAGACCGGCATCACGGCCTTCTACTACAGCATGCGCACGGCCATCCTGCCGTTCCTGTTCATCTTCAACACCCAGTTGCTGCTGATCGGGCTCGACGGCTGGCCGCACCTGGTGCTCACGGTTGTGATCGCCATCGCGGCCATGCTCATCTTCGCCGCGGCCACGCAGGGCTATTTCGTGGTGAAGAGCCGCTGGTACGAGTCGGTGGCCCTGCTGCTGGTGTGCTTCACCCTCTTCCGCCCCGGGTTCTGGATGGACATGGTGCACCCGCCCTTTGACGAGGTGCGCGGCGAAGCCATGGCGCAGGTGATCGCCGATGCGCCGCCCAACACCGGCAAGCGGGTCTGGGTCGAAGGCATGAACATGGATGGCAAAGACATCCGCAAGGGCGTGCTGGTGCCCCTGGGCGCGCCGGGCGATGCCCGCACCCGCCTGGCCAGCGCTGGCCTCACGGTGATGAACGACGGCGACTCGCTGATGGTGATGGGCGTGCGTTTCGGCAGCGTGGGCGAGAAGCTCGGCGTGGAGCAAGGCTTCCGCATCACCTCGCTCGAAGTCCCGGCGCAGCGGCCCCGCAAGGAGTGGTTCTACATTCCTGCGCTGCTGCTGCTGGCCTTCGTGGTGCTGCTGCAGCGCGCACGGCGGGCCCCGGCGGGCCCGGCCTTGAAGCCATGAGCGCAGCACCACGCCTCGCGCTCATCCATGCCCTGGCGCAGTCGGTGGCGCCCATCAACGAGGCGCTGGCCCGCGACTGGCCCCAGGCGCTGCGCATGAACCTGCTGGACGACAGCCTCTCGGCCGATCTGGCGCGTGCGGCGGCCGCGGGCGCCGATCGCCTGGACGCGGCCATGCACCAGCGCTTCGAGACGTTGGCCGCCTACGCCGAGGGCACGGGCGCACAGGCCATTCTGTTCACCTGCTCGGCCTTCGGGCCTTGCATCGACGCGGTGGCCGCCCGCCGGCCCCACCTGCCGGTGCTCAAGCCCAACGAGGCCATGGTGGCCGAGGCGGTGGCCACCGGTGCGCGCGTGGGGCTGGTGGCCAGCTTCGCGCCCACGCTGGCATCCATGCCGGCCGAGTTTCCGCCCGGGACCGAGCTGTGCACCGCACTGGCCGACGGAGCACTGGCCGCGCTGGAGCGCGGCGACACCGCCGGCCATGACGAGCGGGCGGTGGAGGCGGCGCGCACGCTGGTGGCTCAGGGCTGTACCGTCATCGCGCTGGCGCAGTTCAGCCTGGCGCGGGCCCGCGTTGCGGTCGAGCAGGCGCTGGGCCTGCCCGTGCTGACCACGCCCGACAGCGCCGTGCGCCTGTTGCGCCGCCGCCTGGGCTGCCGGGCGCCCGGAGGGTAGGGCGCCACCGGCTACAATCGAAGGCTGCCAAAAATCGGTGTTGCCCGGCAGACGGTGCCCATGGCACCCGGTCGGGCAGACGCCAGACACAGGCGCGCGGGTGGCGAAATTGGTAGACGCACCAGGTTTAGGTCCTGACGCCAGCAATGGTGTGGGGGTTCGAGTCCCCCCCCGCGCACCACACACAGACGACTATTTTCCAGGTCAGCCAGGCAGGCTGGATGACCATCCCATCTTTGGAGAGACCATGACCGTGACTGTTGAAACCCTGGAGAAGCTTGAGCGCAAGATCACCCTGACGCTCCCGGCAGAGGTAATCCAGAGCGAAGTGTCCAAGCGCCTCAAGCGCCTGGCTCGCGATGTGAAGATGGATGGTTTCCGTCCCGGCAAAGTGCCCATGAACGTCGTTGCCCAGCGCTACGGCTACTCGGTGCACTACGAAGTCATGAACGACAAGGTGGGCGAGGCCTTCGCCACGGCCGCCAACGAAGCGCAGCTGCGCGTGGCCGGCCAGCCCAAGATCACCGAGAAGGAAGAAGCGCCTGAGGGCCAGCTGGCCTTTGACGCCGTGTTCGAGGTGTACCCCGAAGTGAAGATTGGCGACCTGTCCACCGCCGAGGTCGAGAAGGTCTCGACCGAAGTGACCGACGCCGCCATTGAGCGCACGCTGGACATCCTGCGCAAGCAGCGCCGCACCTTCGCCCAGCGCGCAGCCGACCAGGCTGCCACCGATGGCGACCGCGTCACCATCGACTTCGCCGGCAAGATCGACGGCGAGCCCTTCGAAGGCGGCAAGGCAGAAGCCTTCCAGTTCATCGTGGGCGATGGCCAGATGCTCAAGGAGTTCGAAGACGCGGTGCGCGGCATGAAGTCGGGCGAGTCCAAGACCTTCCCGCTGGCCTTCCCCGAGGACTACCACGGCAAGGACGTCGCCGGCAAGACCGCCGACTTCCTGGTGACCGTCAACAAGATCGAAGCCGCCAACCTGCCCGAAGTGGACGAGGCTTTTGCCAAGTCGCTCGGCATTGCCGACAGCACGGTGGAAGGCCTGCGCGCCGACATCCGCAAGAATCTGGAGCGCGAAGTCAAGTTCCGCGTGCTGGCTCGCAACAAGCAGGCGTCGATGGACGCGCTGGCCGCCAAGGCCGAGCTGGACCTGCCGAAGTCGGTCGTTCAGGCCGAGCTGGACCGCCTGGTGGAAGGCGCCCGCGCCGATCTGAAGCAGCGCGGCGTGAAAGATGCCGAGAAGGCACCGATTCCAGAAGACCTGTTCCGCCCGCAAGCCGAGCGCCGCGTGCGCCTGGGTCTGGTGGTGGCCGAGCTGGTTCGCACCCACGAACTCCACGCCAAGCCCGAGCAGATCAAGGCCCATATCGAAGAGCTGGCTGCTTCCTACGAGAAGCCGGCCGACGTGGTGCGCTGGTACACCGGTGACAACCGCCGCATGGCCGAGGTCGAGGCCATCGTGATCGAAAACAACGTGAGCGAGTTCGTGTTCTCCCAGGCCAAGGTCACGGACAAGTCCGTCGCTTTTGATGAGCTGATGGGCCAGTCCTGAGCGGCGCGCGGGTGAGTGGCCGGCTTTCGGTCACCGCCCGCGTTCCGCTGGGCACCAGCAAGGGCGGTCTTCCGCCCTTTTTTTCGCTCCGCGCTTGCCTTTTGCCGCCTCTGCGCCATATGTCATCAGGCGAGAGGCCGCACCGACCATGTGGCGCTCTCAGGTTGGTTACAGTAGCGTCACAGTGAACATTCAATACATGGAGAATCGCATGAGCGCAATGGATATTCAGGGCCTGGGCATGGTGCCCATGGTGATCGAGCAGTCGGGCCGCGGCGAGCGGGCTTACGACATCTATTCGCGCCTGCTCAAGGAACGCGTGATCTTTCTGGTGGGCCCGGTCAACGACCAGTCGGCCAACCTGGTGGTCGCACAGCTGCTGTTTCTGGAGAGCGAGAATCCCGACAAGGACATCTCGTTTTACATCAATTCGCCCGGTGGATCGGTCAGTGCCGGCATGGCGATTTTTGACACGATGAACTTCATCAAGTGCGATGTGTCTACCCTGTGCATTGGCATGGCGGCCAGCATGGGCGCATTCCTGCTGTCGGCTGGTGCCAAGGGCAAGCGCTTTGCACTGCCCAACTCGAAGGTGATGATTCACCAGCCACTGGGCGGGTCGCAGGGCCAGGCCACGGAAATCGAGATCCACGCGCGTGAAATTCTCAAGACCCGAGCCCAGCTCAACCGCATCCTGGCCGAGCGCACCGGACAGCCGCTGGAGCGCATTGAGCGTGACACCGAGCGCGACTACTACCTCACCGCTGAAGAATCGGCCGCTTACGGCCTGATCGACAAGGTGATCGACAAGCGCCCCGGGGTGGCCTGAAGCCTCCCGGCTGCGCCAGCAGGTTTGAGCCATCCGAAACCCGGGATTGGGATGCTGCGGCACCCCAATCCCGGGTTTGGTCCCTGGCGGGCTTGAACTATCATCGTTGCAATCTGCACCTCGCGTCACCCGACGGAAAGAACCATGGCCGACAAAAAAGGCGCATCCAGCGAAAAAGCACTCTACTGCTCGTTCTGCGGCAAGAGTCAGCACGAGGTCAAGAAGCTGATCGCCGGCCCCTCGGTGTTCATCTGTGACGAGTGCATCGACCTCTGCAACGACATCATCCGCGATGAGCTGCCGGGCCTTGAGTCGGTCAAGCCCTCGGGAGACGAGGTGCCCACTCCGGCCGAGCTGAAGTCGAACCTCGACAACTACGTCATCGGCCAGGACTCCGCCAAGCGTGCCCTGGCGGTCGCGGTCTACAACCACTACAAACGCCTGCGCCACAAGGCAGGCGCCCGCAAGGACGATGTGGAGCTGGCCAAGAGCAACATCCTGCTGATCGGACCCACGGGTTCGGGCAAGACCCTGCTGGCTCAGACCATGGCGCGCATGCTTAACGTGCCATTTGTGATGGCGGATGCGACCACGCTGACCGAGGCCGGCTATGTGGGCGAAGATGTCGAAAACATCGTGGCCAAGCTGCTGCAGAGCTGCAACTACGACGTGGAACGTGCGCAGCAGGGCATCGTCTACATCGACGAGATCGACAAGATCACCCGCAAGTCCGACAACCCGTCCATCACGCGTGACGTGTCGGGCGAGGGCGTGCAGCAGGCCCTGCTCAAGCTGGTCGAGGGCACCATGGCGTCCGTGCCACCGCAGGGTGGGCGCAAGCACCCCAATCAGGACTTCCTGCAGGTCGACACCACCAACATCCTGTTCATCTGTGGCGGTGCATTCGCTGGTCTGGAAAAGATCATCGAGCACCGCACCGAAGCATCCGGCATGGGATTCGGGGCCGTGGTGCGCAGCAAGAAGCAGCGCAGCATCACCGAGTCGTTCAAGGAAATCGAGCCCGAGGACCTGATCAAGTTCGGCCTGATTCCCGAACTGGTGGGCCGCGTGCCCGTGATCGCCGCACTGGCCGAGCTGAGCGAAGACGCGCTGGTCGAGATCCTGACTGAGCCCAAGAACGCCGTGGTCAAGCAGTTCGCCAAGCTGTTGTCCATGGAAGGCGCCGAGCTGGAGGTGCGTCCAGCTGCGCTCAAGGCCATCGCCCGCAAGGCGCTGGCTCGCAAGACGGGTGCCCGCGGTCTGCGCTCCATACTGGAAAACGCGCTGATCGACACCATGTTCGATCTGCCCGGCATGAGCAATGTCGAAAAGGTGGTGGTCGATGAGCCCACCATTGATGAAAACAAGCCCCCCCTGCTGGTGTACCGCGAAGCGGCCAAGCAGGCCTGACGGTTCGCTTCGGCGGGCCGACGAAACAGGTTGAAGTTGTTGATGGGTCCGGCGCATGCCGCTCGCATCAAGCCCCTTTCCCGATTTTCCCGAGGTTGAAATGTCCGGACAAACCCCCTTGCCCAGCACACCGGTGGACCTCCCCCTCTTGCCCTTGCGCGATGTGGTGGTGTTTCCGCACATGGTGATTCCGCTCTTCGTGGGTCGCCCGAAAAGCATCAAGGCGCTCGAATCCGCCATGGAGTCGGAGCGTCGCATCATGCTGGTGGCTCAGAAAGCCGCCGCCAAGGACGAGCCCTCGACCGACGACATGTTCGAAATGGGCTGCGTCGCCACCATCCTGCAGATGCTCAAGCTGCCCGACGGCACCGTGAAGGTGCTGGTCGAGGGTGTACAGCGGGCGAAAGTGCTGTCCATCCGCGATGGCGAGAGCCATTTTGTGGCCAGCGTCAGCCCGGTTGATCCCGCGGTGGAGCGTGCAGACCTCGGCTCCAACGAGCTGGAGGCCCTGCGCCGCGCGGTGATGCAGCAGTTTGACCAGTACGTCAAGCTCAACAAGAAGATCCCGTCCGAAATCCTGACCTCGATTTCCAGCATCGACGACCCCGGACGCCTGGCCGACACCATCGCCGCCCATCTCCCCCTGAAGCTCGAATCCAAGCAGGTGGTGCTGGATCTGGACCCGGTCAACAAGCGCCTGGAAAACCTCTTCGAGCAGCTCGAACGCGAGGTTGACATCCTCAACGTCGACAAGAAGATCCGTGGCCGCGTCAAGCGCCAGATGGAGAAGAACCAGCGCGACTTCTATCTGAACGAGCAGGTCAAGGCGATCCAGAAGGAACTGGGCGAAGGCGAAGAGGGCGCCGACATCGAGGAGATCGAGAAGAAGATCAAGCTCGCCAAGATGCCCGCCGAAGCCCGCAAGAAGGCCGACGCCGAGTTCAAGAAGCTCAAGCTGATGTCGCCCATGTCGGCCGAGGCCACCGTGGTGCGCAACTACATCGACGCGCTGGTGGCCCTGCCCTGGGCCAAGAAGACCAAGATCAAGCACGATCTGGCCCATGCCGAGCAGGTGCTCAACGAGGACCACTACGGCCTTGACAAGGTCAAGGACCGGATTCTTGAGTACCTTGCGGTGCAGCAGCGCGTGGACAAGGTCAAGGCACCCATTCTCTGCCTGGTCGGCCCTCCGGGCGTCGGCAAGACATCGCTCGGTCAATCGGTAGCAAACGCCACCGGGCGCAAGTACGTGCGCATGGCCCTGGGCGGCATGCGAGATGAGGCCGAGATCCGTGGCCACCGCCGCACCTACATCGGTGCCATGCCCGGCAAGGTGCTGCAGAGCCTGTCCAAGGTCGGCACGCGCAACCCGCTGTTCCTGCTGGACGAGATCGACAAGCTCGGCACCGATTTCCGCGGTGATCCTTCCAGCGCGCTGCTGGAGGTGCTGGACCCGGAGCAGAACCACACCTTTGGCGACCATTACGTTGAGGTCGATTTCGACCTGTCCGACGTGATGTTCGTGGCCACCTCTAACTCGATGAACATCCCGCCGGCTTTGCTGGACCGGATGGAAGTGATCCGCCTGTCGGGCTACACCGAGGACGAGAAAACCAACATCGCCATGCGCTACCTGCTGCCCAAGCAGCTGAAGAACAACGGCATCCGCGATGGTGAAATGTCGGTGCAGGAAGACGCGGTACGCGACATCGTGCGCTACTACACCCGCGAGGCCGGGGTGCGTTCGCTGGAGCGCGAACTCTCGAAGATCTGCCGCAAGGTGGTCAAGGGCTTGTTGCTGAAGAAATACGAGCCCACTGTGGTGGTGAGCGCCGAGAACCTCAGCGACTTCCTGGGCGTGCGCAAGTACAGCTACGGCCGCGCCGAGGCGCAGAACCAGGTCGGACAGGTGGTCGGTCTGGCCTGGACGGAAGTGGGCGGCGACCTGCTCACCATCGAAGTGGCCATCATGTCGGGCAAGGGCGTGATCACTCGCACCGGCTCGCTGGGCGACGTCATGAAGGAATCGGTCGAAGCCGCGCGCACGGTGGTGCGCAGCCGCGCCCGCACGCTGGGCATCAAGAACGAACAGTTCGACAAGCACGACATCCACATCCATGTGCCCGATGGCGCCACGCCCAAGGATGGCCCCAGCGCTGGTGCCGCCATGACGACGGCGCTGGTGTCGGCCATCACTGGCATTCCGGTGAGAGCCGATGTCGCGATGACGGGCGAGATCACCTTGCGCGGTGAAGTGACGGCGATCGGCGGCCTCAAGGAAAAGCTTCTGGCGGCTCTGCGCGGCGGCATCAAGACCGTGATCATTCCCGAAGAGAACGTCAAAGATCTCGCCGATATTCCCGACAATGTGAAGCAAGGTCTGGAGATCGTGCCGGTGAAATGGATCGACAAGGTGCTGGCGATTGCGCTGGAGCGCCAGCCTGTGCCGCTCACCGACGAAGAGGTGGCGGCCCAGGTGGCGGCAGCCGCGGCGCGCCCCGCTGCGCCCGCTCCAGACGCGGTAAAACACTGATCAAAAAAGTTCAGGGGCTTGAAAACAGGGCATTTTTTGCGCTAGAATTTCAGCTTCTGACAAACATCAGAAACATGCGGGATTAGCTCAGTTGGTAGAGCGATACCTTGCCAAGGTATAGGTCGAGAGTTCGAGTCTCTTATCCCGCTCCAGTATTTGAAAAAGGGAAGCCCTGCTTCTCTTTTTCTTCGATGGTGAAAGTTGATGAGGCGATTGGTGGCAGCACCAGTTGCATGCGGCGCGATAGCAAATCGGTTATGCAACGGATTGCAAATCCGTCTAGCCCGGTTCGACTCCGGGTCGCGCCTCCAGAAAAGTCAAGTAAATCAAGCACTTACGAAGCCCGGCCAGTCCGGGCTTCTTGCTTTCCAGCCCTCGAATCGACTCGCGCCCGGCTCAAACCGCCTCGTTTTGGCGGTTGAACCGCCACTAGACTTCCATGTATGCCGTCTAATCGAGTACGATATGACGACACAAACTACGGAGGTTTTATGGCGTCAATATCTAGGGTGAACGCAAGGCGCAACAAGCACGGGCTGTTGCGCAAAAAGCGACGGTCTTTCTACGACCTGCTTTATCCGCATCAGCGCGCAGTCTTGGAGCAGTTGGGTCGTATGGGCGAGAAGGTGTCTGTTGGCTTCACAATACCCCCACAGGGCTGGGGTCACGGTTGGACGGCAGGGCCTGTCTTCAGATGGCCAGCGTAAGACAGACGCCCACAGGCAAGTGGGAACTGACGATTCGCAGCAAGTTGCTGCCGAAACGTGTCTACCTGACGTTCGCCAGCGAGGGCGAGGCCCGCACATACGGTGACCAGGTCGAGCGGCTGCTGGACGCCGGCATCGTGCCCGCCGGGCTGGCGCCGGAACCGCAGCAGGGAGCGCCGCGCGAGGCCGTTGCCGCCGTGCTGCGGCAGTGGATACGCACGGGCCAGCCGGCGCGCACGGACTACGACGTGCTGGAACGGCTGTGCGTCGAGCTGGCCGGGCTCAGGCTCGACCAGGTGACATATGCCTGGGCCGAGGCGTGGGTGGTCGGCATGAAGCGCAACGCCAACCTGGCGCCGAGCACGGTGCGCAAGCGCATCGGCAGCCTGTCGCGCGCCCTCGACTGGTGGCTGCGCAGCCACCCCGACGTGAGCCTGGGCAACCCGCTTCGGCTGCTGCCGCGGGGCGCCGCCACGTACACGGCCGCCGACAAGGCTGCCGCGGTGGCTGCCGGCGGACAGGCCAAGACCGACAAGCCACGTGACCACCGGCTCGCCGGTGACTGCCTGGCCGCTGTGGTGCAGGCGCTGGACGGCGTGAAGCGTCCCGATCGGCAGCGGCCGGTGGTGGCGCCCGACGACGCCGAGTTCCGCATGCTGTTCTGGCTGATCTACTACACCGGCGTGCGGCTGCGCGAAGCATACACGCTGACCACGGCGCAGGTGCTGCTGCCGTCGAGCACGTTGCGCGTGAGGACGAGCAAGCAGTGGCACGACAACGAGAAGTGGCGCAACGTGCCGATCCGGCCGCCACTGGCCGCGCTGCTGTCCACCTACCTGCCGACGCGCCCGGCTGACGGCCTGCTGTTCAGCTACTGGGACGGGGACCGCGACGAGCGGTCGCTGAAGAAGGCGACGGGGCGGCTGTCGGCCAGGTTCGCCAAGCTGTTCGAGTACGCCGGCCACGCTGAGTTGACGGAGCACGACATGCGCCACGAGGCGACGTGCCAGTGGTTCGAGTTGCGCGACAGCCGCGGCCAGTGGGTGTTCCGCGAGACGGAGATCGACCGCATCATGGGCTGGGAGCCCGGCAGCGAAATGAGCAAGCGGTACGCGAGTTTCCGCGCCGAGGATCTGTCGGCGCGCCTGCTGGCGTGATCAGAAGCTCTTGACGGCGAGGACGCGCTTCTCGTCGAGCGTCAGCAGGCACTCGAATATCTGCGCGCCGGCATAGGCGCCGTAGCTGTTGCGGGCGTTGACGATGAGCGTGTGACGCGCGGCCGGCACGGCAGCACCGGCCGCGTTGGTGTGCGTCGTGCTGCCCCACGTGGCCGCCGACTCGATGCGCGCACTGGCAGGGTCTTTGAACCGGAACTGGTCGACGATGGCCGCCAGGCACAGACGCTGGGGCGGCGTGACGACGTGCTGCGCGCTGGCAGCGGTGGAGATCAGCAGGGCGAGGGTGACAGCGGTTTTCATGCTGCTATCGTACTACTGGCGTCACAGCTTTGGAATAGCAGGCGGCACCCTGGCGGCGCGGCCACGCTGAGCCGGTGCCGTCACCTGGGCCTTGGGCGGCGCGTGACGCGCTTCGCGGCGCTCGGCGGCACGCTGCAGGGCGAGTTCGTCCAGGCGGTGCCACAGGGCGCGCGGCGGTACGATCCAACTGCGACCGAACTTCAGGCCCGGCAGCTCGCCGGTGTCGAGCAGTTCGGCGGTGACCTCGTCGCTGCAGCCCAGCAGAGCCGACGTGTCGGGCACCAGCAGCGGGCGTTCGGGCAGGTCGTTCATCGTGCGGCCTCGTCAATCAGCGTGTTGTAAATCAACAGTTGAACAACTCGCCATCAACCTTGGCAATCAAGGTGCGCGCTCTGTCGAGCCATTGCTGTTCTGGCCCTTCCTCGGTCGCGCAGTGCCGCAGCGCTTCCAGCAACTCGGGTGCGGCAGCTATCAGGCGGGCGTTTGCCGTAACGCTTGGGTGTGATCGAAGCGAAAAGCTGTCCGATGAATAGACCGCAAACGCAATGACCTTTCCTCCAGCCCAAACTGGTGCAGATTCCGAACTGGAGGCGGTCTCATGGTCTACCGACCAATCGTGATCGCTGTTGAATTTGCCGTTTTCGTCTTGGCCAATCCAAGGCCCTGGTGTGTGTTTGCTCATAGTTTTTCTCCGGTGTAGGTTGTTCAACTCTGCGTCCGTTCGCACCCTTCGGGGCGCACAACTCCGGTGTTCGGCTTCAGGCGGCACGCATTGATGGCGGCATCAACCGCAGAACGTGCTGTTGTTATATCAATTACGAGTTTTTTTGTTAGTTGGTATGCAATTTCCCCGGCTACATCCGTCTCAGCAACAGAGTCATCTGCACAACACTTCCCGCAACACACAGGAGCACCGCACCGCAAACAGTCGTGCACGATATGGGCATTCCCATGGGGGCAGCTTTCCTCAGTGCTGCGCGCGTTTGCATGTGAAATGCCAGCGCGGACCAACTCCCAATCAAGCCGAAAAGCTGCTTCTGTGCTGTCGACGGGTGTGCGTGTATAGACCTCAGCGGCGATCTGTTCGGCCTGTTCGTCCGTGATCGTTGTCGTCGTTCCAGTCTTTTCTGAAATCTCTCGAATCTCCCACCCTTCGTAGGCGCCGCCAGATCCGAATTTCTTGGCGTCTTCCCTTGTGCAATCAGTCCATTGACCATCATCGAAATTGGGGTGTCGTCGTTGCCACATAGCGGTCTCTCTTTCCGGGCCGTAGCCCAACTCTGTCATGCAGCGGACGTGCCGCCGCTGATTGGGGTGTTAAAAAACGGCGGCGGTTTGGTCGAAAACTTCAGCAGCGGGTGCTCGGCCAACAGAACGCGCGCCACATCCTCGACTTTGCCTTTGTAGACCCGCCCTTGCGGATCGATCACAACCCACTGGTCAGGCAGCGGCAGCAGGTCGACTTCCTGCATCGCCCTGGTCATGGCTGCAATGCTTACGGTTGATGTGCCGCCAGTTGTTGCGGTCGTATCGTTCATGGTGTGGTTCTCCTGTTTAACTCTGCGTCCGACCGGACCCGCTGGCCCGGTCAACTTCGGTGTTAGGCAGCATCAGGTTTCCTCGATGCCATCCATGCCCTGCTCGCTGACATGCTCCGTCGCGTCGTCCAGCATGCGCGTGATCGGGGTGCTGCCGTCCTCCTCTTCTCGGTTGAGCGCGCTGACAACAGAATTGGCAAACGCAGTTTCGTCTGTGATCTCCAACTGGGTGCCGAACTCCTTGCAGCGGAAGAAATACTCGCTGTGGCGCGCAGCGTGGGCAAGCGTGCCGATTTTGAGTTTGATTACCAGTTCGTCGCCGACGATACGGGCCTCGCTCTCAAGTCGTGCGCGCAGCCCGACGTACAGCACCGACCCCTCGGGCAGCGCGTCCATGTACGCGATGGTCGGTTCGATCTTCAAGATGCGCGTGCACCAGCGCATGCGGAAGTTGGGCAGCGCCTTCTGCTGCTCGCATAGTTCGATCAGGTCGACCGTGTGCCGCACCGGGACAATGGCTTGTCCCAGCATGTCCTCCAGCTTCTTCCAATGGGCGCGCATCGCCGGCAGTTCGTTGCCGGTTTCGTTGCAGATGAACTCGTACTTGCGGGGCTCGTTCTCGACAAGCCACAGCGCGAGGGCCGTGCTGTCCTTGCCACCACTGAGGCCGACGACGTGCTTCGGCTCGTTCACGACTGCCACCCGTTGACGCGTTGCCGCTCCTGCAGGCGCTCCCAGTCGGCGCGGCAGTCGGCGTCGCAGAAGCGCAGGCCCGGCGCCTCGGCATCGCAGTACAGGCACTGCCCGGCGGCGACGCGTGGCACGGGACGATGGCAGGCCGCCAGCAGGTAGGGCGCCTCGCGCTCAATGTGTTCTTCGGCCAGGTCGGCGACGTCAGCCATTTTTCTCTCCCGTGAGTTGAGCCAGGCGCTGCGCGGCAGCGTGCAGGCGGGCGTTGAAGTAGCGGCGGATCACGTAGCTGCGCGCGATCGAGATGCCGGTGTAGAGCAGCCCCATGGTGAAGTTCTGGCCTGCCGTGATGTGGAAGCCGTACAGCGGCAGGATCACGAAGTTCGCGGCGTAGTTGATGCCGAAGCCGATGACCACGTTGATCAGGGCCTCGTACAGACTGCCGAGTCGGGTCTGCGTCACAGCAGCAGCCCCTTGGCGGCACGGTCGTCACCTTCAGGGAACGTGCCCTGGTAGGTGAGCAGCATCACGACGTTGCAGAACACGTGGCCGGCGTGCGGCAGGCCGCTCTCGGCGTCGTGCGTCTCGCCGCGGATGATGGCCATGAGGTGGCGCGCCGCACAGGCCATGGGGATCGACCAGGCCATGCCCTTTGCCCAGTTCCAGGCGGCGTACTTGCGGCGGCCGTACTCGAAGACGCGGGCGCAGTCGTCCCAGTGGTCGCCGAGGGCGCGCAGCACGTCGTGGGCGCTGCCTTCGCGGGCCTGGAACATGCCGAGTGCGTCGAGTGCGTCCAGTGCGCGCCGCTGGTCTTCCGTGAGTTCGGCGTCGCGCCAGAACGGCACCACGACGCTGGCCGGGATCAGGTCGTAGGCGGGCTTGCCGCCGTTGTAGCGGGCGCCGCTGCCTTTGGCGTCACTGTGGATGTCGCCGACGCTGTCGACGGCCGGCGCTGGTGCCGAGAGCACGCGGTAGGCGACGATGGCCTGCATGTCGCCAGGCCCCTCGTCGATCCACTGTTTGGGACCGCAACAGCGTCCGTCATCGACCTGTGCCTCGCCCACGATTTCATACCCGCCGCGCAGTCGCACCTCGACGGGCGTGCCATATGCCAGCGGGCACTCGCCGCCGTCGTGTGCTATCCAGCCGACGCTGTAGACGGCCGGCGCGGGCTTCGAGAGCACGCGGTAGGCGACGATGTTGCCGTAGTCCAGATCGGTTTCGGGCGACATCCACCGCCAGTCAAGCAGGTCCGCGATACGGATGGTGCGTTGCCCGCCTTGGGTTTCGATTTCCACGCGGGTGCCGTCTGCCACCGGGCACTCGCCGCCTTGCCACGCCTGCCAGTCGTCGTCGGCGACCTGGGCGGTCACCACCTGGCAGGCGTGTTCAGCGGCGACGGGTTGGGGTTCGCCTTTGGCGGCGTCGGTATCTGCAGTCATGTTCACTCCGTTTGATTTACAAGCGGAGCGTAGTTTAGCAAATGCGAAATAAAAAGCAAGCGGGTTGTCGCAAATTTATGCAGCCCACTTGATCCACTCCTTGTCGGCCACCTTGTGGCGCTCGTCCAGGTGCACCGGCATGGACAGCGTGATGCCGTGGCTGGCGTGTGTCAGCCACAGCGCCTGCTGGGGGATTTCGTAGCCGAAGTTGTTGGCGGCCGCGTACTCGTCGTAGCCCTTTAGCGAGCCGTTGACGATGAGGCGCTGCAACTGGATGAGCTGGTGCCAGTGGCCAAGCAGCAGGGTGTCGTAGCCCAGGTCGATCTGACCGTTGCGGCTGCGCTTCTTGTGGTCGCCGCGGATGATGGGGCCGAGGGCGCCGATCATGCCGTCGCCGCCGCGGAACTGGTCGCCATGCGTGAGACAGTAGCGGTGACCAAACACCGACCAGTGGGCGTCGCTGCCGTCGGGGATGTGGAAGACGACGCGCTTGTCGCCGCGGAACTGGCGGCTCAGGAACTGGTACAGCAACCAGTCGAAGTTGCTGTAGTTGCGGCCCTTGGCGCGGGGCTTCTTGGTGTTGCGGCCATGGTTGCCGGTGACGCAGGGCACGAACACGTTGCCGAAGGCGTCGGCCAGTTGTTCGATGCACCACGTGAGCACGCCCAGCAGGTCGAGCAGCGCCGGCATGACGGGCTTCTCGTTGCTCTCGCTGAGTTCGTCGTGGATGTCGCCGCTCATCATGTCGCCGCCGAGCGCGAAGACGATGCCGGGGTACTTGCCGCCGCGGATGTGGTTGGTCAGCAGGTCGACGGTGCGCTCGATCATGCGCCGTGCCCGCCGCTGGCCGACGGCCAGGTTGAACTCGTTGACGCCGTTGATCTGCTTGGGGTCGACCACCTCGCCCCAGTGCCAGTCGCTGGCCAGCAGCGTGGGCACCGCCAGGCCGCCACTGGCCGCGGGCTTGCGCACCAGCCACTGCGGCGGGTCGACGGGCTGCTCGGACAGGCCGATGATCTTGCGGCGCACGTAGTCGTCGGTGAGGCTGTCGCGTTCGGCGCTGGCCAGGCGTGCCTTGAGTTCGCGTAGCTGATCCTGCAGGCTGTCGTCGAGTGCGGCACGGCCCGGTGACGGTGTGTCGACTCGGCTGAGCGCAGCGTGGTAGCGGTTGTGCAGGGTGTTGACCGGCATGCCCAGTGCGCGGGCCGCTGCGGCGATGCCGCCGTGTTCGCGGACGGCGGCGATGGTTGCGCGCAGGGTCTCGGGGTCGTGAGCTTTTCCAGCCATGGGGAGTCCTCGGGCCGGCGAAAGCGACCCCAGCGCAAGAGATTAGCGCCTGCTACACGCGCGACAAGCGGTCAGGTTTCGCGCTGCTTCATGGCGGACTTGAACGCTTCCTGCACGCTGCACTTGTCGCGGATGCTGCGCAGCACGACGTTGTCCTCGACGGTGTCCTCGGCGATGAGCCGGTAGCGGTAGACGGCGCGGTCGTGCCCACTTTGAATCTGCCGCATGGGGCCGATGCGCTCGATGACCTGTTCGTCGTATTCGAGGTTGTAGCCGGTGCTGTAATCGCACAGGATGCGACCACCGTCCTGCAGGTTCAGGCCATGGCCGGCGCTCTGCGGGTGCACGACGAGCATAGGGATGCGCCCCTGGTTCCACTCGTCCTCGGTGCGCGGGTCGTCGCCCAGCGGCCTGGCGCGCGGGAACGCCTTGAGTATCGCCGCCAGGTCGGCCTTGAACTGGTAGCTGACTAGGATCGACTCGCCGTTGGCCTCGGCCACCACGGACTTCAGGGCTTCGAGCTTTTCGTCGTGGACGTGGGCCACCTCGCCGGTGGCGCTGTCGTGTATGACGCGTCCGTTGCCGATCTGCAGGCACTTCATGCTGCGCGTGCCGCTGCTGAACGCCTGCACGGGGTTGCTGGCGATCTCCGTGAACAGCTCCTTTTCCATCTGCATGTAGTGCTGGCGGGCCTTGGCCGGCAGCGGCACGCGGATGATGCTCTCGATGGGCGCCTTGATGTCGAACCAGTCGCGCGGGTCCACGGTGATGCAGACGTCGCGCATCAGGCGCTCGATCTCGCCTTGCGCGTGGCCCATGGGTTCGAGCTGCGTGTAGCCGTCGGCCGTGGCGCGGCTGCGGAACCAGCGTTCCTGAAACGAGGTGAAGCTGGTGCCCAGCCGCTGGCCGCCGTCGACAAACCAGTTCTGGCCCCACAGGTCGACGACGCCGTTGGGCGCCGGTGATCCGGTGAGGTTTACCCAGCGCCTGACGCGCTTGAACGCGACCCGCGACAGCGACTTGGCACGGCTGGCCCCCTGGCCGCGCGTGAACTCGTTGCCGGCGCGGCTGGTCTGCAGCGCGATGCGCAGACCCTTCAGGCGCGTGCTCTCGTCGGCCGCGACCATGTCCCACGGCCAGTGGTCACCGACGATCTCGACCAGCCATTCGAGGTTGTCGTAGTTGATGGTGACGATGTCGGCGCCCGACTTCAGCGCGGCGATGCGCTGCTCCTGCGTGCCGATGGCGGCGGCGATCTTGAGGTGGCCGAACGACTCGCGCCACTTCTGGATCTCGGCGGGCCAGGTGCCGCGCGCCACGCGCTTGGGTGCGATCACCAGCAGGCGCCGGGCCTCGCCGAACAGCCGCAGCGTGTCGAACGCCGCGATGGTGCTGGTCGTTTTCCCCATGCCCATGCCGGCGAACACGTTGCAGCGCGGGTGGTCGGCAATGAACGAACCGATGATGCGCTGGTAGGGGCGCGGTGTGAACTTCACGCATCCACCTCGCGTCGCAGGGCCGGCGGCTCGACGGTGTCCTCGGGCTGCACCTCCAGCCAGCACTCCAGGAAGTCGGCGGCGTGGCCGGCGCCGTAGTATGTCTGCAGCACGTCGCTGGACTGGCAGCGCCACACGTTCTCCTGCTCGATGCCGGCCTTCTCGGCGTGCAGGAACACCGTGGTGACGATCTTGCCGTGGTTCGGCGACGCGCCTTCACCGTTGAACGGCGTGCGGCCTCCGACGACGCGGCACCGCTGGCCAGGTTTGGTTGGGGTGCTCATGGCATTTCCTTGTGCTTGCAGTCGGTGCAGCGCGGGTCGGCGCGGCCGAGGTCGGTCTTGGTGTACTGGCAGGCTGGCGCGAACCTGAACGGCTGCACCGGCCCGCCGGGCGTGGCCGGCACGCCCCGGTAGGGTGCGCGGTTGTGGCAGCCGTAGCGGGCCGGTGCGGTCGTCATTTGCCCGTGCTCCCGAAGCCGCCGGTGCCGCGCGCCGTGGCCGACAGTTCGTCGACAACGACGAACTCGATGCGAGGCACGGGCACGATTTCGGCTTGTGCGACGCGCTCGCCCAGCGCGACCACGTATGGTTGCGTGCTGTCGTTGTGCAGCCGCGCGACGACCTCGCCGCGGTAGTCGCTGTCGACCTTGCCCACGCTGTTGACCAGGCGCAGGCCATTCTTGTAGCCATGGCCGCTGCGGCTGTAGACGTTCAGCGCGTAGCCCTCGGGCACCTCGAACGCCACGTCGGTCTTGACCGTGGCGGCGCGGCCCGGCGCGATGGCCACGGTGTCGGCGGCGTACAGATCGAAGCACGCGGCGCCGGCCGAGCCGTAGGTGGGCACGCGGGCGGCTTCGCTCAGCAGCTTGATCTTGACGACCATGTTGCCGGGGATGGGCGCCGCGCTGGGCCGCTCGAACGTCATGGGTACGCCGTGCTCGGGACGGATGATGCCGGGTTCTACAAGCACGACCTCTCCGGGCCGCAGGTCGGCGAGCGGCGTGTCAAACAGCGCGCGGTCAGGCGCGATGCTGACGCCGGTGATCGACTGCGGGTGGACCGACGCCGGACTGGCGGGCGCGACGACAGGTGCCGGGGTGATGACAGGGGTGGGTGCTTTGGGCTTGGTGGCCATGGTTGCCTTTCAGGGGTTGAGGAAATCAGGATGTGCGCTGGTCGACGACGTCGACGACGAAGCCCAGGCCGCGCAGCATGTCGTGCTCGCGCTGCTGGGCCGGCGTCGGTTTCTCGCCGGGGCGTTTGCATTCGGTGAAGCGCACGTAGCGCGCCACCAGTTCGCGGTGCTCGGGCGGCACCGGCCGCAGGTCCAGTCGGTCGGGCACGCTGCGTCGGGCCGGGCTGACGAACTTGTAGCTGATGCCGCCGTCGGCCTTCACGGCGTCGCGGTGGTCGGCTTCAACGTCTTTTTCGCGGACGGCGCGGGGCTTGCGCTGGATGGGTTTGATGTGCTGCAGAACCTGACGCTCGTTCTCGGCGTGCATCGGGAAGCCGTCGAAACCGAGTTCGATGCTCACGCCACGCTCCTTGCGCGACGCGCGGCGGCAATCGCCAGCAGGTGCTGCGCCTGGTACTTTGCGTCTTCTAGCGCGTTGTGCATGCCTGTGCGCTCGGCCTGCGGCACGCTGGGCGCGCGCTCGCGCACCGTGCGGTAGCAGCGTTCGTTGTAGTAGCGCCACGGCGCCTGCATGCCCAGTCGCCACAGGGCGCGCTCGATCTTGAGACAGTCGAACGTCGGCGAGCAGCCCCACACCACCAGGTCTGCCTCGCTGGCGCGGCGACCGCAGAACGCCATGAACTCTTGCAGCGCCTCGCGGATGTGCACGCCGCCGAACTGCACGCCGCGACGTGCGGCGTCGTCCTGGCCCAGCCACCACATGACGGTCGCGGCGTCGATCTGCCCGCCCTCCTGCACGGCCGTGGCCAGGTTGATGACGCGGTAGAACTCGTCACCCATCTGGCCGGTGGCCTCGTCGAAGAACACGGCGCCGATGGCGATGAGCGCGCCGTCGGGGCCGGTGCCCATTGTTTCGGTGTCAATCATTAAGTTGTTCATTTGTCCAAGTCCTCGAAATCAGCCACTGAATGCAGCAGGGTTTGATGCGGGTCGCAGGTGTGGGGTTTGTCGTCGGCGTCGAGCAGTTGCCAGCGGGTGTTCAGGCACCAGTGCAGGCCCGGCTCGCCGCAGCGGTGGCACGTCACCTCGGGCGGGTCGCTCACGTCACGGCTCCAATCAGCCGCAGCGCGCGGCAGGCTTCGCCGATGTACCAGTCGTAATCGACGTCGGCCGGCATGGTGTCGGGCAGTTCCATGCAGGGCATGGCGTTGTCGCTGCTGGGCACCTTGTTGCCGTTGCCCACTTTCTCGATGTGCTGGGTGCTGCGCGTGCTGCGATACCAGCGCACGACTTCGCCCAGGTACACGGCGTCGGCGGTGACGACGGCAGGCTTGGGGCGGCCCTTGCGTTTTTCCTTCAGCAGCCGCTGGCCGTGCCATTGCTCCCACGCGCCGGCGGTCTTGTTCCATTCCCAGTTGTCGAGCACCTGCGTGCCGGTGGGCATCTGCGCGCCGCCGGTGACGCGCTGCACGCAGACGAACCGGCGGATGTCCTGGCAGCCGATGACGGTCTCGCCGATGGGCGTGCCGCGGTCCAGCCAGGCGCAGACGGCCTCGGCGATGATGTCGAAGTCGGGGTTCTTCATGACGCCGGGCGGCGTGAACACGCCCTTGGTCTTGACGCCGCCACCCTCTTTGAGCGCGATGTAGTTGTTGACGTCGCGGCTGAACAGGCCGCGGTAGCCGACGTCCTCGGTCTCCAGGCAGGTCTCGCGTTCCCAGCGGGCAATGATCTGGCGGCGCACGTCGTCCAGGTGGGCCGGGCACTTCTGCACGATGCCGTCGGTGTTGGCGCTGACGACGGCAATGCCGGCGGCCTCCAGCCGTTCGATGAGCATGAGCAGCGCGAGCTGGCCGGTGACGGTGACCTGCAGCATCAGGTCGGGGCTATAGAGCACCGAGTACCGGCTGCCGAGCTTGCCGAAGGTGCCGTTCAGCACAATCTTGAGGGTCTGTGCCGTCGATTTGTGGCCGACCTTTTTCGCGTGGATTCGGCGGTCAAAAAAGTCGCGGTAGACGCGCTGGAAGTGTGCGCCCATGTTGCGCGGGAACAGGCCACACAGCAGGATCAGCGATGGGTAATAGGACACGACGTCGGTGTCGCGCAGCAGCACGTCGGGCGTAGCAACGTGTGCCGCCGCTGACTCGCTGCTGTGCAGGCCTCCGACGCCCATGCGGTAGACGCTGCCGCCGGTGGACAACTGCACGCTGGCGCCTTCCAGACAGGCCGGCATCTGCACCTTGCCGTCGGCCTTGACGTAGAACTCGGCGGCCAGCACCTGCTCGAACTTGGCGCGCAGCACGGGGTCGTTGAACTGCAGCCACGGCATGGGCTTGAAACGATACGTGGTGCCGGGCGTCACGTCCTGGCGGTAGACGGGCTCGCCCTTGGCCTTGACGACGCTGGCCTTGATGGCGGCCTCGGCGATCTGCGCGTCCGACTTGCTGCGCAAGTCGATGCCGAACTCGGCGCTCATCAACTCGCGGGTGGCGATGATGTCGCCCTTGGGGTCCGTGGCCTTGAGCCACAGGTCGATCGTCGTGTCCAGGTCGTTTTCGCAGTACGTGCGCAGTCCGGCGCGCCGCTCGGGCAGGATGACGGCGTTCGGCTCGATGGGCAGATCCTGCAGGCGCTTGCTGTGCAACCTGCCGCCGTAGAGCTTCAGGCTGATGGCCACGCCGGGCACGCTCTCCTTGAGGTCGATGTGGTCAACCCACTTCGGCACCTTGATCTGGTAGTGCTGCTCGAACTGCCAGCCGCGCAGGCCGCCTTTGATGATGTGGTTCGCGGCTGCCTTCACCTCGGACACGGTGCGACCACTCAGCGCCATCCACAGCAGCGGCATGTCGAAGTCCAGGCCGTTGAAGGTGACGATGCGGAACTCGCGCAGGATGCGCGTGATGCCGGCGACGTCGAGTGCCTGCGGGTCTGAGACTCTGCCGGCGTCGAGCGCCTGCGGATCTGCAAACGTCCCGCTCGGGAACGCCTCGAAGGCCATGACGCGGCGCGTGTCGATGCTCTTGAACATCACAAGCAGGTAGTTGCTGTAAAGCTCGATGTCGAGGACTAGGGTGCGTTTCATCTGGTGTTCTTCTCTTTGAACGAGGGCCTGCTGGCCACCGCCGGGACACCCCAGCGGACAGGCCCTCGATCAAAAAGCCCCGGCCGAAGCCGGGGTGAAAATCGCGGCAACGCGATCAGGGAGACACGGGTTAGGCGATGCGCCAGCAGCCGACGAAGTGGTTGCCGCTGCCGTCGGTGTAGACGTCGACACGGAACTGCACGCCGGCAGCGCCGGTGGCCTTTTTCCAGCGGCCGCAGGCGCTGCGCAGGCGGTCGATGGCGGCGGTCTGCACGTCGGCCAGGGGTTTCTCTGCCGTGGCCTCGCAGGGCTCGAAGAAGCTGTGGCCGACGCTCATGTCGGCGAACGGGTACTTGATGCCTGACGGCCGGCGACCGGCGCGGCGTGCCTCGGGGGCGGGGATGTTGTCTTGCAGAACGTAGGTCATGGTGATGTGCTGATGTGAGTTGATCGGTGAACCGTTCCCTCGATTTCGGGCTTCCCAGTTGCCTCTCGGCACCCGTTGACCGCTACCGCTGGCGTGAAATCCGTGGCGGGCGGCCAGCGGGCGGCATCGAGGGCTTGTTGCCCGGTGGTTCAGTCCGAGCTTGGAAGTGCCGAGACCCGCTGTTCGCTTAGAACAGGTTGGACGCTGCGGCGGCCGGTGCGGCACCGGGCTCGTCGCCCAGGTCTTCGAGGCCGTTGGCGTCAACGGCGCCGCCGCTGAATGCCTGGCCGTCCTCGACGAACTGCACGCTGATCAGGGTCGCGTATACCCCCTTGCCCTGGCCGACCTTGTCCATGGCGTAGACGTCGATGGCGGCGTTGACCGTGCAGCCGCCGTAGGGCACCTTGAACATCTGGCCGGGGATGACGGCGTTGTCCTGCATGCCGCTGCCGTCTTCATTCAGGAACACCGGGCGGCCGTTGAAGAAGTTGCGGGCGATGATCGCCGGCTTGGTCTTGTTCTTGGCGGCTGCGTACAGCATGCCGCCGAAGCCGTTGCGAACCGTGCCGTCTTTGGCCAGGTTGCCGTCGCCGCGGCGCAGGAATTTCTTGTCCTTGCCGAGTTCCTGCAGAACCATGCTGGCCTGACCTGCCCACTTTTCGGTGGCGGCGCGCAGCAGTTCCTGCTGGCAGAGCTGGGCGGCCGGGCTGTCGGGCGCGAAAATGAGCTGAGCGCCGTACTTCGGACCCGAGGTGGAGCCGGGCATAGGCTCACCGGGCTTCCAGATGTCGGGGAAAGCCAGGCGGACGTTTTTGAGAACAATGCGACCCATGATGTGTTCCTTTCAGGAAAAGAGGTCAGTTGAAGAATCGGTAGCAGTCGGTGCCGCGGGGCGCAGCACGATCTTTTGTTTGCCGTCGTCGCGTGCGATGAGCGCCGCCAGCTTGTTCCACTGGCGCGGACCCAGGCGGGACTTGCCGTCGGCGTCGGCCTTGGACAGCTTCTCGGCGTCGGTCGGGCTGATCAACTTGCGGTGGTACATGTCGTCGCCCAGGCGCATCTTGCTCAGCGCCTGTTCGGCGGCGGTCTCGTCGACCCACTTGCGGGCGCCCTGACGGCCCGGCACCAGCTCGTAGCGGCCGTCGTCGCTGACGACCTCGCCACCGGCGGCCAGCGTGTCGCGCACCCGGGTCTCGATGTCGTCCAGCCAGGAGCGGATGAACGGCAGTTTCGAGAACAGCGTGCCGAGTTGCTTGTCGGCAGGAGCACGGGCCACCGCGGCTGCCGGCGTGGCGTCGAGGTCGTCGAAGGCACCTGCTGCCAAGGCCATCGCCGTGGCGTTGCGCGACTGGCAGTCCATGCGGCCACAGCAGAAAAAGCAGTTGTCGGCACTCGGCGCGAACACCGGGTTGCTGCGCGTGGCCTCGGCGGCTTGGCGCAGGGTGTCGACAAACGCCAGGTGGCGCTCGATGCTGTGGGCGTACTCGCTGACGTGGTTGAGCGCCGGCTGGACGATGATCATTCGCACGCTGGTGATCTCGCCCATCCACTCGAACTCGCGCCGCGCGCCGTCGGCATACATCGCCAACTGCTTGTTCGGCGCCAGCACGGCAGGCTCGATCTCGTTCCCGTCGGCGTCGCGCACGGCAGGCTTGACCACGTCGTAGGCGTTGACCTTGCCGCGGCCAAACTTGGCGTCGCAGATGATCAACTCGCTGCCGGCCAGCAGCACGGCGTCGCTGGTGCCCTTGGCGCCGGCCTCGCCGGTGATGTGGTCGATGGGCAGGCGCTGCTCGACGAACAGCGTGGCGCCGAGGCTGTTGACCAGGTCGCGCACGAAGTCCACGTAGGCCCGGCAACGGGCGGCGCTGTCGGCGTCGATGACGATCTGGTGGTAGACGGTGGCGACGGCCTGCCACGTCGGCAGCGAGTCGGCCCACGCCTCACCCGTGCGATCGCCGTCGCGCCAGAACAGCAGCGTGCGGCCAACGTAGGTCTCGGGCTGGGCGCCCGACTCCAGACACTCGGCGCTCACCTGATGCTCGGCGGTGCCCTGCATGGACGCCAGCGAGTTCGGGCTGTCCTTGCCGGCTTCCTGCGACGGGCTGGCCGTGCAGGTCGTCCAGCGGAACGCGCTGCTGGGGCTGAGCTTGGCATGGGCTGCCATCACTTGCCTCCAGCGGCGCGCGTGGCGCCCACGTAGGCCGGCACGCTCATGTGCACGCCTGCGCGGCGGTGCAGCGTGGCGAGACCGGCGTAGGCCAGGCTGAGGTGCAACTGGTTGAAGCGCATCACAGACCCAGCTTGGCGTTGTCGATCAGGGCCTGCACTTCGGCGATGAGCGCGTCGTTGCTGGCCTTGCCGGCGAGTTCGGGCACGCGCGACACGCCGTGCTTGGCCAGGAACGGCGTCAGGCCGTCGTTGCCGACGAGTGCGTGCAGTTCCTTGATCTTGGCAACCACATCAGGGAAACCCGAGGCAGTGGCCGCTGGCGCTGCCACAGAAGGCGCGGTAGCGACAGGTGCTGCTGCCGGCGCCGGGGCGGCTGCTGCAGGGGCGGTCGCTACCGCGGCAGGCAAATTTGCGGCGTACTGCTGGCGCAGTGCCGTGTATTGCTCGGCCGTCACCGTTTCCTGGCTGGGCAACGACGGCATGACGTCGCCGGGTTTGACGGCGGCCACGGTCTTGTGCGCCGGGATGTGGATGTAGACCGTGCCCACGGGGTTGCCGAGGCTGTCGGCGGTGGGTGCCGGTGCCGGTGCGGCGACGGCGGCGGGCGCTGCGACTTCGGCTGCAGGCGTTGCCGTCTGCTTTTCCTTCTTTGCAGATGTAGCAGGTGCGACATGCTGCACGCTGGACATGACGGTGATCAGGTGCTTGATTGCTGCGGTGTTTTCCGCCAGTGCTTGTTCGAGGCTCACGTTCGTGTTCTCCGTTGGTTGATGACGTGTCGGTGATGACGACGGCGCCAGTTTAGCATCAGCGTTACAGAAAACGCAACTGCTGAATAAATTTTATTTTGCTGTTGCAAAGTGAGCCAAACGTATGTTAAATTTCAGCCGTGCCTTACACACAACCATTTAGCAAAGGAAAACAGATGAAGAAGTTGCTCGACATGTTCCGCAAGCCCAGCGCGATGCGGCTCGCACAGGCGGAACTGGAAGACGCGGAGCGCGAACTGCTGGCGGCCCGCAGCGCCCGCGAGTACGCCGCGGCGATCGTCAGCTACCAGGAGCAGCGCGTGGCGCGCCTGCGCCGTGACCTCGGGGTGGCGCAATGCGCGGGAAACTGAACGGCGGGCCTGCATTCCCGTGCGACGTCTTCGACGGGAAAACCCACGTCATCGCCACCGGCCTGACCCTGCGTGCATACGCTGCCATCAAGCTGCGCGTGCCCGACAGCGGTGCCGAGTGGCTGGACGAGATGATCCGCAAGAGCTTGCGCGATGAGTTCGCGGCGAAGGCGATGCAAGCATTTCTGACCCGTGGCGCTAACAACTTCATTGTTTGCACCAACGACGCCTACGAAATGGCCGACGACATGTTGGCGGCGGCACGGGAAGGCGGTGCCCAATGAGCGAACGCCGACGCGTCACAGCTCGCGCCACGGCGCAGCTCATCAACCTGCTGATCGCCGGCCGCCACAGCCGCGAAGGGCTTGCGCAGGCGTCGGGCCTGGCCCAGCCCACGGTGGCAGCCTGGCTGCGCGAGTTCCGCCACGCCGGTCTCGTGCGGCTCTGCGACTGGGAGCGCGACAGCCGCGGCTACCCGACCATCGACCTGTTCTGCTGGGCGCCCGGCGAGGCAGACGCCGTCAAACCCATGCTCACTGCCGCCCAGCGGCAGGCCCGGCGCCGCGCCGCGCTGAAGGAGAAGGCACTGTGAACATCAAACCCCAACTGGCCGAAGACGCCAACCTCGACGCCGTGCGCTTCCCGTGTCTCGTGCAGCCAAAGATCGACGGCGTGCGCGCCATGAACCTCGGCGGCACGCTCACCGGCCGCAGCCTCAAGACGTTCGAGGGCTTCGGCATCACGGACTACTTCAGCCGGCCCGAGTTCATCGGCCTGGACGGCGAGATGACGCTGGGCGCCAATCCCAACTGCACGGAGCGCCTGTGCAGCGCCACCACCGGCGCCATGGGCCGCTTCAAGGGCGTCGACGAGATGCCCGACCTGCACTGGTGGGTGTTCGACCTGGTGACGCCTGACACGGTGGGCCTGAGCTACCGCGAGCGGCACATGATGCTGAACCTGCGTCTCGTCGAAATCAACCACCCGCGCATCCACGTCGTGCCGATGTACGAGGTGCACAACGGTGTCGACCTGCGGCGGTTCATCAGCGAGTGGGCCGAGGTGGGCTACGAGGGCACGATCATCCGCAACCCCGGCGCAGTCTACAAGCCCGGCCGCGCCACGTTGAAGGGTCAGGAGTTGTGGCGCGTCAAGCCCTGGGCCGACGCCGAGATACTGGTCACCGGCATCACCGAGGGCCAGATGAACGGCAACGAGGCCAAGACGAATTTGCTGGGTCATACGGAACGCAGCAGCGCCAAAGCCGGCATGGTCCCCAACGGCCAGGTGGGCTCGATCCAGGGCACGCTGCTGGCCGACTTCCGCGACGCGTTCACCGGCAAGCTGCTGTTCCCCAAAGGGTTGGCCATCACGGTCGGCAGCGGCGAGATGACGGTGGTCGAGGCCACGCACTACTTCGCCAACCCGGACGAGATCGTGGGCCACGTCGTCAAGTTCAAGCACATGACGCACGGCGTGAAGGATCTGCCGCGCTTCCCGACCTACGTCAGCCACCGGCTGGCGCAGGACATGAGCTGACTGCCAAATTTCCCTGCAAAAACCAAGACTGAAATCATGTTCAAAAACATCAACCTCTACCGATTGCCCGCCAACCTCTGCCTCGACGCATTCGACGTCGAGAACGCGCTGGCCACCGACATGTTCGCGCCATGCGGCGCCACGCAAGACAAGTCCATGGGCTGGGTGCCGCCGCGCGGCGAGGCCAACGGCGCACTGGTCGAAGCCGTGGGCGGCCCGTGGATTCTGAAACTCATGACCGAGACGAAGTCCGTGCCCGGCGCCGTGGTGCGTGCCAAGGCGCATGAAGCCGCCGACCACATTGAAGCCACCACCGGCCGCAAGGTCGGCAAGAAGCAGATGAAGGAACTGCGCGAGGACGCCCTGCTGGCCCTGCTGCCGCAGGCGTTCGCCAAGCAGGTCGGCACGCTGGTCTGGATCGACCGTGGACGGCATCTGCTGGTGATCGACGCCAGCAGCCAGGCGCGGCTGGACGACGCCGTCACGGCGCTGGTGCGCAGCATCGACGGCATCAGCATGAGCCTGCTGCAGACCGCCGTGGCGCCGCAGACGGCGATGGCTCAGTGGCTGGTGGCCGAGGACGTCGACGGCTGGCCAGGTGACTTCAGCGTGGAGCGCGAATGCGAGCTGCGCAGCGGCGACGAAGACAAGGCAGTCGTCAAGTTCAGCCGCCACCACCTGTGCACGCCCGAGATCCGCAAGCACGTGGCCGAGGGCAAGCTGCCGAAGCGACTGGCCATGAGCTACGCGGGACGCGTGGCGTTCACGCTGACCGAGGGCCTGCAGTTGCGGCGACTGGCGTTCCTGGAGGGCGTGTTTGACGGCCGCGGTGACGACAGCGGGTTCGACGCCGACGTGGCACTGGCCACCGGCGAGTTGGGGCCGATGATCGACGCGCTCATCGACGCGCTGGGCGGCGAGTTCGTGATGCAGACGGGCGGTGCCCTGTGACCCGCGCCGTCGTCCTGTTGGCGCTGTGGGCGTCGTCGTGCGTCCTCCTGGGCTTCCTGGCGGCCGTCGCCTGGCGCCTGATGAGCTTCGGCTGGGGGCTGCTATGACGTCGGAATACGGCTACACCTACGAAAAGCAGTTGGCCAAGATCATGCGCCACGGCGTCGACCGCGGCGACCGCACGGGCACCGGCACGCGCAGCTTGTTCGGCCTGCAGATGCGGTTCGACTTGCGCCGCGGCTTCCCGCTGGTCACGACGAAGCGCGTGTTCACCCGACCCATGGTCGAAGAGTTGCTGTGGATGCTGTCGGGCAGCACGGACAACAACGTGCTGCGCGCCAAGGACGTCCACATCTGGGACGCCTGGGCGCGTGAAGACGGCGCGCTCGGGCCGATCTACGGCGAGCAGTGGCGCGCCTGGCCCAACCATGAGGGTGGCCACATCGACCAGATCGCCGAGCTGGTCGAGGGCATCCGAACGAACCCCGACAGCCGCCGCCACGTGGTCAGCGCGTGGAACGTGGCCGACCTGCCTGAGATGGCGCTGGCGCCGTGCCACTGCCTGTTCCAGTTCTACGTGGCCAACGGCCGCCTGAGCTGCCAGCTCTATCAGCGCAGCGCGGACATGTTCCTGGGCGTGCCGTTCAACATCGCCAGCTACGCGCTGCTCACCCATATGGTGGCCCAGCAATGCGACCTGGAGGTGGGCGAGTTCATCTGGACCGGCGGCGACTGCCACGTCTACAGCAACCACTTCGGCCAGGTGCGCGAGCAGATCGGTCGCAAGGGCTTCCCGCTGCCGACGCTGAACCTGCAGCGCGCGGCGTCGATTTTTGACTACCGAATCGGCGACGTGGTGTTCGAGAACTATGAGTGCTGCCCGGCCATTCTGGCGCCGGTGGCGGTTTGAGGAGGACGAGCATGTCGCAAATTGAAGCGATGAAGGCGGCGCTTGAGGCGCTGGAAGCGTTGGACGGACTCGACACAGAAACCGAGTGCGTCACCATTCATGTCGCTGACGAAATCGGCGCCCTGCGTGAAGCCATCGTACAGGCTGAGAAAGCCGAGCCGTTTGGTTGCGTGACTGTGGTGAAGCGCGAAGGGTGCGGGGACACCTACCAGTTCTTCCGACACCCAGACGCACCATACCTCGACAATGCTGCCGAGTGCCACACGGTCTACGCCGCCCTGCCAGCCGGGCTATCACATCCGAAACCGGAAACGGCCACGGGGGCAAGCACTGGCGCGGGCTGCGCATCACAGCCAGCCGAGCCGGATTGGAGCAACGCCGGGAAGCTGATCGACGTGGCTCATCAAGCCGGTGCACTCGGCATGATCGCGGGCACCAGCAACTGGGCGGCATATGTGTGCAAGCACATGAGTGCATCACAGCCAGCCGAGCCGGTGGCGTGGCGGGTTTCTGTACCGGATGAGCCTGATCTTGGTTTTTGGCTATCAGTCGAAGAATACAAAGACAACAGCTGCAAGTTTGAACCGCTCTACACCGCCCCACCCGCAGCACAGCGCCAGCCGCTGACGGATGAACAGCGGGAGAAATTGCGCGATGCTTTTGCGCAGGCACTTACCAGTGTGTACGTCTGCGGCCGAGTGTGGGAAGCGTGGCAGTTCGGAACCATGTCTGAGGGCGATTTTCAACCGGCTAGCCCGGATATTTCACGCATGTAGCCAACGGCGTGCGCAGCGGGGCATCGCGGCGCGGATTTGAGCGAGCAAGGCCACGATGTTGGCCGCAGCCATGGGTGTGATGGTTGGCATGCGCAATGCTGTCGCAATGGCC
>JAUXNG010000101.1 GCA_030682835.1 Hydrogenophaga sp. | reverse complement strand
GCCATGGCCTACAAGTACGGCATCGGCCAGCCCTACATGTACCCGCGCAACGACCTGAGCTATTCGGGCAACTTCCTGCGCATGATGTTCGGCACGCCCTGCGAAGAGTACGTGGTCAACCCCGTGCTGGAGCGCGCCCTGGACCGCATCTTCATCCTGCACGCCGACCACGAGCAGAACGCGTCCACTTCCACCGTGCGCCTGTGCGGTTCGTCGGGCACCAACCCCTTCGCCGCCATCGCAGCCGGCGTGGCCTGCCTGTGGGGCCCTGCCCACGGCGGCGCCAACGAAGCCTGCCTGAACATGCTGGAAGACATCCAGCGCCAGGGCGGCGTGAGCAAGGTCGGCGAGTTCATGGAGAAGGTCAAAGACAAGAACAGCGGCGTCAAGCTGATGGGTTTTGGCCACCGCGTCTACAAGAACTACGACCCGCGCGCCAAGCTGATGCAGGAAACCTGCAACGAAGTGCTGGCCGAGCTGGGCCTGGAAAACGATCCCCTGTTCAAGCTGGCCAAAGAGCTGGAGAAGATTGCGCTGGAAGACGAGTACTTTGTGTCCCGCAAGCTCTACCCGAACGTCGACTTCTACTCCGGCATCGTGCAGCGCGCCATCGGCATCCCGGTGAACCTGTTCACCGGCATCTTCGCGCTGGCCCGCACCGTTGGCTGGATCGCCCAGCTCAACGAGATGATCAGCGACCCCGAGTACAAGATTGGCCGCCCACGCCAGCTGTTCACCGGTTCGCCCCGCCGCGACATCAAGCCGCTGGCCGACCGCTGATCGACGCCGCGTCGCCGGGTGCCAGTTACCCGGCCGCTGCCACGCCCGCCGCGCCGCCAGGTGCCGCGGGCGTTTTTCATCCAGCCGCATAAAATAGCCGGTTCGACAGACCCACCACGACAGCCAACGGGACATCCATGGGACGCACGCTCTACGACAAGATCTGGGACGAACACGTCGTCCACACCGAAGAAGACGGCACGGCCGTGCTCTACATCGATCGCCACCTGGTGCACGAAGTCACCAGTCCCCAGGCGTTTGAGGGTCTGCGGGAAGCCGGTCGCAAGGTCTGGCGCGTGAGCTCCATTGTGGCCACCGCCGACCACAACACCCCCACCACCGGCTGGGACCAGGGCTACGACGGCATCACCGACCCGATCAGCAAAGAGCAGATCACCACGCTCAACACCAACATCGCCGAGTTCGGTGCCGCAGCCTTCTTCCCCTTCATGTCGAAGCGCCAGGGCATCGTCCATGTGATCGGCCCAGAGAACGGCGCCACGCTGCCCGGCATGACGGTGGTGTGCGGCGACAGCCACACCTCCACGCACGGTGCATTTGGTGCGCTAGCGCACGGCATCGGCACCAGCGAGGTCGAGCACGTCATGGCCACCCAGACGCTGCTGGCCAAGAAGGCCAAGAACATGCTCGTCAAGGTCGAGGGCATGCTGGCGAAAGGCGTGACCGCCAAGGACATCGTGCTGGCCATCATCGGCAAAATCGGCACCGCCGGCGGCACCGGTTACACCATCGAGTTCGGCGGTTCCGCCATCCGCGCCCTGTCCATCGAAGGCCGCATGACGGTGTGCAACATGGCCATCGAGGGCGGCGCCCGCGCCGGCCTGGTGGCGGTGGACGACAAGACCATCGAGTACGTGAAGGGCCGCCCGCTCTCCCCCACTGGCGTGGAGTGGGACCACGCGGTGGCCTACTGGAAGACGCTTCAGTCCGACCCGGACGCGGTATTCGACGCCGTGGTCGAGCTCGACGCAGCCCAGATCGTGCCGCAGGTCACCTGGGGCACCTCACCTGAAATGGTGCTGGGCATCGACGGCCGCGTACCCGACCCCGACAAGGAAAAAGACCCCAACAAGCGCGGCGCGATCGAGCGCGCGCTGACCTACATGAACCTGCAGCCGGGCAAGCCGCTGAACGACATCTTTGTGGACAAGGTGTTCATCGGCTCCTGCACCAACAGCCGCATCGAGGACATTCGCGAAGCGGCTGCCGTGGTGAAAAAGCTGGGCCAGAAGGTGGCCAAGAACATCAAGCTCGCCCTGGTGGTGCCGGGTTCCGGCTTGGTCAAGGAGCAGGCCGAGCGCGAAGGCCTGCACGAAATCTTCAAGGCCGCGGGGTTCGAGTGGCGCGAGCCCGGCTGCTCCATGTGCCTGGCCATGAACGCCGACCGGCTGGAGCCGGGCGAGCGCTGCGCCTCCACCAGCAACCGCAACTTCGAGGGGCGTCAGGGTGCCGGTGGCCGCACCCACCTGGTGTCCCCCGCCATGGCGGCCGCCGCCGCGGTGCATGGCCACTTCGTCGACATCCGTCAATTCGCCTGAAAGGACTCCCATGAAACACATTGCCAACCTGTGTGTAGTGACCATTGCGCTGCTGCTGGCCGGCTGCAACACCGTGCAAGGCGTGGGCCAGGACGTGCAAAAGGCCGGACAGGTGCTGGAAGACGCGGCTCGAAAGAAATAAACCCATGAACAAATTCACCGTGCACAAGGGCCTGGTGGCCCCGATGGACCGCGAAAACGTCGACACCGACGCCATCATCCCCAAGCAGTTCCTGAAGTCGATCCGCAAGACCGGCTTCGGGCCCAACCTGTTTGACGAATGGCGCTACCTGGACGCGGGCGAACCCGGCCAGGACCCATCCACGCGCAAACCGAATCCCGATTTCGTGCTCAACCAGCCCCGCTACGCCGGCGCCTCGGTGCTGCTGGCCCGCAAGAACTTCGGCTGCGGCTCGAGCCGCGAGCACGCGCCCTGGGCCATTGACCAGTACGGCTTTCGGGCCATCATCGCCCCCAGTTTTGCCGACATCTTCTTCAACAACTGCTTCAAGAACGGCCTGCTGCCCATCGTGCTGCCCGAACACACCGTGTCGCAGCTGTTCGACGAAGCGCTCGCGTTTCCCGGCTTTGAGCTGACCATCGACCTCGAACGCCAGATGATCGTGAAGCCCGATGGTGCCGAGATCCCGTTCGACGTGCAGGCCTTCCGCAAGTACTGCCTGATCAACGGCCTGGACGACATCGGCCTCACACTGCGCCACAAGGACAAGATCGCTGCGTTCGAAAGTCAGCGGCTGGCGACCAAGCCCTGGCTCGCACACTCCATGTGAACCCACCCGCCCCCGCGCCGCCTGCGGCGGCACCCCCTCAAGGGGGCGTTGCCTGTGGCCCGGCGAAGCCGGTTCCACGGCAACCTGGAACAGAAATCCCTTCTTTCATGCATCGCATATGAAAATCGCAGTTCTCCCCGGTGACGGCATCGGCACCGAAATCGTCGCCGAGGCCGTCAAGGTCCTGAAGGCCCTCGACCTGACGTTTGAAATGGAGCAGGCCCTTGTCGGCGGTGCGGCCTTCGATGCACACGGCCACCCGCTGCCAGAAGCCACGCTCAAGCTGGCCATGGACAGCGACGCCGTGCTGTTCGGCGCCGTGGGTGACTGGAAGTACGACACGCTGGACCGCCCGCTGCGCCCCGAGCAGGCCATTCTGGGCCTGCGCAAGCACATGGGCCTGTTCGCCAATTTCCGCCCGGCCATCTGCTACGAGCAGCTGGTGGGCGCGTCCAGCCTCAAGCCCGAGCTGATTGCCGGGCTGGACATCCTGATCATTCGCGAGCTGACCGGTGACATCTACTTCGGCCAGCCGCGTGGGCGTCGCATCGCCACCGACGGGCACTTCCCCGGTGCCGAGGAAGCCTTCGACACCATGCGCTACAGCAAGCCCGAGATCGAGCGCATCGCACACGTAGCCTTCCAGGCCGCCCGCAAGCGCAACAAGAAGGTCACGAGCGTCGACAAAGCCAACGTGCTGGAAACCTTCCAGTTCTGGAAAGACGTGGTCACCGAGGTGCACGCGCAATACCCCGACGTGGAACTGCAGCACATGTACGTGGACAACGCCGCCATGCAGCTCGTCAAGGCACCCAAGGCCTTTGACGTGGTCGTGACCGGCAACATGTTTGGCGACATCCTGAGCGACGAGGCCTCCATGCTCACCGGCTCCATCGGCATGCTGCCCTCGGCCAGCCTGAACACCAAGAACCAGGGCCTGTACGAGCCCAGCCACGGCAGCGCACCCGACATTGCCGGCAAGGGCGTCGCCAACCCGCTGGCCACGATCCTGTCCGCTGCCATGATGCTGCGCTTCTCCCTGAACCAGGAGGCCGCCGCCCAGCGCATTGAGGCTGCTGTACAGCAGGTGCTGGCCCAGGGCCTGCGTACCCCCGACATCTACAGCGAGGGCACGACCAAGGTCGGCACTTCGCAGATGGGCGATGCGGTCGTGAAGGCGCTCCGCGGCTGAGCGGGCCCGCGACGAAGCACGCTACACGCCTACCCAGGCGCACGCCTACGACGCGCTTGTGCCTGTCAGTCTGGCGTACGCCTGGTTCCGGTAGAATCACGACCCATGATTGCCGCCCGCCCGTTCGCCCTGAACATCGCATCTGCCGCCCTGGCAGCTGTGGCAGCGCGCGCAACCATCACCAAAACCACGACCATTAAGGGCTGATCCAGCTCCGGTTTCGTCGTGCGCCCTCCCTGGCCAGACGAGCCGGGGCAGACAGGCCGGTCGGGCACTGTTTGTTAACTTTAAAAGGGCGTTGAAATGAGCAAGTTGGTAGGACTGGTTGGCTGGCGTGGCATGGTCGGCTCGGTGTTGATGGACCGCATGGTCGAAGAACGCGACTTCGACCTTATCGAACCCCTCTTCTTCTCCACATCCAACGCCGGCGGCAAAGCCCCGGCCATGGCTAAGAACGAGACCACGCTGCAGGATGCGTTCAACATCGACGCCCTGAAGCGCTGCGACATCATCATCACCGCCCAGGGTGGCGACTACACCAGCGAGGTGTTCCCCAAGCTGCGCGCGGCCGGCTGGAACGGCCACTGGATCGACGCGGCCTCCACGCTGCGCATGCAGAGCGACGCCGTCATCATCCTGGACCCGGTCAACATGCCGGTGATCAAGGATGCACTGGGCAGTGGCGGCAAGAACTGGGTGGGCGGCAACTGCACGGTGAGCTGCATGCTGATGGGCGTGGGCGCCCTGTACAAGGCCGGCCTGGTCGAGTGGATGAGCACCCAGACCTACCAGGCTGCCTCCGGCGGCGGCGCGCAGCACATGCGCGAACTGCTCACGCAGTACGGCACGCTGAACGCCGAAGTGAAGTCCCTGCTGGACGACCCCAAGAGCGCCATCCTGGAGATCGACCGCAAGGTGATCGCCAAGCAGCGCAGCCTGAGCGCAGCCGAGACGGCCAACTTCGGCGTTCCACTGGGTGGCTCGCTGATCCCCTGGATCGACAAGGACCTGGGTAACGGCATGTCCAAGGAAGAGTGGAAGGGCATGGCCGAGACCAACAAGATCCTGGGGCTGGGCGAAGGCTTCGGGTCCGCCCCCATCCCGGTGGACGGCTTCTGCGTGCGTGTGGGCGCCATGCGCTGCCACAGCCAGGCGCTCACCTTCAAACTGAAGAAGGACGTGCCCGTGGCCGACATCGAAGCCATGATCGCTGCCGACAACCCGTGGGTGAAGCTGGTTCCCAACACACGCGAAGCGACCATCCAGGACCTGACGCCCGTGGCCGTGACCGGCACCATGACCATTCCGGTGGGCCGGGTGCGCAAGCTGGCGATGGGCCCCGAGTACGTGGGCGCCTTCACCATTGGCGACCAGCTGCTGTGGGGTGCCGCGGAACCCCTGCGCCGCATGCTGCGCATCCTGCTCGACGCCTGAGCCACCGCCGATTGAAGTGGTCGACTGACCGGGTCAGCCGACCATGGCCACCCGTTGCATGTTCGCAACGTGAACACGGACCGAAAGCGACAAGAGGTAGCCGCCATAACTCAAGCGGTGTATCAGCTTGTCACTGTAATGTGTTGATGTTAAGGTCAATTCTCGGTTCTTTACGTCGAGGTCCAAGTGCCATCCAATCCCCGTCACCACCCTTCCCTCCCCACACCGACCCCGACGAGAGGGATGGGTTCGCGCGGATTGGCCCGGCTTCACGCAGTCGCGGCAGCGGCCGTTCTGAGCACCGCCCTGATTCACGCTGGCGATGCCCACGCGCTGGCTCTGGGCCGTATCGTGGTGCAGTCGGCGCTGGGTGAACCGCTGCGGGCGGAAATCGACGTGCCCGACATCAATGCCGACGAAGCGGCCAGCTTGCGCGTCGGACTGGCCTCCGGCGAAGCATTTCGCGCCGCCGGCATGGATTTCAACCCTGCCCTCACCAGCCTGCAGATCACCCTGCAGCGCCGCCCCGACGGCCGCGCCTTCCTTCGGCTGACCAGCCCCCGTGCCGTCACCGAGCCGTTTGTGGACCTGATCGTGGAAGCCAACTGGGCGTCGGGCCGCATCGTGCGCGACTACACCCTGTTGTTCGACCCCCCCAACCTGCGAGCCGGGACTCCGTCGACACCCCTGCCCCCGGTGGTAGCACCCTCAGCACCGACCCAGGTCTTGCCACCCGTGGCACGGCCAGTGGCCCCTGCCCAGCCCGCGCCGGGAGCGATGCCCGCGCCCCCGATGCCGTCGGCGAGCAGCAGACCGCTTGCGCCACCGCGAGACACCGCCAGTAACGGGCAGGTGCGCGTGCGCCCGGGGGACACCGCCGGACGGATCGCCGATGCCAACCGCACCGCCAATGTGTCGCTCGACCAGATGCTCGTGGCGATGCTGCGCGGCAATCCTGGTGCTTTTATTGGCGGCAACGTGAACCGCATCAAGGCCGGTTCGGTGCTGGACCTGCCCAGCGAGGCTGAAGCCGTCGCCGTGAACCCTGGCGAAGCCCGGCAAGTGATCGCGGCGCAGAGCCGGGACTTCAACGAATTCCGACGACGCCTGGCCGGCTCTGTGCCAGCGGCAGCCGTGGGAGCGGCTGACCGCCAGGCCACCGGCCGCGTGCAGGCCGAGGTGGAAGATCGCCGCCCAGCTGCGCCTTCGCAGGACAAACTCACCCTGTCCAAAGGAGCCACCCCGGCCGCGTCTGCCACGGAAGAAAAGATCGCCCAGGAGCGCCAGGCACAGGAAGCGTCTACCCGGGTGGCCGAGCTTTCGCGCAACATCGAAGAACTGGCCCGGCTGGGCGCCGCACCCGCGGCCCCGGCCACAGCCGCACCCGCAGCTCCCGTCAGCCCGAACCCGGGCGCACCCGGCATCGCGGTGCCGACGCTGCCGGCGAGCGCTACCCCGGCAACAGCGGAGCCCTCTGTTGAAGCCGCAGCGCCCGTAACCAGCACACCCACTGCCACTGCCGCCGACGCGACCGAAACAACGGCTGAAACACCCACCCCCACCGCCGTACTGACGCCCGCTGCTCCCGCCCCGTCGGTGCCCGCACCGGTCGAGGAGCCTTCTCTCATCGACGGCTTGCGCGACAACCCATTCGTGCTGCCGGGCGTCGCGGCCCTGCTCGCACTGCTCGGTGGCCTGGGCATCTACCGCCTGCGCCAGCGCAAGAAGGCCAATGGCGTCGACAGTTCCTTCCTGGAGAGCCGGCTGCAGCCCGACTCGTTCTTTGGCTCCAGTGGCGGGCAGCGCATCGACACCGCAGAAGCGGGTGCTTCCGGCTCGTCGATGGTGTACTCACCCAGCCAGCTCGACGCTGCGGGCGATGTCGACCCGGTGGCCGAGGCCGACGTGTACCTCGCCTATGGCCGCGATCTGCAGGCAGAAGAGATCCTCAAGGAAGCGATGCGCAGCACGCCCACGCGCGTCGCCATCCACAACAAGCTGCTCGAGATCTACGCCAAGCGCCGCGATGCCAAGGCCTTCGAAGTCGTTGCAACAGAGGCCTTTGGCCTCACGCAGGGCCAGGGCCCCGAATGGGAGCACGCTTGCGACCTGGGCCGCGAGCTTGATCCGGCCAACGCGCTGTACCAGCCGGGTGGTGCGCCGCCCGTCAAGGCCGGCGCAGTGGCGGCCGTGGCCGGTGGCGCTATGAACACCATGCCTTTCGGCAACAGCACCCTGGGTCAGCCTGCTGGCACTGGCGGGCTGAACGAAGGGCTCGACCTGGATCTGGACTTCTCCCTCGACGAACCGTCGGCAGCCATGCCTCTGGAAGACACGCCGGTCGCCAGCGCTACCCGCGAGGCTCCCCTTTCCGCACTCGACGACCTGGACCGCACCGAAGCCCTGACCCAGGAAGCCGCTGCGCCTGAAGGCCCATCCTCGATGTCGATGGACTTTGACCTGGACTTCCCATCCGAGCCCGCGGCCCTGGCCGGCGAACCCTCAAGACTGGACAGCGCGGCAGAGACGCCCACCTTCGACCCCGATGAAGAGTTGCCCGACTTCGAACTCAGCGATGAGCAGCCGGACGCCCTGCTGGACGACGACGAGCCGATGCCACTGCCCAGCTCACAGGACAGCCCTCAGCCCGAGCTGCTGTCCTTCGACCTGAACGATCTCAATCTTGATCTCGACACGGACGCCGGCACCAGCGACGCAGCCGATGGCGGCCTGACCGAAGAGAATCCGCTCGACACCAAGCTCTCGCTGGCCGAAGAATTCCGGGCCATTGGCGACCTGGAAGGGGCCCGTTCGCTGGCTGAAGAAGTGCTCGCGGAAGCCACCGGCACCCTCAAGACCAAGGCCAGCACCTTCCTCGCCGACCTGTCCTGACCCTGGGGCCCCGTTCTTGCAAAGCCCCTTCAGCGAACCCCCGTCACCCCCGCCGCCCGATGGCGCGCCGCCTCGCCAGCGCGTCGCACTGGGGGTGAGCTACAACGGCAACGCCTACGACGGCTGGCAAAGCCAGCCCGGCGGACGCACGGTGCAGGACCATCTGGACCGGGCGCTGAGCCGTTTCGTCGCGCAGGAACCCATCAGAACCCTCTGCGCCGGGCGCACCGACGCCGGGGTGCATGGTCTGATGCAGGTGGTGCACTTCGACAGCCCGGCGCATCGCCCCGACAGTGCCTGGGTGCGCGGCACCAACAGCTTCCTGCCGCCCGACATCGCCGTGCAATGGGCGCGCCAGATGCCCCCTGGCTTCCACGCCCGTTCAAGCGCCCGCGCGCGCCGTTACGCCTATGTGCTGCTGGAATCCGCCGTCCGGCCGAGCGTGGACGCCGCCCGGGTGGGCTGGGTGTTCCGTCCGCTGGAGCAGAGCGCCATGCAGGCCGCCGCCGCGCACCTCCTGGGCGAGCACGATTTCACCTCGTTCCGGGCGTCGCAGTGCCAGGCTCCCACGGCTGTGAAGGACATGCGGCGCATCGAAATCACACGCCGGGGTGCCTACTGGCGCTTCGAATTCGAAGCGAATGCTTTCCTGCACCACATGATCCGCAACATCATGGGCTGCCTCATCGCCGTGGGTACCGGAAGCAAACCGCCCGACTGGATGGCCGAGGTGCTGGCCGCGAGAAGCCGGGACGCGGCCGCCCCGACCTTTTCCCCTGACGGGCTGTACTTTCTCGGACCGGTCTACGATGCTTTCTGGAACCTGCCGGAGCGCACGGCCGCCTTCGACTGGCTGCCTTGACTTCCCCCCGCGCCGCCTGAGGCGTTACCCCCCAGGGGCGAGACGGGCGGCCCGGCAAACCGGCTCCGCGGTGCCCTTGAACCATCATCCACTTCACCTGATGCAACGTTCCCGAACCCGGCTCAAGATTTGCGGCCTGACCCGTGAGGCTGACGTGGACGCCGCCGTGAAGGCCGGCGCCGACGCCATCGGCCTCGTGCTGTACGCCAACAGCCCCCGCTACGTCAGCCCCGCACGCGCGCATGAACTCGCCCGACGGCTGCCGCCCTTTGTCACCCCGGTGCTGCTGTTCGTGAATGCCAGCCCCGAATTCATTGCCCAGGGCCTGGCCGCCGTACCCAATGCCCTGCTGCAATTCCATGGCGACGAGTCCCCGGCAGACTGCATGGCCGCCGGGCGCCCGTTCATCCGTGCGGCCCGCATTCCCCCCGGTCCCGCCGGCGCCGGCTTCGATCTCCTAAAATACGCGCAAGACCACGCCGCTGCCCAGGCCGTGCTGCTCGACGCGCACATCGAGGGTTACGGCGGCGGCGGTCAATCCTTCGACTGGACAGCATTCAATTGGTCACATCCACTTCTAAACGCCAGCTCTCGCCTCGTTTTGTCTGGTGGACTCACGCCTGCAAACGTGATCGATGGCATTCGCCGCGTACGGCCTTGGGCCGTTGACGTGAGTTCCGGGGTGGAGGCCAGCAAAGGCATCAAAGACCCGGAAAAGATGCTCGCCTTCGCCGCTGCCGTCCGGGCAGCCGATGCGCAACCGATGGACCGCTCCGCCTGAGTCCCCCTGCCGGGGCCTGCCGGGGCACACCGACCAGAGACCCCATGGACCACTACCAGCAACCCGACATTCGCGGCCATTTCGGCATTTACGGCGGCAGTTTCGTGAGCGAGACGCTCACGCACGCCATCAACGAGCTGAAGGCCGCGTACGCGAAGTACCAGCACGACCCCGAGTTCCTTGCCGAGTTCAAGAGCGAGCTCGCCCATTTCGTCGGCCGCCCTTCGCCCATCTACCACGCGGCCCGAATGAGCCGTGAAACCGGTGGCGCGCAGATCTTCCTCAAGCGCGAAGACCTCAACCACACCGGCGCCCACAAGATCAACAACACCATCGGGCAGGCCATGCTCGCCCGGCGCATGGGCAAGCCGCGCATCATCGCGGAAACGGGTGCCGGCCAGCACGGCGTGGCCACCGCCACCATCTGCGCCCGTTACGGCCTGGAATGCGTGGTCTACATGGGCAGCGAAGACGTGAAACGCCAGAGCCCCAACGTCTACCGCATGAAACTGCTTGGCGCGACCGTGGTGCCGGTGGAAAGCGGCAGCAAAACGCTGAAGGACGCGCTGA
>JAUXNG010000091.1 GCA_030682835.1 Hydrogenophaga sp. | reverse complement strand
CGTCACCTGGTACCACTCCTGGCCGTCCTTGTCCACGCCCAGAATGCCGATGTGGCCGCTGTGGTGGTGGCCACAGCTGTTGATGCAGCCGCTGATGTGCAGGTCGATCTCGCCCAGGTCGTGCAGCTCGTCCAGATCCTGGTAGCGCGCGAGCAGAGCCTGGGCGATGGGCAGCGAACGGGCATTGGCCAGGTCGCAGAAATCGCCGCCTGGGCAGGCGATCATGTCGGAGAGCAGTCCGATGTTGGGCTTGGCCAGACCCAGGCGGCGCGCCTCGCGCCACAGTTCGGGCAGCTGGTCGCAGCGCACCCAGGGCAGCAGCAGGTTCTGCTCGTGCGTCACACGGGCTTCACCGGCCGAGTAGCGCTCGGCCAGGTCGGCCGCGCGCTCCAGCTGCTCGGCACTGGCATCGCCGGGGGCCGAGCCCAGGCGCTTGAACGACAGCGTGACCGCGCGCAGATCGGGGTTCTGGTGCGGCTTCACGTTGCGCTGCAGCCAGCGGGTGAACTCGAAGTCATCCTCGGCGGCGGCCTTGAGAATATGGGCAATCTTGGCGTCGGCGCTCTTGCGGTCGCAGCTGAGCTGCGGCGGCACGAAGAAGGCGCTCACGCGGTCCAGTTCGGCCTGGGTGATGGTGTGCGGTGCACCATCGATCTCGACGATGTCGCGGTACTCGGCTTCCACCTGGTCGGTGAACGACTGCCCTTCGGCCTTCACCAGAATCTTGATGCGCGCCTTGTATTTGTTGTCGCGCCGCCCGAAGCGGTTGTAGGCACGGACGATCGCCTCCAGGTAGTTGAGGATCTGGTTCCAGGGCAGGAACTCGCGGATCACGCTGCCGATGATCGGGGTGCGGCCCATGCCGCCGCCCACCAGCACCTTGAAGCCCAGCGCACCGTCGGCATCGCGAACCAGGTGCAGGCCCACGTCGTGCCAGGGCACGGCGGCGCGATCTTCGCGGGCACCGGTGATGGCGATCTTGAACTTGCGCGGCAGGAAGGCGAACTCGGGGTGCAGCGTGCTCCACTGGCGCATGATTTCCGCGAAGGGTCGCGGGTCGGCCACTTCGTCCACCGCGATGCCGGCCAGCGCGTCGGTGGTGATGTTGCGGATGCAGTTGCCGCTGGTCTGGATGCCGTGCATGTTCACGCTGGCCAGCAGGTCCATCACGTCGGCTGCGCGGTGCAGGGGAATCCAGTTGAACTGCACGTTCTGGCGCGTGGTGAAGTGCCCGCAACGGTCGGGCAGCGTGGGCACATCGGCCAGTGCCACCACGGCGTTGGAGATGTCGTGCTCTTCCTTGTGGTCAAAGTCGCGGGCGATCGTGGCCAGCACGCGCAGCTGGGCGCTGTTGAGTTCACCGTAGGGCACCGCCACGCGCAGCATGGGCGCGAAGCGCTGCACATACCAGCCGTTCTGCAGGCGCAGGGGCTTGAAATCGTCTTCGGCCAGGCTACCGCCCAGGCGGCGCTGCAGCTGGTCGCGGAACTGGGCGGCGCGCTGGTGGACGAACTGTCGGTCGAAGTCGGAGTACTGGTACATCGTGGTCGGGAAAGAAAAATCAGAAGGCGAGCAGCTTGGTGCCGGCGTAGGCCAGCAGCAGCGAGAGGAGGGAGCGCACCAGGCGCTCGGGCGTGTGGCGCATCAGGCGGGTGCCCAGCCAGATGCCCGGCAGCGATCCGGCGAGCAGCTGGGCCAGCAGCGGCCAGTCCACCGACCCGAGGCTGGCATGGCCCAGGCCCGCCACCAGGGTGAGCGGAACGGCGTATGCGATGTCGGCCGCCACGATGCGGGGCAAGGGCAGCAGTGGGAAGAGCAGCAGCAAAACGGTGACACCGATGGCGCCTGCGCCGACCGAGGTCAGGGTGACCAGCACGCCAATGACCGCGCCGAACAACACGGGCAGGCTCCAGTGGCGAGCGCGCATGGCCGCGTCCATCTCAGCTTCCGGAAGGGTGCGGGGCAGCTGCTTGCCGCGGGCCACCTTGTAGAACATGGCGGCGGCGGTGAGCAGCAGGGCAACGCCCAGCGTGCTGGTCATCAACGATTGCACCGCCGGGCTGGCGGGGCCCAGCTGGTGCAACACCAGCAGGGTGAGCACCGCGGCCGGGATACTGCCAGTGCACAGCTGGCCCACCACGCGCCAGGGCACCAGACGCTGGCGCGCCAGGCTCACCGTGCCGCCCATCTTGGTGACGGCCGCGAACAGCAGGTCGGTGCCCACCGCCAGATAGGGCTTGACTCCGAAGAAGAAAATAAGAATGGGCGTCATCAGCGAACCGCCGCCCACCCCCGTCAGTCCGACGATGAGTCCGACAGCAAAGCCGGCCAGGATGAGCGCGTATTCAGGCATGGCGGCGACTGTACGTCGCACGTCTTATACTCCAAACAACATTTTTTTCATTGAAATATAGCTGTTGGATATAAAGATACTCTTCCGGTGCGTGGTGTGGCGGCCCCGCTGATGAGCGCGCCGGTTTACCATCGCGCTCATGGACATGCAACGCATATTTGTAAGCGTGGTCGGATTCACCGATGTGGAACGGCACGCTCTCAATACGGTGTTTCGCCTGTCAGAAGAGCGCTCGCCCAGCTACGGTTTGTGGTCACCCCAGGTGGCGCCCGGGTCGGCAACCGCACTCACCCATGCCGAGGTGGCGCTGGTGGACGGGGACTGCGCCGAAGCCGTGCTGTCTCAGGCGCGTGCGCTGCCGCAGGGTCAGCGGTTGATCTGGGTGGGGGCGAACGCGCCCGAGCACGCCTGGCGTGTGGTGGATCGCCCGATCCACTGGGCTTCTCTGCTGGACGATCTGGACGCGGTTTTCGCTGCGCACCAGATTGATTCCGGCCTGCTGGACTTGGACATCACCGAGCCGGGGCGACTGGAGGCGGACGATGGCGGGCAGCGGGCGCTCAGGCGCGCGCTGCTGGTGGGGTCCAGCCGCGAAGAGTGTTTCTACCTGCGTTCGCGTCTGGCCCTCGTGGGGGTGGTGGACATTGATGAAGCGGGCACCAACGAGTCCGCATTCGAGTTCATGGGGCGTCACGACTACTGCTGCGGCGTGTTCAACCTGGATGACCTGCAGATCGACGCCTGGTCGCTCGCGCGCGTCTTCGCCGAGCGCTTCCCCCGCGCGCTGACCATGGGCAGCAGCGAGCTGGCAGGCCCGCTGGCGGCGTGGTGGAGGCGCCGGCGGGTGCGGCGTGACACGCGGCGTGCGGGCATCCGCGCGCTGATTTCGCGCCCTCTGCAGCCGCCGGAGCTGTCCCGCTGGATGGACCTGCTGGCCGGCAACCCCCGGGAAGCATCTCTCGCCACGCACGCGCGGGACTGATTCACCGTTCTGCCGCGATCTCCGACACATCGACCCCCACACGGCCCTGCTTGCGTGCCCGGCGCCACGCGAAGCGCGCGGGGTCCAGTGCCTGGAGCAGATCGGGCTCCACGTCCGACGCCGTGTCCCCCGCCATCTGGGCCGCCAGCTGCCTGGCACACCAATGGGCCAGCGTGAGCCCGCGAGAGCCCAGTGCACTCAGCACGTAAAGCCCTTCGTGGCGCGGCACCTGGCTCAGCGGGAGACGACCTCGCCGGTGGCCGGCCGCGGCCATTTCCACCTGCAGGCGCTCGACATGTGGCACAGCGCCCATGAGCGGCAGGCGGTCGAGCGAGGCGCAGCGGACCTGCGCCCATCCCATCAGTGCGCCGGTGCGCGCGGCCTGCGCCATGTGCCGGGCGGCGTCGGGGTGGATGGCTTGCAGACTCTCGCGGTTGCATTCGTGATCGGCGTCGCTGAGCGTGGTGCTGCTGTCTCCGCGGTGGTAGGTGGAGCCCATCGACCAGATGCGGGTGGGCCAGGCTGGTGCAAGGCCAGGGTCTTCGTACAGTGGAACGAAGACCCCGTTGTTGCGCAACGGTCGCTCGGCCAGGGGCGGTCCCGACAGTTCGGCCAGGCTCATCTGGCCCTTCACGGGTCGCAGGGGCAGGGCGTCCAGACCGAGGTGGGCGTCGGTGTCCTGCAACAGGCTCAGGCTCCCCAGCGCCGATGCCACGACGACCCAGGGAGCGTGCGCCACTTCGTGCCCGCCGGTATCGAGTGCGATCCAGCGGCACGGGTGGCCCGTCTCGGCTTCATGTCGCAGCCGGGCGATCGGCGCGCTCCACCGGGTCTGGAGGCGCCCCGTCGCCGCGGCTTCGCTCAGCCAGGCATTTACCAGCGCCGCCGGGCGCACGAGGGCAGCGGGCCAGCGGCCGGGATCGTGGCCCAGGTTGTCCACATCGCAGGCCTGCCAGCCTTCGCCGGGCGGCAGCAGACGTGCAAGTTCGGCCTGCATGTCGGCCACGCCGAGTGCGGACAGACGCGACAGCGGCGTGGGTGCACGCGTCACGTGCGGGCTGAGCATGCCCACGGGGAGTGCGGAAGCGGCCTGCGCCGCGCCCGCTGCTGCGTCCACCAGGGTGACGTGCCAACCCCGGCGCGTCAGCTCCGCGCAGACCGCGGCACCCGCCAGCCCGGCGCCCACGACGAGGGCGCGCTGCTCCCGTCCGGCGCTCAAGGAAGCCGTTCGATCAACTTGCCGCGGGTGCCCGGAGTCTTATGAGACATGGGCGGGGAATCAGGTGGCGCTGGGCGGGGGCACGTAGCCGGCAGCTGCGTCGGCGCCTTCGCCAAAGAAGTGTTTTTCCATCTGGCGCGCCAGGTACTGCCGGGCGCGCGCGTCGGCCAGGTTCAGGCGGTTCTCGTTCAGCAGCATGGTCTGGTGCTTGAGCCAGGCAGCCCATGCTTCCTTGCTCACGCTTTCATAGATGCGCTTGCCCAGCTCGCCGGGGTAAGGGGGAAAGTCGAGGCCTTCGGCTTCTTTGCCGAGCTTGATGCAGTTGACGGTACGTGCCATCGGGATTCCTTGCTGATGTGGGTGGGTGTATGGGGGCGGCGGGCCGCTGAAAGAGCGTCGGCCCCCTGTTGAGGCAACGCCTGCGCGAATCACTGGGCACCTGCTGTTCAGGGCGATGCGTTCATGCAGCTACCAGTCGACTTTATCAATCTTTTGTTCACCGTCGGCAAACAAGGGCTGCCGGGGCGGGAGGCCACTTGAGCGCCCTTGACCGTGGTCAAACCAGATGCAGGCATGTCCTATATGTGCAAGAAGAATAAGAAAACAAAAACAAAGTCGTTTGATTTAGAACGAGGGGCTTTCAGAATCCACGCATTCCTTCAATCGGACCCCGTCTCCATGAAAAACTATTTCAAGTTCACCCTGGGTGGCCTCGCCCTGGCGGCAGCCACCGTGGCGTCGGCCCAGACCTCGCTGCTCAACGTGTCTTACGACGTGTCGCGCGAGTTTTACAAAGACCTCAACACCGCGTTCATTGCCAGTCACAAGAAGAGCACAGGCAAAGACATCAAGGTCGACCAGTCGCACGCCGGCTCCAGCGCCCAGGCCCGCGCCGTGGCCGACGGCCTGGAAGCTGACGTGGTGACCATGAACACCACCACCGACGTGGAGTTCCTGGCCGAGAAGGGTGTGGTGGCGAAAGACTGGCGCCAGAAATTCCCGCACAACGCAGCGCCCACCACCTCCACCATGCTGTTCCTAGTGCGCAACGGGAACCCCAAGGGCATCAAGGACTGGGACGACCTCATCAAGCCCGGCGTGCAGGTGATCGTGGTCAATCCCAAGACCGGCGGCAATGGCCGCATGGCCTATCTGTCGGCCTGGGGCTATGTGCGCAGCAAGGGCGGCACCGATGCCGAGGCCGCCGAGTTCGTGAGCAAGCTCTACAAGAACGTGCCGGTGCTGGCGCGTGGGGGTCGTGACGCCACGGGCGTTTTCCTGCAGCGCAACATTGGCGACGTGCTGGTGACCTTCGAATCGGAAGTGGTGTCGGTGGACAAGGAATTCGGCGCCGGCAAGGTGGACGCCATTCACCCCAGCGCCAGCATCGTGGCCGAAAACCCGGTCGCCATCGTGGAGCGCACGGTGAACAAGAAGGGCACCGCGGCCGATGCCAAGGCCTACCTTGACTTCCTGTACAGCCCGGAAGGCCAGGAGATTGCGGCGAAGCACAACATCCGTCCGCGCAACGAGGCCGTCCTCCAGAAGTACGCCACCGCTTTCAAGCCGATCAAGTTTTTCACGGTGGAGCAGTACTTCGGCTCGCTGTCAGAAGCGCAGAAAGTGCACTTCAACGACGGCGGCCAGTTCGACAAGCTGTACACCACGCGCTGAGCCATGGCGCCACGCGGGGTGGTCCCACCACCCCGCGCGCTGACCCCGGCTCTCCCGCTCAGGCCATGTACACGGCAATGAACGCCAGCATGAAGATGAGCAGGGCTGCGGTGAGCGGCAGGACAACGGGCATGTAGTGAACCACGCTGTCGAGCAGGTCTTCGGCCTGTTCTTCGGTATAGGCACGCAGCTCCGGGTCTGAGTATTCGAGCGGATGCTCGGCCAGGGCCTGGTCTGGTGGCGGCTGGTTGTGTTGCATGTCGGGTTTTCCTGTTGGTTATGGATGGTGGGCGACGCAAGGGAACCGATCCCGTCACGCCTCATGGCGTCCAGCCTCACCTGATAAACCGATCGCGTCAACCACCTGCCCAGCCACCTGGTTACATGCGAGAGATTTCACAAACATGAACACCATCACCATTCCCCTCCCGGCCGCAGGGGGTCCCGCCCCTAGACGCGCGACCCGGCGCGTGCTGCCGGGCTTCAACATCACGCTGGGTTTTACGGTTTTTTACCTGAGCCTGATCGTGCTGATCCCGCTCTCGGCCTTGCTCTTCAAGACCTTCACGCTGACCTGGCCGCAGTTCTGGGAAGCGGTCACGTCGCCGCGCGTGATGGCCTCGTATCGGCTCACCTTTGGCGCCTCGTTCATTGCCGCGATGGTCAACGTGGTGTTTGGCCTGCTGGTGGCCTGGGTGCTGGTGCGCTACACCTTCCCGGGTAAAAAGATCGTGGACGCGCTGGTGGACCTGCCGTTTGCGCTGCCCACCGCCGTGGCTGGCATCTCGCTCTCGGCCCTGCTGGCCGGCAACGGCTGGATCGGGCAGTTTCTGGAGCCCTACGGTATCCAGCTGGCGTTCAACCGCAACGGCGTGGTGATCGCGCTGATCTTCATCGGACTGCCCTTCGTGGTGCGCACGGTGCAACCGGTGCTGGAAGACGTCGAGAAGGAGCTGGAGGAGGCCGCCACCTGCCTGGGCGCCACGCGCTGGCAGACCTTCAGCCGGGTGATTTTTCCGACCATCGCGCCAGCACTGCTCACCGGCTTTGCGATGGCCTTTGCCCGCGCCATTGGTGAGTACGGTTCGGTGATCTTCATCGCCGGCAACGTGCCCATGGTCTCGGAAATCACGCCACTCATCATCATCGGCAAGCTGGAGCAATACGACTTCGCCGGCGCCACCGCCGTGGCCACTGTGATGCTGGTGATCTCGTTTGTGCTTCTGCTGCTCATCAACGGCCTGCAGGCCTGGCAGCGCAAGCGTTCCGGTGGAGCCAACCAATGAGCACGACTGTTGTGAGAACCGCCCGGCGCGGCACCACCGAATCTGCCTGGGTACGTCGCACGCTGATCGGCGTGGCGCTGGTGTTCATGTTCCTGTTCCTGGTGCTGCCGCTGGCCGCGGTGTTCACCGAGGCGCTGCGCAAGGGCTGGGAAGCCTATGCAGAAGCTCTGCGCGAGCCCGATGCCTGGTCTGCCATCCGGCTGACCCTGCTCACCGCTGCCATTGCGGTGCCGCTGAATCTGGTGTTCGGCGTGGCGGCGGCCTGGTGCATTGCGAAGTACGAGTTCCGGGGCAAGTCCTTTCTGACCACGCTCGTGGACCTGCCGTTTTCGGTGTCGCCGGTGGTGGCAGGCCTGATCTACGTGCTGGTGTTCGGTGCGCAGGGCTGGTTGGGTCCCTGGCTGATGGAGCACGACATCAGGATCGTGTTCGCCGTGCCCGGCATCATCCTGGCCACCATTTTCGTTACCTTCCCTTTCATTGCGCGTGAACTCATTCCGCTCATGCAGGCGCAGGGCAACGACGAGGAGCAGGCCGCCATCGTGCTGGGCGCCAGCGGCTGGCAGACCTTCTGGTATGTGACCCTGCCCAACATTAAGTGGGGACTGATCTACGGCGTGATCCTGTGCAATGCCCGTGCCATGGGCGAGTTCGGGGCCGTGTCGGTGGTGTCCGGCCATATCCGGGGGCAGACCAACACCATGCCGCTGCACGTCGAAATTCTCTACAACGAGTACCAGTCGGTGGCGGCTTTCGCGGTTGCCTCGCTGCTGGCCCTGCTCGCGGTGGTGACGCTGGTCATCAAGTCGGTGGCCGAGTGGCGCATGGAGAGCGAGATGAAAGCCCTGGCCGAACTGCCACCCGAGCCCCCCGCCGTTCTCTCCCCGCTGCCCTTGGCAGCGACCACGAAGTGAGATCCTCATGAGCATTGAAATCCGCAACGTCAACAAGCACTTCGGCAGCTTCCAGGCCCTGCGCGACGTCAACCTCGACATCGATTCCGGCGAGCTGCTGGCGCTGCTCGGCCCTTCAGGATGTGGCAAGACCACCCTGCTGCGCATCATCGCCGGGCTGGAAACACCCGACAGCGGCAGCATCCACTTCAGTGGCGAAGACACCACCGACGTGCACGTGCGCGAGCGCAACGTGGGCTTCGTGTTCCAGCACTATGCGTTGTTCCGCCACATGACGGTGTTCGAGAACGTCGCATTCGGCCTGCGGGTGAAACCGCGCGGCCAGCGCCCGAGCGACGCGCAGATCAAGGCCAAAGTGACGGACCTGCTCAAGCTGGTGCAGCTGGACTGGCTGGCCGATCGCTACCCGTCGCAACTGTCCGGCGGCCAGCGCCAGCGCATTGCCCTGGCCCGTGCCCTGGCGGTGGAGCCGAAGGTGCTGCTGCTCGACGAGCCGTTTGGCGCGCTGGATGCCAAGGTGCGCAAGGAGCTGCGCCGCTGGTTGCGCCGTCTCCATGACGAGCTGCACGTGACCAGCATCTTCGTCACGCACGATCAGGAAGAGGCACTAGAGGTGGCCGACCGCGTGGTGCTCATGAACACCGGCGTGGTGGAGCAGGTGGGCTCGCCGCAGGATGTGTGGGACCACCCCGCCAGCCCCTTCGTGTACGGCTTTCTGGGCGACGTGAACCTGTTTCACGGTCGGGCCCACGAAGGTCTGCTGCACCTGGACGGTGTATCCATCGACACGCCCGAGCACGCGGACGCTCAAAACGCAAAGGCGTTTGCCTATGTGCGCCCGCACGACCTGGACGTGCAGCGTTACCACTCGGGTGAAGGTCTGGATGCCGCCGGGCGCCCGCAGGGCATCGTGGCCCAGCTGAGCCGGGCCATCGTGGTGGGACCGATTGCACGTCTGGAACTCATGCCGCTCGAAAGTACTCATCCAGCAGGACACGATCCCCTGATCGAAGCGCAGATTCCTGCGCAACAATTCAGGGAGATGGGCCTGCGCGATGGTGAGACACTGCTGGTGTCGCCGCGCAAGGCCCGCGTCTTCCTGCAAGGACATTGACTTGATTCCCGCCATTCCCACCGTCACACCCCTTTTCTTTGAGCGGCATGGCCGCAGCATCCTCGCGCTGATCGCGGCGGGATGCGTCGGCTTGCTGGCCTTCGGCCTGTACCTGCAGCATGTGGTGGGTCTGGAGCCGTGCCCCATGTGCATCGTGCAGCGCTATGCCCTGGTGCTGGTGGCGGTGGTAGCGGCGGTGGGGGCTTTCATGGCGCGACCGGGTGCGCGCATGGTGGCTGTGGGCCTGATGGGCACGCTTGCCGGGTTCGGCGCCTTTGTGGCGGCACGCCAGAGCTGGCTGCAGTGGAACCCGCCCGAGGTGATGAGTTGCGGGCGCGACTTCTTCGGCATGATCGAATCGTTCCCGCTCAAGCGCGCCATTCCCATGATCTTCCGCGGCAGCGGCGATTGCAGCGAAGTGGACTGGACCTTCCTCGGCCTGTCCATCGCCAACTGGTCCTTCCTGTGCTTCAGCGGCATTCTGCTGCTGGCCGTGCTGCTGTTGATTCAGCGCCCGCGGGCCTGAGCGGCTCGTTCAGCGACCCGCGCAGCGGCGGAGCGTGGGGGCAACGTTTCGCCGCCGGGCCGCCCCAAGGCGAAACAGCCCCCTCGGGGGCAGCGAACCACGCGCAGCGGGGAGCGTGGGGGCAACGTATCGCCGCCGGGCCGCCCCAAGGCGAAACAGCCCCCTCGGGGCTGAGGGCTGCGGCTCCAGGCCTGCCTGCGCAGGGCTGGACATCCCGAAGGGACGGTGCCTCTGGCGCCGTCTCGTCCAGCGACCCGCGCAGCGGGGAGCGTGGGGGTGTTTAAAGAATCGCGCTGCCCGGGCGCTCGCCGCGCTCGTACACCACATGCGCGCGCCCGACGATCAGCGAATCGAGCGCGCCGATGTTGCCCGGGTCCTTGTTGGTGTAGGGCAGTTTCTGCAGCACATAGCGCATCGCGTTGAGGCGCGCGCGCTTCTTGCAGTCGCTCTTGATCACGGTCCAGGGCGCGTCGGCCGTGTCGGTCTCGAAGAACATCGATTCCTTGGCCTTGGTGTAGCTGTCCCACTTGTCGAGCGAGGCCAGGTCGATCGGGCTGAGCTTCCACTGCTTGAGCGGGTGGGCCTTGCGTTCCTTGAAGCGGCGGCGCTGCTCCTCCCGGCTGACCGAGAACCAGAATTTGATGAGGTGCACGCCGCTGCGCACCAGCTGGCGTTCAAACTGCGGCGCCTGGCGCATGAACTCCTGGTACTCGTCGTCGGAGCAGAAGCCCATGACACGCTCCACACCAGCGCGGTTGTACCAGCTGCGGTCGAAGAGCACGATCTCGCCAGCGGTGGGCAGGTGCTGCACATAGCGCTGGAAGTACCACTGGCCGCGTTCCACGTCGCTGGGCTTTTCCAGCGCCACCACGCGGGCGCCGCGCGGGTTCAGGTGCTCCATCATGCGTTTGATGGTGCCGCCCTTGCCGGCGGCGTCGCGCCCCTCGAACAGGATCACGACGCGCTGCCCCGTTTCCTTGGCCCAGGCCTGCAGCTTGAGCAGTTCCACCTGGAGTCGGTACTTCTGCGCTTCGTACACCCGCCGCGAGAGCAGATTCTTGTAGGGGTAGGCGCCGCTGCGCCAGTCGGCGGCCAGCACCTCGTCTGGGTTGGCCACGGCCTTGGCCTCGCTGCGGGCCACTTGCGCTTCCTGCTTCAGCAGCCGTCGGATGGCCTTGGCGTCGTCGGGTGCCGCGCCTTCGAGGATGGCTCGCAACGACTCGGCCTTTTCCTTCGGTGCGGTGCCGTCCCGGCTGAGGATGTCCTGCACGGCGGCGAACTGCGCGCCCTGGCGAGCCGCCACGGCGCCGTCCACCGTGCGCTGGCGGATTTTCCGGGGCTGCGTGGTGCCGGTGGTGTCCCCTCCGGAGGTACGTCGGGTTGTCTCTGGTGCGCTCTCGGTTGCGGCTGTAGGGCGGCGAGTCGTGGCGGGTGCTTTCGTCTTGACCGGTGCTGCCTCGGCAGCTGCCGTGCTGCTGCGCCGGGTGCGTGGCTTCGCCGCAGGGGGGCTCTCAGCCGCTGGTGAGCGACGGGTGCGCCGGGTGGGTTCGGCCGTCGCACCCGCGTTCGCTTTGGTCCGGGCCGTGGGTGGCGTGGTGGCGGGGGAGGCGGCGGCGGCTGGGCGGGAGGTGGCGCGTTCGGGCATGGCTCGGTCTGGAGTAGAAAAGTTCACTCATCAGTATCGACCGTTCGCGCGCCGGCGTTTTGACAAATGTCAAATCGGTGCTGTCAGCGGGGTTTCACGGGCGTGGAGCAGCACAGGCCGGTGGGAACCGCCCCGGGGATCAGGACAGTTTTTTCACCAGCACCTGGCTCTTGCGGTCCCAGTTGTACTTGCGCTTGCGGGCCTCGGGCAGCCAGTCGGGGTTCACCTGTACAAAGCCGCGCTTGATGAACCAGTGCATGGTGCGGGTGGTGAGCACGAAGATGCTTTGCAGGCCCTGGGCGCGGGCACGGCTCTCGATGCGCTTGAGCAAGCGCTCGCCGTCGCCCTGGCTCTGGGTGTCGGGTGACACGGTGAGGGCCGCCATTTCGCCGGTGCGCGCTTCCGGGTAAGGGTAGAGCGCGGCGCAGCCGAAAATGACGCCGTCGTGCTCAATGATGGTGTAGTAACCGGCGTCGCGCTCGATCTCGGTGCGGTCGCGCTTGACGAGCGTGCCGTCCTTCTCGAAGGGTTCGATCAGCGCAACGATGCCGCTCACGTCGTCCATGGTGGCTTCGCGCACGCTCTCCAGCTTCTCGTCCACCACCATGGTGCCGATGCCGTCGTGGGTGTAGATCTCCAGCAGCAGCGCGCCGTCCACCGCGAACGGCAGTATGTGGCTGCGGTCCACGCCGCCTTCGCAGGCGCGGATGCAGTGCTGCAGATAAAACGCCGTGTCGGTGGGCTGGGTGGCGCGGGGCAGGGCGGCGAGCATGCGCTTGGCGTCGGCCAGCGGCAGCTCGGTGTCGATCTCGCTCTCGGAGTCGCTGGCGTCCACGCGGATGCCCGGCACCTCGGTCAGGAACATCAGCTTGTCGGCCTGCAGTGACACCGCCACCGAGGTGGCCACGTCTTCCATGGTCAGGTTGAAGGCCTCGCCGGTGGGCGAGAAGCCGAAGGGCGAGAGCAGCACCAGCGCGCCCATGTCCAGCGTGCGCTGGATGCCTTCGGTGTCGATCTTGCGCACCAGGCCCGAGTGCTGAAAGTCCACCCCGTCCATCAGGCCGACCGGGCGGGCCGTGACGAAGTTGCCCGAGATCACGCGCACGGTGGCACCGGCCATGGGCGTGTTGGGCAGGCCCTGGCTGAACGCCGCTTCGATTTCATAGCGCAGCTGGCCGGCAGCTTCCTGCGCGCAGTCCAGCGCCACCGAGTCGGTGATGCGCATGCCGTGCGAGTACTTGGGCTCGTGTCCCTTGGCCAGCAGCTGCTCGTTCACCTGGGGCCGGAAGCCGTGCACCAGCACGATCTTCACGCCCATGCTCTGGATCAGGGCCAGGTCTTGTGCCACGTTCTGCAGCTTGCCCGCCGCAATCGCTTCACCCGCAATGCCCACCACCAGCGTGTTGCTGCGGTGCTTGTGGATGTAGGGCGCGACCGAGCGGAACCAGGGCACGAAGGTGAAATTGAAGACGTTGGACATGGAGTGGCTGGTTCGGGCGGGCGCAGACGAGCAGACAGGAAAACGATGGGCCGGGGATAATCGCCGGTTGCCCGATTTTGACTGAAGTTGTGACCTTGTCCTCTGCTCCGCCGCTGCGCATCGAATTCCCCGAGTCCCTGCCCGTCTCTGCGCGCCGCGTCGAGATCGAGGCGGCCATGCGCGAGCACCAGGTGGTCATCGTCTGCGGCGAAACCGGCTCGGGCAAGACCACGCAGCTGCCCAAGATCGCGCTGCTCATGGGGCGCGGCAAGCTCAACGCGAAGCCGGGGCAGCGCGGCCAACTCATCGGCCACACCCAGCCGCGGCGCATCGCCGCCAGCAGCGTCGCCAAGCGCATCGCCGAGGAACTGAAGACGCCGCTGGGCGACGTGGTGGGCTTCAAGGTGCGCTTTCAGGACCGGCTGAGCAAGGACGCGTCCGTCAAGCTCATGACAGACGGCATTCTGCTGGCCGAGACGCAGACCGACCCGGACCTGCGCGCCTACGACACGATCATCATCGACGAGGCGCACGAGCGCAGCCTGAACATCGACTTCCTGCTGGGCTACCTGCGCCAGTTGCTGCCGCGCCGCCCCGACCTGAAGGTGGTGGTGACCTCGGCCACCATCGATGCCGACCGCTTTGCGCGCTACTTCGCCTCAAAGAACGGCCCGGCGCCGGTGCTCATGGTCTCGGGCCGCACCTTTCCGGTGGAGGTGCGTTACCGTCCCTTCGAGGAAAGCCGTGAATTCGATCTGAACAGCGCGATTGCCGAGGGCGTGGACGAGCTCTGGCGTGGTGGGGCAGGTGGCGACATTCTCATTTTTCTGCCGGGTGAGCGCGAAATCCGCGAGGCCGCGGACCACCTGCGCAAGCACCTGGCGCACCAGCCGGTGCTGCGCAATGCCGAGGTGCTGCCGCTTTTTGCGCGGCTGAGCCAGGCCGAGCAGGACCGCATCTTTCAGGAGCACGGCGGACGGCGCATCGTGCTGGCCACCAACGTGGCCGAGACCTCGCTCACCGTGCCGGGCATCCGCAATGTCATCGACGCCGGCACCGCCCGTGTGAAGCGCTACAGCTTCCGCCAGAAGGTGGAGCAGCTGATGGTGGAGCCCATCAGCCAGGCCGCTGCCAACCAGCGCGCCGGGCGCTGTGGCCGCGTGGCTGACGGCATCTGCATCCGCCTGTACGACGAGGCCAGCTTCCAGTCCCGACCCGCGTTCACCGACCCGGAGATCCTGCGCAGCTCGCTCGCCGGCGTGATCTTGCGCATGAAGGCCCTGCGCCTGGGCGCGGTGGAAGACTTTGCCTTCATCGAGCCGCCGCAGAAGCGCGCCATTGTGGACGGCTACCAGCTGCTGGCCGAACTGGGCGCGGTGGACGAGGCCAACGAGCTCACCCCCATCGGCCAGACGCTTTCGCGCCTGCCACTCGATCCCCGCGTGGGACGCATGATTCTGGAGGCGCAGCAGCGCGGCGCGCTGGACGAGGTGATGGTGATCGCCTCGGCCCTGAGCGTGCAGGACGTGCGCGACCGCCCGCTGGAGAAGCAGGCACAGGCCGACCAGGCCCACGCCAAGTTCGACGACGAGAAGAGCGAATTCGTCGGCACGCTGAAGTTGTGGAAGTGGTTGGAAGAGAGCAAAGGCGGGCACGGCACCGACCACAAGCTCAGCCACCGCCAGTACGAGAACCTGCTGCGCGAGAACTACATCAACGTGCGCCGGGTGCGCGAGTGGCGCGACATCCACACGCAGCTGCACACCGTGGTGGCGGAGCACAAGTGGCAGATCAACACGGCCCCGGCCTCGTACGAGCAGCTGCACCTGTCCATGCTCGCGGGCCTGCTGGGCAACATTGGCTGGAAGAGCGAAACTGAAGACTGGTACCTCGGTGCGCGCGGCATCAAATTTCACCGCCACCCGGGTGCGCGCCTGAGCAAGCGGCCCGGGCGCTGGATCGTGTGTGCCGAGCTGGTGGAGACCACGCGTCTGTTTGGCCGCGGCATCGCCGCCATCGAGCCGGTCTGGCTGGAGCAGGTGGGCAGCCATCTCATCAAAAAGCAGTTGCTGGACCCGCACTGGGAAAAGAAGGCGGCCCGCGTGTCGGCGCTGGAGCGCGCCACGCTGTACGGCCTGGTGATCTACAACAACCGCCGGACCGACTACGGCCGGGTGGACCCGGTGGGCGCACGCGAGATGTTCATTCGCGAGGCGCTGGTGGCCGGGGAGTGGGATACGCGCCTGCCCTTCCTGGCTGCCAACCAGAAGCTGGTGAAACAGGTGGCCGAGCTGGAGCACAAGTCGCGCCGCCAGGACGTGCTGGTGGATGACGAACTGATCTACGCCTTCTACGACCAGCAGCTGCCCGCCGACGTGTTCAGCGGCGCCAGCTTCGAGCGCTGGTACCAGGGAGCGGTCAGGCTCAATCCCAAACTGCTGCTGCTCACCAAAGAAGAGCTGATGCGCCACGAGGCGGCCGGCATCACCACGCAGGCATTTCCGAAAACCCTGCGGCTGGGCGGCGTGGACTGTGCCTGTGCCTACCTGCACGAGCCGGGCGACCCGCGCGATGGCCTGAGCGTGACCGTGCCCATCTTCGCCCTGAATCAGGTCAGCGAAGACCGTTGCGACTGGCTGGTGCCGGGCATGCTCAAGGACAAGCTGCTGGCGTTGCTGAAGACGCTGCACCAGCGACCGCGTTCGCGACTGGTGCCGCTGCCGGCCACCGCCGAGAAGTTCGTCGCGGCTCTGAGCGAGCCCGCCGTGTTCGGCGCCGGCAACCTTCTGGACGCGCTGCTCAAGCTGGTGCGCGAGGCCACGCAGCTCGACATCGTGCGCAACGACATCAAGGTCGACATGCTCACGCCGCACCACTTCATGCACCTTCGCGTGGTGGACGAGCACGGCCGACAGCTCGGCCAGGGTCGCAGCCTGGCGGCGCTCAAGGCCGAACTGGGCGGGCAGGCCCGCGGCGCTTTTCAGGCGTTGGCCTCGCTGAAGATGGAGGGCTTGCGCACCGCTGCACCCGCGCCCGTCAGCGCGCCAACCCCGGCCGTGAATGCCAAGGCGGCGGCCCGTGGGGCCGCCCCGCCGCCTGCCGCGCCCGCGGCCAGCGCCGCCCAGCGCTACACCAGCTGGAGCTTCGGCGAACTGCCCGAACTGATGGAGATACGCAAGGGCGGCCAGACCCTGATCGGTTTTCCGGCACTGATGGACCACACCGACGGCGTGTCGATCGAGGTGTTCGATGAACCCGAGGTGGCCCAGGCACGTCACCGCGAAGGCCTGCGCCGACTGTTCGCCCTGCAGATCAAAGACGCGCTGAAGTACCTGGAGAAAAACCTGCCGGGCCTCATGACCATGGCCGCTGCCTACATGCAGGTCGGCAAGACCGAGGGTGGAGCGGGCGGCGGCACGCTGGAAGAGCTGCGCAGCCAGATCATCGAGCTGGCGCTGGACCGCGCCTTCCTCGCCGAGCCGCTGCCCACTGACGAGGCGGCCTTCAAAAAACGGGTGGACGAGGGCCGCGGCCGGCTCACGCTGATCGCCACCGAGATCGCTCGCAATGCAGGCCTCATCCTCACCGAATACGCGGCGGCCGCGCGCAAGCTCAAGGACAGCAAGCCGCCGGCCGACGTGGCCACCGACATTGCCCAGCAGCTGCAGCGGCTGGTGCCCAAGCGCTTTCTGCTCGTCACGCCGTATGCCCAGCTGCAGCACTTTCCGCGCTACCTGAAGGCGGTGCAGCTGCGGCTGGACAAGCTGCGCGCCGACCCGGCGCGCGACGTGGCCAAGCTGGCCGAGCTGCGCCCGCAGGATCAGCGTTTCTGGCGCATGGTGTCCGAACGCAAAGGCGTGCAGGACGCCCGCCTGCAGGAACTGCGCTGGCTGCTGGAAGAGCTGCGCGTGAGCTTCTTCGCGCAGGAGCTGCGCACGCCTCAGCCGGTGAGCATCAAGCGGCTGGACAAGGCCTGGGCACAGCTCAACCAGTGAGTGGGCGGTCGGGGCGCCTGCCGGTCCGCCCCCACGGATGGCTCGCCAGGTGTTGACAGATGGGGCCTGCATGGGCTTCACTTGGCGGACGAGGGCCACATCCCCGGTCCTCCCTATTCCAGGAGTCAACGCATGGATCGTCGGGAATTTGTGGAGGCGTGCGCGCTGGGTTCCGGCGCCTTGGGGGCCGTGCTGGTGTCGGGCGCCTGGGCAGCCAGTGCCGTGTCGCGTGACCGTGGACGTGTTCTGCTGGTGAACGACCTGGGCGAGCCACTGAAGGCGTCGAGCTTGCGGCCGCAGGTGAACTACGTGTTTCACTACCCCTTCGAGGCCACGCCGGTGTTTCTGCTGGATCTGGGCAAGGCGGCGCAGCCGGTCGCCCTTCAGACGCGGGACCGCAAAACCTACCAGTGGCCGGGGGGCGTGGGACCGCGTCGCAGCCTGGTGGCGTTTTCTGCCATCTGCGCGCACAAGCTGGTGTATCCCACGAAGGAACTCAGCTTCATCAGCTTTCGCAAGGGCGCGGCCATCAACCCGCAGACCCCGAGCAAGGGGAATGACCTCATTCACTGCTGCGCCGACCACAGCCAGTACGACCCGGCGCGAGGGGCTCAGGTGCTGGGCGGGCCGGCGGAGCAGCCCTTGTGCGCCGTGCTGCTGGAGCACGATGCGAAGGCAGACACCCTCACCGCCACGGGCACGCTGGGCGGTGAACTGTTCGACGATTTTTTCCAGAAGTACGAGATGAAGATCAGCCTGGAGGTGGGGCCGCGTGCGCGCCAGCAGGTGGCCGGGCGCAGCACCGTGCGCGAGCTTGAGCAGTTCTGCCGCAACCCAGTGCGCTGCTGAGGGCTGTGCGGGCCGCCGAGCTCAGAGCCGGGCCAGCCGGCGCAGCGCTTCCAGCAGAGTCTCGTCTTTCTTGGCGAAGCAGAAGCGCACCACCCGCTGGTCGAAGCCGTCGCCGTAAAAGGCCGACAGGGGAATGGCGGCCACACCGATCTCGCGCGTGAGCCACTGGCAGAACTCGCCCTCGGGCAGGTCGCGCTCGGGCACGGCCAGCGCGGAAATGTCCACGCACTGGAAATAAGTGCCCTCGCCGGGCAGCAGCTTGAAACGTGTGCCGGCCAAGCCTTCGCGAAACAGGTCGCGCTTGCGCTGGTAGAACGCCGGCAATTCCCGATAGGGCGCCGGGTCGGCCATGTAGGCCGCCAACGCGTGCTGCATGGGCGTGTTCACGGTGAACACGTTGAACTGGTGCACCTTGCGGAATTCGGCGGTGAGCGGTGCGGGGGCGACCACCGTGCCGACCTTCCAGCCGGTGACGTGGTAGGTCTTGCCGAAGCTGCTGATGATGAAGGCGCGTGCGGCCAGGCCGGGGAAACGCGCCGCGCTCTGGTGCAGCTGTCCGTCGAACACCATGTGTTCGTACACCTCGTCGCTGATGAGCAGCACGCTGGTGGGCGCCAGCAGCTCCTGCAGCCGCAGCATGTCGGCCTCGCTCCATACCATGCCGCTGGGGTTGTGCGGGCTGTTGATCATGATGGCGCGTGTGCGCGGCGACAGCGCGGCGGCGATGCGGTCGAAATCGGGCCGGAAGCTGCCCGGTGTGAGCGGCACGCGCACCACCACGCCACCGGCCAGCTCGATGTTGGGCACATAGCTGTCGTAGCAGGGTTCGAGCACGATCACTTCGTCGCCCGGGTGCACCACGGCCAGAATGGCGGTGAGGAGGGCCTGCGTGGCCCCGGCCGTGACGGTGATCTCTGTGGCCGGGTCACACCTCAGGCCGTAGAGCGCCTGCATCTTCTCGGCCATGGCCTGTCGCAGCGCCGGAATACCGGGCATCGGCGGGTACTGGTTGTGCCCGGCCTGCATGGCCTCGGTCACGGCATCCAGCAGTCTCGGATCACAGCCGAAGTCCGGGAAGCCCTGCCCTAGGTTCACCGCACCGGTCTCGGCTGCCAGCGCCGACATGACGGTGAAGATGGTCGTGCCCACGTTCGGCAGGCGGGATGTGAGGGCGGGTGTGGAGGGGGCAGGCTGGTTCATATCGTTGAGGCAGCAGTGGAGTTGGTTCAGAGACACAGCGCAACTGGCTCCGCCAGGGCACAGGTGTCGCCCCCTTGAGGGGGGATGCGGCTACGCGCAGCGAGCAAGCAACGGGGGTGGTTCAAAGCTCATAGTCATCGGGGGTGCCGTTCATGGCACGCAACACGGAGTCGCGGGTCAGCCGGTCGCTCAGCAGCTCGGCAAAGCGCAGCACGAAGTGGCGCAGGTAGGTGCCACGCTTGAAGGCGACGCGCGCCAGGTTGTGGCCAAACAGCTGGCCTGCGGGGCGCGACACGAGGTCGGGCGTCTGGCCGTTGAGGGCGCTGTCCTGCATCGCCATTTCAGCCACGATGCCCACGCCCATACCCAGCTTCACGTAGGTCTTGATGACGTCGGAATCGATGGCTTCGAGCACGATGTTGGGCTGCAGGTGGCGCAGCGCAAAGGCCTGGTCGATGCGGGTACGGCCGGTGAAGCTGGGGTGGTAGGTCACCAGCGGCACCTGGGCCAGGTCTTCCAGCGTGACGCGATCACGCTCCAGCAGCGGGTGGTCGAACGGGAACACCAGCACGTGCTGCCACTCGTAGCAGGGCAGCGTGACGAGGTCGGGGTAGTTCACCAGCGATTCGGTGGCCACGCCGATTTCAGCCACTTCTTCCATCAGCATCTTGGCCACCTGGTCGGGCGAGCCCTGGTGCAGGCTGATGCCTACCTTGGGATAGGCCTGGCGCAGCTGCGCCACCGGCCCGGGCAGCACATAGCGCGCCTGGGTGTGCGTGGTGGCAATCGAGAGGGTGCCGCTGTCCTGCGCCGAGTACTGCTCGCCGATGCGCTTGAGGTTGTTGACTTCGCGCAGGATGATGTCAACGCTCTTAAGCACCTGCTGGCCCGGTTCGGTGACGCGCTTGATGCGCTTGCCGTGGCGGGCAAAGATTTCAATGCCCAGCTCGTCTTCCAGCTCGATGATGGCTTTGGACACCCCGGGCTGCGAGGTGTGCAGCGCCTTGGCCGCCTCGGTCAGGTTCAGGTTGCGGCGAACCGCCTCCTGGACGAAGCGGAACTGGTGCAGGTTCATGCCGGGGTTTCCAGGGCAATGCGGGCAAGCAGGGCGGTCAGGCGCGGGTCTTCACCAGCGGCGGGCAGCTGCTCGAAACGCACACCGGGGTGGGCCTGATGCAGCTCCTGCATCAGCACCGGCAGGTCTTCGCGTGCATGTTTGCCCATGCCAAAGAACAGCGGCAGTACCCGCACATGGGTGGCACCGCGGGCGATCAGGGCCCCAGCGGCGGTGCCGATGTCCGGTTCGCACAGCTCCAGATAGCCACAGGACACGGCCGCCGCCGGGTCGCTTTCCGCGATTTGCTGTGCCACGCGTTCCACCGGCAGTCGCCACAGCGGGTCACGCGAACCGTGGGCAAAAACAATCACACCGAGCATGCCGACTACCTCCTGAGGACCAGCCACCCGAAGGCGCCCAGCGAAACGACCGAATAGATGAGTGCGGGCGAGGCCGCCGCCAGCCAGGGTTGCCACTGGTTGAGGTTGCCGATATAGCCGAACACGTTGTTGAGCAGAAAGAAGCTGATGCCGATCATCACGCCGCCGAAGACATAGCCCGTGATGCTGCCCGAGCGGAAGTGCAGGTAGGCGAAGGGCAGCGCCAGCACCACCATCACCAGGCAGCTGAGCGGGTAGAACACCTTGCGCCAGAACTCGATCTCGTAGCGCTGGGCGGTCTGGTTGTTGGCCTCCAGGTGCCTGACATAGGCGAACAGGTCGGCGGTGCGCATGCGCTCTGGCTTGAGCAGCGCGACCGATACCATCTCGGCGTTCAGGCTGCTGGGCCAGCGGAAGCTGTCCAGCCGGGTGTGCGTGATGCGCGCCGACGTGAGGCCGGCGGTGTCGAACTCGCGCCGCTCCACGCCGCGCAGCGTCCACGAATCGTCTTCCTCGATCTGACCAGACGCGGCCTGCACCGTCGACACCAGGAATCCCTGGTTGTCGAACTCGAAGATGCGCACCCGGTCGAGTTCGCCCTCGGCGGAGAGCGCGCCGACGTTGACCGAGAAGTTGCTGTAGGCCTGGCGCTCCTTCAGCCATGCGCCCGTCTGCCCGACGCTGATGCGGCCCTGGTAGCTGGCCTTGAGCAGCTGCGCCGTGCGATCGGCTGCTGGTGCCACGTAGTCACCGATGGCAAAGGTGATCAACACGAACACGGTACCCAGGCCCAGTAGGGTCCGCAGGGCCCGCCAGGGGCCGAGACCACTGGTGCGCAGGATCGTGTATTCGGAGCCCTGCGCGAGGCGGGCCAGCACCAGCACCGAGCCGATCAGCACGGCAATCGGCAGCAACTCGTAAACGCGGTTGGGCATGAGCAGGCCCACGTAGAGCAGGGCGTGCCGCAGCTGGTAGACGCGTTCGGCATCCAGCGCCGACGCTTTCCCCAGCGCCGGCAGTTCCTCGACAAAATCGAAGAAGAAAAACAGCGACAGGAACGCCAGCAGCACAAAGCCCACCGCGGCAAACACTTCGCCGTATATCAGGCGCCGGATGGTCCTCATGCCGCGCCCCTGCCCGACGGCGCAGGCCGCAAGCGCGCGCCCCGCACCATGTCGCGCAGGCTCAGGTTGTGGTGGCGCTTGGCCAGCCACAAGGCGGCCAGCACGAACACGGCGCCGTGCAGCAGCAACATGAAGGGCAGCAGGTCCACCACGCCCTTGGCCACCCAGGACTGGCCCAGGTTGAGCAGGTTGTAATAGAAGACGAATGCGAACAGCGTGAAGAACAGGTTGCCACCGCGACCGGCGCGGGGGTTGCTCACGGTCGTGGCCAGCGCAATTAGCACGAAGTTCAGGGCGGTCAGGGCCATGCCCACGCGCCAGCCCAGCTCGCCCAGGTTGGCCCTGCTGGGGTCCTGGATCAGCTCCCAGGTCGGGCGAGCCTTCAGGCCCTGCGCCCGCGTGTTCAGGCCCGTGGCGCTGCCGATTTCGGTGCCGTATTCCTCGAACTCGCTCACGCGCAGGCTGCTACCGTCGGGCGCTGTTTCCAGGCGCTGGCCGTTGTTGAGCATGAGCCATTGCCGGTCGTTCTCCTGCACGATGCGCCCGGATCGCGCAGAGGTGATGGTTTCCCGACCATCGTCGTCAGTGCTGGAAATGAAGATGTTGCGGCCCTCGGTGCCGTCGGCCGTGTCCTTGTCAATGAAGAACACGCGCCGCCCGCTGGACGACTCCTGGAACTGGCCCGGCGCCACCCGCTCCAGGTCGCCGCGGCTCTCGAAACGGCCCCGCAGTTCATCGGTCTGCTGGTTGGCCCAGGGCCAGACGACAAACACCATCGCGGTGATCACCACCAGGATGGGCCAGGCGAAGCGCATCACCGGCCCGAGAAAACCCGAGAGCGAACGCCCGCTGGCCAGCCAGATGATCATTTCGCTGTCCCGGTACATGCGCGACAGCGTGGACACGATGGCGATGAACAATGCCAGGGTCAGGATGGTGGGCATGCGGCCGATCACGGTGTATCCCAGCACCAGCATGATCTCTTCGGGGTTGACGCTGCCGCGCGAGGCCAGGCCGAGCGTGCGGATCAGCAGCATGGTCAGCACGATGGTGAACAGCACCACCAGGGTCGCCCCGAAGCTGCGCGCCAGCTCTTTTCGAATGGAAGAATGGAATAACATCGAATCACAACAGGAAAGCGCAATTATGGACTTCGAACTCAAATCCCTCTCGGCTGAACAGGCCGCGGCACTGAGCGCCGACGCGCTCCTGGTGCTGGTGCCCGAAGTGGCCAGCGCCACAGCCATCAAGGGTCCGCTGGCCACCCTGATCGAGCAGGCGACGACCAGTGGCGATCTGGAAACCGGGGTGGGCAAGAGCCTGTCGTGCTACCGCGTGACCGGCGTCAAATCGGCGCGTGTGATCCTGGTGGGCGCGGGTGACGGCACACCCGCTGCCGTGCGCAAGGCCGTGGCCGCCGGTATGGGCCTGCTCAAGCAGCCGGGCCTGAAGAGACTGGTGTTGTGGCTCGGCGCCCTCAGCATGGAGCCCGCAGGCGTCAGCGCGGCGGTGCAGGCCTGTGCCGAGGCCAGCTATGTCTATACCGCCACCAAACCGTCGGCCAAGGCCCGCGCCGTGACCGACGTGGTGGTTGGCGTGCCCCAGGCCGCGGCCATGCAGGCGGGCTTTGACACCGGCGTGGCCATGGTGACCGGCGTCGAGTTCGCGAAAGAGTGGGCCAACCGCCCCGCGAACCACGCCACCCCGAGCATGCTGGCCGACGCGGCGCGCAAGCTTGCGCGCAAGTCACCCATCAAGACCGAGGTGCTCGGTCCCAAGGACGTGGCCGCGCTGGGCATGGGCGCGTTCATGGCTGTGGCGCAGGGCTCGGCCGAGCCGCTGCGTCTGATCGTGATGCGCTACAACGGCGGCGAAAAAGGCAGTGCGCCGGTGGTGCTGGTCGGCAAGGGCATCACCTTCGACACCGGCGGCATTTCCATCAAGCCCGCGGCCGAGATGGACGAAATGAAGTTCGACATGGGTGGCGCGGCCAGCGTGCTGGGCACGTTTGCGGCCCTCGCCCGTCTGCAGCCCCGGATCAACGTGGTGGGCATCATCCCGGCCTGCGAAAACATGCCCGACGGCCAGGCGATCAAGCCCGGTGACGTGGTCACCAGCATGAGCGGCCAGACGATCGAAATCCTCAACACCGACGCCGAAGGCCGCCTTATCTTGTGCGATGCGCTCACCTATGCTGCGCGCTTCAAGCCACGCAGCGTGGTTGACATCGCGACGCTCACAGGCGCCTGCGTGATCGCGCTGGGCGGGGTCCGTTCGGGCCTGTTTTCGCCGCACGATGACATCGCGGTGGCCTTGCAGCAAGCCGGTGAGCGCGCGCTCGACCCGTGCTGGCGCCTGCCGCTGGACGACGAGTACGCCGAGAGCCTGAAGTCCAACTTTGCCGACATGGGCAACGTGGGCGGGCGAGCCGGCGGGGCCATCACGGCGGCCAAGTTCCTCCAGAAGTTCACGGCCGAGCTGCCCTGGGCACACCTGGACATTGCCGGCACGGCCTGGAAGGGAGGCGCGGCCAAGGGCTCCACGGGGCGCCCCGTACCGCTGCTGCTGCAGTACATCCTGGATGAAGCCGCACGGCCATCGGTTGCCGAATCGACCACGGGCACCAAGGTACCTGCGAAGCGCACGCGCAAGGCCTGAATGACCGGTCCTTGCCCGCATGACCGAGGTTGATTTCCACTTCAATGCGCCCGACAAGCAGGCTTACGCCTGCCGTCTGTTGCGCAAGGCCTACCTCAAGGGTGCCCGTCTGGTGGTGGTGACCGATCCCGATTCGCTGGCCTCGCTCGACGCGGCACTCTGGACCTTCGCCGCCGACGCCTTTCTGCCTCACAGCCGGGAAGGCGATCCGCCACATGTGGAGGCTCGTTCGCCGATCCGGCTGTACAGCGCGGTGCCGGCCGACCCCGATGCCGGTTCCGCCGTGCTGGTCAACCTGCGCGCCGCCATGCCCGAGGGCTACGAGGCCTACCGGCGCGTGATCGAGGTGGTTTCCACCGACCCGCGCGACCGGGAATTCGCTCGGCCGCGCTGGATGTACTACCGCTCTGCCGGCATCGAGCCCCGGCGCCACGACCTTCAGCTCGCCCCGCAGGATTGACCCCGCCGCCTGACATGCATGCGCGGGGCTAATGCCCCATTCGATGGCTTGATGGGCATCGGTGCAAACCCTTGAATGCCGGGGTTGATCCCCCATGGGGCCCGGCGGTAAGGGGTTTTTCGAGTATCTTTATGGATGTGGAGAAAAAAGTTCCCTCCGCGTTCCAACTTGTCATTCCTTTCCGAGGATTTTTATGCAATTGAACATGAAACTGGCCGTCATCGCAGCGGCTGTCGCTTTGGCCGCCTGCGGCAAAAAAGAAGAGGCTGCCCCGGTTGCCGCTCCTGCTGCAGCCCCCGCTGCCGTGGAAGCCCAGGTCATCAAGATCGGTCACGTCGGTCCCACCAGCGGCGGCATTGCCCACCTCGGCAAGGACAACGAGAACGGCGCCAAGATGGCCATCGAAGAGCTGAACGCAGCGGGCCTGACCATCGACGGTCGCCCGACCACGTTCGAGCTGCTGGCTGAAGACGATGCTGGCGATCCAAAGCAGGGCACCGCCGCCGCCACCAAGCTGGTGGACGCCAAAGTCGCTGGCGTGATCGGTCACCTGAACTCGGGCACGACCATCCCCGCCTCGCAGATCTACAACGACGCCGGCATCCCCCAGATCTCGCCTTCCGCCACGAACCCCAAGTACACCCGCCAGGGCTACGCCGGCGTGTTCCGCATGGTGGCTGACGACGTGCACCTCGGCGGCACGTTGGGCAAGTACGCTGTGGAAACCCTGCAGGCCAAGACCGTGGCCGTCATCGACGACCGCACGGCCTACGGCCAGGGCGTGGCTGACGAGTTCGAAAAAGGTGTGGCAGCTGCTGGCGGCACCGTGGTCGGCCGTGAATTCACCAACGACAAGGCAACCGACTTCAACGCCATCCTGACCACCCTGAAGGCCAAGAAGCCTGACGTCGTGTTCTTCGGCGGCATGGACGCCGTGGCCGGCCCGATGCTCAAGCAGATGAAGGCACTGGGCATCAACGCCAAGTTCATGGGCGGCGATGGTATCTGCTCCAGCGAGCTGCCCAAGCTGGCCGGCAACGGCATGGCCGACGACCAGGTCTACTGCGCGGAAGCCGGTGGCGTGGAAGGCGAGCAGAAGGCTGGCATGGACAAGTTCCGTGAAGACTTCAAGGCCAAGTTCGGTGCTGACGTTCAGGTGTATGCACCCTACGTGTACGACGCAGTCAAGGTCATGGCCAACGCCATGGTCACGGCCAACTCGTCCGATCCGGCCAAGTACCTGCCTGCGCTCAAAGCCACCGACTACAAAGGCGTGACCGGCAACATCGCTTTTGACGAAAAGGGCGACATCAAGAACGGCGCTCTGACGCTGATGACCTACAAGGGCGGCGCGCGCACGACCCTGGCTGTCATCCGCTGATGATCCCATGGGGAGAGCCGCAGTGCTCTCCCCATCTGGCAAGCTGAAGGCCACCGGAAACGGTGGCCTTTTCTTTTGTGGCGCTGGCAGGTGTCACCGGGCTTGTGAAGCTGAACAATGACCGGGCCGCGGACGGCACGTGCATCCATCTCGTGTGGCCGGAAACTCAGGCAATGAAGCCGAACCAGCCCCACAGCAGGAGCACGCACAGTATCCACACGCTGCGGGCCAGGTTGTCGTTTTGCCAGTAGCGGTTCCAGCGGCGCTCCTGGCTGCGCCAGAAGGGGCCTTGAATCTGTGGCTTCAGCGGCGGAAGCTGCGGGTGCTTCACCCGCCGGTACAGGCGCAGCGAGAGGTAGCGTGCCGGGTTGTGCAGAGTGGTCCAAGCGGCGGGGATCCGCCAGCCGCGCCGGATCACGATGGCAACCACAAGGGCCGTCGCCATCAGCGGCCAGAGCATCGCCCAGATGGCGTCCAGGCTGACACTCGACAAGACGGGGGCACGCATCAGCCGCCAGGCCAGGGTGGTCCCCAAGGGCATCAGGCACAGCAGTGCCCATGGTACAAGTGCCGCGCGTGTCGGCGGGGTGACGGGCGTTTGCGTCTGGCCACGCAGCATCAGCCAGAGCGCCCGAACCAGCAGCAGGGCGGTGGCGAACGCCCCCAGGGTGAGCAGCGGAAGCCACGGGCTGGAAAGGCTCTGGTCGAGTTGCGTCTTGAAGAGGGTCTTCACCGCTGCACCGCTGGTGAAGGGAGAGCCGGCCAGTGCGAGAGCCGGGATCAGCATCAGCGCTCCGTGCCGGCGCGTGAGGCGGTGACGCGAGGCGAGGCCCGCCCCCATGAACAGCGCGCCCTTGGCCAGCCCGTGGTGCACGGCGTACAGTGCCAGCAGGCTTCCCCACAGAGGTCGTGCCTCGGGTTGCTGCCAGGCGAGTGCCAGAATGGCCAGCAGGTAGCCCACCTGGCTCACCGATGAGTACGCCAGCGCGGCTTTGGCTTTGGTCTGCAGCAGGCCCAGCGCCACACCGTAGAAAGCGCTGAACATGCCGACCGCGAACATCACCCCGGCCCATTCCATCAGCAGTGGATCGTCGGCGGGCATGAAGCGCCACAGCCCCAGTACACCGGCCTTGATCATGGCGCCCGAGAGCACCGCGCTGGCAGCGGCCGGAGCGGCCGGGTGGGCGAGCGGCAGCCACACATGCAGTGGCCAGAAGCCGGCCTTGAGTCCAAAGCCCACCAGCAACAGCACGGCCGTGAGGCCCCCGATGGGCGCGGCCTGCCAGTCGGCGAATCCGTACGCGCCGCCGGCTTCAAAGATGCGCAGCAACAAGCCGGCGTATAGCAGCATTTCCCCCACGATCGCCAGTTGCAGATACAGACGACCGGCCTGGCGCGGGCCCGAGCCACCCTGATGGACCACGAGCCCGTAGGCCGAAAGGCTCATCAGGGTGAAGCCCACATAGAAACTCGCCCCGTCCTGCGCAATCACCAGCAACAGGTTGCCGGACATGGAGAGAAGCCAGAAGCCGAAGAAGCGCAGACGCCTAGGGTCGTTCTGGTGGCTGGCCCATGCGTAGACGCTGGCGCAGGCCCACAGCAGCGCGGTGAACCCGAGGAAGGCCCGCGTGACGAGGTCGTTGGCCCCCCATTCGGCGCCGGGCCAGAGGGCGGGCAGGGGAACGGCCGCGGGCGGGAGCCACGCGGCCAGCAGCGCAGGGATGCAGCTGAGCGCGATCCACGGCGTGATGCGGTCGCGCCAGCACAGCAGCAGGGCTGCCATGAGGGGGGTGAGCGGAACCGCCAGCCAGCCAAGCGCATGCAGGCCCAGGCCCGCTTCCAGCACGCTGCCGGGTTCCAGTTCCAGCGCGGCGCTCATGGTGCGAACTCCGTGGCGATGATCAGCTGCGCCCAGGCCAGCGGGCTGAAACCGGTCCCCGCCAGGACGCCCGCCAGTAGCGAGAGGGTGGCGGTGAAGAGCGTGGGGGCCAGCAGCATCCAGTGGGTTTCGCGCCAGCCGGGTGTGCCGCCGCCCAGTCGTGTGTCACCCGGCCACGGGTTCGGGGCCGTGCCGAACCAGCCCCGGTAGAGCAGGGGCAGGAAGTAGCCCGCGTTCAGCAGCCCCGAGCCCACCAGCACCAGCAGCACCCAGTCCTGGCCGACTTCCAGCGCGCCCAGCCCCAGGTACCACTTGCTGACGAAACCGGCAATCGGCGGCACCCCGATCATGCCCAGCGTGCCCACGGTGAAGGCGGCCATGGTGAGGGGCATGCGCTGGCCAATGCCGTCCATCTCCCGCAACTGGTGCACACGCAGGCTTTCGGCGAAGTTGCCGGCACAGTAGAAGAGTGTGACTTTCATCAGCCCCTGATGCACCAGGTGCACCAGCGCGCCGGTGGCGGCAATCGGGCCGAGCAGGGCCACGCCCAGGATGATGTATGAGACCTGGCCGACGGTGGAAAAGGCCAGCAGTTTTTTAAGTTCGTGTTGCTGCAAGGCCCGCAGCGACGCGTAGATCATCGTGGCCGCCGCGATCCACAGCAGCGGCTGGGCCAGCGCCAGCATTTCCACCGGCCCCGCGCCGTACACGTCGTACACCACGCGGATGATGCCGAAGGCCCCGGCCTTGACCACCGCCACCGCGTGCAGCAGCGCGCTCACTGGGGCGGGTGCGACCATGGCGCGCGGCAACCAGCCGTGCAGCGGGACGATCGCCGCCTTGACGCCCAGCCCGGCCACCAGCAGCACGAAGGCCAGCGTCAGCGTGGCGGGGTGCTGTTCCACCTGGGAGCGGAGATAGCCGCCCGGCACAAAGTCCGGGCTGCCGCCCAGTGTGTGCAGCAGCGCCACGCCCATCAGCACCAGCGTGCCACCCCCCAGCGTGTAGGCCAGGTAGATGCGACCGGCGCGCAGGGCCTCGGGCGTGCCCCGGTGAACCACCAGGGGAAAGGTCGCGAGCGTGAGCAGCTCGTAGAACAGCAGGAAGCTGACCAGATTGCCCGCCATCGCCAGGCCCACCGTGGCGCTGACGCAGAGACTGAAATAGCCGAAGAAGCGCGATCGAAGGGGCGAGCCACCCAGATAGCCAATCGCATAGATGGTGGTGGCCATCCAGAGCACGGACGAGAGGCCCACGAACTGCAGCGACAGCGCATCGGACTGCAGGATCAGGTCACCCCCCGGGATGAAAGGCAGCACGAAGCGAAAGCTCAGGCCCTGGCTCACGCCGACGATCATCACGCCGGTCAGCACCAGCTTGGCGACCACGCCCGCCAGGTTCAGGAAGGTGCGCAGGCCTTGCTGGTCCTCGCGCAGCGTGAAGATCACCAGGCCGGGCACCAGGGAACTGAGCACGATCAGCAAGGGCAAGGCATTGGCCACTTGCTGGCTCATGGCGCGCCTCCCGTGAGCCACAGAATCAGCGGATCACTGACCAAGGCCATGCCCCACACCAGCAGGGCCGGCAGCAGGGCCAGCCACTGGGCGAACACATCGGGGCGGTAGTCGGGCCGGGTGGGGTGGGCGCGGTCAAACGACAGCACCACCATCCGGAACACGTAGCCCGCACTCATCAAGGTGCCGATCAGCACGCCGGCTGCCCAGGGCCAGCGCGCCGGCTCCAGCAGAAGGGGGCGCAACAACTCCCATTTGGCGAGAAAGCCCCCGCTGGGGGGCAGCCCGATCAGGCTTCCGCCCGCCACGGCAAAGGCAAACATGGCGATTGGCATGGTCTGCGTGGCGCCCTTGAGCACACCCACGCTCTTGCTGCCCAGCGTGGCCTGCATTTCACCGGCCGCCAGAAACATCGACACCTTGGCCAGGCCGTGGGCCAGCACGAACAGCCACAAGGCCACATGCAGCGACGGCTGCTGCCAGTGCAGCAGCAGCCCGAGCGCCATCATGGCGTAGCCCAGTTGCGCCACCGTGGAGTACGCCACCAGGGTCTTGAGATGCGGAGCACGCAGCGCGGACCACCCACCAAACACCAGCGCCAGCACCCCCGCCACCGCCATGAGGGGCCCGGCCTCCTGCGCCAGCGCCACGGGGGCCACCTCGCTCCACAGCAGCCACAGGATGAAGATCGGCCCCTTTACCACCAGGGCCGACAGCAGCGCGCTGACCGCCGTGGGGGCGCTGGCATGGGCCGGCGGCAGCCATAGGTGCAGGGGCCAGAACGCGGCTTTGAGCATCAGGCCCAGGGTCATGCAAGCCAGCGCCAGCCGCGTGGTCGCGTCCGCGTTCGTCGATTCGGCCAGCAGCGCGACATCCAGCACGCCGTAGTGGCCATACAGCAGCGCCACACCCAGCAGGTACAGCAGCGACGCCACCAGCGACAGCAGCAGGTAGCGCAGCGCCGGGCCATAGGCCTTGGGGCCGGAGATCGTGACCATGGCCACCGCCACCAGGCCCAGCAGTTCAAGCGTGACATACCAGTTGAACAGGTCGCTGGAGAGCCACAGCGCCGCCAGGCTGGCGTGCAGCAGGCTGGAAAGCGGCCAGTAGTCGGTGCGGCGGGTCTGGCTGTGGCGGCTGCGCTCGGCATACACCGAGACGAGCAGGTGGATCAGCGCCGTGAACACCAGCAGCAGGGCCGACACCGGCATGAGGCGGAAGCGGATCGCCAGCGGCGTGTCCCAGCCACCCAGGTTCATCCATTGCTGGCCGCCCTGAACGACAGCTTGCAGCGCGCCCAGCGCCGCGATCAGGCTGATCAGGCTGGAACCCATGACCCACCAGCCCGAGCGCGAGCGCGACAGCAGCAGAAAGAGCGCCATGGCGAGCGGCGTCAGGAGGCTGATCAGGGCGAGATTCACGCGTCGCCTTCCGGTGTCTTCCTCCGCTGCAGCAGGCCGCTGGCCAGGCGCAGGGCAAAAGCGGTGGCGCTGACGGCCACCACCAGCCCGGTGACGACCAGTGCATGCAAGACCGGGTCGGTGGCATCGCCGCGCCGGGCCAGGGCCACCATGACCATGAACACCCCGCTGCCCATGATATTGATCGCCATGATGGCGCGCAGCAGGTGCTGCTGCAGCAGAAGGCTGTGCAGACCGAGCATGAAGAGGCCGGCGCCGATGCCGAGGTAGAAGAGCGTCACGCGCGCAGTTCCTCTTTTTCGCCGACCACGAGCAGTGTGAGGGTGGTGGCGATCGAGAGGGTGGCTGCGACCTCGATGGTGAGGATCAGCACGCCCGCGTGGGCGACGGGGTAGGCCAGCCAGGCCGTGTCCTGCGATGGGCCACCTAGTCCGTAGAGCACCAGGCCCACGGCCAGAAACACCGCCAGCCCGAGCAAGGTCAGCACCCTGACAAGCCAGTTGTCCCAGCGCACTGGCGGCAGCAAATGGTTGAGGCGAAGGACGACGGCACCGGCCGCCAGCAGTGCGCCGGCCTGAAAGGCGCCACCGGGCGCGAAGGCGCCACGCCACAGTACATACCCGCCAACCACCAGGGCCAGGGGAGCCAGCAGCCGGCTCCAGGCCAGCAAGAGCGGCCAGGGCGGGGCGATGTCCTGTCTGGTGAGTTGCAACTGCCGAACCCCCAGCAGCGCCAGCAACAGCACCATCAGTTCGAGCAAGGTGTCCCACGCACGGAAGTTCAGCAGCACGGCGGTGACGGGGTGTTCGACGCCCGCGGCTGGCATCTGCTCTAGCGCCAGCGCGGGCAGCAGCAAGGGGCCTTCTGCAAGTGGCCAGAGGGCGCGCAGCAGGGCAAGGCCCACCAGGAGGGCCAGCAGCGTGGCTGGCCAAGCACGCACCGTGGACGTTCGTGGCGGCTGGGCACCGGCGTCATCGATGCGTGCCAGTGCCGAAAGCAGCAGGGCGCCCGTGAGGCCCGCACCGATGGCGGCTTCTGCCAGCGCCAGATCCGGGGCGCCCAGCCGTGCCCAGGTGAGCGCCAGCAGCAAGCCGAAGGCAATCAGCAACACCACGCTGGTGTACAGCTGCCGGGCATGCAGAACTGCTGCCGCCAGCATTAGCAGCAAGACACCCAGGGCGCCATCGAAGAGCCAGTCAGCGGCGATCAAGCCTGGGTTCTCCTTTCACCGGGTGTTCGATCGGTTTTTCTGGACGGTCATGTGCGGTATCCGGATCATCTTCGCGCGCGTAGCGCGCCAGCAACTGGCAGGCGGTGGCGCCCGAGACCATCACCAGCACCCAGATCAGCACCATCATGACCACCGGTTGCCAGCCGTCGGCACGCAGGCACAGGCCGAGCACGATCAGGCCCAGGCCGAGCGTGTCGGCCTTGGTCACGGCGTGGAGCCGGGCGTAGACATCCGGGAATCGCAGCAGGCCTGCGGTGCCCGCTACAAAGAAAAAGGCCCCACCCAGCAGCAGCGGCCAGCTCAGGAAATTGAGTACAGCCGTCATGCGCCACGGCCCCGCAAGTACTGAACGAGCGCAGCCGAGAGCACCGCCGCCAGAAGGGCCAGTACCAGTGCAGCATCTCGCAGCGCGGGCTGTCCCTGGCTTTCAGCCAGTACCAACAGCAAGGCCGTGCCCGCCGTGCCCAGCAGCTGTACAGCCACCAGCCGGTCTGCCCGGCTCGGGCCGCGCAACACGCGCCACAGCCCCGCCAGAACAGTCAACAGCAAGAGGGTGGCCAGGTAAATCATGAGTGAGCAGCGCCGAACAGACGTGCCAGGTGCATTTCCATCTTTTGTACTGGCAATCGCCACGCCTGACTTTGATCGAGAACATGCAGGTGCAGCGTGTCGGCGTCAATGTGGCTGGCAAGGGTGCCGGGCATCAGGCCCACCATGGCGGACAGCACCAGGCGCACACCCGGGTCGGCGCATTTGAAAGCATAGGTGACCCATGCAGGTTCAAGTGGCACCCGGGGATGGAGGGCCCGCCGGGCCACGTCCCAGGCGCCCAGCAACATTTCAAGGAGAAAGAAGCCCAGAAAACCGGGCAGGTGGAGCGGTCGCAAGCGCGGGAGCGACACCCCGAGCCACAGTGAAAGCACCGTGGCAGCCAGAGCGAAGATCATCCCGAACACCCAGCCATCGGCACCACTCAGGAACAGCCACACGCTGACATACACCAGTAACCAGCAGCTTCCCTGGCGCAGGATGAAAAGGGCGGACAGTGGAGGTCTCAAACCAGCTCCATTCTTCTTTGTGCCGACACACGTCGTCTGTGGCCTTGCAGTACCGGCGAGAGCCTGCGCGCGTCTGTTCTTTCGCTACAGGATGGCACGGTATGCGTCGAGTCGACTCCCTTGAATGGACGGCGGTGGTCGAGGATCGTTCCCTTGAATGGGAAGGTGGAGACGATGAATGCCCCATGGATGGCGAGCGCTGGCGGCGACAAGTGCGGGGCACGTCTGTCAGCACTGCCCATCACCTCACAGCTCCGGCATCGCGGGCCGCGGGCTGGGTGGATGCGCATGGTGGGCACGTCGGTCAGCAACTGGAGATGGCCCCCGGAGGGAGTCGAACAAAGTTATAGAGGCCGCATGAAACCTCAGTTTTTCTGTTTGATTTTTAGCGTGTTCCCCCAGTTGTTCCCCCATGTATCTTAAATCCGGACAGGTAGCCATTCTTCATTCTGTCGAGTACCTTCTGCATACATGAGGAACTGCGCAGAACAGGGGGATGGCGTCCCGGCGGCCCTGACAGCGATGGCGCACGCCAAACACGCTTGCGGTCGTGTTCGTGGCGGGCAACACCGTGCAAGCACGGGCCATGAGTTACTGATCATTTCCAAGCGCTCAACGGGTTGGTCCTCTGGAGAAAAGCCTCTGCATGCCCGGGAATGCTGGCGCACATCGCCGACGACCATGCTCATCGTCGTGGCTGGCGAATGTCAGGTTCCTTGACTTCAGCAGCCAGAGGGCAGGAGTTCGTCCACTATGTTCTGATGGATATGCTCTTTTCTGGAACCAGGGGCCGCCAATTTTATGCAGAATTTTGTATAATTAAAGCATGAAACCCATCCAGTTTTGTGGGCGCTCGCTGGATGATATCCGGGACTTTCCAGCCAGCGCCAAGCAAGAGGCCGGCTACCAACTGGACCGGGTCCAGCACGGTTTGTCGCCAGACGACAGCAAGCCGATGGCCAGCATAGGCGCAGGAGTGGCCGAGATCCGTATCTGGGACGAGGCGGGCACGTTTCGCGTGGTTTACGTGGCCAAATTCGATGATGCCGTTTATGTGTTGCATTGTTTCCAGAAGAAAACGCAGCAAACGTCCAGAAAAGACCTCGACCTGGCGATGAAGCGCTACAAAGACCTGTTGAAGGAGTTCAAGACATGACCGCCAGCCGATTTGCCAGCGTTTGGGATGCGATCGAAGATACCCCTCAACAGGCCGCTAGCCTCAAGGCCCGCTCCAGCCTGATGATGGCCTTGAGCGAGGTGATCCGCGAGCGCGGGCTGACCCAGGCCGAAGCCGCGTTGCTCTTTGGTGTAACCCAGCCGCGCATCTCAGATCTCGTGCGCGGAAAGCTCCACCTGTTCTCTTTGGACACCCTGATGGACATGGCGGCCACCGCCGGTATGGACCCGACGGTGAAGCTGAGCAAGCCCAAGGTGGCTCGGAGCAGTCGCAGAGCGGCAGCGGGAAAGCGGGGAGCCGCGCTGGCCTGAAGCCGACATATTTTCAACCCTTGCGCTGCCGGGGGTCGTTGTTGGGTTCGCCGCGCTGGCTGGTCAGACCAGCAAAGCGACGGCAAAAATGCCCACCATGACGAAGGCCAGCACCACTTTGGCGACCAGTCCCACCATGATGCCGATCCAGGTCGACATGCCCACCTGGACGGCGCGGCGCTGGTCCCGACGAGCGAGGTACTCGCCGACAGCGGCGCCTATCAAGGGCATGAACAGCACGCCCCCCAGGCCCAAGAAGAGACCGGCGACTGTGCCCACGGCCGCACCCAGCAGGGCCTGTTTGCTGGCGCCGGCCTTGCTCGCGCCCATGAGACCGGCCACATAGTCCAGCGCCCAGGCCAGTATCGCCAGCGCACTGATCACCACGACGGTTGTCGTGCTCACCCGCGAAAAATTGTCGATCCAGGCACCCAGCATGATGCCGCCCCATACCAGCAGCGTCCCGGGCAAGAGCGGCAACACCGTCCCGGCCAGGCCAAGCACGATCAACACAACAGACAAGAACCAGAGCAACGTGGTTTCCAAGGCGTGCTTTCATAAAAATGAGGAAATTGAAGATTTTGAGACGTGACGTGGCTTCCGAAGTTTCCAGTCGTTGTGTTGCTATGGGCCCGGCATACCGCCGTCGGGCCCTGCGGGCTGCGCCCCGTACCCTGTGCCCCGGGCCCTGTGGCTCGATCCCTGACCCCTTCGCTCGCCCAGGGCCCCCGGCCTGCGCGCTGCGCTTGCGTTTCTCTGCACTCGTGCTGTTGTGGTGCGGCTGGCTTGCTGTTCCCTTCATCCTGTCACACCGTTCTCGCGCTCAAGGTCTGAGCCCACTGCGTGGGCTGGCGGCCGTGCGGCCGTCTTCGAACCTGTGACCGCTGCGCTGCGGCGTGCCGTTTTCCGGCCCGCACCAACATGAGCGTCATGACGGGGTGATCGTGGATGGACCCGTGAGCGGGCAGCGTATGCCCGGGAGCGGTTCCGTGTGCAGCAGGCGATGTACCTGGCTCCAGTCAACGCCGACTTCGTCGCTTCGGGGGTCCTGGCGCAGTACGCTCTCGCGAAACAGGTGGGCAACCACCCTGCTGGCCGTTACGTGGTTGATGTCCAGGGTGTCGGCCATCTCCTGGCGGCTCGGCAGCCAGATAGAGCGGACCTCTGCCGGATGGGCTTTCCTGAGCTGCTCCAGCAGCAACAGAACGCGCTGCCGGGCGCTGGCGCGGTGCAGCTCGACCCTGAACCTGGTGATCTCGTGAAGCAGGTTCGAAACGGCCATGCCGGGATCGGTGAGGGCGTCGGCGAGACAGTTCGGACCTGGGTGTGAAGCGAGCGGCTCCAGCACCGTGTGTAGGCAGGCCCTGGCATCGAAGCACCTTGGCTGACCCAGCCACGCTTCATGGCCGATGATGGATCCAGGCCCCAGAAAGTGGACGATGCACCGCTCCCCCCGGTGGTTGACGCTCTCCAGGCTGGCGATACCGGAGCGGATCATGAACGCTGTGGTGGAGGGTTCTCCCTGTTGATAAAGGTAGCGTTGAGCGGGAAACCAGGCCAGCGATGAAACAGGCTGGAGACGAAGGAAAGGTGTGCTGAATGCCCGCTGGCCCACGCTTCGATCCCTATCGCGGCACGATGAAGGTCGAACGCTCACGGACGCGCTGGCTCGACCCGTGGTCGGGGTCGGACACCTGGAAGTGGATGTCGATGATCTCGCCCGCTCTCATAGCAGCCATCTCGTGGGACATGCGCGCGGTCACCGTGAGTGTGGTGGCCTGGGCCGGCTGCAACACGATGGCGGGCGGGTCGATCAGGTGCACCCCGCTGGCCGGATCGATCGCCACACTCAATGACTGCACGCGGTCCGTTGCGTTCATCAGCAGCAGGGTGTAGGCGTTCTCCACCGCGCCCCGATCCACCGTGCGTGCCATCACGCTTCGGTCACGCACGACGTTGAGCCGCAAGTCGTCACGCGACAGAAAGGCTGTGGTCACGGCCCCCGCGGCGATCAGCAGCAGCGTGCCATAGACGAGGACGCGGGGTCTCCAGAACCGCTTCAGGAACACGCCGGGCGCCGACGTGCCACCTTCCAGTTCCACCAGGGAGGCCATGCGGATCAGACCCCTGGGCGCTTGGATCTTGTCCATGACCTGGTTGCAAGCGTCGATGCACAGCCCGCAACCGATACAGGCCGCCTGCAAGCCGTGGCGGATGTCGATGCCCGTCGGACAGACCTGGACACAGAGGGTGCAGTCGATGCAGTGCCCGTCCGAGTTGTTGCGGGTGTCTTTTTCCGTGCTCGCACGGCGCGGCTCGCCCCGGCGATGGTCATACGCCACGTTCAGTGTGTGTTGATCCATCAGCGAGCCCTGGAAGCGGCCGTAGGGGCACATGTGCAGGCACACGCTCTCGCGCAGGAAGCCTGCATTGCCATAGGTGGCCAGGCCATAGAAGCCGATCCAGAAACTTTCCCAGAGGCCGAGCTGGTAGGGAACGGCCAGGGCCAGTTCGCGGATCGGCGTGAAGTAGCCCACCAGCGTGAAGCCGGTCCACAGGGCGAGCAGTGCCCAGGCCAGGTGTTTGCCGCCACGCCGTGCGACCTTCTCTGCGGTCCACGGGCTGCGGTCGAGCCGCAGGCGTGCCTGGCGGTCACCCTCCATGCGGCGCTCGATCCACTGGAACAGCTCGGTGTAGACCGTCTGCGGGCAGACGAAGCCGCACCAGACGCGACCGGCCAGTGTGGTGGCGAAAAACAGCAGCAAGGCGCTGAGCACCAGCAGGCCGGTCAGGTAGATCAGGTCCTGCGGGTAGAGCACGGCGCCAAACAGGAAGAAGCGGTCGGCCTGCAGGTCGAACAGAATGGCCTGGCGGTGATTCCAGGAGAGCCAGGGCAGGCCGTAGTACGCCAGTTGCGTGACCCAGACCATGGCCCAGCGCCAGCGGGTGAACACACCCGAGATCGAACGCACCTGGATCTTGTCTTCGGCGGGCCGGTTGTGGACCGGGACGATGGGGATGGTGCGATGGGTCATGGGGCGCAAGTGTTCAAGGCAGCGGTACTGGGCCGGCAGGGCACGCCGTGCAGCTGGACACGCAGCAGCCAGCCGAGGGAAGCGGGGCTGTCGGGTGAGGTGTCTGAAGGCATGGCCGTGATGGTGGCCTTGAACCATCTGATTGCACAGATTCAGTTGAAATGAAATCGGACCGGATCAGACGCCGCTGTTTCTGGCATCTGATCCGCTACGTATAGAAAAAAAGAGCCACATCTGAACCGGGTCGCCGGTATCGACGCGCCGATACTCAGCGCATGTCTTTTTCTTATTTCTCTCTGCGGGGCCGAGTCGCACGCCTCGTCAAGGCACTGCTGGCCATGGCCGGCCTGGTGGCGTTGCAGTGGCTAGGCGATGCGCTGGTGGCGCGAACCGGCTGGCCGGTGCCCGGTTCGCTGGTGGGCTTGCTGCTGCTTCTGACGGGGCTGGTGCTGTGGGGGCGTGTGCCCCAGGCGCTGGACGATGTCAGTGCGCCGCTGTTGCGCCACTTGATGCTGCTGCTCATTCCTTCGGTGGCTGCCGTGGGCCTGTACGCCGCCCTGCTGACGCAACACGCCGCTGCCTTCCTGCTGGTGTCTGTGGGGGTCACCGCCCTGACGATCGTGGTCACCGCGTGGACCCTGCAGCAGCTCCTGAAGAGGGCGGCCCCTTGATGCTCTGGACGGCGATCACACTCGCGGCTTACCTGGCCGCGCTGTGGCTGTACCGCCGTAGCGGCCACCACCTGCTGTGTCTGCCCGTGCTCACCGGCACAGCCCTGGTGCTTGGCGTGCTGGCGCTGGCCGGCACCTGCTACCCGGTGTACGCCGAGGCGACCCGCGTGCTGCGCTGGCTCACGGGGCCGGCCATCATCGCCCTGGCCGTGCCGTTGTACCGGCAGGCGGCCTTGTTGCGGCGGCTGGCGGTGCCGTTGCTCGTGGCGCTGGCGGCGGGTTGCACGGTGTCGTTGCTGGGCACGGTGGCGTTGTGCGCACTGCTGGACACACCGATGTCTTTTGCGCTGTCGCTGGCGCCCAAGGCCGCCACCATGCCCATGGCCATGATGGCGGCCGAGCGGGCGGGCGGGGTGCCCGCGGTGGCGGCGATGGCTGTGGTGGCCACCGGCGTGCTCGGCACCTTGCTGGCCGGGCCGCTGATGCGCTGGCTGCGGGTGGATGAGGGGCGCGGGGAGGGTGCACACGGTGAGATCGTGCGCAGCTTCACGCTCGGCCTGGTGGCGCACGCCATCGGGGTTGCGCGGGTGTTGCAGACGCACCCGGGCAGCGTGGCCTTTGCCGCGCTGGCCATGGGCCTGAACGGGATCGCGACCGCGCTGGTGCTGGCGGTGCTGTCGCGCTGGTTCTGACCCGTCAGCCGCCGCGTGTCCGGGTAACGATTCCCATCGCTTGAGCACGGGGTCGGTGGCCCTGGCGGCCTCGATCTGCGCCGTATCATTCGTAGGAAACCGGACCTGGGAAGATCAGATGAGCGGTGCACGCCTGACCCGTTACCAACAGCTCGCCGAGGACATGGCCGACGCGATCCGCGCCGGCCTGCTTCGCCCTGGCGAGCGTCTGCCGTCGGTGCGGGTCACCTGTGCGCAGCGCCGCGTGAGCCCGTCCACCGTGTTCCAGGCCTACGGTCATCTGGAGTCGCTCGGTCTCATCGAAGCCCGCGCCCGTTCCGGTTTCTTCGTGCGCGCCACGCGGCGCCCGCTGCGTGCCGGCCCGGCGCCGGCGCTCCCACGCAGCGAGGCCACGCCGGTTGCCATCAGCGAGCTGGTGTTCGACTTGCTGGGCAGCACCCGCGATGCCGACGTGGTCCCACTGGGTTCGGCTTTTCCGGCGGCTCACCTGTTTCCGTTCGACGAACTGGCCCGCAGTGGCGCGCGCGCCATGCGGCGCCTGAAGGCCGGCCAGATCACGGGTGCGCTGACCGCGGGTGACGAAGGCCTTCGCCTGGCGCTTCGCAAACGCTACGCCTTGCAGGGTGTGCCGCTGGCCGATAACGAACTCATCATCACCAACGGCGCAATGGAGGCGCTCAATCTGTGCCTGCAGGCGGTCACCCAGCCGGGTGACGTGGTGGTGGTCGAGTCGCCCACGTTTTACGCCGCGCTGCAGGCCCTTGAACGCCTGCATCTGAAAGCGGTGGAAGTGGCCACCGACCCCAAGGAGGGTGTGGATCTGGCGGCACTCGGCGAGCTGCTGACGCGGCAGAAGGTGGCGGCCTGCTGGTTCATGCCCAGCTTCCAGAACCCCCTGGGTGCCCTCATGCCGGTGGCGCAGCGGCAGGCGCTGGTGGCGCTGCTGGCGCAGCACGGCGTACCGCTGATCGAGGACGATGTGTACGGCGAACTGCACGCTGGTGCTCGGCGCCCGCCGCCGGCCAAGGCGTTTGACCAGCGGGGCGAGGTGCTGCACTGCTCATCCTTTTCCAAATGCCTGGCGCCGGGTTACCGTGTCGGCTGGGCGGCCGCCGGGCGCTACGCGCCCAAGGTGGAGCGGCTGAAGATGATGACCTCTCTGGCCACCGCCATCCCGCCGCAGCTGGCGGTGGCCGACTTCCTGGCCCAGGGTGGTTACGACCGGCACCTGCGCCGTCTGCGCGAGGCATTGGCCACACAGCGGGTCCATGCGCTGAAGCTGGTGGAGCGTCAGTTCCCGGCGGGCACCCGCGTCACCCGGCCTGAAGGCGGGTACTTCCTCTGGCTCGAACTGCCACCTCAGGTGGACGCGCTGGCTTTGCACCGGCGGGCCCGGGCCTGCGCCATCAGCACCGCGCCGGGCGTGCTGTTCTCGGCCGACCACCGCTTCACCCACCACCTGCGGCTGAACGTGGGACATCCGGGCGATGCCCGGTTTGATGGCGCGATCAGGACGCTGGGGCGGCTGGCGGTCGATTTGATGGCGAGTAACTGAGAATCGTGAAACTTGTGAAAGCCGGGGAGGGTGACGCCTGGTTTCCCCTGGATGGTTAGTGGAAGCTTGCATGTCACCTGCAATTTGAACGTCCCGGCTTGCCCCCGTCGGGCTCTGCGGGCTGCGCCCCGTGCCCCGTACCGGGTCACGGCCATGCGGCTTCGATCCCTGACGCCTCCGGCTGCCCCGGGGTCCCCGGCCTGCGCGCTGCGCTTGCCTTCTCTGCTCTCGTGCCGTGGTGGTAGGGCTGGCTTGCTGTTCCCATCATCCTTTCACACCGTTCTCGCGCTCAAGGTCTGCGCCCATTGCGTGTGCTGGCGGCCGTGCGGCCGTCTTCGAACCTGTGACCGCTGCGCTGCCGCGTGCCGTTTTCCGGTCCCGGGCAATCCCGCCCGATTCACCGGAGTGCGTCATGCCACACGATCTGTTTTCTTCGCTCGAATCCTTTCAGGCTTTCTCGGCTGCGGTCGGGCCGCTGCTGGTGCGCGACACGCACGGGCAGTACCGCCCGGCGGCGGCTGACGAGGTGCTGCTGGCGGCGCAGCAATTGCTGGCTTCTCAAGTGCGCGGCAGCGACGTCATGGATTCGCCGGCGGTGGTCAAGGATTTCCTGCGCACCCGGCTGGGCCATCTGCCGCATGACAACCCCCAAGGCATAGACCCCAGGGTCTTTTACGCCGAGCTTCTGGCCGAGAACGGCCGTGCCAGCGAAGCGCTTCCTTGCGCGCAGCGTGCCCTCTGGGTCCCGGGGCACCCGAGCCGGCCGATCGCCGATGCCGGCCGGCGCGAAGAGATCAAGGCCCTCGTGCAGAAGCTGCCTTCACCGCAGGCAAAGTGTCATCTGGTCCCGCTCAGGAAGGCCGTGCGGGTGCCCGTTCCGCGACGGGCACTGCTCACCGATGCCAGCCCTCCCGGTAGGCCTGCGGCGCAAACAGCGCGTGCGCCACGGCTTTCCGGACCAGGTCTGGCATGGGTTCGGTGCTGGGCATCAGCTGGCCTAACGGGCTGTCGTACCGCATGGCGGCGGGTGGCAGTTCGGGTCGCAACAGGACCACCCTGTCGCCTTCCATGTAGGCCTGCGTCTTGTCGAACTGCAGGATGGCGCGGCCGGGGCGCTGGCGCTGCGCCGGATCGGTCAGATCCCGGCCAATCATCGGGTGCTCTCCGTGCAGGCCCAGCAGGCTGATGAGTGTGGGCGCCAGATCGATCTGGCTGGCCTGGGTGGTGATCACGTCGGGCTTTACGGGCCCACCCAGTATCAGTCCGGGAATGTGAAAGCGCTGGATGGGAAGCAGTGTGTCGCCGTATACACGGGAATTGTGGTCTGCCACCACCAGGAACACGGTGTTGTCCCAATAAGCTGAGCGCCGGGCCTTCTCAAAGAACCGGCCGAGCGCGTGATCGGCATACTTCACCGCGTTGTTGACGGTTGGCTTGGGGCTTTCGTGCAGCTCGATGGCGCCGTCGGGGAACTCGAAGGGCGCATGGTTGGACGATGTGAACACGAGGCCGAAGAACGGTTGCGTCTGGGCGGCAAAGTAGGGGTCTGCCTTGTCCAGCAGGCCCACATCGTCCACCCCCCAGGTGGCGCGGAAACTGTCTTCGGGGAAGTCTTGCTCGTCGATCACGTCATCGAAACCGTTGCCCATGAAGAAGCCCCGCATGTTGTCGAAGTGGGACTCCCCGCCGTACAAGAAGGTGGAGCGGTAGCCCTGTGCTTTCAGAAACTGGCCGAGTGTGAAGAAGTCCTTCTGCGCGCGCTGCAGCTTGACGGTGCTTTCGGACGATGTGGGGGGGAATCCCGCCACCACGGCCTCGATGCCCCTGACCGAGCGCGTCCCGGTGGCATAGAGCTGGTCGAACCAGATGCCTTCAGCGGCGAGGCGGTCCAGGTGGGGCGTGACACCCAGGCCACCCAGGCGCCCGACAAACTCGGCGCCCATGCTCTCTTCGAGAATGATCACCAGGTTGTGCGGCTTCGCCCGCGCAGGGCCTCGGGCCTGCAGGTGGCGAGTGGGCGCATCCGGGGCGTTGAAGGCTGTCGCGGGCAGGCCCATCTCATCCCGGACAACGGCCAGCATCTCGTCTTGGGGCATGTGCCCGTAGACCACCCCGCCGGTTTCGTTGCGCGCAGACTGGCGCAGCGCGTACAGCAGCGTGTAGCCCGACGCCAGTGGCCACTGGTTGACCAGGTTGTCCTGGGTGATGGCGGCCAGGGCCGGGTTGGCGGGGCGGTGTCCCAAGGCGCCCCGGGCCATCAGCACGAAGAGGCCGAACAGAAGCACCGACCAACCCAGCGCAGCTGGCCAGGTGATGCGGGCACGGGGCGGGATGGGCCTGGCCCAGCGCCAGAAGGCCCAGCCGCCCAGGGGCAGGGCGATGGCCGCCAGGCCCGTGGCCCAGGGGTACTGCAGCACCACGGTGGGGGCCACTTCCCGCACATGCCGCAGGTACTCCACGAACAGGTAATTGGGGCGGCTGTCGTACTCCATGACGAAGGCGGGCGTGGCGCATTCCATGAAGAACACGAACAGGAACCACAGCAGGGCATACAGCCGCGTGGCCTTGGTTGCCCATTGAATACCCCCGCGGAAGGTGAGCAGCCAGGGCAGCAGTGCCGCGGGTGCGCACCAGATCAAGCCCAGCAAGACGCCATCGAACCGGAGGCTTTCGAGCCCCAGCGCACCCCAGGCCGCTTGCGCGCCCATGCGCTCGTGCAACCACAGCGCGAGTCCGGCGCGGCCGACCAGCAGCACCGCCCACATGGCCAGCAGCGGCGGCCCCATGAGCCGTGCCAGGGCAGGTGCTGTACCCATCCATCCCAGGGCGTGACGTTCGGTGGAGGCAGGTGGGGGGAAATGCAATGTCATGAAAGCGTTGAATAGCTGCCACAGGGGCAGGAAGCTGGGCCGCAAGGCGAGATGACCCCGGCTGTTGTTCGAGGCGGGTGGCGGAGGCGCGACCTCAAGGGTGGGGAAGGGGTGAGCAACGGCTGTTCAGCACGGCGTCTTGACGCGTGGCCCAGGTGGATCTGGCCCTCTCCAGCACCGCCATCAGCACCGTCAAGGTCCAGCAGAGAACGGCGGTCCAGAGCGTGTGGCTCGGGTAATGCGCCCCCCGCAGCGTCTGCACGCCACCCAACACCAGCCCGGCGGCCAGCACCAGCCACCACAGCCAGCGCCCAAGACGCCGCATGCGGTCCGATGGGCTGTGCATCCAGGCCAGCGCCACCGGCCAGAACGCGAACGCCGCCGAGGCGTGCCCACCCGGAAAACAGCGCCCCGACCCCCCGTCATCAAGACCCCAGGTCCAGTGCGACACATACCGCGCCACACCGCCGAACGCGTCCAACTCCCAGGGGCAACTGGTGGCGCTGTAGCGCTTGACCAGTCCGGCCACCACCAGGCAAGCCAGCACCCCGGCCAGCGCCTGCCAGGGCAGGGCCAGGCTGGGGAGGTGGCGTTGCGTCAGGGGTTTCACGGTGAAGACGGCCACCACCGCCAGCGCCAGCTGCGCGGCCCGTCTGGCGCCGTCGTGCAGCACCACCTCCAGCCAGAAGTCGTGGCGCAGCGCAAAGCCGGTCTCCGTGCCCAGGGCTCGCATCACCGCCCAGTCCCAACCGGTCAGGTCCCAGGCCAGGGCGAGCACCCACAGCACCACCCCTGTCAGTAAAGAAGTTCTCAATCGCATGCGCGCAGGGAGTTGAAAAACCACCAGTTGACCGCTTCAGCCTTAAGCTGGGATTAACCCGCGCTTTCCATACTGCGCCGCTCCGTCATCCCGATAGGTGCGTGCGCATGCAGCTTGAATCCCACCAGCCCGCCGGCTGGCACCCCACCGTTTTGCTGAGCCTGCTGGCTCTGTGGCTGGCCACGTTGGGCAACGTCCCGTTGTGGCTGAAGCTGGCGCAGGTTTCGGCTCTTCAGCAACCCACGCAGTGGGTCATGTTCTTCGGCTGGGGGCTGTTTCTGTGGAGCGCCATTCTGGCCTTTACCGGCTTCTGGATCTGGCCCCGCTGGCGCAAGCCTGCCGGCTTGTTGCTGCTGCTCACCGGCGCATTGAGCAGCCACTTCATGTACAGCTACAGCGTGGTGATAGACCCGACCATGTGGGCCAATGTGGTCAACACCGACGTCAGGGAAGCACGAGATCTGCTGTCAGGGCCGCTGGGGTGGGTGCTTCTGATGGGCTTCGCCCTGCCCGGCTGGTGGTGGTGGCGCCGGGCGGTGCGCCCGGTGCCACGCGGCAGGCTGGTGGTGCAGCAGGTGGCCACGGTGTTCGGGTGTCTGGTGCTGGCTGTGGGGGTCTTGTGGCTGGGCTATCAGGACATGGCCTCGCTCATGCGCAACCACAAGTCTTTGCGCTACATGATCAATCCCTTCAACACCGTGTACGCCGCCACCCGCCACAACCTGGGGCGCGCCAGCCATGCCCAGCAGCCCTTGCGTCGGCTGGCCGAAGATGCTGTGTTGCAGGCGGGTGCCGCATCGGGCGGTGAAGCCCCGCTGGTGCTCATCGTGGTGGGCGAGACGGCCAGAGCCGCCAACGTTGGCCTGGGGGGCTACGCGAGGGACACCACGCCCAGGCTGCAGCAGTTGATGAAACGGGGAGACATGGTCTATTTCGACCAGGCCAGTTCCTGTGGCACCAACACCCAGACCTCGGTGCCCTGCATGTTCTCAGCCCAGACGAGGCTGCAATACGACCCCGACCTGCGCCAGGAAAACCTGCTCGATGTGCTGCAGCGGGCCGGCTTGGCGGTGCTCTGGCTGGACAACCAGTCGGGCTGCAAGGGTGTATGCGAACGGGTGACGCACAGCAGCGCGGCCAAGCTGCTGGGGCCCGAGCGCTGTCCGGACGGGGAGTGCCCCGACGGCGCTTTGCTGGAGGCATTGCCGGCAGGCCTGGCCCTGCTGGATCCGGCGCGGCGCGCGCGCGGCACGGTGGTGGTGCTGCACCAGATGGGCAGCCATGGCCCGGCCTACTACCGTCGCACGCCGCCCGGGTTCAAGGTCTTTGGCCCGGAGTGCCAGAACACCGCCTTGACCGCCTGCCGGCCTGAGGAAATTGTCAACGCCTACGACAACACCATCCGCTACACCGACCATGTGCTGGCCGAGGCGGTCGCGTGGCTGGAGCGGCAGCCACAGCCCGCGGTGCTGTACTACGTGTCCGACCATGGTGAGTCACTGGGAGAGAAGGGTCTGTACCTGCACGGCATGCCCTACGGCATGGCCCCGAAAGAGCAGACCCACGTGCCCATGCTGATGTGGTGGAGCCCCGCCTACCGGGCGCATCACCGTCTGGACCTGCCTTGCCTGCGCCAGCAGGCCAGCCAGCCGGTGTCGCACGACCACCTGTTCCACAGCGTGCTGGGCCTGGCGGCGGTCCAAACCCGCACCTATCTGGCTGCGCTGGATGTGGCAGCCCCGTGCCGTGGCGAGTTGCTGGGCTTTCGCGGCGCTAACCCCGGAGCCAGTTGAAAAGGGCGCTGCCCCAGACAAGCGCACACAGCAGCAGGCTGAGCAGCACAGCCGCGCTGCCCATGTCCTTGGCTCGACCAGACAGTTCGTGCCATTGCGGCCCGATCCGGTCCACCACCGACTCAATGGCGGTGTTGAGCAGCTCGACGATCCACACCAGCACCACGGCGCCGCACAGCACCGCCACCTCCAGCCAGGTGTTGCCCAACAGCCAGGCGCTGGGCAGCATCACCAGACCGAGCAAGGCCTCCTGACGGAACGCGGGCTCGTGCCAGCCCGCGCGCAGGCCCTTCAGCGAATACCGAAGTGCATGCCAGACGCGGCCGAGCCCTTTGCGTTTGGCAGGAACGGCTGCCGGCACGGCGGGTCCGGGCCTCGGCCACGCCGGGCCTTCGCTGCGCACGGGCGAGGTCACGCCTTCTTGGCGTACGCCGCGCACCAGCCTTTGGCCGCCACCTGCTTGCCGGGGAAGATGCCGCAGCCGCCGGCGGCGTCCGTGGCCTTGCCCTGGAACAGCGCGCAGTTGCCGCAGACTTGACCGCTTTTGAACTTCGCGTGCTTCACAGCAGCCGCATCGGTCTTGTAGTTCAGGTTCACGGCTTGTGGATCGGCTTCGGCGACCATGGGTTTGGCCTCGGCCAAGGCCAGCGAAGAGGCGCCGAGCATCGTCGCGGCCGACACCAGTTTCATGACAAAAATCCGTCTGTCCATTTCCATCGTTCTATGCATGATGTGCTCTGTGGGGTGCCAGAAAAGCCTGGCGGTCCTCGCCAGGGCGTCAGGCCCCATCGTGGGGACTGCCGCTTTCCGGGACGACGGGGTCGGTTGTAGACGGCGTGCCTTAATGCCCGCTTAAGGTTCGGCAACGGGCGGCGCGGCAGGCACTGCAGACCGGGCGAGTTCGGCCACCACATGGCCATTAGCACCCATGCGGTAATGGAGCGTGAGACCGTGTAGCAGCGCAATGCGCCGCGCAATGGACACGCCCAGCCCGCTGCCGCTTTCCTGCTGACCGTCGGGGCGGTGGAAGCGCTTGCCCCACTGCGCGAGGTCGGCCGGGGCCATGCGTTGGGTCACAGCCGACTGGGTGGCGTTGTCCACCGCCACGGAATGGGCCGTGAGCCTGAGCGCCACCGTGGAGCCTGCGGGTGCGTAGCGCACCGCGTTGTCCAGCAGGTTGCGCAGCAGCAGTGCCATGAGCGTGTTGTCGCCCAGCCAGGCAGGACCATCCGACTCGCCGGTTTCGCCCGGCTCGTTCCACTCGCACGCCAACTCGATCTGGCGCCGCTCAGCCAGTGGCAGCACATCCGAGAGCACCTGCTCCACCAATTCGTGCCAGCGCAGCGGCTGCGGTTGTGTCAGCCCCTGCGTGGCTTCCAGTCGCGACAGGCTGAGCAGCTGCTCCATGAGGCGGCTGGCGCGCGCCAGGCCCTGCGTCAGTTTCTCGGCGGCACGTTGCCGCTCGGCGTCGTCGCGGGCACCCTGAAAAACGGTCCACTGCGCCGACAGCACGGCCATGGGCGTGCGCAGTTCGTGCGCCGCGTCGGCGGTGAAGCGCCGTTCATGTTCCAGCGTGGTTGCTATGCGCTGGAACAGGCTGTTCATGGCCTCCAGCAGCGGGTGCAGTTCCTGCGGTGCGAGGTCCAGCGGCAGGGGGTGCAGATCGTCGGCACTGCGGGCGTGAAGCGACTCCGTCACCGCCTTCATGGGTTCCAGGGCCCGGCGCACAGCCCACGCCATGGCCGCCAGCAGCACGGGCAGCACCAGCAGCCAGGGCACCATCTGACTGCTCACCAGGCCCCACACCAGCTCGTCGCGTTCGTCCATGCGCTGACCGGCCGCGATCAGGCCCTTCAGTCCGGGGGCCGGCAGGTAGTAGACACGCCAGGCCTCGGCGCCCACCGACACGTCCATGAACCCGGTGGCGTCGGGGTGCCACGGCAAGGCCACCCCTTCGCGGTCCACCACCAGCATCTCGCCGTCCTGGTTCCAAACCGCCACCGCCAGATCGTTCAGGTCGGCCTCACCCTGTGTGGGTGGCGGCTCGGCCAGCCACTGGGGGCCGGTGCGGTCGGGGGACAGACTGGGCGAAATCACCTGGATCTGGCGGGCCAGCCGGATCATCTCGGTGTCGAACAGCTCATTGACTTCGTGGCGCGCCTTGACCATGGAAAAACCCAGTGCCACCGACCACACCAGCGGCGCCGTGATCAGCAGATAGAGCAGCAGCCGGCGCTGCAGGGTCAGGGGGGCGGTGGACATGCGCAGCTGGTCATGCCGCAGCCGGTGTTTCCTGGGGCGCGCCCAGGGCATAGCCCACGCCGCGTACCGTGCGCACGATACCCGGATGGATCTTGCGGCGCAGGTGGTGGATGTGCACCTCCAGCACATTGCTGTCGGGCTCCTCACCGCTCCAGTCGTACAACTGCTCCTGCAAGCGGCTCTTGGAGAGCACCTTCTGCGGTTGCTTGAGCAGCACCTCCAGCAGGGCGGTTTCGCGCGGCGTCAGTTCCACTGCCCGCCCATTCCAACGCACCGTGCGGTTGGCCGGGTCGAACTGCAACGCACCGTGCGTCCACACGGTCTGCACACGCCCGGTGGCGCGCCGCAGCAGCGCGCGCAGGCGCGCCGCCAGTTCGTGTATGTCGATGGGCTTTATGAGGTAGTCGTCGGCACCGGCATCCAGCCCACCGATGCGGTGCTCCACGCCATCGCGCGCGGTCAGGATCAGCACCGGCAGGGTCAGGCCAGCGGCACGCCATTGGCGCAACCAGGTAACGCCGTCGGTGCGCGGCAGGCCCAGGTCGAGGATGAGCGCGTCGTAGGCGGCCGACCCCAGCGCGTGGCCGGCCGGCTCGCCGTCCTGGAACCAGTCCACCACATGGCCCTGCTGGCGCAAGCCGATGGCCAGGGCCTCGCCGAGTTGGGGGTCGTCTTCCAGAATGATCAGGCGCATGGATGGGGTCGCAGGGAGAGGGCGAGGGTGGAGATGGTGCAACGCTAACCCGTACAGCTTAAGCAGACCTGAAGGCGTGGTGCTTCGGGGTGGTTCAGGGTCTGGTTTCAGGTGAATGAGGCAGTATGAGCAGGGCCCGCAGACCACCAAGGGGGCTGTCTTGCAGCGCCAGCTCGCCACCGTAGAGGCTGGCCAGTTCCACCACGATGGAAAGCCCCAGCCCGCTGCCGGGCACCATTTCGTCCAGCCGCACCCCACGCCGCAGCACGGCAGGGCGCAATTCGGGGTCAATGCCCGGGCCGTCGTCGTCCACAGCAATGCACAGTTGCGGGCCATCGCGCTGTGCCGTCACCTCTACCTGCCGGCGGGCGCTGCGGCAGGCGTTGTCCAGCAGATTGCCTAGCATGTCCTGCAGGTCCTGGGCTTCGCCGGCAAAGGCCAGCTCGGGTGCCACGGCGTTGGCGTTCACCGCAATGGCGCGCTCGGCATGCACCTTGTCCATGACGCGCACCAGCCCCGCCAGCGCGGGCGCCAGCGGCGTGCGCTGGCCGGGCAGGTGCTGCGTGGCGGCCGCCCGGGCGCGGGCGAGGTGCCACTGTATGTGCCGCTGAGCTTGCTCGACCTGTTCGCTCACCAGGGTGCCCAGTTCAGAGGGCGCAGACTGCCGCGCCGCGTTGCGCAGAGCGGCCAGTGGCGTCTTGAGTGCGTGGGCCAAGTTGCCCGCCTGTGTGCGGGCGCGTTCCACCACCTCGGCATTGCGTTCCAGCACGCTGTTGAAGTCGTGAATAAGCGGCTGCAACTCCATCGGAAAATCCCCTTCAAGCCGGCGGGCATGCCCGTCGCGCAGGCGCTGCAAGGCCTCGCGCATGCGGCGCAATGGCGCCAGGCCCACCGACACCTGCGCCAGCGCCGCTAGTGCGAGCAAGGCGCCCAGCCCCGCCAAAGACGCCGCCAGCAAGCCACTGAACCGCCCCATCGCCTGCTGCGTCTCCTGCGTATCGGCTGCCACTATCAGGCGCCAGGCGTCGATTTCACGCGCGTGTGTACCCGCGGCCACGGTCCGCTCCACCACGCGCACCGCCTCACCGCCTGGGCCCGCCGCCTCGTGGGTGTGCAGGCTCCCGGGGGCCAGCGCGTCCAGCGGCAGATGGAGCTGGCTGTCCCACAACGAACGGGAGCGCAGCACGCCCGTGCGTCCTGGGGCTGGCGCACCGGTCGGTGTTGGCGCCCCCACGCGGTCGAGTTGCCAGTAGAGACCCGAGTAGGGTCTGTCCCAGCGCGGGTCCGACAGGCTGCCTGGGTCGATGCTGGGCAAGCCTTCGCTGTCAAACGACAGGCGCGCCGTCAGCTGGTCCAGCTGCTGCACCAGCGCCACATCGAACTGGCGCCACACATGGTCCCTGAACAGGCTGCTGAGCCACCAGTGCGCGCCGGTCAGCGCCAGCGCCAGCGTCACCAGCGTGGCGCCCAGCAGCCGCAAACGCAGGGAGCCCGTGCCGATTCGGGGCCACCAGGGTGCCGTCACGGCACCACCAGGCGGTAACCCAGGCCGCGTACGGTTTCAATGATGCCTTCAGGCAGTTTCTTGCGCAGGCGGCCCACAAAAACTTCAATGGTGTTGGAGTCGCGGTCGTGGTCCTGAGCATAGATATGCTCGGTCAGTTCGCTGCGCGAGACCACGGCGCCGGGCCGGTGCATCAAGTACTCCAGCACCCGGTGCTCATGGCTGGTCAGGGCCACCGGCTGGCCGTCCACCGTGACACGCCCACTTCGGGTGTCCAGGCGCACCGTGCCGCACCGCAAGACCGCCGATGCCTGGCCGGCGGCCCTGCGCATCAGGGCACGCAGGCGTGCCAACAACTCCTCCAGGTGGAACGGCTTGGTCAGGTAGTCGTCCGCTCCGGCGTCTATGCCCGCCACCTTCTCGCTCCAGTTGTCGCGTGCCGTGAGGATGAGCACAGGCATGGCGCGCCCGGCCGCACGCCAGCGCTGCAGCACGGTGATGCCGTCCAGCTGCGGCAACCCCAAGTCTAGCACCACAGCGTCGAAACTTTCGGTTTCCCCCCTGAACAGGGCATCGCGGCCGTTGTCGGCCACCTCGGCGATGTGGCCTGCCTCCTCCAGCGCCGTGCGCAGCTGACCGCGCAGCACGGCGTCGTCTTCCACCAGCAAGATGCGCATGGCCGCTCACTGGCTGTCGCGCTTGCGCTCACGCACGCGCTGCTGGAGCAGCGTGCCCGTGCGGGCATCCAGCTCCAGCCTGACCAGGCGACCATCGGGCTGGAGCAGCTTGAACTCGTATACCCACAGTCCGTGCTCATGCTCCAGTTCCACCTCCAGCACCTGGCCCGGATGTGTGCGTTCCAGCTGCGTCAGCAGTGACTTCAGTGGCAGGACCTCGCCGGCCTGCAGGGCGTTGCGCGCACGGTCGTGATCTCGCTCGTCGCTGCCCGCGCTGGCGGCCTCGGGCCGTACCAGCGAGAGGGAAACGACCACCAGTGCGGCGCACAGCAGGGCCAGGGGAAAACGGCTGAAGGTGTTCATGGTCCACATTGTCCTCAAGCGATTCTGAACGGTGGCTGAACAACGGCTTCAGGTCTCGTTCAAGTACCGGTTTGCACACTGCGTCCATGGCCCTTGCATCGGCCCGCCCATTTCCCAATTCTTTTCTCCCTGACTGGAGCTGTGCCATGAACTTCCATTTTCCCTCTCTCCACGGACTGACGGCCGCCGTGCTGCTGGGGCTGGCCGCCACTGCCCACGCGGGCGACACGACCCCCGCCGCACAACTGCAACGCTGGAATGCCGAGGCCGGTGCCCCAGGTGTTGCCGCGCGGGGGCAGGTTTTTTTCCAGTCCCGCCATGGTGGTGAATGGTCGTGTGCCTCGTGCCACGGTGCTCTGCCCACCGCACAGGGCCAGCATGCAAACACCAGCAAAGCCATCGCTGCGCTGGCGCCCGCCTTCAACGCCCGAAGCCTGACCGATGCAGCCAAGGCAGACAAATGGTTTCGCCGCAACTGCAAGGACGTGCTGGCGCGCGAATGCACCGCCATCGAAAAAGCCGATGTGCTGGCCTTCCTCCTGGAGCTGAAATGAGCGTCATTCGTTCGCGCCCTCCGGGGTCCCGGCAGGCAACCCAACGGTTCAAGGTCCTGGCTGGGCGGCTTGGCGTGGCCCTTTGTGTGGGCTTCGTCCTGGGAACCGCACATGCAGAAAGTGGCCGCCTCATGCCGCAGGTGGTGCTGCCTGTCTACGTGCAGGAATGTGCGGCCTGCCATACCGCCTACCCGCCGGGCATGCTGCCAGCCCGCTCGTGGCAGCGCCTCATGGGCGGGCTGGATCAGCATTTCGGTACCGATGCGTCGCTGGACCCGGCCACCGTGCAGCAACTCGCCGGGTGGCTGCAGGCCCACGCTGGCACGTACAAGCGCGTGGCCAAAGAACCCTCTGAAGACCGCATCACCCGCTCCGCGTGGTTCGTGCGCAAGCACCGCCACATAGAACTCGGCGTCTGGTTGCTGCCGAGCGTGAAAACCGCGGCCAACTGCGCTGCATGCCACACCGGTACCGAGCAAGGCCTCTACGACGACAACCGCCTGCAGATGCCCGCTGGCCTCTCGCCCCGCCAACGCCGTGCCTGGCAAGACTGATGCCCCACCGAAGGTGCCCCGCCATGACCCCCTCATACGCCCCACCGTCCAGCCCACCGGATGCCACCAGAGCGCCCAGCAGGCGTGTCACCGATGCGCCCACGCGCATGTTCCACTGGTTGTTTGCCCTCAGTTTTGCTGGCGCCTACCTCACCGCGGAAAGCGAGCACTGGCGGCTGCTGCACGTCACGCTGGGCTATACGCTGGCGGGCTTGCTCGCCTTCCGTGTGGGCTATGGGCTCTGGGGGCCGCGGCAAATGGGCTTATCCTTGCTGTGGCGCAAGCTCGGGGTGGCACCTGCATGGCTGAAATCCCTGAAAGCAGCGTGGACAGCTGGCGATTTGCGTGCCGTCAACTGGCGCCAGGGCCAGAACATGGCCGTGGCGCTGGCGGTGCTGTTGATGCTGGCACTGGTGCTGCCGGTCACGCTCACGGGATACGGTACCTTCAACGACTGGGGCACCGCGTTGGGCGAGGACTGGCTCGAAGAGCTTCACGAATTCTTCAGTAACGTCTTCCTGCTGGTGGTGCTGGCACACCTGGCGATGATGGTCACATTCAGTGTCATGCGCCGCCAGAACATGGCCCAACCCATGCTGACCGGACGGGTGCCCGGCCAAGGCCCCAGCCCGGTGCAGCACAACCGCCGCTGGCTGGCCGCTTTGCTGCTGCTGGGGGTGCTGGGCTTTGGGGCGTGGCAGTGGCTTGATGCGCACCCATCAAGCAGGCTTTCTCGTGGCATTGCCGACCCGCTGGCAGAGCCAAGCCCGAATCTTTCCCGGGCACATGTGCGACAGCACGAAAGGGACGGTGATTGATCGCTCTTAAAGGCACCCCCTTCAAGGTGTTGGAGAAGCAACCGTCGTAGTCTTCTGATTTCTCTGGAATCAGGAACAAAGATGGTCTGGCAAGTAGTGGTGGAGCGGTTCGAACAGCAAGCACCGGCCAGCGTGATGGCGCGCCTGGCCCTGGAGCAGGCCCTGCCAGCGCACTGGATCGATGAAGTGTTCGAGACGCACCGCCAGCGCCAGTACCCGCGCGAGCTGTTGTTCTCCACGGTGGTGGAGCTGATGGACGCTGGTGTCCCTGGGCCTTCGGCCCTCGCTGCACGCGGCAGCGCTCAAGCTCGATGAACGGCTGCCCGTGTCACTGGCGGCGCTGTACGACAAGGTCAATCGCTGCGAGCCCGCCGTGCTGCGCGCGCTGGTGCAGGGCAGCGCGCAGCGGCTGGCTCCCTTGACTGAGTGCCTGCCCGGGCAGGCCAGCTTGCCCGGCTGGCAATTGCGCGTTCTGGACGGCAACCACTTGCCCGCCAGCGACAAGCGGCTGGCCATGCTGCGCGGCTTTCGCGGCGCCGCACGCCCGGGCCACACCCTGGTGGTCTACGACCCCGACAGTGCATTGGTATGCGACATCGTGGCATGTGAGGATACGCATCAGAGCGAGCGCGTGGGCGCGGCCAGCCTCACGGCGTCGGTCCAGGCGCAGCAGGTGTGGATCGCAGACCGGCACTTCTGCTCCGAAGCGCTGCTGTGCGGCCTGAGCCAGCGCCAGGCCTGCTTCATCGTGCGCGAGCATGCGCGCCATCCCCGTGTGAGCGAGCGCGGTCCATGGGGTGCATGCACCGACACCCAGACCGGTCGCGTGCGTGAGCAAGGCATTCAGCTCAAGAGCCAGCTGAGCAGCAGCCCTGGCGGCGCATCGAGATTGAACTGTCATCGTCCACAGAGGCGGGAGACACGCACGTCATCCTGTGGAGCAATCTCCCCCGGGAGATCGAGGCCGCCACCATTGCGCGCCGGTATCGCCAGCGCTGGCGTATCGAAGGTATGTTCCGGCGGCTAGAGTCGGTGCTGCACAGCGAGATCAAGAGTCTGGGTCATCCGCGTGCGGCGCTGCTGGGCTTTGCCGCAGGGGTGCTCGCCTACAACGTGCTGGCCCTGCTCAAGCGCGTGATCGCGCAGGCACACGAGGCCATGCATCCAGAATTCGACGTATCCACCTTTCACCTGACGGTGGAGATCAACAGTGGTTATGAGGCGATGGCTTTTGCATTGCCGCCCGAGCATCTGCCGCAAGTGGGCGCCCTGCAGCTGAGCCAGCTCATGGAGCGATTGTTGCGGCTGGCCACTCGCCTCAAGCCCAGACAGTTGACAACCAGCAAGTGTGCACCCAACCCAAAGGTTCCCAAGGGGTTCGTGGACGGCGCCCTCGCTAGTTCGCATGTGGCGACCGCTCGGGTTATCAAGGCTGGGCGGGCAACACCTTGAAAGGGGTGGTGCTCAAAGCCCTGATCGGTCAAAGACCACAGGACGTCCTTGAGCTGCACCTGCCAGTTGATCGTGCCGTCCAGAGTTTGCTGCAGGTCATCCCCGCTGGGAGCGGGCAGAGCGGCCTGGTCCCAACTCTTGGTTCCATTGACGTTGCCACTGGCGGTCTTGTAAGAGATCGCCGCTGCCGTGGACATGTCGAGAAGGCCCGCATTGACCAGGTACATCCGAGCCCATTAGATGTCGTTCTGGTACTTGGGTACGCCGCTGGCAAGCATTTGATCGTTGACCACCTCACCGGCCATCGAAGATGGCCTGCACAACAGCTGCCTTGACAGCGCTGGCCTTGGCCACTCCATTCATCTCTCGCAGGGTGCTCAGGATGCGCGGGATGGAAACGCACGACTTCGGGCAGCTTCTGGGCGTCGATATTCAGGATTGTGATAATTCCACGTCTGCGGTCGGTCAGGTACGGCCATAAAAGTGGCCAATTGCCTAATCATCAGTCCAATGACACGGATGAACGAAAAAAGCGAACTTTAATGGTCACTTTTTCGATATTTGATGATGGTTATTTGCCTTTGAAGGTTTTGGCCTCATCAAGGTGCTGGCGTGGTGTACTGCCATCCGGTCTGGGTCCCGGCGTATCGCCGTCGGGCTCTGCGGGCTGCGCCCCGTGCCGGGTCACGGCCATGCGGCTTCGATCCCTGACCCCCTCCGGCCGCCCCGGGGCCCCCGGCCTGCGCGCTGCGCTTGCCTTCTCTGCTCTCGTGCTGGTGTGGTGGGGCTGGCTTGCTGTTCCCTTCATCCTGTCACACCGTTCTCGCGCTCAAGGTCTGCGCCCACTGCGTGTGCTGGCGGCCGTGCGGCCGTCTTCGAACCTGTGACCGCTGCGCTGCGGCGTGCCGTTTTCCGGTCTCGGGCAATCCCGCCCGATTCACCGGAGTGCGTCATGCAACACGATCTGTTTTCTTCGCTCGAATCCTTTCAGGCTTCTTTTGCCGCAGCGGGACCGCTGCTGGTGCGCGATACGCGCGGGCAGTACCGCCGGGCTGCGGCCGACGAGGTGCTGCTGGCGGCGCAGCAATTGCTGGCCCCACAGGTGCGCGGTAGCGACGTGATGGACTCGCCCCCGGTGGTCAAGGACTTCCTGCGCACCCGTCTCGGTCATCTGCCGCACGAGGTGTTTGCGGTGGTGCACCTGGACTCGCAGCACCGGGTGATTGACTACGTCGAGATGTTCCGGGGCACGGTCTCGCAGACATCGGTCTACCCGCGCGAAGTCGTGCGCGATGCGCTGGTGCGCAACAGCTCGGCGCTGCTGCTCGTGCACAACCACCCCTCGGGCGTGGCCACACCGTCCCGGGCCGACGAGCACCTGACGCAGACGCTCAAGCAGGCGGCAGCGCTGATCGACGTGCGGGTGCTGGACCACTTCATCGTCGCGGGCAGCGCGGTGCAGTCCATGGCAGAGCAGGGGCTGGTTTGAGCCCGGGGCCTTCGGGCCCTTTTTTATTGGTTCATCCATCAGCGCGCTGCGCGCGGGCATCGGGCGCCAGCAGAGGAGGGTGGTGGCGGGCCAGCACTGGCGTCTGGGCTGGCCCGCCGACGTGATCGCAGCGGCTCGAACACCGCGCCAGTCGCTGCGCTTGGGTGGCACGCCGTTCGCAGCAGGCGCCGCTGCTCAGGTCATCCGGTGGCGCAGGCTTCGCCCGCACCACCGAAGAGGTGAGGGCAGCGCGTGCGCCAGGCTGCCCACCGCAGATCCCCCCCCGGCGCCCCCATCCACAGGTGAGGGGGACTTGGGGGGGATCTTTTTCAGCGGTGGGCCGGTGACGGCGCACTGCTTCGGCTGCGTGGTTTTGCCCATCCCCCACCCCTTCCCTCGGGGAAGGGGCCATGCCCACCCCCCGCCCGCCCGTGGGCGGGAGCGAGGAAGTCCGAGCGAGAGGATCAGCTTTGAGGAACCCAGATCGGGGTCCGGCTGCTTCGCTCACTTCAGGAGTTTCACCATGGCCCACGTCCACGTCATCCAGCGCAACGCCCATCTGGCCGGTGCCGTCCAGTTCGAACACGTCAACACCCGCGAGGGCCAGCGCGCCCGGGCGGTGCTCACCGCCATCAGCAACCAGTACCGCGGCAGCGGCGAAGCCCGGGAGCAGATGGCCACCGCGATCCGCTGGACGCTCTGGGGCGCGCAGGCCGAACACGCCGCCGCCTACCTGGGCAAGGGCTCGCACGTCAACCTCATGGGCCGCGTACGCAACAACGTTTACAAGGACGCCGACGGGCGCGAGGTGCACGGCATGGCCTTCACGGTCGACGAGATCGATTACCTCGATAGCCGGGCCGAAGGGGAGGCACGCCGGGCGCGCGAGGGTGGCGCTGCGCCATCTGCAGGCGATGGAAGTGGCCCGAACAGTCCGACCCCCAGCCGCCGCCAGACCCGGCGCGAACGCCAGCCGGTGAATGCCTGAAGCCACATGTGCCGGACCGTGTCCGCCCGCCCGGCCATCCCGTTTTCGTTCCTTTCCTTTTTCTTCCCCTTTTTGTTCTCAGGAGCATCGCCATGAACACCGTCCAAGCTTCCCGCACGCTGGTCACCCGTTTCGGCCAGCAAACCTTTGTCCTGCGCAGCGAGACCCCGCTCGGTGACGAGCAGATGCGCCGCGCCGCGCCGTCCATCTTTGCCGAGGGCAAGCACGCCAGCCGTTCCGAGCGCTACACCTACATTCCCACGATCGAGGTGCTGCACGGGCTGCGCCGCGAAGGGTTCGAGCCCTTCATGGTCGCGCAGGGCAGGAGCCGCATCGAAGGCAAGACGGCCTTCACCAAACACATGATCCGCCTGCGCCACGCGGGCCAGGTCACCAACCGCCCCGAAGCCAACGAGATCATCCTGATCAACAGCCACGACGGGGCCAGCAGCTATCAGATGCTCGCAGGCGTCTTCAGATTTATCTGCTGCAACGGTCTGGTGGTGGGGGACATCGCCCACGACATCCGCATCCCCCACAAAGGCAACTGCCAGCATGAGGTGATCGAAGGGGCGTTTCGTGTGCTCGACGACTTCGAGGCCGTGGAAGCGTCCACCGAGGCGATGAAAGCCCTGACCCTTCAGCCCGAGGAAGAGGTGGCTTTTGCCCGCGCCGCCCTGGCGCTGCGCTTCGGAGAACGCAGCGAAGGCCAGCCACCGGCGCCCATCACGGCCGAGCAGCTGATCGAAGCCCGTCGCCCCGAAGACCTGGGACACAGCCTGTGGAGCATTCTCCAGCGGACGCATGAGAACGCGCTGCGTGGTGGCCAGATCGGACGCAGTGCCACCGGCCGGCGCGTGCACACCCGGGCGATTGCCGGCATCGACCGCAGCGTGAGCCTGAACCGGGCCTTGTGGATCCTGGCCGAAGAAATGCGCCAGCTCAAGGCCTGATCGGGTCCATCAACGCACCGCCTCCAGCGCTGGGCGGTGCGTTTGCCGCACAGGCCGACACGCGCTCCCCGGCTGTGGCCGGCTCGCGCGATCCCGGCTGCTGCTCACCGAAGCCAGAGCCATGCAGCCATTCCCCAGCTGATGGCAGAGGAGAGCACTGCGGTCGCCACGTGCAGCAGCCACCATTCCCAGGGGCGGCCACCCCGGCGGGCCAGGTCCGAGACGTCCTGCAGTGGCTTCACCATACGCTGCAGGGCCGGGCCCACTTCATTTCTGAACACGGTGCGCGCTGCCTCGTCCATCGCCCGGGTCTGTGTGTCCACGGTGGCCCGGACCAGCTCGTCGGCCCGTCGGGCCATGTACTTGACCGCCTGCGACTTCATGTTCTCGGTGATGTCTTCCATGCGCCTGGCATAGGCGTTGACCTGGCCCGCCAAGTCGGTGCTGGCTTGAACCAGCTCAAGCTGTCTGGCCTCCAGCGTGGGCACCAGGGTCTCCACCCGGTCCAGCAGCTTCCCCAGGTCGCCGATGGCCTCGGCCATCAGGGCCTCCCGGGCGGTGGTCAGATCGCTCACTGGGGCTCCCGCACCAGCGTGGCCACAGGGGTCGCAACGCACGTTTGCAGTTCGAGCGCCGCAAAGCAGGCGTCGAGCTCAGGCACCACACCGCTGGCCAGCCTGCGCGTGGCCAGCTTCTGGGCCAGGGCGAGTTTTTCTGCCGGGCTGGGCGCCTGGGCGATCAGCGCTTTGTAGTCGGTGTCGTCACGCGCCAGGGTGGCCAGGTCAATCCCCTGGTTGCGCACCCTGGCATAGATTTCGTTCGTACCCATGCAGCAGGCCGGGTTTGCGAGTGCCACCGGTTGCTCCTTGACATACCCCATCACAAGAAAGAATGACGCGCCAAAGTTGATGCTGCGGTCCACCATGTTGAACACCAGCCGGATCTTGGAGGCGGGAATGCCCTGGCGTGACAGATCGATCAGCGTGGCGATGGTGTCCTGTTGTTGCTTGAGTGCCGGCACCGTGGGTACCACGAAGCAATCAAAGTCCTCGTGGCTGCCCCGGTACCGGCGCATCAGTTCGAGCAGTTCTTCGACGTTGCTCGCACCAATGTCAACCACCGCATGGTCGATGGTCTGCAGGTACTCCTGTAGTTCCCCGAACTGCCGACCGCGCAAGGCCTGCACCTGGCTTTCGTCGGCATTGAGCGTCTCGACCGAGACCAGTTCGGCCCCTGCGATGCGGGGCAGCAACAGGTGGCGCGCCACCGTGGACTTGCCCACGTTGCCCGAGAAATTGATGACGGCGATCTTCATGTCACGTCCTTTGCGTTGACCCTGGCGCGAACCAGGGGGTTGCTGATGTGTGTCTTGGTGAAGGCTTCGGCGATTTCCCTGGCACTGCGCAGATCTGAAGCCGTTCGGGTGTCGGGAAGCCGCTGAGGCGGTGTCCCGGCTGGAACCCCGTTCGGCGGTGCAGCGCCCTGCAGCACCGGGTCAGGCCGGCTGCAGGGCGCCAGCGGCATCGCCTGGCTTCTGAGCCTGGTTGCTCGGGCCGCCTCACGCTGAACCGTGGCATTGCTGACCTGGACGCCGACTTCCGCCAACGCCTGTCGGATCGCCTCGAACGTGTAGCCCTGGGCGCGTAGCGCGCTGATCTCTGCTGCAAAACGCCGCGCTTTGCGCGTGCTGCGCCCAGGGGGTTCCTTCGGGTCCAGCTTCATCGTGTCCTCGCTATCCAGTGCCGGTTCGGTAACGGATCGCTTGTTATTCAGTTTGTGCAGTTGTTGTGCGGTTGTTGTTCAACAGGGCGGTGGGTGCCTGGTGTTGAGGCCCATCTTCCACCCGTGTGCACGCCTGTCTGGCGCTGGATTCAGACCCGAATCCAGCGCCTTGACCAAGGCCTTTCCAGATGACCATGGAGTCAAGGGTGAGTGCAGAGATAGGCGGCGTGCCGCCAGTTTCACAAACGCTCGCTGCGCTCACGTTGTCTCCCTTCGGTCGCACCATGAACACCCATCAACCTGACTTTGTCTCGGTCGATATGCGCGGTCTCAAGGCCTCGCTGGTGGAGCGCGCTCACGCTGAACGCTTGAGCGTGTCGGCGCTGGTTCGCCGGGCGGTGGCCCGCGAACTGGGCTTGAATGCGGCACCTGAACAGGCAACGCCCGAGGTTCTGCATCGCGTGGGAACGCAGGCCGCCATCGTCAAGTTGTCCATCCGGTTGACCCTCGACGAAGCCCAACGCCTGGTGGCTGGCGCCTCTGCGGCAGGGCTCTCGCGCGGCGCCTACCTGGCCGGTCTCATCGCCGGCATCCCCGCGCTGACGTCCGGTGTCAGCCGAGTTGACCAGCTCGCCGCGCTCACGGCGTCCAACGCCCAGCTGTCCAGCCTCAGCCGCAACATCCACGCCCTCACGCGCCTCCTGACCCTGAGCAAGGTGCTGCAGGCGCTGGTGTACCGCGACATGCTCGACACGCTGGATGGGGACGTCCGACGCCACCTCAAGGAAGCCGCCGGCTTGCTGGCCGACCTGCGCCCGCGCGGGAAGCCCGCTGAGAGCCAGCGCCGGACCCACCGCTGACACCCGGGAGAACAGCATGGCCCAGACACCCAACATCGATGGCGTGCTCGTTCAGTGGGGCGACCGTCTGTTCTACCCCGGCAACCGGGTCGTCAAGGGCCGTCGCGAGCCACGCCTGGAAGGGGGTGGCCTGCGCAAGCGGGCAGCCGCCATTCGCCAGCGCATCGAAGCCACGGTGGTGCGCCGGGTGCCGCAAGTCATGGTCAAGGTCACCGGGGGCGGGCGGGGCATGCTCGCCATTGCGGCCCACTTCCGCTACATCAGTAAGAACGGCCGGCTCGACATCGAGAACGAGCAGGGCGAGACCGTGCGCGGCAAAGGTGCCGTGCACGAACTGGCCGACGATTGGCGGTTCGGGGGCGGCCTGATCGACGACGTCGGGTACCGACGCGAGGCCTTCAACATCATGTTGTCGATGCCACGCGGCACCGACCCGCTGATCGTTCAGAAGGCGGCGCGCGAATTCGCGCAGCCCGAGCTGGCGGACCACAAGTACGTGATGGTGCTGCACGACCACCAGGCCAATCCGCATGTGCACATCAGCGTGCGGGCCGAGTCGATGCGGGGCAAGCGGCTCAACCCGCGCAAGGCCGACCTGCAGCGCTGGCGTGAAACCTTTGCCGACAAGCTGCGGGGGTATGGTGTGGAGGCTGAAGCGACGCGGCGGCTCACGCGCGGTCAACGCAAGCAACCCGATCCGCTGTGGCGCCTGAAGGCGCAGGAAGAAGGACGCCTGCGTCGCGTCCCTTCAGACAAAGAAAGCGGCCCTCAGGCGCATCCTGCGAGGGCTGTCGCTGTCGAGGCCTGGCTGCAGATTGGACGGGCCCTGGCACAATCAGGCGAGGCGGCCGATCGTCAGCTGGCCGGGCATGTCGCCCGTTTCGTCAACGAAATGGCCCAGGCCGATGAGCCACAACGTGGGCCGGTGCGTGGCGAGCTGAAAGGGCAGCGAACAGCGCAGCAACCCGAACGTCGACCGGATCCGCAGCCACAGACTCGGCCACGAGACATCGGACCGAATCGGTGAGCTTTCCATCAATGTTTCAGGCAGATGCACGGCCCTCGTAGGCTGCCATCTCTACACAGCGCACGCAACGCTCAGGCAGGTTTTGCGAGTGGCTTTCGCTTTGCAGGGGGATTGGCACCCGTGCGCAGGCGTTCAAGGTAGGTGGCCCACTCGTGCATCATCTTGCGGCGCTGCTCCATGAACTCGGCGCGGTCGTAGGCAGCTCCCAGCGGGCCGGATTTTCCGTGCGCCAGCTGGGCTTCTATGACATCGGGATGCATGTTCAGCTTCTCGACCATGAGTGTTCGAGCCATCGCGCGAAAGCCGTGCGGCGTCATGTCTTCATTGCTGTAACCCATGCGTCTCATTGCGACTCGCAAGGTGTTTTCGCTCATGGGACGTTGCGCACTCACCAAGCTAGGGAAGACGTATGGTGACTGACCCGTGAGCGGGTGCAAGTCGCGCAGTAACTCGACGGCCTGGGGTGACAGCGGCACCAGGTGCGGACGGCCATTGAGCTTGCCGTAGACCGTGCGCTTCATCTTGTCCGCCGGGATGGTCCAGACTCGCTCGACCAGGTTCACTTCGCTCCATTGCATGGCCCGCATGTTGCCGGGACGTTGAAACAGCAGGGCGGACAGTAGTAGCGCGGTTCGGGTGACTGGTTGCCCGGAATAGTCGTGGATGGCCCGCATCAGTTGACCGGCCTGGGCCGGCTCCAGAATGGCGGCCATGTGCTTGATATTCAGTGGCTGAAGCGCTCCGTGAAGGTCGGGCGCGGGGTTGCGTTCGCAACGGCCCGTGGCGACGCCGTAGCGGAATACCTGCCCAGCCGTCTGGCGCAAGGTGTGTGCGGTTTCCCGCGCACCCCTTTTTTCAATCTTGCGCAACGTGTTGAGCAGCATCGGTGCCGTGATCTCTGGTAAGGGAACGGGACCGATCCAGGGGAACAAGTCCTTTTCCATGCGTTCCAGCCAGCGTTCCCCATACTGCTTGCTCCAACCGCTCGCCTTGGTGACATGCAGCTCCCGAGCCACTTCTTCAAACGTGTTGGCCTCTATGAGTTGGGCTTCCAGCCGCTCGATTTGACGGCGTTTCGATGGGTCCGAGCCTGACTGCAGGGTGCGGCGAGCGGCGTCACGTTCGCTGCGGGCTTGTTTCAGTGAAACGGCGGGGTAGGTGCCCAACGCCAGACGCTTCTCTTTATTGCCGAACCGGTACTTCCAGAACCAGCGTCTTGATCCGCTGGGTGAGGTCTCCAGGTAGAGACCACCGGCGTCAGACAAACGTGCCCGCTGCTTACCCGGCGGGCAAACAGCGGCTTTGCAGGCGATGTCGGTCAACATGGGGGAACAACTCCGGCTGAAGTCCAAAAACCTGGTGGTTGTTCCCCCAAAAACCCCGCTTTTTATCGACTTTCGCAGGCGGAGAAGTTCAAATCTGGGGGAACAACCAGGCCCACCAGACAAAAATTCGGGTCCTGTTCCCCCAATTGTTCCCCAGTTTTTGGAGAGCTGCAACGGGCTCGCTTGGGCCTTTGCAGAACCTAAACTTCAAAAAAATCGTTTGAAATCAAAGATTTATCAGACCTTGACGGACTTCCTGGGACGGTATGAAATCTGCCAATGGCCTGCCCGGAGGGACTCGAACCCCCGACCTGCTGCTTAGAAGGCAGCTGCTCTATCCGGTTGAGCTACGGGCAGAAAGGGCTCTGGCAGCTGCAGCGCAGGCAGGTGCAAGAACAAGGTTCAGATACAGAAAAGGCCCACTGGGTGGGCCTTTTGTGCTTCTCATGAATGGTCGGAGCGGCGGGATTCGAACTCGCGACCCTCTGCTCCCAAAGCAGATGCGCTACCAGGCTGCGCTACGCTCCGACTAAGCTTCGAATTGTACCCGGTGAAACGGGGGTTCCCGGACCGCGGACAAATTCTTCAGCGTTTTTTGTACTGCTCCTGGCCAAACAGCGCCGCGCGGGCCTTGTCGTCGGTGAGCGGTTTTCGTGCGTCGGCCAGCACGGCGACGCCGCGCTGCACCGCCGGGCGCTCGGCGATGCGATCGAACCACGCTTTCAGGTGGGGGTGGTCTGCCCAGTCGATGCCCTGGTTGGCCCACCTCCGTATCCAGGGGAAGATGGCGATGTCGGCCACGGTGTACTGGGCGCCCGAGATGAATCTGTGCGTTTGAAGCTGGCGGTCCATCACACTGTAGAGGCGTCTGGCCTCATTGGTGTAGCGGTTCACGGCGTATTCGATCTGCTCGGGCGCATAGAGGCGGAAGTGATGGGCCTGCCCCAGCATGGGCCCAACCCCTCCCATCTGGAACATCAGCCATTCCAGCGTCTTGAATTTCGCGCGGTCTGATCGTGGCAGAAACTTGCCGGTCTTCGCTGCCAGGTACAGGAGGATGGCACCCGACTCAAAAAGACTGATGGGCTTCCCGTCCGGGCCGGTGGGGTCCACCAGCGCGGGAATCTTGTTGTTCGGACTGATCTTCAGAAAGTCCGGCTGAAACTGGTCGCCCTGGCCGATGTTGATCGCATGCACCTGCCAGTCGCGACCCAGGCGCAGCCCGCATTCCTCCAGCATGATGTGCACTTTATGACCGTTCGGGGTGGGCCAGGAATAGACGTCGATCATGCGAACCTTCTGCTGAGTGAATCGATAATGAAATCACTTTAAGGGATAAGCACGGAACATGCTGGAACGCATCAAGAACGTCCTGGGTGGGCGGCGGCGCGAGCCGGCTCCACTGGAACCCTTGCATGGCTGGGCGCAAGGCCGGTCGCTGACGTTCACGGACGTGACGCCTGGCCAGTTCGCGCTGTATGGTCAGCTCGATGGGTGGGCCTTCAGGGCCGAGTGCGGCCCGAGTTCGCGGTCATTCATCCACGGTATCGAACTGCGCGCCCGACATGGCCTTGGGTTCAGGCTGCCGGGTGCGGTGGTGATCATGAACCGCGCCCTCAAGCGTCAGCTGGAAGTGCAGGCCAATGCGCTGTATTCGGATTACATCGATGACCTGCAGACGTCTGCACTGGAGCTGCCCGAAGAAATTCGGTGGCTCTCACTGTACCGGGACATGGGCTGGTCGGGTCCTGAGGATGCGTTCTGGGCCGCCTTTGCGGTGATGACGGATGCGCCGGAACTGGCCCGCCACTGGCTCACGGAAGACATGATCGGGGCGCTCATGCGCACGCTCCCGCACCGCCCTGCCGACACACCCTTCCTGCTCATGCTGATGCGCGGGAACACCTATCTGCGTATGCAGGTGAACCCCTCAGACGACCAGACCTCACTCGTCGGCGCGTTGGAACTCGTTGAGCGCAGCAGTAAGCGGGCGAGGGCGGCGCCTTCGCCCTGATGCACTTAATGCAGGTCAGCAGCCGCGCGTCACCGGCATGTCGACGTCGGTCTTGACGACCATGTGTCGGGCGAGCTCGAGCTTGGCAATGGACTGGCGGTGCACCTCGTCCGGGCCGTCGGCCAGGCGCAGGGTGCGCTGGTTCGCGTAGGCATAAGCCAGCGGAAAATCGTCGCTGACCCCACCGCCGCCATGCGCCTGAATTGCCATGTCGATGATGTCGCAGGCCATGTTGGGCGCCACCACCTTGATCATCGCGATTTCGGCCTTGGCTACCTTGTTGCCCACGGTGTCCATCATGTAGGCGGCCTTCAGCGTGAGCAGGCGTGCCATCTCGATGCGGCAGCGCGCGTCGGCGATGCGCTCGTGCCACACCGACTGGGCTGACACGGGCTTGCCGAACGCAATGCGGCTGTTCAGGCGCTTGCACATCAGTTCCATCGCGCGCTCTGCCGCGCCAATCGAGCGCATGCAGTGGTGAATGCGCCCGGGGCCGAGGCGGCCCTGAGCGATCTCGAAGCCGCGGCCTTCGCCCAGCAGCAGGTTGCCTACCGGCACGCGCACGTTCTCCAGCAGCACTTCCATGTGGCCGTGCGGCGCGTCGTCGTAGCCGAACACGCTGAGAGGACGAACGATGGTGATGCCTTTCGCGTTGGCCGGCACGATGATCATGGATTGCTGCGAGTGGCGCGGCGCGTCGGGGTTGCTTTTGCCCATGACGATGTACACCGCGCAGCGCGGGTCGCCGGCGCCGGACGACCACCACTTGCGGCCATTGATGACGTATTCATCGCCGTCGCGTTCGATGCGGCACTGGATGTTGGTCGCGTCCGAGGAGGCCACCTCCGGCTCGGTCATCAGAAAGGCCGAGCGGATCTCGCCCCTGAGCAGCGGCTCGAGCCACTGGTCTTTCAGTTCCTCACTGGCATAGCGCTCAAAGGTTTCCATGTTGCCAGTGTCGGGGGCCGAGCAGTTGAACACCTCGGCGGCGAAGGGCACACGCCCCATGATCTCGCACATGGGTGCGTATTCGAGGTTGGACAGGCCCTCCGGGGCGCGCGGGCTCTTGGGGAGGAACAGGTTCCACAGGCCGGCGGCCCGTGCCTTGGGCTTGAGCTCTTCGATGATGGTGGTGGGCAGCCAGGCGTTGCCTTTGGCTCGGTTGGCCGCGATCTCAGCGAAGAATCGGGCTTCGTTCGGGTAGATGTGCTCGTCCATGAACGCCAGCAGGCGCTCCCGCATGTCCTTGACCTTGTCTGTGTAATCGAAGTTCATCGTGGCTCCTGGGGCGCCGGGGCGCGGTTAGAAAACTGACTGTCGGGGTGAGTGATGGGGGCGTCAGCCAGGCTTCAGGCGGCGCTGGCGAAGCGCCAGGCCAGTTCGGCCATGGGGCGAGCGCCGGCGGCCGACTTGACCGCTTGGGCGCTGGACGCGGTGCCCGTTTCGACGCGCTTGGCAATGCCCTGCAGAATGGCCGCCAGGCGGAACATGTTGTAGGCCAGGTAGAAATTCCAGTCGGCCTTGAGCTGATCGGGTGTCGCAAAACCGGTGCGCTCGCAATAGCGGGCGATGTACGCGTCTTCAGAGGGGATGCCCAGTGCAACCACGTCCAGTCCACCGATGCCGCGGAATGCGCCCGGCGGAATGTGCCAGGCCATGCAGTGGTAGCTGAAGTCGGCCAGCGGGTGGCCAAGGGTGGACAGCTCCCAGTCGAGCACGGCCAGCACGCGTGGCTCGGTCGGGTGGAACATGAGGTTGTCGAGCCTGTAATCGCCATGCACGACGGACACCATGCGCTCGTCACGTGCCATGGCCGGAATGTTCTGCGGCAGCCACTCCATGAGGCGGTCCATCTCGGGGATAGGTTGCGTCACCGAGGCCACGTACTGCTTGCTCCAGCGCCCGATCTGGCGCTCGAAGTAGTTGCCGGGCTTGCCGTAGCCGTCCAGCCCGATGGCGCCGGGGTTCACGGTGTGGAGCGCAGCCATGACGCGGTTCATTTCGTCGTAGATGGCCCCACGCTGCTCGCGGCTCATGTCGGGAAGCGACTGGTCCCACATTACCCGGCCATCCACGCACTCCATGATGTAGAAGGCACGGCCAATGACCGACTCGTCTTCGCACAGCACATGCATTTCGGCCACGGGTACCCCGGTTCCCTTGAGCGCGCTCATCACCCGGAATTCGCGCTCGATGGCATGCGCAGAGGGCAGCAGTTTCGCCACGGGCCCGGGCTTGGCGCGCATCACATAGGCGCGTTGCGGGGTGATCAGCTTGTAGGTGGGGTTCGACTGGCCACCCTTGAACAACTCGACGGTCAGTGGCCCGGAAAAGCCGGGCATCCGGGCCTCCAGCCAGGCCTGCAGGGCGGGGACGTCAAACAGGTGCTGGTCGGTGACCGGGCGCGTGCCCGTGAAGTTCTGCGTATCGCTCATGCGGGGTGCCCGTTGTTGGTGGAGGCTTCCCCAGCGAACGCGGTTCGCCCGCTGAGGATGCTCAGGATTCGGCTTCGGCGATGCGCATCAGCAGGTTGCGGTTGCGCACCACAAGGCCACCCTGTTCGATGCGGATGGCGTCTTCGCGCTCCATCGATTTGAGTTCCTGGTTCACCCGCTGGCGCGAGGCGCCAAGTAGCTGCGCCAATTCTTCCTGAGCCAGCTGCAGTCCGATGCGCATCTCGTTGCCGTCGTTCAGACAAGGCACGCCATAGCTGCGCACCAGGTGCAGCAACTGCTTGGCGAGCCGCGCACGCAGGGGCAGGGTGTTGAGGTCTTCCACCAGACCGAAGAGCGTGCGGATGCGCCGTGCCTGCAGGCGCATGAGCGCCTCGTACAGCTCCACATGCATGCCCAGTATTTTCTGGAAATCGTTGCGGGCCACGCAGAGCAGGGTGGTGACGCCGTGGGCATAGGCATCGTGGGTGCGCTGGTCGCCGTCGAACATCGCCACATCGCCAAACCACACGCCCGGCTCCACGTAGGTGAGGGTGATCTGCTTGCCCGACAGCGAAGTCGAGCTCACGCGCACCGCGCCCTTGGCCACCGCGGTCCATTCGGTCGGCGGATCGCCGCGCGCGACGATCAGATCGCCGTCTTTGAATCGCTTGACGTAGGCACATCGCAGTATGTCGTGACGCAGGGAAGGAGAAAGGCTGTTGAACCAGCGACCACCGTTGATCGCCTCGCGTTCTTCCATTGTCAGAATCGGTTCGTCCATGGGCTGTCTTATGAGTGACTGAAAACGTTCTGATTGTCGCCACTGAGACCGGGTCGACACATCAGGGATTGCGTGCAAATGTGTCCCGCGCGCGTCCATGTGAACGGCGCGGGGGCGTCCGCGCAGACTCGGCCGCCGCCCGCAACGCGAGGCTGCGAAGCGGTGTCAGCTGTAGCGAGCCGGGCGCTTTTCCATGAAGGCGGCGATGCCTTCGCCCGCGTTGCGGTGGTGCAGGTTGCGCACGAAATGGTCGCGCTCTGCGGCGAGCTGAGTGTGCAGCTCGGCCGTGGAGGCTTCGTTGGCCAGTTCCTTGATGCTGGCCAGGGCATTGGGCGCGCGGGCGTTGAGCCGTTCGCACAGGGCCAGAGCATCGTTCAGTGCCTCTCCGCTGCCGCTGACCTGGTTGATCAGGCCCAGCTGTTGCAGGCGCTCGGCACTGATGCGGTCGCCGCACATGAGCAATTGCAGCACCGTGGCGCGTGGCAGCGCGCGAGTCAGGCTCCAGCTGGCGCCCCCGTCGGGCGAGAGGCCGACGTTGCTGTACGCCATCACGAACACGCTGTTGTGCGCGCCGATGATCATGTCGCAGGCCAGCGCCAGCGAGAAACCGGCGCCGGCACAGGAGCCTTCCACCGCAGCCACCACCGGTTTGGAAAAAGTGCGGATGGTTTCAATCCAGTTGTGCAGGCCTTCGATGCTTTGCGCCTGCACCTCGGGCGCCTGTTGGCGGTTGGCCAGCAGGCGCTGCAGGTTGCCACCTGCGCAGAAGTGCTGGCCTTCTCCAGTGATCACGACGCTGCGCACCTCGGGGCTGTTCTCGGCGACATTCAAAGCCTCCACGCCGGCGGCATATAGGTCGGGCCCAAGGGCGTTGCGGTGCTCGGGGTTGCTGATGGTCAGCACCATGGTCTGGCCGTGGCTGTGGCTCTTGAGGCTGGCGGTCATGGAATACCTTCTGCAGAAATCGGGTCAGATGAATAGCGGTTCAGACGCGCTCTGAGGCTTGCGCGTTCTGAGGGGGAGCTGCCCAGGCACACCCCGGAACTGGCGTCTCCAGGCCGCAGATGTGGTTCCCCTTGGGGGAAGACGCGCAGCGGCGCAGGGGGATCATCCTTCTTCGTGCGTCAGGCTCAGGCCGAGCGCGCCGCGGCGGCGCAGCCAGGGCGAGGGGCGGTAACGCGGATCGCCGTAGACGGTCTGCATGTTGAACAGGATCTCCAGCACGTTGGTGGGGCCGATGCGGTCCCCCATGGCCAGCGGGCCCATGGGGTAGCCCAGGCCGAGCGTGACCGCCACATCCAGATCAGCGGGCGTGCAGATGCCCTGCTGGCACATGTCGGCGGCGATGTTCACGATCGTGGCCACCACCCGCTGGGTGACGAAACCGCCGCTGTCGCGGATCACACTGACCGCCTTGCCGTCGCGTGCGAACAGCGCATGTGCGGCGTCGCGCATGTCGATCCTTGTGGCCGGGTTGGTGGCCAGCACGCGCCGTTTGGTGGCGGCATCGTCGAGCATCATGTCGATGCCGACGGTGCGGGCGGCATCCAGGCGCTCGACAGCCGCCAGGGTGGTCACGTCCAGGCCCAGTGGGGCGACCAGGATCAGCGCGGTCGACGACGGTGCGGCAGCGGTTTCGATGCTGGCGCCCAGGTCCTTGAGCAGCTGGTACAGCTCGGCACGCCGCGCGGCCTTGGGCGACACCCATACTGGCGGCAGCTGGGCCACTGCGGGCGGGGCGGGTTCGGCGGGCACCTGGGCTGCACCATTTTCATAGCCGTAGAAGCCTTCGCCCACCTTCTTGCCCACCACGCCCCCGGCCAGGCGCTGGGCGGTGATGACGCTAGGGCGGTAGCGTGGCTCGTCGAAATACTGCCGGTAAATGGATTCCATGACCGGGTGGGAAACGTCCAGCGCGGTCAGGTCCATCAGCTCGAACGGGCCAAGACGAAAGCCCATCTGGTCTTTCAGGATGCGGTCAATCGTGGCGAAATCGGCCACGCGTTCGCCGGCCACCCGCAGGGCCTCGGTGCCGTAGCCCCGCCCGGCGTGATTCACGATAAAGCCCGGGGTGTCCTGTGCCGATACAGGGGTATGACCGAACTGCCGTGTGTAGTCCGTGAGCCGCTGGCACACCGAGGCTTCGGTCTTGAGGCCGGCAATGACCTCCACCACCCGCATCAGGGGAACCGGATTGAAAAAATGATACCCAGCGAGCTGGCCCGGTCGCTTCAGAGCAGCGGCAATGGCCGTGACCGACAGCGACGAGGTGTTGGTCGCCAGCACGCAGTCGGGCCCGACCACGCCTTCAAGTTCGCCAAACAGGCGCTGCTTCACATCCAGCCGCTCCACGATGGCTTCCACCACCAGATCGCACGGCGCCAGGTCGTTCAGCGCCTGGGCGACGCGCACGCGGTCGACATAGCCCGCCATGGCGGCCGCATCCAGTTTTCCTTTGTTCACGAGGGTCTGCCACGTGGACTGCAGCGTGGCCAGCGCCGCATCGGCGGCGCCTGCCTGGACGTCGTACATCACCACGGTGCTACCGGCCTGCGCGGCCATCTGGGCAATGCCCCGGCCCATGGCGCCGGCACCAACAACGGCGGTTGTGTGAAATATTGGCTGCATATAAAAGTGTTATCTCAATGAACGTGCAAACAAGCTATGACAAAATGTTCGGCAAATGAAACCAAGGATATCTGACGTGCGCCAGATCTGGATAGGCTGTATTTTGCTGTCGAACGCCTTGGGCAGCGCGGCCGTCACCCTCGGCAGGCACAACGGCGCGGCCATTATCGGGCGCCCTCTCGACATCCGGGTGCAGGCCCTCATGGCGCCGGGCGAAGACATGGCCTCGCAGTGCTTCGGCGCGGATGTGTTCTATGGCGACGCCCAGGTCTCGGCAAGCCAGGTACGGAGCACCCCCTTGGCCGGAGGCTCGGAGTCAGAGGCTCAGGTCCGCATCCAGACCCTTCAGCCGGTCAATGAGCCGGTGGTGACGGTTTACGTGCGAGCAGGGTGCAATGCGCCCTTCACACGGCGCTATGTGCTGCTGGCTGACCCGCTCACCGAATCGCTCGCGCCAGCACCTGTGTTGCCGCGTGTTGCCCCGGATGCGGGTGGCGCTGAGAGCGCGCCCGTGACCAGCACCGGGGGTACCTCCAGCGTGCTGGCGCCCGTTCCCTCGCGTTCACCTGTGGCGCGCACGGCGTCCGACAGTGCCGCGTCGACAGACGCGCCTCGCACCCCACGTGCGGCGCCGCCGCCGGTGGTTCGCCGCCCGCCCGACCCGGCCCGGGCACCCAGACCCCGACTGCAGCTGGAGCCGCTGGACCTGAGCCTGCAGCTGGAACGCGACCCCGTGCTCAAGCTGAGCATGGACCTGCTGAGCGAGCCCACCACATCGGACGAGGTCCGTGCGGCAGCCGGTCTGCTCTGGCGTTCGATCAACGCCACGCCCGAGGACATCCTGCGTGATGCCCAGCGGCTCGCCGTACTGGAAGCCGAGTCCCAGGGCCTGCGCAGCGCTGAAGCACAGACCCAGGCCACCATCGCTGACCTCAATGGACGTCTGGCCACCGCCGAGTCGGGGAGATACCTGAACGGGCTGGTCTACGCCCTGGGTGCGGGCCTGCTGCTGGCGCTCGGGGCTCTGGCGGTGCTGTGGCGCCGCATGGCTTCCGGTCGTGGTGACGAGAAGCCCGCGGCCTGGTGGGCCGTGGGAGGCTCCAAAGCTGCACGGCGCGAGCCAGCGCCCCCGCCTGTCGAACTGACCGGCCTCGATCTGGACCTCACGCTCGATGACCCGGACTCTGCGTTTGGTGAATACCGTCCGTTGTCGGGATCGCATCAGCTCGGTGACAGTCTCCCCCCCGTCGAGCAAACGCCCGCACCGCTCAGCGGAAGAGACCGGCGTGATTTCGCCCCCAGCCTGATCGGTGCCGCCCGCTCCGTGGCGACCGAAGAGCTGTTCGACATCCAGCAGCAGGCCGACTTCTTTGTTTCCCTCGGAGAAGACGAGCAGGCAATACAGGTGCTTCGCAATCACCTCGCCGACAGCCCGGAACCGAGCGCGCTGGCTTACCTGGACCTGCTCAAACTTTTCCACCGGCTTGGGCGGCGTGACGATTACGAGCGCGCGCGGGCTGAGTTCAACCAGGTGTTCAATGCCGGCGCTCCGCTGTTCGACCAGTACACCGACGAAAGCCAAGGGCTGGAAGCTTACGAAACCGCATTCGGGCGCATCCAGGCGCTTTGGCCAGAGCCCCGGGTACTGGATCTGATCGAAAAATCCATCTTCCGTGATCCTGGCGACGCGGAGGCCGAAGTATTCGACCTGGAGGCCTACCGCGAACTGCTGCTGCTGCATGCGATCGCCAAGGACATGATCAAGCGCGACGAGGCGGCGTCGTCGGCCGGCAGTGATTTCCAGCACACCGCCATGCAGCCCCTGAAAGCCGCCGTGAAGGCTGGGGCGGCCAGCGCCGCAAGCGCTCCGACAGCGGGGGCGGGTAAAGACACGGTTCCGGTGGAGCTCAAGCCCGAGGCCTTTGCCACGGTGCCACCGGCGTCGCCCCGACTGGCACTGGACGTCGATCTGACTGAAATCTCGGAATTTTCCGCATTTGAAGCCTCACTGCCCGAAGTGCCGGTTGCGGTCGAGCCGACTGCGCAGTCAGGCCCGCCTCCAGGCGATGCGCGGGACGGTCTGGACAATCTGATCGACTTCGAGGTGCTGGACTTCATGACCCCGGAAGATCCGTTCGCGCCAAAGGATCCGGGCTCAAAGCCCTGAGTGCCGCGGGCTGGGCGCACATGAAAAAGGCCGGGCATACCCGGCCTTTTTCATGGCAACCAGTCGGAAGAGCGTCAGCGCCTAACCTGCAAGGCGCCGGGGTTGACGATGTTGGTGGGCGTGCCCTTGATGAAATTCACCACGTTGTCGAAGGCGGACGCGAAATAGGTTTCGTAACTGTCCTGTTCCACATAGCCGATGTGTGGCGTGCAGATGCAGTTCTCCAGCCGAAGCAGGGCGTGGCCCTGAAGAATCGGCTCGGACTCGAAGACGTCGACTGCGGCCAGCCCCGGGCGTCCGCGGTTGAGCCCCGCGAGCAAAGCTTCAGGCTCGATAAGCTCGGCTCGCGATGTGTTCACCAGCAGCGACGTGGGCTTCATCCGAGACAGGTCGTCCAGCGACACACATCCCACGCTCGACTCGCCCAGGCGCAAGTGCAGCGACAGTACATCACAGGTTTCAAAGAAACCTTGTTTCGATGTGGCTACATCGAATCCGTCGGCCAGCGCACGGGCGCGCGAGGCCTCGCTGCCCCACACCACCACGCGCATGCCGAAGGCCCGTCCGTATCCCGCCACCAGCGAGCCGATGCGGCCGTAGCTCCATACACCCAGCGTCTTGCCACGCAACACCATGCCAACCCCGAAATTCACAGGCATGGAAGACGACTTGAGGCCCGACTGCTGCCAGGCGCCGTGCTTCAGGTTCGACACATACTGCGGCAGGCGGCGCATGGATGCCAGGATGAGTGCCCAGGTGAGCTCGGCGGTGGCAAAGGGCGAACCCACCCCCTCGGCAACGGCGATGCCCCGCTCGGTGCACGCAGCCACGTCCAGGTGGGTACCCACGCGGCCGGTCTGGGCAATCAGCTTCAGGCGCGGCAGCTTTTCCACGAGCTGGCGGGTGATCTGCGTGCGCTCCCGGATCAGTACCAGCACATCCGCATCACGAAGCCTCACCGACAGCTGGCCCACTCCCTTCACGGTGTTGGTGAACACCTTGGCGGGGAAGGGCTCCAGCTTCTCTGCGCATTGCAGCTTGCGCACGGCATCTTGATAGTCATCAAGGATCACGATATTCATGACCCTATTGTGCCCGGCCGCGGGGCCGCGTCAGCGGCGTCGTGCTCAGGTCGGTGGGTGCTCGGCCAGCTCCAGAGCTGCGAGACGATCGAGTTCGGCGCAGACGTCTCCAATGGGCCCGGATATCACGACGCGCGCGTCAGCCCGGGAAGCGGTCCCCTGTTCACTCGTGCGCACGAGTTGCAAGTGCCGGGGGCGCACCGCGCTGGCACCTGTTGGGGATGTACTGCGGGCGGCGGCGGACGGCCGTGCAGACCGGCCCAGCCAGCCCGCCCGTGCAAAAGGATGCAGGGTTGGTGCAAGGCCGCAGGCAGCGGGGGCGGCCGGGACCGCGAGCCAGCTATCAATCATGCGCAGGGGCTGACGCCAGCTGCGCGCGTTAGAGAGGATTCCCATGTGAAACTCCATGAAGGGGTTGGACACAGGCAGGATTGCAAAGAAAGTCGCCAGCGCAGGGATGTGCCTTTCCGGCGCGTGCACGCCATCCAGACCAAACGCCCGCCACCTGCTGAGGCGACGCTCAGGGGGCTACAGCTGGAAGCTGTTGCGGATGAGGCCGACCGCCAGCCCCTCGATGGCGAACGCTTCGCCAGGTTCCACCACGATGGTTTTGTAGTCCGGGTTCTCGGCCCGCAGTTCGATCACGTCGTGCCGACGGACAAAGCGTTTGACGGTCACGTCGTCACCCAGCCGGGCCACCACGATCTGGCCGTTCTTGGCTTCGCGGGTGGACTGCACGGCCAGCAGGTCGCCGTCCATGATGCCCACGTCGCGCATCGACATGCCCCGCACGCGCAGCAGGTAGTCGGGGGTCTGCTGGAACAGGCTACGCTCGACGTGATACGTCTGGTCGACATGTTCCTGCGCCAGGATGGGGGAGCCTGCGGCCACCCGCCCCACGAGCGGCAACATCAGCTGGGCCAGCCCGGGGATGGGCAGTGTAAGCTGGCGCCCCCGTGCATCGTTGATCGACTGCAGGTCTTCGGTCCGCAGGCGGATGCCGCGCGAGGTGCCGCTCACGAGTTCGATGGCGCCCTTGCGGGCCAGTGCCTGCAGGTGTTCCTCGGCAGCGTTGGCGGACTTGAAACCCAGTTCGGCGGCGATTTCGGCGCGCGTCGGCGGTGCGCCGGTGCGCGCAATGGCGTTCTGGATGAGTTCCAGAATCTGCTGCTGGCGAGCGGTGAGCTTGGCGGGGAAGAACGGTGACTCGAGCATGGCAACCTCATGAGGGGGTTGGGACGGTGCAGGCAGCTAAGTTGTGGCGGGGGCTGTTTGCGCATCCAGTACCTGTATTTTTCATCAGTTTTGGGGTGATGGCAAGTGGAAATTCCGTTGAATGTGTCGTTGGCGCAGCAGCGCGTCGTGGTCTTGGGCACGGGCGGCACGATTGCGGGCCGGGCCAGCAGTGCGGCTGACGGCGTGGGTTACACCGCTGCTCAGGTCACGGTGCAAGATTTGCTGGCTTCGATTCCCGCATACGAAGGGCTTGCGCTGGACGTCGAACAGGTGGCGCAGGTTGACAGCAAGGACATGACGCTCGGCGTCTGGCAGACGCTTGCGCGACGACTGGCTTTCCACCTGGCCCGCCCCGACGTGGGGGCGGTGGTGGTGACCCATGGCACCGACACCCTGGAGGAAACCGCGTTCTTTCTTCAGTGCGTGCTGGACGCGCAAAAGCCCGTGGTGCTGACCTGTGCCATGCGTCCGGCGACGGCGCTGGTGCCTGACGGCCCCCAGAACCTGGTTGACGCGATGGTGCTCGCCCGCCACCCGGGCACTTGCGGCGTGCTCATCGTGTGCGCGGGTCGGGTCCACGGCGCAGGGGAGGTGGCCAAGGCCCACACCTACCGTCTGGACGCTTTCGATTCGGGCGATGCAGGGCCCTTGGCCACGGTGGGCGAAGGGCTTGTGCGCCAGTTCCGGGCATGGCCCGAGCCGTCGGGACTGCTGAAGCCGGGTGCGCCCGCATGGGACCGTGTGATGAACGCTCACGAGCTGCCGGGGGTCGTGGTCCTTACCAGCCATGCCGATGCTGATGCCACGCAGGTGAATGCCTTGCTTGATCATTCGGCATCCCACCCCGCGTCTGCGGTGCGCGGAATGGTGGTGGCAGGCACAGGCAATGGCACGGTGCACGCGCGTCTGGAAGAGGCCTTGTCACGGGCTCAGGAGCAGGGCGTGCGGGTGGTGCGCACTACCCGCTGTGCAGCCGGGCCCGTCATCCCCCACGCAGGACAGGTGCTGACCGATGTCCGGCAGCTATCGCCGGTGAAGGCGCGCATTGCGCTGGCACTGGAACTGCTGGGGGAATGAGGAAACGGCAAGAAATTAGCGGGCGGGTAGCCGGACGTGAAAAAGCCCGGCCAAGGCCGGGCTTCTGGAAGGCGGCGGCACGGGCGCCGCGCGTTCAGTTCGACAGTGCGGCGAAAGCGCGTGCGGTGATGTCGTCCACCGAGCCCATGCCACTGATGGCACGGTACTTGGGCGCTGCGCCCGCGTCGTCAGCCGCCCACTGGCTGTAGTAATCGACCAGGGGACGGGTCTGGGCGCTGTAGACCTCCAGGCGTTTTTTCACGGTTTCTTCCTTGTCGTCCTCGCGCTGGATCAGCGGCTCGCCGGTCAGGTCGTCCACGCCTTCCACTTTGGGTGGGTTGAACTTGACGTGGTACGTACGGCCAGAAGCCGGGTGGGAACGACGACCGCTCATGCGCTCGATGATGGCTTCGAACGGCACGTCAATTTCCAGGACGTAGTCGAGCTTCACGCCGGCGGCCTTCATGGCGTCGGCCTGGGGGATGGTGCGGGGGAAGCCGTCGAACAGAAAACCGTTTTCGCAGTCGGCCTGGGCGATACGCTCTTTGACAAGGTTGATGATGAGGTCGTCGCTGACCAGCCCGCCCGATTCCATCACTGCCTTGGCCTGCAGGCCCAGTGGCGTGCCGGCTTTCACGGCGGCCCGCAGCATGTCGCCGGTGGAGATCTGGGGGATGCCGTACTTCTGGCAGATAAAGGTGGCCTGTGTTCCCTTGCCCGCACCCGGAGCACCCAGCAGAATCAGTCTCATCACGTTCCTTTTTTCAGAGTTTCAATAGAGGGCCGCTTGTCTCTGCGGCGTCCCCTGGGCGCGCGGCCGGCGGGGCAATCGGGCGAGGATAGCATGCACTTCCCCGACACTGGCTTACACGAAAGGGGGTATCGCCCAAGGCCCGATCGCCCGCTGGAGGCGCCTGCAAAACCTGTATCAGCGCCCGTGCACCGTACTGAAAAACAGGGCGCGAACGCGCTCCAGATCCTCGGGTGTGTCGACCCCCGGACCGGGCACCTGCTCGCTGATGTGCACCGCAATGCGGTGGCCATGCCAGAGCACGCGCAGCTGTTCCAGCGACTCGGTGCTTTCCAGCGGCGCCGGTTCCAGCTTAGGAAAGCGCCGCAGGAAACCCGCGCGGTACGCGTAGATGCCCACATGCCGCAAGGGAGCAGGCGAGGGCAGGACGCCGGCGGGCGCTGCAGATCCCATACCGTCGCGCCACCAGGGCACCGGCGCACGGCTGAAGTAGAGCGCGGTGCGGGCCCTGTCCAGCACCACCTTCACCACGTTGGGGTTCAGGAAGTCGTCCATCTGACCGATCGGATGCGCGGCGGTGCTCATCACGCAGTCGGGGCGACGCAGCAGCTCCTGGGCCACGGCGTCGATCAGTTCGGGTTCGATCAGTGGCTCGTCGCCCTGAACGTTCACCACCACCTCATCGTCTGCAAGGCCCAGCTGTTCGCAGGCTTCTGCGAGACGGTCGCTGCCAGACACATGATCGGTGCGGGTCAGCAGGGCGCTGACACCGTGAGCGGCACAGGCATCGATGATGCGGGCGTCGTCGGCGGCCACGATGCAGCGTTCGGCCTGGCTGCGACGGGCCTGCAGGGCCACGCGCACCACCATCGGCAGGCCGCCGATGTCGGCCAGGGGTTTTTCAGGCAACCGGCTGGAGGACAGCCGCGCCGGAATGACCACGCAGAAGCGGCCGCTGGCGCCGGTCATGGCAACGGGGCAGGTGCCGGAGGGCGGGCGGCTTCTTCTTCGGTCAGGGTCCGGGCCACGTGTTCGAGCAGAACGGGAATGCCGTCGCGCACCGGATAAGCCAGGCGGGCGCTGCGGGAAATCAGTTCCTGTTTGTCGCGGTCAAAAATCAGCGGGCCTTTGGTGACCGGGCAGACCAGCAGGTCGAGCAGTTTGGTGTCCATCCCGCGATGATAGTCGGGCGCAGCTGAGTCAGCGGTCCGGGTCCTGGGGCGGCAGGCAGGCGCGTACGGCATCGAAGAAGCCCGGTTCCGGGTTCAGCTCCAGCGGCACGGACCAGACCGACGCGCACGGCTCGCCCTGCTGCGATGCCCTGAGGATCTCGAACAGCTTGACCGCGTCCTTTTCGGTACAGACGATGGAACCGCCCGTCACCGTGAGTGCCCCGTAGGCTGCGGCGTCGGCGTGATCGGGCAAAGCCACTTCCCGGGTCACGGTAAGCCCGCGTGATCGAAGCATGTCAAAAAAGGCCTGCGGGCGGGCGATGCCGGCCACAGCGGTCAGCGGGCGCCCGACCAGCGCGACCAGTTCGATGCGCTCGCCCCGTGCGTTCACCGCGTGGTCGGCGAGGCGGCGCGCGGCGTTGAAGGCCGGCACACCGGGCGGGGCATCCACCGGGGGAGGGCGCTCACCTTCACGGTGCTGGCGCAGCACCAGCCGGGGGATGGTGTCGCTTGCGGGATGGCCGGGCCAGGCTTCCCGCAGCAGCCCGGCCGGCAGCAGCCAGCCATTGCCCACACCACGCTCGTCGAACACGGTCACGTTCAGGTCGCGCGCCAGCGCGAGGTGTTGCAGACCGTCGTCACAGATGAGCAGATTGATGTCGGGGTGGGCGAGCAGCAGGGCGCGCGCCGCGTCGATCCGTTGACGGGCCACGAACACCGGCACGCCGGTGGCGCGGTGGATGAGGGCGGGTTCGTCACCACTCAGTTCGGGCGGCGTACTGGCGGTCACGCTCAGCGTTTCGCTGGTCGAGCGACCGTAGCCGCGCGAGACCACGCCGGGACACCAGCCGGCCTGGCGCAGGTGCTGCACCAGCGCCACCACGGTGGGCGTCTTGCCGGCACCGCCGACCACCACATTGCCCACCACGATGACGGGCACGGGAACCCGCTGGGAGCGAAAGAAACCCGCCGCATACAAGGCTCGCCGCATGCCCATGAGCGCGCCGTAGATCTGCGACAGCGGCCACAGCAGCCGTGCGCCCGGGCCGCGTTGCCGGGCCAGCGCCTGCCAGCGTGCCTGTCGCTCGGCGGCGCGGTCGGGCATGGGCTGTCGGACGTTCAGGGCCGGTTGCGAGCCGACGACTGACCGGGCTGCTGCGTGGCGAAGGTGATCTGGACGAGCCCGGCGCGCCGGGCGGCGTCCATCACGTTGATCACCGCCTGGTGCGTGGCGGCGGCGTCGGCGCTGATGACCACCACCGACTCCAGGTCGCCCTGAGTGGCCTGGCCGAGGGCGCGTACCAGACCGTCCACGCCCGAGCCGTCGATGAGCTCCCGGTTGATCGAGTAGCGCCCGTCGCTGCTGACGGCCACGATGACTTCACGCGGTTTCTCGCGCTGGGCCTGCGCGTCGGCCACCGGCAGGTTCACCTGCAGTTCCGTGAATTTGCTGTAGGTGGTGGTGAGCATCAGGAAGATGAGCACCACGAGCAGGATGTCGATGAACGGGATCAGGTTGATCTCGGGTTCATCGCGGTTGCCCGGACGGAAGTTCATGCCCGGCCTCCTGTGGGAAGCCTCACGGGGCCAGCGCGCCGCACCATCACTTGCGAAGGCTCAGCAGGTGGCGGGCAAAACGCTCGGAGGCCAGCTCCATCGACAGCAGGTAGCCGTCCACCATGCCGCGGAAATAGCGCCAGAAGATCAGGGCCGGAATGGCCACGATCAGGCCGAAGGCCGTGTTGTAGAGCGCGATCGAAATGCCGTGCGCTAGCTGCGCCGGGTTGCCGCCGCCGGGCGAGGTGCCCATGCCGCCGTCGCCTGCCTGCGAACCGAAGATCTCGATCATGCCGATCACGGTGCCCAGCAGGCCCAGCAGCGGTGCCGCCGAGGCGATGGTGGCGATGGCGCCCAGGTAGCGCTGCAGTTTTGCGGCGGCCTGGCGGCCAGCGCCCTCCAGGCTTGAACGCAGATCGTCTTCACTGGCGCGCGGGTTGCTGTTGAGGGTGCGAAAACCGGTGGCAAGAACCTCGCCCAAGACCGAGTTCTGTTCCAGCTGCGTCACCACGTCGGGCCCGGGAATGCCGTTGCGCGAGACCATGATCGCCTCGTCCAGCAGTTTCGGCGGCACGATCTTGTCCTTCTTGAGGCTCACGAAGCGCTCGATCACCAGGGCCAGGCCGAGCACGGAACAGATGATCAGCGGCCAGATCGGCCAGCCGGCCGCTTGTATGATGGAAAACAAAATCAGGGGCTCCAGGCAAGTGGCGCCAACCATGGCGACCGGATTGCAATCTTTTGATTATGGCCCACGGCTCCGAGGTCTCAAGCGGCTGACGGGCCTCCCGTCGCGCCGAATTCCCCTTCCATCGCCACGCCGACGCACCCACTTGTGTGGGCGCCCCGGGCGCCATCATTCGATGCACAGCTTCTGTGGATAACTTTGTGAAGAACCCGGTGCGCAGAACGCGCGAGGCCGCGTCCTGCGGGCCTTTGGACAGATCGATGAGAAAACAGGCAACACAAAACGGTTTCAAATCAAGGGCTTGGGCGCCACGCCGCGCCGCGCCACGCTTCGCGGGGCGGGAATGCAGCCTGGCCGCGGTCTGTGGACACATTTGCCTTGGCGGCGCCTGTGTCTGAGCCGTTTCGCCTGCCCGAGGCGCCATCAGCGGGCCCCGTCTGGGCAGTAGGGCCCCTGATGCGGGCGATTGCCGACACGCTGTCGGCGCGTTTCAACCCGGTGGCCGTGCAGGGCGAGCTGTCGGGGTTTTCACGGGCGGCCAGTGGCCATTGCTACTTCACGTTGAAAGACGAGGCCGGTCAACTGCGCTGTGCCATGTTCCGCCGCGCGGCCGACCAGCTGGGCTTCAGCCCGCGTGATGGGCAGCGGGTGCAGGCCCGCGGCAAGCTCGACGTCTATGGGCCACGGGGCGATCTGCAGCTCATCGTGGACAGCCTGCAGCCGGTCGGGCAGGGGGCGCTGTTTGAGCAGTTTCTGCGCCTGAAAGCACAGCTGGAGTCTGAAGGCCTGTTTGATGCTGCCCGCAAACGCCCGCTGCCCGCGCAGCCCCGCAGCATCGGGGTGGTCACGTCGCTGGGGGCGGCGGCCTTGCGCGATGTGGTGACGGCGCTGCGGCGGCGCGTGCCGCACCTGCCGGTGCTGGTGTACCCCGCGTCCGTGCAGGGCGCACAGGCCCCGGCTGAGGTATGCGCCGCGCTTCAGACCGCCTACCGCCGCTTCGAAGCCACCGGCGAGAGCGAGGTGCTGCTCCTGGTGCGCGGCGGCGGCTCACTGGAGGATCTGTGGTCGTTCAACGATGAGCGCGTGGTGCGCACCGTGGCACAGGCACCCATGCCGGTGATCTGTGGGGTGGGGCATGAAACCGACTTCACGCTGGCCGATTTCGCGGCCGACCTGCGGGCACCCACGCCCACGGCCGCGGCAGAGCTGTGCGCGCCCACGCGGGAACTGCGGCTCGGTCAGCTGGCCTACCTCGCCGAACGGATCTCAGCCGCAGCGCTGGGAGGCATCGACGTGCGTGCCCAGCAACTCGACCGGCTGGCGCAGCGCCTGGGCCGCCCCTCGGGCCGCCTGCACCAGAATCAGCAGCGCCTGGGCGTGCTGCAGCAGCGCCTGCAGGGTGCGCTGGCGCTGGCCAGTCAACGCCACCGCAACCGCCTGCAATCGCTGGCGCAGGCGCTGCCCACGGCACTGCAGCGCGCCACCGAGCGGCAGGCCGCCCGCCTGCAGCGCTGCGACACGGCGCTGGCCATGCTCGACCCACAGCTGGTGCTGGAACGCGGCTATGCCTTTCTCACCGACGAGCAGGGCATGGCGCTGACGCGGGCCGCGCAAGCCATGCCCGGGCAGGCTTTGCGCGCCACGCTGGCCGACGGCGAGCTGCCCCTGCGTGTCGAAGGGTAGGGCTCACACGAATGGCCCTTGCATCAGCCCCGGCAACGCCTTGCAACAGAAACCCCGACCGGGCCCGCGCATTGCCGGCGTGCCTACAATGAACAGCTGTGCACCGAACAGGGCGTGAAGCCCCGGCGCCTTTACCGCAACAACCAATCGAGGAACTCCCCATGGAACACACCCTGCCCGCACTGCCGTACGCCATCGACGCCCTGGCACCGCACTACTCCCAGGAAACGCTGGAGTTCCACCATGGCAAGCACCACAACGCCTATGTGGTGAACCTCAACAACCTGCAGAAGGGCACCGAGTTCGAGAACATGGACCTGGAGTCCATCGTCAAGAAGTCCAGCGGCGGCATCTACAACAACGCAGCCCAGATCTGGAACCACACTTTCTTCTGGAACTGCATGAAGCCCAACGGCGGCGGCGAGCCCACCGGTGCCCTGGCCGATGCCATCAACGCCAAGTGGGGCAGCTACGCAGCCTTCAAGGAGGCCTTCGTGAAGAGCGCCGTGGGCAATTTCGGTTCGGGCTGGACCTGGCTGGTCAAGACCGCTGACGGCGGCGTCGAGATCTGCAACATGGGTGCCGCTGGCACGCCCCTGACCACCGGCGACAAGCCCTTGCTCACCGTGGATGTGTGGGAGCACGCCTACTACATCGATTACCGCAACATGCGCCCCAAGTTTGTCGAAACCTTCCTCGACAAGCTGGTGAACTGGTCGTTTGCTGAAAGCAACTTCGCCTGAGTTTGCGTAGCGGTTGACCAGGAAGCCCGAAGGCCTGCGCCTTCGGGCTTTTTTTCGCCCGCACGGTATGGCACGGAACAAATGAGCCCGTGAGTCGTCTGCACGACAGTGCGAAAAAATCGAAAAATGCGCACTGCTATTTCATATTGCGGTAAACCGGTTCAAAAAGTGAAGCCCCGGTCAGAGCACTGAAAGCAAAATCTCGCACTATCCCGTGATTCAGCCGGACCGCGCGGGCGGCCAGTCGGATGCCTACAACGATATCTGGAGAAACAGCATGAGCACGTCGCAACCCACCATCATCTACACGCTGACCGACGAAGCCCCGCTTCTGGCGACCAGCGCATTCCTGCCGATCATCCGCACGTTCACCGCTCCGGCGGGTATCAACGTTGTCGCCAGCGACATTTCGGTGGCGGCGCGCATCCTGGCTGCGTTTCCAGAGTGCCTGACCGAAGAGCAGCGCGTGCCCGATACGCTGGCCGAACTGGGCAAGCTCACGCTCAAGCCCGAAGCCAACATCATCAAGCTGCCCAACATCAGCGCGTCCGTGGCACAGCTGGTGGCCGCCATCAAGGAGCTGCAGGCCAAGGGCTACGCCTTGCCCGACTACCCCGAGGCACCCAAGTCCGAAGAAGAAAAAGCCCTGCGCGCCCGTTACGCCAAGTGCACTGGGTCGGCCGTGAACCCGGTGCTGCGCGAAGGCAACTCGGACCGCCGCGCGCCACGCGCCGTGAAAGAGTTCGCCCGCAAGAACCCCCACAGCATGGCCGAGTGGAGCCAGGCGTCGCGTTCGCATGTGTCGCACATGCACAGCGGCGACTTCTACCACGGTGAGAAGTCCATGACGCTGGACAAAGCGCGCGGCGTGAAGATGGAGCTGATCACCAAGAGCGGCCAGACCATCGTGCTCAAGTCCAAGGTTTCGCTGCTGGACCGCGAAGTGGTCGACAGCATGTTCATGAGCAAGAAGGCGCTGGAAGCCTTCTACGAGAAAGAGATCGAAGACGCCCGCAAGACCGGCGTGATGTTCTCGCTGCACGTGAAGGCCACCATGATGAAGGTCTCGCACCCCATCGTGTTCGGCCACTGCGTGAAGATCTTCTACAAGGAAGCCTTCGAGAAACACGCCAAGCTGTTTGAAGAGCTGGGCGTGAACGTCAACAACGGCATGGTTGATCTGTACAATAAGATCGCCACGCTGCCGCAGAGCAAGCAGGACGAGATCAAGCGCGACCTGCACGCCTGCCACGAGCACCGCCCCGAACTGGCCATGGTCGATTCGGCCAAGGGCATCACCAACTTCCACTCGCCCAACGACGTGATCGTCGACGCGTCCATGCCCGCGATGATCCGCAACGGCGGCAAGATGTGGGACGCCAACGGTCGCCTGAAGGACGTGAAGGCCGTCATGCCCGAGTCGACCTTTGCCCGCATCTACCAGGAGATGATCAACTTCTGCAAATGGCACGGCGCGTTTGACCCCAAGACCATGGGCACCGTGCCCAACGTGGGCCTGATGGCCCAGCAGGCCGAGGAATACGGCTCACACGACAAGACCTTCGAGATTCCCGAAGACGGCGTGGCCAACATCACCGACCTCGAAACCGGTGAGGTGCTGCTGAGCCAGAACGTGGAGAAGGGCGACATCTGGCGCATGTGCCAGGTCAAGGACGCCGCCATCCGCGACTGGGTGAAGCTCGCCGTGACCCGCGCCCGCAACTCGGGCATGCCCGTGGTGTTCTGGCTCGATGCCTACCGCCCGCACGAGGCCCAGCTGATCCGCAAGGTGAAGATGTACCTGCACGAGCACGACACCACCGGCCTGGACATCCAGATCATGAGCCAGGTGCGTGCCATGCGCTACACGCTGGAACGCGTCATCCGCGGCCTGGACACCATCAGCGCCACCGGCAACATCCTGCGCGACTACCTGACCGACCTGTTCCCCATCATGGAACTGGGTACCTCGGCCAAGATGCTGTCCATCGTGCCGCTGATGGCCGGTGGCGGCATGTACGAAACGGGTGCAGGCGGCTCGGCGCCCAAGCACGTGCAGCAGCTGGTGGAAGAAAACCACCTGCGCTGGGATTCGCTGGGCGAGTTCCTGGCGCTGGCTGTATCGCTGGAAGACCTGGGGATCAAGAACGGCAACAACGCCGCCAAGCTGCTGGCCAAGACCCTGGACGCGGCCACCGGCAAGCTGCTGGACAACAACAAGAACCCGTCGCCCAAGACCGGTCAGCTGGACAACCGTGGCAGCCAGTTCTACCTGGCCATGTACTGGGCCCAGGAACTGGCGGCGCAGACTGAAGACAAGGACCTCGCTGCCCGCTTCGCTCCGCTCGCCCAGCAGCTGTCCGACAACGAGCAAACCATCGTCGCCGAGCTGGCAGCCGTGCAGGGCAAGCCGGTGGACATTGGCGGGTACTACCAGCCGGACTTCGCGAAACTGGAGCAGGTGATGCGTCCGAGCCCCACGCTCAACGCAGCTCTTGCCACCATCACGGCCTGAAACGCCTGACGGCCCGGCCGAAGCACGCGGCCAGCAGCCCAAAAAAAGACCCGCGAGTCACAGGCTCGCGGGTCTTTTTTTGTTCACGGCGGGTCGACACGCCGCCTCGGCGCGGCCGGCGTCAGCGCCGCGGCTCGAACGGCGGACCGCCGAGTCGCGCCCCCGCCTGGATGCCCCTTTTGGCGAACCAGCCCTGGTTCATCTCCAGCACGAATCGCACCGGCTGCGTGGAGCAGTGCGATTCGAGCGACTGCGGTTTCATGTCGGCCAGGTTGACGATGGTGCCGTCATCGGCCACGAAGGCGGCGGTGAGCGGCAGCAGCGTGTTCTTCATCCAGAAGCACTGGGTGCCTGGCTGCTCGAAGACGAACAGCATGCCTTCCTGGATGGGCATTTCCCGGCGGTACATGAGCCCGGTGGAACGCTGCTCGGGCGTGGCCGCCACCTGTGCCTGGATGAGGTGCATGCCGGCGCTGAGCGTGACGCGTGGCAGCTGCAGTTGCGGGCTGCCTTGCGCCCACGCGGCGGGGGCGGTGAGTGCGAGCAGGCATGCGAATCGGGCGATCAGACGTTTCATGGTGCAGCGGGGAGGTCGGGACACGGCCCATTGTCCGGCATCTGCCGCCCGCGCGTGCCGGGTGGGGCCGCGCGCAGGTGATGGGACTAGAATTTGCCGGGACCTCACAAGCCCTGCCGAGCAGCCTGCACGCGCACGGCCATTACCGATTCCAATGGAGACTCCGCGACATGTACCAGCACATCCAGATTCCGGCCGAGGGCGAGAAGATCACCGTCAATGCCGACATGTCCCTGAACGTGCCCGACCACCCGGTCATCCCCTTCATCGAGGGCGACGGCACCGGCCTGGACATCACGCCCGTCATGATCAAGGTGGTGGACGCTGCGGTGGCCAAGGCCTACGGCGGCCAGCGCCAGATCCACTGGATGGAGGTGTACGCGGGTGAAAAATCGACCCGGGTGTACGGCCCCGACGTGTGGCTGCCCGAGGAAACGCTGCAGGTGCTGCGCGAGTACGTGGTGTCCATCAAGGGCCCGCTGACCACGCCCGTGGGCGGCGGCATCCGCTCGCTCAACGTGGCGCTGCGCCAGGAGCTGGATCTGTATGTCTGCCTGCGCCCTGTGCAGTACTTCAAGGGCGTTCCATCGCCGCTCAAGGAGCCAGAAAAAACCAACATGGTGATCTTCCGTGAGAACTCGGAAGACATTTACGCCGGCATCGAATACGAAGCCGAATCGGACAAGGCGAAAAAGCTCATCAAATTCCTGACCGAGGAAATGGGCGTGACCAAGATCCGCTTCCCCAACACCTCGGGCATCGGGATCAAGCCTGTGTCCATCGAAGGCACCGAACGCCTCATGCGCAAGGCGATCCAGTACGCGATCGACAACGACAAGCCCAATGTGACCATCGTGCACAAGGGCAACATCATGAAATACACCGAGGGTGGTTTCCGCGACTGGGCGTACGCGCTGGCCCAGCGCGAGTTTGCCGCCGTGCTGGTGGACGACGGCCCCTGGTGCAAGTTCAGGAATCCCAAGACCGGGCGCGGCATCGTGATCAAGGACAGCATTGCCGATGCCTTCCTGCAGCAGATCCTGCTGCGTCCGGCCGAATACTCGGTGGTGGCCACGCTCAACCTGAACGGCGACTACATTTCCGACGCCCTGGCGGCGCAGGTGGGCGGCATCGGCATAGCGCCGGGTGCGAACCTGTCGGACACGGTGGCATGTTTCGAGGCGACCCACGGCACGGCACCCAAATACGCGGGCAAGGACTACGTGAACCCGGGCTCGGAGATTCTTTCGGCCGAAATGATGCTGCGGCACATGGGCTGGAAGGAAGCGGCCGACCTCATCATCAGTTCGCTGGAAAAAGCCATTGCCAGCAAGCACGTCACCTACGACTTCGCCCGGCTGATGGAGGGCGCCACCCAGGTCAGCTGCTCGGGCTTCGGCGAGGTGATGATCGAGCAGATGTAAGCCAGTCCCAGGGAAGCCCCTGGCGCCGCGCGGTGCCAGGGGCTTTCTGCTGTCTGGAGCGGCCCCCTGCGGGTACCCGGCTTGCCTGTTGCGCTCGCGCATGTGCGCGGCCTGGACGCAGGAGACCCGATGGAACCCCCTTTGCTCGACTGCCTGATCGTGGGCGCCGGCCCGGCCGGTTTGACCGCGGCGATCTACCTCAAACGCTTTCACCGTTCGGTGGTGGTGCTCGACAGCGGCGAGGCTCGCGCCCTGCGCATCGACCGTTCCCACAATGTGCCGGGCTACCCCGACGGCGTGGGCGGGCACGAGCTGCTGGAGCGCCTGCGGCAGCAGCTGCACCTGTTTGGTGGCGAGACGGAGCAGGCTCTGGTGTCGTCGATCGACCCGCTGGCCGACGGGGGCTTCTGCGTGAAGGCCGACGGGCAGCAATGGCGGGCCCGTTTTGTCCTGCTGGCCACCGGTTCGCGCGACTGCGACCCCGAAGTGCCCGGCATGCGCGCCGTGTGGGACCGTGGCCTGCTGCGCGAATGCCCGATCTGCGATGCCTATGAACACACGGGCCAGCGCATCGTGGTGGTGGGCGCCGACGCCCACGCCGCGCGCGAGGCCCTGTTCCTGCGTCACTACAGTCCGCATGTGCTGCTGCTGCGGGTGCCACCCCACAACGCGCAACCGCTGTCCTCTGACTGGCAGCAGCGGCTGCGCGAGCGTGGCGTGCGCTGGCAGGACGCCCGCATGGTGCGGGCAGCGTGTGACGAGCAGGGCGTGGTGCTCGAGCTGGACAGTGGCGAAGCGTTGCACTGCGGCGTTCTGTACTCGGCGCTGGGCAGCCGGCCCATGGCCGACCTGGGGCGTGCGCTGGGCGCAAGCTGCGAACCCCGGGGCGACCTGCGGGTGGATGCCCATTGCCGCACCGATGTGCCGGGCCTGTACGCCGCCGGCGACGTGACCGGCGGGCTGGACCAGATCGCGGTGGCCTTCGGGCAGGGTGCCATCGCCGCCACCGACATCCACAACCACCTGTAGCCAGGCCCACAAGGGCAGGGCGGTGGGGCACGTTCACATGGGCTTGACGATCATCAGATAAAAAATGATCAGCAGCGCGAAGAAGGCCGGTATGCCCAGCAACACCCAGAAGTTCAGGTAACGCCAGTACAGCGGCGGCAGGTCGGTTCCCTCGGCGGCGGCCTTGCGCGCCATGTCGCGCATGCGGATCTGCATCCACACCACGGGCAGCCAGCAGGCGCCCGCCAGCAGGTACAGCGCATAGGTCCACATCAGCCACGGGCTGAAGAGCGGAAAGCCTGCGATCCGTGCGAGGAAGAAGCCGCTGAGAGGCTGGAAGATGATGGTGGTGGTGGTGAACACCCAGTCAGCCCAGACCACCAGCCCGACCACGCTCGCCACCACTTTAGGGTCGCGTGTGCGGCTAGCAAAGAACAGGTAGTAGGCCGAGCCCAGGCCGGTGCCGAACAGCACGGTGGACGACAGCACGTGCAGCCACTTCCAGACTTCGTAGCTCATCGCCGCTCCTCAAAGCTGTACAGCAGCGCCAGTGCCGCCAGAAACGGAAGGTTCTTCACCACCGGACCAAAGGGGTGCAGCCACTGCTCGGGCAGGAACACGGTGATGATGGCCGTGTAGCCCAGCACCAGCGCGGCCTGTACCACCCACAGCCAGCGCCGGGGCCAGAAGAGGGTGGCCACGCCCAGCGCGATGTCCACCGCGGCGGCACCGTACAGCAGCATTAGGCCGGCTTCGGGGCCAGCGCCCACGCGTGCCAGCAGCGCCAGACTGTCTTCGACCGGGTAAATCCCGAGCGACACCGCGCCCGCCGCAAACCACACCAGGGCCAGGGAGAGTCGCACCAGCGGCAGCAACCACGCGAGGCGGGCTGCGTTGGCCAGCGCGGCGCGGTCCTCGGGCTCGACGAAATGCTCGGGCGCGAGCGGCGCGCGACCCAGCACCTCGGTCAGCGCGGCGTCGCTCCCCGTGCTGCCGCGCTGAAGCATGCGCCAGCTGTCGCGGTCGAGCAGGGCACCCCTGACGTGATCGCCGACCCCGGCCGCGGCGCTCACCAGGTTGGCTGGCACGGCCAGATGGCGCCCACGCCCCATGCCCATCTGCTCCCGCAGCAAGGCCAGGTAGTCGCGCAGGGGCAACGCCTCAGGCCCGACGACGGCGATGCGTTCTCCGCCGTGTTCCAGTGTTTCTGCCAGAAGCACGACCGCGCTGCACAGGTCGTCCAGGTGCACCGGCTGCACCAGTTGTTCACCGTTGCCCGGCAAGGGAATCATGGGCAGGCTCGCGAGCGTGGTGAACAACCGCGTGCTGGCACCGTGGGCACCAAACACCAGCGAAGGCTGCAGCACCACGCTGCTCACCGGCAGCGCCCGCAAGGCCTCATCGGCCGCCAGCTTGCTCACGTGGTAGGCCGTGGCCGCTTGAGCGTCCGCGCCCAGTGCCGAGATCTGAATCACCCGCGCCACCCCCGTCTGCGCGCAGGCCTCGAAAAGCGCCACGGGGCCTTGCACGTGCAGGGCGTCAAAGCTCTGTCGCCCGCGCTCGCGGAGAATGCCCACCGCGTTCACCACCACGTGCACGCCTTGCAGAGCGTCGGTCCAGGCAGAGGCCTCCTGGTCGCGCTGGTAATCCACGTCCACATACAGGCGTTCCGAGTGCTGTTGCGCGTGGTGCCCCGGGTTGCGCACGCCCCGCAGCACGACATGTCCCCGCAACTCCAGTGCCCGGGCTAGCGCGGCGCCAATGAAACCGCTGGCGCCACACACAAGGATGCGCAGAGGGTCGGAGTGGTCGGGGTATGCCATTTGCCGAAGGCTGGGCAATTGCCATTCCCCGGCCCGTGGTGGGTCACACGGCGTGGCATGTGGAGACCCCACCATGAACCTTCTGACCCGAGCTCTCGTTTCCGGCCTCACCGCAGGCACCCTCTCGATGTGGACCCTGGCCCAGCGAGGCCGTTCCGAGGGCCAGCCGGCTGCCAAGATGTTGAACGCGCCCAGCCACTGGCTGTTCGGCGACAGGGCCTTGGTGGAACACGCGCCCAGCTGGCGCTACACCGGTACCGGCACGCTGATTCACGAGTCGAGCGCGGTGATGTGGGCCCTGCTGTTCGAACGCCTGGTTTCACGCAGGGACCGCGCGCCCAGCCTGGCCTCCATCGCCGCCAGCGCGGCGGTTGTGACCGGTGTGGCGGCAGTCGTGGATCTGAAGCTGGTGCCCGAGCGTCTCACGCCGGGCTTCGAGCACCACCTCAGCGGGCGCAGTCTGCTGCTGGTGTATGCGAGTGTGGCCGCCGGGCTGGCGCTGAGTGGCTGGCTGATGCGCTCCAGCCCGAGGCGGTGACGGGCATGGCGCTATGAAGCCTGCACAGCGCAAGACTTGCGGCAAGGTCTTCAGCAGCGTGCAGAACGGATAGCGCCCGCGCGGCGCCAATCCGCTGCGGGCGCGGAGGCACTGGCAGCTCAACCATAGATGGGCCCTTGCTCAACAGTGGCGGGGTGCGATTCGCGGGGTCGCGAGGTGATGTGGTAGGGAGGCGGGTACGGTACTTGCCCTTGGGTAGGCCTGTTCCACAGGAGAGCCCTGCATGCCCCACGTCCTCCCGCGCCTTCGGGTGTTCCGCGCCTCTACCCATCGGCCATGCATCGCGCCCCGGAGGCGGTCTGCATGAGCGAAGCGACGTCCGGCCATTCTTCCCTCGACAAAGGGCATCGCGACAAATCAAGGCGCCACCGATCGTCCCAGCACGAGTCCCCGGCAGAAGAGCATCAATCGATTGCAGGCGCCCCCTCAAACCCGGTGAAAGACGGGCGGCTGGCCGCCTGTCTCATCGGGTTTTCGATGGGTGGCTTCTTTGACGGCATCCTGTTGCACCAGATCCTGCAGTGGCACCACCTGCTCAGTGGAGTGACCAGCGGCATCATGCGCGAACTGCGCACCCAGATACTGTTCGACGGGCTGTTCCATGCGCTGATGTATGCCATCGGCTTCGCCGGGGTGTACCTGCTGCTGCGCTACCGCGTCACGGTGCCGCGCATGCGCCTGTGGGCCCTGATGGCGATCAGCTTTGGCGTGTGGCATGTGCTGGACACCCTGGTGAGCCACTGGCTGCTGGGGATTCACCGCATCCGCACCGATGTGCCCGACCCCCTGATGTGGGACATTGCCTGGCTGGTCTGGTTTGGCATTCTGCCCATCTGGGGTGGGATTGTGCTGATGCGACGACAGGGGCGCCTGCGCCCCGCGGCACAGCCGCCGCAGTGGCTGATTGGTCTGATGGTGGTCGCGGCGGCCGGCGCGAGCCTCTGGCCTGCCGAGTCGGAGGCCGATGGCACGCGCTACTTCACGGTGGTGCTGCAGGACCGGCCCGAGGCGTTGCTGCACTCTCTGGGCGAGAACGAGGCACGCGTGGTCTGGAATGACGAGAAGGGGCATGTGTGGGTGCTCCAGGCGCCACCTGGACTCAGCCGCTGGTCCCTGTACCGGCATGGCGCCGTGCTGGTCAGCGGCACTTTGCTGCCCGCTGGCTGCACCTCCTGGCGCGGTTGATCCGGCGGGGGCCCGTTCAACGCGGAGGGCGCTTGCGCCGGTCGACCGGGGCCATGTCGGTGGTGTCGATGGCCGCCCCCGGGTCTTCCTCGCCGGCCACCGAAAGATCGCTCAGTGGGACCGGCGACGAGCCCTCACGGCCAGCGGCGGCCCGCTGAGCCGCCTTGCGGGATCGGGGGCCGCGCCGCTCGGGTGCACGTGGATTGGTCAGTCCGATGTGGCCCGGCGTTTCGGGCGAGGGGGTGGCCTCTGTTGCGGTCAGGGAGCTGGTGGCGTTCACATGAGCATCTTGGTACACGCCCACGCCCAGGCGCGACACGAGTTCGCCGCCCATCCATGCGGTCATCAGCATCATGCCGCCCGCGATCAGGCTCGCGAGTAGAGCTGGCCAGGTAGGCGGTGCGGCTTCAGGGCGTAGCAGCCAGCTGGCAAGAAACAGCATCACCGCCACCGTGTTTCCCAGCCCATGAAGGGCGCCCACGCGGCGCGCCCGGCTGGGCCGGGGAAGCTGGCGCCAGTCGAGAAACCCGAAGGGCGCAGCCACCGCTGCGGCCGCCAGACCCAGGGGCAGCAGCCAGTCGTTCAGCCCCACCACCCGCGACGCAGGCATCACGAGCGTCCACAGATCCACCAGGAAGGCTGTCATCAGGAGACCCGCGGGGAATACCACCAGCATCTGGTGCACGGGGTGTCCGAGAAATCGCACGGATCGGTTCATTGGGGTAGCTCCATCGGGGCCGGATTGGCGAGGCCCTCGTGCGGCAACCCGTGTGCCGCAGGCCAGCTCGTGCGGGCATGGTGGTTGCCGCGGCCTTCGCACTTCCAACCACGAAAGGAAACTGCGATGACCATCGTTCGAGAACTCATGACGCGCGGCGTGCGCACCCTCTCTCCCAGCGACACGGTGATGTTCGCGGCCCAGGCCATGGCCGAACTGGACGTGGGCTCTATTCCCGTGTGCGACGGCAAACGCCTGGTCGGCGTGCTGACCGACCGCGACATCACCATCCGCAGTGTGGCCCAGGGGTTCGATCCCCAGAACACCGCGCTGGAGCAGGTGATGAGTTCGGATGTGCAGTGGTGCTACGAGGAGCAGTCGATCGAAGAAGCGGCCCAGCTGATGCGCGACGCGCAGATCCGGCGCCTGCCCATCGTCGACCATGAACGGCATCTGGTGGGCGTGCTCTCGCTCGGCGACCTGGCGGTGAAGGGCGGTTCGCAGGAAGCTTCAGAAGCGCTCAAGGACATTTCGATGCCAGCAGAGCCGGAACGCTCGGGCCAGTCGGCGGCCAGCGGATCGGCTGGCGGTGGTTCGGCATCCGGCACACCGCGTACCTCGCTGGAATGAGGTGCCGATGAACGAACCGGTGCTGCTGTGGCGCATCGCCGGGGACATGCCGGGCAGTGGCGCCGACGAGCTGACGGGCGAAGAATCGGTGCAGTCGGGAGGCCGTTGGAGTGACCCCGGGCACCCCCTGGTTTACGCCTGTACGTCGCGCGCGCTGGCCTGCCTGGAAACAGTGGTGCACCTGGACCCGGGGCAGCGCCCGACTGACCGTTTTCTGGTCCAGATTGACGTGCCCCCCGACGTCTGGGCCAGGCGCACCCCATTCGATCCTGACAGTACACCCGGCTGGGATGCGATTCCGCCAGGCCGCTCCAGCCGTGAGTGGGGCATGAGCTGGCTGCACGAAGGGGCAAGCGCGCTGGCGGCGGTTCCGGCAGTGGTTGCCAGGGAAGAAATTAACGTGCTCATCAACCCCATGCACCCCGACGCCGCGCGCCTGCGGGCGCGCAAAGTGCGCCCCTGGGTTTACGACCCGCGCCTTTGCAGCCGGTGAAAAGCGGTTGGTCACCCGGTCAGCCCGCCTGCTGCCCTCAATGACCGCGCCTATCCTGTGAAGTGTGCCGCCATTGTGGCCTTGCTCGGCGGTTCACCAGACCCTTCGAGCCTCACAATGGCTGTATGACCCATCCGAATGCCGGTAGCCCGGCTTCTGCAGCAAGGCTGGCCGCCGGGGGGCCGTTCGGCCGCGGCGATGCCCTGCCTGACGCAGGGAATGGTGTCCCACCGCTAGAATCTTTCGCATGGCCTCCCAGAATCCCAAGAAACCCGAACCGCCCGTCGCCCCACCCAGCGTCGGCAGCGACGATTCGGTGGTGCTCGAGCGTCGGGCTCAGCGCGTCAAACCGCCCCAGATGTTCCAGGTCGTGCTGCTCAACGACGATTTCACCCCCATGGAATTCGTCGTCCACGTCATCCAGGAGTTCTTCAGCAAGGACCGCGAGACGGCCACCCAGATCATGCTCAAGATCCACCTGGAAGGAAAAGGCGTCTGCGGCGTGTACTCCCGCGACGTCGCCAGCACCAAGGTGGATCAGGTGCTGCAGGCGGCCCGTTCGGCTGGCCACCCCTTGCAGTGCGTGAGTGAACCTGTTGAATAAGTCAGGATCTGCCCCATGTACGCGCTTCCCCCGTTTTAACGACCTGTAAGTGTCTATTTCGTTTCACCTTCAGCCCAAAGGACGTGTCCATGATTGCCCAGGAACTTGAAGTCAGCTTGCACATGGCCTTCGTCGAGGCCCGGCAACAGCGACACGAATTCATCACGGTCGAGCACCTGCTGCTCGCCCTGCTAGACAACCCCAGCGCCGCGGAGGTGCTTCGCGCCTGCTCGGCCAACATTGACGACCTGCGCAAGTCCCTGACGAACTTCATCAAGGACAACACGCCCCAGGTCGCTGGCACCGACGAGGTGGACACGCAGCCCACGCTGGGTTTCCAGCGCGTGATCCAGCGCGCCATCATGCATGTGCAGTCGACCGGCAACGGAAAGAAGGAAGTGACCGGTGCCAACGTGCTGGTCGCGATCTTTGGTGAAAAAGACTCGCACGCTGTCTACTACCTGCACCAGCAGGGCGTGACCCGCCTGGACGTGGTCAATTTCATCGCCCATGGCATCCGCAAGAGCGATCCACCCGAGTCGTCGAAGCCCGGTGAGAGCGCCGCCGACAACGAAGAGCAGGGCGCCGAGGCCAAAGGCAACGAGAAGCAGTCGCCGCTGGAGCAGTTCACCCAGAACCTGAACCAGATGGCCAAGGACGGCAAGATCGACCCGCTGATCGGCCGCGAATACGAGGTCGAGCGCGTCATCCAGGTGCTGTGCCGCCGCCGCAAGAACAACCCGCTGCTGGTCGGCGAGGCCGGTGTGGGCAAGACCGCGATTGCGGAAGGCCTGGCCTGGCGCATCACGCAGAACGACGTGCCCGAGATCCTAGCCGAAGCCCAGGTGTTCTCGCTGGACATGGGCGCGCTGCTGGCCGGCACCAAGTACCGCGGTGATTTCGAGCAGCGTCTGAAGGGCGTGCTCAAGTCGCTCAAGGACAAGCCCAACGCTATCCTGTTCATTGACGAGATCCACACGCTGATCGGCGCGGGCGCCGCCTCCGGCGGCACGCTGGACGCGTCCAACCTGCTCAAGCCGGCGCTCTCCAGCGGTCAGATGAAGTGCATTGGCGCGACCACCTTCACCGAGTACCGCGGCATCTTCGAGAAAGACGCGGCCTTGTCGCGTCGCTTCCAGAAGATTGACGTGGTCGAGCCCACCGTGGAGCAGACGGTGGACATCCTCAAGGGCCTCAAGAGCCGTTTCGAGGAGCACCACAGCGTCAAGTACGCCGTGGCCGCCTTGCAGGCCGCCGCTGAACTCAGCGCCAAGTACATCAACGACCGTCACCTGCCCGACAAGGCCATTGACGTGATCGACGAAGCCGGCGCAGCCCAGCGCATCCTGCCGGCCTCGCGGCGCAAGAAAACCATCGGCAAGACCGAGGTTGAAGAAATCGTGGCGAAGATCGCCCGCATCCCCCCGGCCAACGTGTCCAACGACGACCGCGGCAAGCTGCAGACGCTGGAGCGCGACCTCAAGAGCGTCGTGTTCGGCCAGGACAAGGCGCTGGAGGTGCTGGCGTCCAGCGTCAAGATGGCCCGCTCGGGTCTGGGCAAGGCCGACAAGCCGATCGGCGCCTTCCTGTTCAGCGGCCCCACCGGTGTCGGCAAGACCGAAGCCGCCAAGCAGCTGGCCTACATCATGGGCATCGACCTGATCCGCTTCGACATGTCGGAGTACATGGAGCGCCACGCCGTGAGCCGCCTGATAGGTGCGCCTCCGGGCTACGTGGGCTTTGACCAGGGTGGCCTGCTCACCGAAGCCGTGACCAAGAAGCCGCATTGCGTGCTGCTGCTCGACGAGATCGAGAAGGCGCACCCGGACATCTTCAACGTCCTGCTGCAGGTGATGGACCACGGCACGCTGACCGACAACAACGGGCGCAAGGCCGACTTCCGCAACGTCATCATCATCATGACGACGAACGCGGGCGCAGAGACCATGAACAAGGCGACCATCGGCTTCACCAACCCGCGCGAGGCGGGCGACGAGATGGCCGATATCAAACGCCTGTTCACGCCCGAGTTCCGCAACCGCCTGGACGCCACCGTGAGCTTCAAGGCGCTGGACGAAAACGTCATCATGCGGGTGGTGGACAAGTTCCTGCTGCAGCTGGAGACGCAGCTCGGCGAGAAAAAGGTCGAAGTCACGTTCACCGACGCGCTGCGCAAGCACCTGGCGAAGAAGGGCTTCGACCCGTTGATGGGTGCGCGCCCGATGCAGCGCTTGATTCAGGACACGATCCGCCGAGCCCTGGCCGACGAGTTGCTGTTTGGTCGCCTGACCGAAGGCGGTCGCCTCACGGTCGACATCGTCACCAAGACCGACGACGCCGGCAAGGAAGTGCAGGAAGTCGATCTGGACATCCAGCCGCTGCCCAAGAAGGAAGGCAAAGCCAAGCCCGAGGAAGCCACAGCGGGCTGAGCTTCGGCTCTTGCATGCAAAAGGCCCGGTCGTACCGGGCCTTTTGCATTGGACACTGCGTTTCTCTCAGGGCGCAGCGAGATAGGCCGCGCGAATCTTCTCGATGCGCTGGCGGTTCACGCCAAAGTCTTCGCGCCCCAGCCGGCTGGCGCTGCGCAGCTCGATCACGCCGCTTGCCGGGTTGGCCCAGAACTCCACGTCGTCCACAAACTTGAGCCAGCGCGTTTGTGCTTGGGCGTACAGGTAGTCGGCACGCTGCTCGACGATGGTCACCCCTGTCATGGCGCCCAGCACCGTCTCCAGCGCCTTGAGCGAGACCCCCGCATCGCCCGCCTTGAAGGGCAGCGGATCAATGGACGCATAGGCGCGCTGCGGGTGGTCTGGCAGCTGAGCGGCCTGGCTGCTCACGCTGTTGCGGGTCACCGAGGGCGGCTTGAGGCGGCCGTCTTTCACGCCGAGGTCACTTGGCCGCTGGCCACTGAGCAAGCCGAACTGCGCGGCCCCCAAGGCCAGCACGATGGCGGCCAGGACGATATAGAAGGCAATTTTCATGGTGTGTACGTTCAGCGCTTGCCACCCAACAGGCCGCCGAGCACGCCGCGCAGGATCTGTCTGCCCACGCCACTGGCCACCGTGCGCGCTGCGGTCTTCGCCATGGTCTGAACCAGGCCGTCGTATTGGCCGCCGCGCGGGCCGGTGCGGCCAAACAAGGCTTCGTTGACCATGCCTCCGAACCCACCGCCGCCAGCTTCGGCTTCCTGTTTTGCAGCGCCGGGAATGCGGGGTGTCTTCGGCGTGCCCTTGGGGGCCTCGGGTTCGGCCTCCACGCCCCGTTTGCCCGCGTGTTTGGCGAACATCTCGTAGGCGCTTTCCCGGTCGAGCACCTTCTCATAGACACCCGCCACCAGAGAACCTTGGCGCAGTTGCTGGCGCTGGGCATCGGTGATGGGTCCCAGCTGGCTGCCCGGCGGCACCACGAACACCCGCTCGGTCTCACAGGGCCGGCCCTTGGCGTCGAGCAGACTCACCAGGGCTTCGCCCACCGCCAGTTCGGTGATGGCGGCCTCGATATCCAGCCCGGCCTTGGGACGCATGGTCTGCGCGGTGGCTTTCACCGCTTTCTGGTCGCGCGGCGTGAAGGCGCGCAGCGCGTGCTGCACGCGGTTGCCCAACTGGCCCAGCACGCTGTCAGGAATGTCCAGCGGGTTCTGCGTCACGAAATACACCCCAACGCCCTTGGATCGCACCAGGCGCACCACGAGTTCGATGCGCTCGATCAGCACCTTGGGGGCTTCGTTGAACAGCAGGTGTGCCTCGTCGAAGAAGAACACCAGCTTGGGCTTCTCGGGGTCGCCGATTTCGGGCAGGGTCTCGAACAGCTCGGAGAGCATCCACAGCAAAAAGGTGGCGTACAGGCGCGGCGCGTTCATCAGTTTGTCGGCCGCCAGGATGTTGATCACGCCCTTGCCGTCCACCGTCTGCATGAAATCAGCAATGTCGAGCATGGGCTCGCCAAAGAACTGGTCACCGCCTTGCTGCTCCACCTGCATCAGCCCGCGCTGGATCGCGCCGATGCTGGCGGCGCTGATGTTGCCGTACTCGGTGGTGAACTGCTTGGCGTTGTCGCCGATGTGCTGCAGCATTGCCCGCAGGTCTTTCATGTCCAGCAGCAGCAGGCCGTTGTCGTCGGCAATCTTGAACACCAGGTTGAGCACGCCGGCCTGGGTGTCGTTGAGGTTGAGCATGCGCGCAAGCAGCAGCGGGCCCATGTCGCTCACCGTGGCGCGCACCGGGTGGCCGAGTTCGCCGAACACGTCCCACAGCGTGGTGGGGCAGGCCTGCGAGGGGGGAAGGGTGATGCCGCGCTCCTGCAGCACCTTGCTGATCTTTTCGCCGAAACTGCCTTTTTGGCTGATGCCGGAGAGGTCGCCCTTCACGTCGGCCATGAACACCGGCACGCCGATATTGGAGAACTGTTCGGCCAGCGTTTGCAGCGTCACCGTCTTGCCGGTGCCCGTGGCGCCCGTGATCAAGCCATGGCGGTTGGCCAGGCCCGGCAGCAACTGGCAGGTGGTGGTGGCGTTCTGGGCGATCAGCATCGGTTCGGCCATGGCAGAGCTTCCTTGTGTGCGGGTTCGGGGGAGGGCGGTTGAAAACGTAAAATCGCGTGCTTATTAGATCAAAGCCCAAGCAGGCAAAAGGACAATTTCGTGGCCGGACACAGCAAATGGGCAAACATTCAGCACCGCAAGGGACGCCAGGACGAAAAGCGCGGAAAGATCTGGACGCGCGTCATCCGTGAGATCACCGTGGCCGCGCGCCAGGGTGGCGGCGACCCTGCCATGAATCCGCGCCTGCGCCTGGCCATCGACAAGGCCAAGGCGGCCAACATGCCGGCCGACCGCATCAAATACAACGTAGAGAAAGCCTCCGGCACGCTCGAAGGCGTGAGCCTGGAGGAGATCCGTTACGAGGGTTACGGCATCGGCGGCGCGGCGGTGATCATCGACACCATGACCGACAACAAGGTGCGCACCGTGGCCGAGGTGCGCCACGCCTTCAGCAAACACGGCGGCAACCTGGGCACCGACGGCTCGGTGTCGTTCCAGTTCAAACACTGCGGGCAGCTCGTGTTTGCGCCCGGCACGTCCGAAGACCAAGTGATGGAAGTGGCGCTGGAAGCCGGCGCCGACGACGTGATCACCGACGCCGACGGCGCCATCGAGGTGCTGACCTCGCCCACCGAATTCGAAGCCGTGAAGAACGCACTGGAAGCCGCCGGCCTCAAGCCCGAGATTGCCGAGGTGACGATGCGCGCCGAAAACACGGTGGAGCTCACCGGCGAGGACGCGGCGCGCATGCAGAAGCTGCTGGATGTGCTGGAAGACCTGGACGACGTGCAAGGCGTTTTCCACAACGCAGAAATTCACGAATGAAAGTTCTCGTCATTGGCGGCGGTGGCCGCGAACACGCGCTGGCCTGGAAACTCAAGCACGACGCGGGCGTGAGCCAGGTCTTCGTGGCACCCGGCAACGCCGGCACGGCGCGCGACCCCGATCTGATCAACCTCGACATCACCGACAAGGTGGCGTTGCGCGAATGGGCTCAGGCCCAGGGTGTGGCGCTCACCGTGGTGGGGCCTGAAGCCCCCCTGGCCGCCGGTGTGGTGGACGAGTTCCGCGCGCATGGTCTGCCGATCTTTGGACCCACCAGGGCCGCCGCACAGCTGGAGAGTTCCAAGGCCTTCTCCAAGGCCTTCATGGAGCGCCACGGCATTCCCACTGCCAAATACCAGGCCTTCACCGACCCGACCCTGGCCCATGCCTACGTGGACGCCGAGGGTGCGCCCATCGTTGTCAAGGCCGATGGACTGGCGGCGGGCAAGGGTGTGGTGGTGGCCATGACGGCGGCCGAGGCGCACGAAGCCATCGACTTCATGCTGCTCGACAACGCCCTGGGCGTGGCACACAACGAAGGCGGCGCACGCGTCGTCATTGAAGAATTCCTCGAAGGCGAAGAAGCCAGCTTCATCGTGCTGTGCGACGGTGAGCACGCGCTGGCGCTGGCCACCAGCCAGGACCACAAGCGCCTGCTGGACGCCGATCAAGGCCCCAACACCGGCGGCATGGGCGCGTACTCGCCCGCGCCGGTGGTCACACCCGCGGTGCACGAGCGCGCCATGAGCGAGGTGATCATGCCCACGCTGCGCGGCATGGCCGCCGACGGTATTCCGTACACCGGCTTTTTGTATGCGGGTCTGATGATCACGCCCGACGGGCGCGTGAAGACGCTGGAATTCAACTGCCGCATGGGCGACCCGGAAACCCAGCCGATCATGATGCGCCTCAAGAGCAACCTCACGCAGGTGCTGCTCTCGGCCACGCGGGCAGAGCTGGACCGCGTGAGCCTTGACTGGGACCCGCGCGTGGCGCTGGGCGTGGTGCTGGCCGCCGCCGGGTACCCTCTGAACCCGCGCAAGGGCGACGCCATCACCGGTCTGCCCGCCGATGCCGCCGACCGCATGGTGTTCCACGCCGGAACGTCGGGGTCTGCAGAAGCCGTGCAGGTCTCGGGTGGGCGGGTGTTGTGCGTGACTGCCCTCGCCGAGACGGTTGCGCTCGCGCAGCATCGCGCGTACGAGGTCGTGGACGGCATTCACTTCGATGGCATGCAGCACCGCCGCGACATCGGTTACCGTGCACTCTGATCCCGGCCCGCGACACCGGCGCCTGCTTTACAGCCAGCGCTCCTTTTCCGACGATTCGGTCAATCCATGAAACAGACTTCCCTGTCTTCCGTGCGCGAGTTCCTCATCGACCTGCAGGACCGCATCACCTCCACTGTGGCCATGGTGGACGGTGGCAGCTTTGTGGTGGACCGCTGGACGAAACCGCCGGGCGAGATTCTGCAGGGCAACGGCATCACGCAGATCCTTGAAGATGGTGCCGTCTTCGAGCGCGCGGGTTGCGGTTTCTCGCATGTGACGGGCCCGCGCCTACCGCCCTCTGCCACGGCGCATCGGCCTGAGCTCAACGGTGCGCCGTTTGAGGCCATGGGTGTCTCGCTGGTGTTCCACCCGCGCAACCCCTACGTGCCCACGGTGCACATGAACGTGCGCATGCTCGCGGCGACGCCGGCGGGTGGTGAGCCGGTGTGCTGGTTCGGCGGCGGCATGGACCTCACGCCGTACTACGGTTTTGAAGAGGACGCGGTTCACTTCCACCGCGCGACGAAAAACGCGCTCGACCCGTTCGGCGTGGACAAGTACCCCCGCTTCAAGACCTGGTGCGACGAATATTTCTATTTGAAACACCGCGACGAGCAACGTGGCATCGGTGGTGTCTTCTTCGACGATTTTTCCGAACTCGGCTTCGACGGCAGCTTCGCCATGATGAGCTCGGTGGGCGACGCCTTTCTCGATGCCTACCTGCCCATCGTCGACCGCCGCAAGAACACGCCGTACGGCGAACGTGAGCGCAGCTTCCAGCTCTACCGCCGCGGGCGCTACGTTGAATTCAACCTGGTGTGGGACCGGGGCACGCATTTCGGCCTGCAGTCGGGCGGGCGCAGCGAATCCATTTTGTTGTCCATGCCGCCGCTTGTCAGCTGGGCCTACAACCGCAAGACGAAAAAGGGCACGCCCGAAGAGCGGCTCTACAAGGACTTTCTGGTGCGCAAGGACTGGCTTTGAAGCAGGATGCCGCAAGCTCGCAGCGCGTGGGCATGTTCGGTGGCGCGTTTGATCCACCGCACTGGGCGCACCGCGCGCTGGCCGAAACCGCTTTGCAGCAGCTCGGTCTGGACGCATTGCACATCCTGCCCACCGGCCATGCCTGGCACAAGGCCCGGGTGCTCTCGCCCGCCGCCGACCGTGTGGCCATGTGCCATCTCGCGTTCGACGACCTGGCCCGCGTGAAGATCGACGAACGGGAAATCCACCGCGAGGGCCCGAGCTACACGGCCGACACGCTGCGCGAGCTGGCTCGGGAGTACCCTGGCGCCCAACTGTTTCTGGTGCTTGGCGCCGACCAGTTGCTCGCCTTTCGCACCTGGGTGCGCTGGCAGGAAGTGCTGGAGCTGGCCACGCTGGCGGTGGCCAATCGCGCCACCAACATCGGTGCCGACGCCCCGCTCGACCAGGCGGTGGAAACCGATCTGTCGCAGGTGGATCTTCCTTTCGAGCGTCTGGACATGCCGCTCAAGAACATCAGCGCGACCGCCGTGCGGGCCCGACTGGGACAGGCGGCGCAAAGCACCGCCGCCCTGGAGGTTCTGGTGCCCGAGGCCGTCGCAGGCTACATTTCAACCCATCACCTTTATCAGAATCCTTCATGACCAGCGAAACCATTGCCAAAAAAGACATCCAGAGACTCCAGCGCGCCATCGTCGACGGGCTGGAGGACGTCAAGGGTCAGGACATCGTGGTTTTCAACACCGAACACCTCTCACCGCTCTTCGAGCGTGTGATCGTTGCCAGCGGCACCTCGAACCGCCAGACCAAAGCCCTGGCCGCCAGCGTACGAGATGCCGTGCGCGAAGCCGGTTTCGACAAACCCCGCATCGAAGGTGAAGACAACGGCGAATGGATCATCGTGGACTGCGGCGCTGCCGTGGCCCACGTGATGCAACCCGTGATCCGCCAGTACTACCGGCTCGAAGAGATCTGGGGAGCCAAGCCGATTCGCCTGAAACACGGAGCCGAGAAGCCTGTGGTGGCCGAGACCAAGCCCGCTGCCAAGAGCCGCAAGAAGCCGGTGGCCACCGCTGCCGCCCAGCCCGCCAAGAGCACGGCGCGCAAGGCCGCTCAGTCGGCAGCCCGCACGGCGGCCGCAGCACCGGTCAAACCCGTGGCCAAGACCGCGAGCAAAAAGCCCGCTGTGAAGTCGGCAGCCAAGGCGGCCCCGGCCAAAACCACGGCCGCCAAGACCACCCGCAAGCCCGTGGCCGTTCCGAAGGCCGGGCTGCAGAAACTGGTGGTCAAGCCACGCGTGGCGCCCAGTGCGAAGCCCGCTGCAAAGACAGCGCCCAAAGTGGCCGCCAAAGCAGCACCGAAGGCTGCGGTCAAACCCGCTGCCAAGACGCCTGCTCGCAAAACCACCAAGGCCGCTGCCCCCCGCAAGGCATGAAGCTGTTGATCGTCGCGGTCGGGCAGCGGGTGCCCGACTGGGCCCAGACCGCCTACGACGATTACGCCAAGCGCTTTCCACCCGAGCTTCGGGTGGAACTCAAAGCCGTCAAGACCGAACCGCGTGGCTCCAAGACCTTGGAGACGCTGCTCTCGGCCGAGCGCGAGCGCATCGAGGCCGCGATTCCGCGTGGCTCGCGCATCGTGGCGCTGGACGAGCGTGGCACCACCCTCACAACCAAGGCATTGGCGCAGCAGCTCAACGAGTGGCAACTGGAGAGCGACGACGTGGCCCTGGTGATCGGTGGCCCCGATGGTCTGGACCCGGCCTTTCGCGCCGCGGCGCACCAGCGCATCCGTTTGTCAGACCTGACCTTGCCGCACGCCATGGTGCGGGTGCTGCTGATCGAGCAGCTCTACCGCGCATGGTCTGTCAACGCCAACCACCCGTACCACAGAGAATGACCACCCCCACGCTCCACCGCTTCGCGGGTCGCTGCCCCAGGACGGGGAAGGGCCCCGGTCCTTGCCGGGTCCAGGGGCTGATTCGCCTTGGGGCGGCCCGGCGGCGAATCTTCACATGAGCGACTTCATCTATCTCGCATCCCAAAGTCCACGTCGCAAGCAGCTCCTTGAACAGTGGGGTGTTCGTTGCGAATTGCTGCTGCCGGACGCTGACGAGGACGCCGAGTCACTCGAAGCGGTGTTGCCGAACGAAGCGCCAGCGGCCTATGTGCAGCGCGTGACCGGCCTGAAGCTGCAGGCCTCCCTGGACCGCTTGAAGCGCCGTGGCCTGCCGCCCGCGCCCGTGCTCTGCGCCGATACCACCGTGGCGCTGGGCCGGCGCATCCTGGGCAAGCCGGCTGATGCCGCCGAGGCGCAACGCATGCTCGCCTGCCTGGCCGGCCGGCGCCACCGCGTGCTCACCGCCGTGGCGGTGGGCGTGCCGCGCCAACGCAGCCCGCGCGTCCATGCAGCCTTGTCCACTTCGTGGGTCACCTTCGAGCCGCTGACGGAGCAGCAAATCGCGCGCTACGTGGCCAGCGGTGAGCCCATGGGCAAGGCCGGGGCATATGCCATCCAGGGGCGTGCCAGCCTCTGGGTGAGCCACATCAGCGGCAGCTATTCGGGCATCATGGGCCTGCCCGCGCACGAGACATCGCAGGTGCTGCACGCCGCCGGTGTGCCGCTGATCTGAACCGCATCACGCCACGGAGAAGGGCCCCATGAGCCAGGACATTCTGATCAATTGGTCACCGCAGGAAACGCGGGTGGCGGTGGTGGAGCAGGGGGCGGTGCAGGAAGTGCACCTGGAGCGCACGCTGGAGCGTGGTCTGGTCGGCAACATTTACCTGGGCAAGGTGTCGCGCGTGCTGCCCGGCATGCAGTCGGCCTTCATCGACATCGGGCTGGACCGCGCGGCCTTTCTGCATGTGGCCGACCTCATGCCGAACATCGCGGCCAAACACGCCGCCCCGCGCGCGAGCGCTCCCGCAGCCGGTGACACCGGGCAAGCGGCTGGCGCCAACGGCAAACTGCTCACGCCCAACCCCGTGCTGCCGATCGAGCGCCAGATCTTCGAGGGCCAGGCGCTGATGGTGCAGGTGCTCAAGGACCCCATCGGTACCAAGGGCGCGCGCCTCACCGCACAGATCAGCATTGCAGGGCGATTGCTGGTGTTTCTGCCGCAGGACAACCACATCGGCGTGTCGCAGAAAATTCCCCCGGCGCAACGCGAAGCGCTGCGCCAGCGCTTGCTGCAATTGACGGCCACCACCGACGGCAGCGCCGCGGGCGGCTTCATCCTGCGCACCAATGCCGAAGACGCCACCGACGAAGAACTGGCCGAGGACACGGCTTATCTGCGCAAGACCTGGCTGCGCATCAAGGAGGCGTCGACCCGCCAGCCTTCGGCCACACTCCTGCACGAAGACCTCAACCTGATGCAGCGCGTGCTGCGCGATCTGGTGGGCGCCGACACCCATTCCATCCGCATCGATTCGCGCGAGCAGCACGGTCTGCTCACCACATTCGCCGCCGAGTTCATGCCCGACACCGTGGCCAAGCTGCAGCACTATAGCGGCGAGCGCCCGATCTTTGACCTGTTCAATGTGGACGAAGACATCGTGCGCGCGCTCAGCCGCCGGGTCGACCTGAAGTCGGGCGGCTACCTGGTGATTGACCAGACCGAGGCACTGACCACGGTGGACGTGAACACCGGCGGTTTTGTGGGCGCACGCAATTTCGACGACACCGTGTTCCGCACCAACCTGGAAGCGGCGCAGGCCATTGCGCGGCAATTGCGCCTGCGCAACCTGGGCGGCATCGTGATCGTGGATTTCATCGACATGGTGCGCGAAGACCACCGCGATTCCGTGCTCGGCGAGTTCCGCAAACAGCTCGCACGCGACCGCGTCAAAACCATGACCGGCGGTTTTTCGCAGCTGGGCCTGGTGGAGATGACGCGCAAGCGCACGCGCGAGTCGCTGGCCCACATGCTCAGTGAGCCCTGCGAGGCCTGCAGCGGCAAGGGGGTGGTGAAAACCGCGCGCAGCGTGTGCTACGACATCCTGCGCGAGATCCTGCGCGAAGCCCGCGCCTTCAACCCGCGCGAATTTCGTGTGGTGGCCTCGGCCAAGGTGGTGGAGCTGTTCCTGGACGAGGAGCGGGCGCACCTGGCGGGCCTGTCGGATTTCATCGGCAAGCCCATCTCACTTCAGAGTGAAGGTTCGATGACGCAAGAGCAGTACGACATCGTCCTGTTGTAGACGGGCTCTTCAGGTCTCTGCTTCGGGCCTGAAGCTCTGCGAGTGCAGCCGCGCGTAGAGTCCATCGGCCTGCAGCAATTCGCGGTGCGTGCCCTGTTCGCTGATGCGGCCGTCAGCCAGCACCACCACGCGGTCGGCGTGTTCGATGGTGGAGAGGCGGTGCGCGATCACGAGCGTGGTGCGGCCCTTCATCAGACGGGCCAGTGCGTCCTGCACCAGCCGTTCCGATTCGTTGTCCAGCGCCGATGTGGCTTCGTCCAGGATCAGGATGGGCGCGTCCTTGTAGATCGCTCGGGCGATGGCCAGGCGCTGGCGCTGACCGCCCGAGAGCTCGGCCGCGTTGTGGCCCACGTTGCTGTGGATGCCCTGGGGCAGGCGTTCGACCAGCTCGCCGAGGTTGGCCGACTCGAGCGCGGCGCGCACGCGGTCTTCGTCAACCTCGTTGCCCAGTGCGCCCAGCGCCACATTGGCGGCCAGCGTGTCGTTGAGCATCACCACGTCCTGGCTCACCATGGCGTACTGGCGGCGCAGGCTGCGCAGGTCCCAGTCGGCCAGCGGCACGCCGTCGAGCCGGATGTCGCCGCGCTCGATCTCCACGAAACGCGGCAGCAGGTTGACCAGGGTGGTCTTGCCGGAACCCGACGGGCCCACGAAGGCCACGACCTCACCGGGGTGGATGTCCAGCGAGACGCCGCGCAGGGCCACCAGGCTGTCGTCGTCGCTTTGCACGACCTGGTCGTCCTTGGCCGGGTAGCGCACCCACACGCCGCTCAGCGTGATCGAGCCCGTCACCCGATCGGTCGTGTGCGTTCCGCTGGATTGTTCGGGCGTGTTTTCGATGAGTTCCAGCCCTCGCTCCAGAGCCGCGAGGCCGCGCGTGATGGGCGCGGTGATTTCGGCCAGGTGCCGGATCGGCGTGATCAGCATCAGCATGGCAGTGACGAAGGCCACGAAGTTGCCCACCGTGACGCCGCTGCTGCTGCTCTGCCACAGCGCCACCGCAATCACCGCCGACAGTGCCGCGGAGGCGAGCAGCTGCGTGAGCGGTGTCATGGCCGCCATGGCGATGGTGGACTTGAGCGCCAGCCGGCGCAACGCCAGGCTGAGCACGTCAAAGCGCTCGGTCTGGCGCGCCTGCGCGCCGTGCAGGCGCACCATGCGGTGCGCCAGCGCGTTTTCTTCGACCACGTAGGCCAGTTCGTCGGTGGCGGTCTGGCTGTCGCGGGTGAGCTTGTAGAGGCGCCGCGATAACACACGCATGATCAGGATCAGCCCGGGGAACACCAGCATCACGATCAGCGTGAGTTTCCAGTTGAGGTAGAACAGGTAGCCCAGCAGTGCCAGCACGGTGAGGCTGTCCTTGGTGAGCGTGAGGAAGGCCGACACCAGCATCTGCGAGCCGGTCTGTACCTCGTACACCAGCGTGTTCGACAGTTTGCTCGCGCTCTGGCGGGCGAACAGCGTCATTTGCGCGTCGTTGAGTTTGACGAACATGGCCCGGCGCAGGTTGAGCAAGCCCAGGCTGGCCGTGTAGGAGAGCGTGTACTGGGCCACAAAGCCCGCCAGGCCACGGATGCCGAACAGACCCATGAGCGCCACCGGCACCATCCAGAGTTCGATGTTGCCCTCGGCAAAGCCGCGGTCCAGCAAGGTTTTGAGCAGGGCCGGAATCAAGGGCTCGGTCAGCGCACCGATCAGCGTGCTGACCGCCGCCAGGGCAATGCCGGTCTTGGCCGAGCGGAAGTAGGGCCAAAGGCGCAGCAGTCGCTGGGTCAGTGTGCCGGCCAGTGGCGGGCTGGTGTTGTTGGATGCGGTCAAAAGCGGATCGGTCCCAAAGTGTGCCGGCCTGCGGAACATTCCGCGCTGTGGCGAGTCAGCCTTGCACCACAAGCGACGGCCCTGCGTGCACACATCTTGTCACGGGAGGGCCGGATGCCTCCGTTATTATCGGTTGGCTGTGCAGGGCGCCCCGCCCCTGCTGCCACCTCAGGACAAGCGACACACTCAGCATGCTGGATTTGAACCGACACAACGCGCCGCCCCTGATTCCGAGACGCCGCGCGCTCGGTCTGGTTTCCACCCTTCCTTTGCTCGCGTGGCCTTTGGCCTCGCAGGCCCAGTTCCGGGTTGAAGTGGCCGGCGTTGGCCTCACCCAGTTTCCGTTTTCTGCCGTGGGATTTCGCGGCAACGAGGCCGCCAGTGAAAACATCGCCGCCATCGTGCGCGCCGACCTGGAGCGCAGCGGCCAGTTCCGCTTCGTCGACCCCATCGCAGGCGGTCTGGACGAAACCTCCCGCCCCGATCTCGGCCCCTGGCGCGAGCGCAGGACCGACTCC
>JAUXNG010000068.1 GCA_030682835.1 Hydrogenophaga sp. | reverse complement strand
GCATCACCAAGATCACGCTCAACATGGGTGTGAGCGAGGCGGTCGCCGACAAGAAAGTCATGGACAACGCCGTGGGCGACCTCACGAAGATCGCTGGCCAGAAGCCTGTGGTCACCAAGGCCAAGAAGGCCATCGCCGGTTTCAAGATCCGCGAGCAGCAGCCCATCGGCTGCATGGTGACCCTGCGCGGCGCCCGCATGTACGAATTCCTCGACCGTTTCGTCACCGTGGCCCTGCCCCGCGTGCGTGACTTCCGCGGTATTTCGGGCAAGGCATTTGACGGCCGTGGCAACTACAACATCGGCGTCAAAGAGCAGATCATCTTCCCTGAGATCGAGTACGACAAGGTCGATGCCTTGCGCGGCCTCAACATCAGCATCACGACGACCGCCAAAAACGACGCAGAGTGCAAGGCTCTGCTGGCTGGTTTCCGTTTCCCGTTCAAGAACTGAGGTGGCGCGTGGCTAAACAAGCACTACTCCAACGTGAACTCAAGCGCGAGAAACTCGCCGCCAAGTTCGCCAAGAAATACACCGAGTTGAAGGCAACCGCCAACGACGCCAAGCAGAGCGACGAAGCGCGCGATGCCGCCCGTCTGGCGCTGCAGAAGCTGCCCCGCAACGCGAACCCGACCCGCCAGCGTAACCGCTGCGAGATCACCGGTCGTCCGCGTGGCACCTTCGCCCACTTCGGCCTGGCACGTGCCAAGGTCCGCGAAATGGCGTTTGCCGGCGAGATCCCCGGCATCACCAAAGCCAGCTGGTAAGCACTAGGAGAACCACAAATGAGCATGAGTGATCCTATTGCTGACATGTTGACCCGCATCCGCAACGCACAGATGGTCGAAAAGGCCAGCGTCACGATGCCGGCCTCCAAGGTCAAAGCCGCGATTGCCCAGGTCCTGAAGGACGAGGGTTACATCGACGGATTCCAGGTGAAAACCAACGAAGGCAAGAGCGAGCTTGAGATTTCCCTCAAGTACTACGCCGGCCGTCCCGTCATCGAGCGCATTGAGCGTGTGAGCCGTCCTGGCTTGCGCGTCTACCGCGGTCGCAACGCCATTCCCCAGGTCCAGAACGGTCTGGGCGTGGCCATCGTCACCACCCCCCAGGGCGTGATGACCGATCGCAAGGCTCGCGCCACCGGTGTCGGTGGTGAAGTCCTGTGTTACGTCGCCTGATGCGCGCACATTGAGGAGCAACTGAATGTCACGTATTGGAAAACTGCCGGTCACCGTCCCAGCTGGGGTGGAAGTGGCCGTTCAGGGCGACCTGATCAACGTCAAGGGCGCCCTGGGCGCCCTGGCACTGGCGCAAAGCGCGCTGGTGAAAATCGAAAACAACGCCGGCTCGGTGACCTTCGCTCCGGTGAATGAGTCCCGTGAAGCCAACGCCATGTCGGGCACCATGCGTCAGCTGGTCAACAACATGGTCAACGGCGTGAGCAAGGGCTTCGAGAAGAAGCTGACGCTGATCGGCGTGGGCTACAAGGCCCAGGCACAAGGCGCCAAGCTGAACCTCACCGTGGGCTACTCACACCCTGTGGTGATGGACATGCCTGCTGGCATCAAGGTGGAAACCCCGACGCCGACCGAAATCCTGATCAAGGGTGCCGATCGTCAGCGCGTGGGCCAGATCGCTTCCGAGGTGCGCGCTGTGCGCCCCCCCGAGCCCTACAAGGGCAAGGGCATCCGTTATTCGGATGAGAAGGTCGTGATCAAGGAAACCAAGAAGAAATAAGGATCAGGATCATGTTGACGAAAAAAGAGCAACGTCTCCGCCGGGCCCGCCAGACGCGCATCCGCATTGCGCAGCAGGGTGCTGTCCGCCTGACCGTGAACCGCACCAACCTGCACATCTACGCCAGCGTCATCTCCGACGACGGCGCCCGTGTGCTGGCTTCAGCCTCCACGGCCGAAGCTTCCGTGCGTGCCGAACTGGGTGGTGCTGGCAAGGGTGGCAACACCGCCGCCGCACAGCTGGTGGGCAAGCGTATCGCCGAGAAAGCCAAGGCTGCCGGCATCGAGAAGGTGGCGTTCGACCGTTCCGGTTTCGCGTACCACGGCCGGGTGAAAGCCCTGGCGGACGCGGCCCGCGAAGCCGGTCTGCAGTTCTGATCGAACGGAAGATACAAAATGGCTAAATTTACCGCAAACATCAAGAACGAAGCGAACGACGACGGTTTGCGCGAGAAGATGATCGCGATCAACCGCGTGACCAAGGTGGTCAAGGGTGGTCGTATCCTCGGTTTCGCTGCGCTGACCGTGGTGGGCGACGGCGATGGCCGCGTCGGCATGGGCAAAGGCAAGGCGCGTGAAGTGCCGGTCGCCGTGCAGAAGGCCATGGAAGCCGCTCGCCGCAACATGATCAAGGTGTCGCTGAAGAACGGCTCCCTGCACCACAGCGTGCATGGCGAGCACGGCGCCTCCAACGTCATGATGCTGCCCGCATCCAAGGGTACCGGCATCATCGCCGGCGGCCCGATGCGCGCCGTGTTCGAAGTGCTGGGCATCACCGACGTCGTGGCCAAGAGCCATGGCTCGAGCAACCCGTACAACCTGGTGCGCGCCACGCTGGACGCACTGAAGAATTCGACCACGCCTTCCGATGTGGCTGCCAAGCGCGGCAAGTCGATTGAAGACATCCTGGGCTGATTGGAGCGATCATGACCACAACCAACACCGTCAAGGTCCAACTGGTGCGCAGCCCCATTGGTACCAAGCAGTCTCACCGCGACACCGTTCGTGGCCTCGGCCTTCGCAAGCTCAACAGCACCAGCGAGCTGCAGGACCCGCCTGCCGTGCGCGGCATGATCAACAAGATCGCCTACCTGGTCAAAGTACTCTGATCGAGGTCAAGACATGGAACTCAATACCATCAAGCCTTCCGAAGGCTCCAAGCACGCCAAGCGTCGCGTCGGTCGCGGCATTGGCTCCGGCCTCGGCAAGACCGCTGGCCGCGGTCACAAGGGTCAGAAATCGCGTTCGGGCGGCTACCATAAGGTCGGCTTCGAAGGCGGCCAGATGCCCCTGCAGCGCCGTCTGCCCAAGCGTGGCTTCAAGTCCGCCCAGCTTCAGTTCAACGCTGAAGTCACCCTGAGCGACATTGCCGCTCTGGACGTGGCCGAAGTCGACATGCTGGTGCTGAAGCAGGCTGGCCTCGTGCCTCACCTGGCCAAGCGCGTCAAGGTCATCAAGACCGGTGAAATCGGTCGTGCCGTGACCCTGAAGAGCATCGCCGCCACGGCTGGTGCGAAGCAGGCCATCGAAGCCGCCGGCGGTTCGCTGGTCTGATCGGAAACACGCGAAGGCATCCTGTGGCTACTGGACCCACGACCCTGGCCAAAACGGGCAAGTTCGGCGACCTGCGTCGCCGGCTCGTATTCCTGTTACTGGCGCTGGTGGTTTACCGCATCGGGACTCACATCCCCGTGCCGGGCATCGATCCCGCTCAGCTCGAGCAGCTGTTCAAGGGCCAGGCTGGCGGCATTCTGAGCCTCTTCAACATGTTCTCGGGCGGTGCGCTCGAGCGCTTCAGTGTCATGGCGCTGGGGATCATGCCGTACATCTCGGCGTCGATCATCATGCAGCTCATGACCTACGTGGTCCCCACGTTTGAACAGCTAAAGAAGGAAGGCGAAGCCGGTCGTCGAAAGATCACGTCCTATACCCGTTACGGCACGCTGGGCCTGGCCATCTTTCAGTCGATCGGCATTGCGCTGGCGCTGGAAGGACAAGCGGGCCTGGTGAACGATCCTGGCATGGGATTCCGTGTCACGGCCGTCGTCAGCCTTGTGGCTGGCACGATGTTCCTGATGTGGCTGGGTGAGCAGATCACCGAGCGCGGACTGGGCAACGGTATATCGATCCTGATCTTTGCGGGTATCGCCGCGGGTCTGCCGAGTGCTGTGGGTGGTTTGCTGGAGCTGGTGCGCACCGGTGCCATGAACATCTTGGTGTCGATCTTCATCATCGCTCTGGTGGTGCTGGTGACCTACTTCGTGGTGTTCGTCGAACGTGGTCAGCGCAAGATTCTGGTGAACTACGCACGCCGTCAGGTGGGCAACAAGGTTTACGGCGGTCAGTCGTCGCACCTGCCGCTGAAGCTGAACATGGCCGGTGTGATTCCGCCCATCTTTGCCTCCAGCATCATCCTGCTGCCCACGACCGTGGTGAGCTGGGTGAGCACCGGTGACTCAACCCGCTGGCTGCGTGACATTGCTTCCGCTCTGTCGCCCGGACAACCGATCTACGTTGCGCTGTACGCGGCTGCCATCATCTTCTTCTGTTTCTTTTACACCGCGCTGGTGTTCAACAGCCGCGAGACGGCTGACAACCTGAAGAAGAGTGGTGCTTTCATCCCGGGTATCCGCCCGGGTGACCAGACAGCCCGTTATATCGACAAGATCCTTCTGCGACTGACGATGGCTGGTGCCATCTACATCACAGCGGTGTGTCTGTTGCCCGAGTTCCTGATCCTGAAATACAACGTGCCTTTCTACTTCGGTGGCACCTCGTTGTTGATCATCGTGGTGGTCACGATGGATTTCATGGCCCAGGTGCAGAACTACATGATGTCGCAGCAATACGAATCGCTGCTGAAAAAGGCCAACTTCAAGACCTCTATCGGCAGTTGAGTGGTTCGTATGGCCAAGGACGACGTGATCGAGATGCAGGGCGAGGTTCTGGAGAACCTTCCCAACGCAACTTTCCGGATCAAGCTCGAAAACGGGCACGTCGTCCTGGGCCACATCTCAGGCAAGATGCGGATGCATTACATCCGTATCCTGCCCGGTGACAAGGTCAAAGTGGAGCTCACGCCCTATGACCTGTCCCGGGCGAGAATCGTTTTTCGCTCGAAGTGATCCGTCAGTTGTTGAAATATTTTTGGAATATCTAGGAGAAGATTATGAGAGTTTCGGCTTCGGTCAAGAAAATGTGCCGCAACTGTAAGATCATCAAGCGGCACGGGATTGTGCGAGTCATTTGCACCGATCCCCGTCACAAACAGCGTCAAGGCTGATTGAAGTTTAGAGGACCATCATGGCTCGTATTGCAGGTATCAACATTCCGCCACACAAGCACGCCGAAATCGGCTTGACGGCTATTTTTGGCATTGGTCGCACCCGCGCTCGCAAGATTTGCGAAGCTTGTGGCATCGACTACACCAAGAAGATCAAAGATCTGAGCGACGCTGAACTCGAAAAGGTTCGCGATCAGGTTGGCGTTTTCACGATCGAGGGTGACCTGCGCCGTGAGACCACGATGAACATCAAGCGTCTGATGGACATCGGCTGCTACCGTGGCTTCCGCCACCGCCGTGGTCTGCCGGTTCGCGGTCAGCGCACCAAGACCAACGCACGCACGCGCAAGGGTCCGCGCAAGG
>JAUXNG010000075.1 GCA_030682835.1 Hydrogenophaga sp. | reverse complement strand
TCGCCCGCCTGGGGCGCCCGGCCATCGTGTTCGCACCCAACAAGACGCTGGCGGCGCAGCTCTACAGCGAGTTCCGCGAGTTCTTCCCGAAGAACGCGGTCGAGTACTTCGTCAGCTATAACGACTATTACCAGCCAGAGGCCTATGTGCCGCAGCGCGACCTGTTCATCGAGAAGGACAGCGCGATCAACGAGCACATCGAGCAGATGCGGCTGAGCTGCACCAAGAGCATCCTGGAGCGGCGCGACGTGGTGATCGTGGCCACTGTTTCCGCCATCTACGGCATCGGCAAGCCCGAGAGCTACCACCAGATGGTCATGACGCTCCGCGTGGGCGACAAGGTGGGCCAGCGCGATCTGATTGCCCAGCTGGTGCGCATGCAGTACGCCCGCAACGAGCAGGACTTTTCGCGCGGCAAGTTTCGCGTGCGCGGCGACACCATCGACGTGTTCCCGGCCGAACATTCCGAAATGGCGATCCGCATCGAGCTGTTCGACGACGAGGTGGAAACCCTGCAGCTGTTCGACCCGCTCACCGGCAAGGTGCGGCAGAAGATTCCGCGCTTCACGGTATTCCCCAGCAGCCACTACGTGACGCCGCGCGAACAGGTACTGGGCGCCGTGGAGGCGATCAAGCTGGAGCTGGCCGACCGGCTCAAGGAATTCGTGTCCCAGGGCAAACTGGTGGAGGCGCAGCGCCTGGAGCAGAGAACCCGCTTCGATCTGGAAATGCTCAGCGAGGTGGGCCACTGCAAGGGCATCGAGAACTACTCGCGCCACCTCTCGGGCAGCGCCCCGGGCGAGCCCCCCAGCACGCTGACCGACTACCTGCCCAAGGACGCGGTGATGTTCCTGGACGAAAGCCATGTGCTCATCGGGCAGTTTGGCGGCATGTACAACGGCGACCGCGCGCGCAAAACCACCCTGGTGGAGTATGGATTCCGCCTCCCCAGTGCGCTGGACAACCGCCCGCTCAAGTTCGACGAGTTCGAGCAGCGCATGCGCCAGAGCATTTTTGTCTCAGCCACGCCCGCCGAGTATGAAAGAACCCACGCCGGGCAGGTGGTGGAGCAGCTGGTGCGGCCCACCGGCCTGGTCGACCCCGAGCTGGAGGTGCGCCCCGCCACCCACCAGGTGGATGACGTGCTGCAGGAAATTCGCATCCGCGTGGAGAAGAACGAGCGCGTGCTCATCACCACGCTGACCAAGCGCATGGCCGAGCAGCTCACCGACTACCTCACCGAGAACGGTGTGAAGGTGCGCTACCTCCACAGCGACATCGACACGGTGGAGCGGGTCGAGATCCTGCGCGACCTGCGACTGGGTGCGTTCGACGTGCTGGTGGGCATCAACCTGCTGCGCGAAGGCCTGGATATTCCCGAGGTGTCGCTGGTGGCCATCCTCGACGCCGACAAGGAAGGCTTTCTGCGTTCCGAGCGCAGCCTGATCCAGACCATCGGCCGCGCGGCGCGTAACCTGAACGGCCGCGCCATTCTGTACGCCGACCGCGTCACCGACTCGATGAAGAAGGCGATCGACGAAACCAACCGTCGCCGTGCCCGCCAGGTCGCGCACAACGAGGCCATGGGCATCACGCCCAAGGCGCTGAACAAGCGGATCAAGGATCTGATCGACGGCGTCTACAGCGAGAAAGCGGGCAAGGAGGCCGACCGCCTCGCCGCCGAAAGTGCCCAGCGCGCCAGCGTGGATGACATGAGTGAGAAGGACGTGGCGCGCGAGATCAAGCGCCTGGAGAAGCTCATGCTGGAGCAGGCGCGCAACCTCGAGTTCGAGAAAGCCGCCAGCGTGCGCGATCAGCTGCACCGCCTGAAGGCCCAGGTGTTTGGCGCGCCGGGGGTGGACAACGTGGCCTGAGCCATCGCGTGGTCGAACGGGGGGAACTAAACACGTTTGTCTTGGACAAACTGGTCTCCGCGCCGTACAATCCGAGCAAATCAGTAGGCTTTACTGTATACTCGACGAAAACAGTCGGGAAAGCCTTCGATGCAGCGCCCAGCAATGGGCAGGAGGGCGGAGCAGAGGTTCCGGCGGCATTACATCCACCGAAACCACCCCACGACGGTCAAGCCAACATTCAAGGAGCTTGAAAATGCGCCTCACGACAAAAGGCCGCTTTGCGGTCACCGCCATGATCGATCTGGCCCTGCGCCAGAACAATGGTCCCGTCACGCTGGCCGCGATCAGCCAGCGCCAGCAGATTTCACTCTCCTACCTGGAGCAGCTGTTCGGCAAGTTGCGCCGCCACGAACTGGTGGAATCCACCCGTGGCCCCGGCGGCGGTTACACGCTGGGCCGCAAGGCTTCGGACATCACCGTGGCCGACATCATCGTCTCGGTGGACGAGCCGATCGACGCGACCCAGTGCGGCGGCAAGGAAAACTGCCTGGGCGAAGGCAACCGCTGCATGACGCATGAGCTGTGGGCTGCACTGAACGCCAAGATGGTGGACTTCCTCGACTCGGTATCCTTGCAGTCCCTGGTGGATGAGCAGCTGGCCAAAGGCATGGTTGTCGAGAACGCGCCCATGGTGAAGCGAGCCATCTCCAGCCCCTCTGTGGTCAAGCCGATCCGGGTCAATGCACCCAACTCGGTGTTTGCCCTCGGAGCCGCCTTTTCCAAGTGAGCAGTGTGCGGGTTGAAGGGTCGTCGGGCGCATGCGCCGGTCGCTCTCCAGCCAACGCCTCTGCCCGATCTGATCTGAAACGCCAGCACATCCCACGCCAGCCATGACCACCCCACACTTTCCCATCTACATGGACTACAGCGCCACCAACCCCTGCGACCCGCGGGTGGTGGACGCCATGATTCCCTGGTTGCGCGAGCACTTCGGCAACCCGGCTTCGCGCAGCCATGCCTGGGGCTGGGAAGCCGAGAAGGCGGTGGAAACGGCGCGCGAGCAGGTGGCCGAGCTCATTGGCGCCGACCCGCGTGAAATCGTCTGGACCAGTGGTGCCACCGAGTCCAACAACCTGGCTCTCAAGGGTGCTGCGCACTTCTACAAGACCAAGGGCAAGCACCTCATCACGGTGAAGACCGAGCACAAAGCCGTGCTCGACACCATGCGCGAACTGGAGCGTCAGGGCTTCGAAGTGAGCTACCTCGACGTGCAGGCCGACGGCCTGCTGAACCTGGACGCGTTCAAGGCGGCCATTCGCCCCGATACCATCCTGGCCTCGGTCATGTTCGTGAACAACGAGATCGGCGTCATTCAGGACATCGCCGCCATCGGCGCGATCTGCCGTGAGAAAGGCGTGATCTTCCATGTGGACGCTGCCCAGGCTACCGGCCGGGTCGATGTCGACCTGAAGACGCTGCCGGTCGACCTGATGAGCCTGACCAGCCACAAGACCTACGGCCCCAAGGGTATCGGCGCCCTGTATGTGCGTCGCAAGCCGCGCATCCGCATCGAGGCACAGATGCACGGCGGTGGCCACGAACGCGGCATGCGCTCGGGCACGCTGCCCACCCACCAGTGCGTGGGCATGGGCGAGGCCTACCGCATCGCCAAGGAAGAAATGCACGCCGAGAACGTGCGCATCCGCGCCCTGCACGACCGCATGCTGGCCGGCCTGAAGGACGTGGAAGAGGTGTTCATCAACGGCCATGAAACACAGCGCGTGCCGCACAACCTGAACATGAGCTTCAACTACGTGGAAGGCGAGTCGCTGATCATGGGCATCAAAGGCCTGGCGGTGTCGTCGGGCTCGGCCTGTACCTCAGCCAGCCTGGAGCCCAGCTATGTGCTGCGCGCCCTGGGTCGCAGCGACGAGCTGGCTCACAGCAGCCTGCGCATGACGATCGGTCGCTGGACCACCGAAGAAGAGGTGGACTACGCGATTGCCACCATCAAGGAAAACGTCGCCAAGCTGCGCGAACTCTCGCCGCTGTGGGAGATGTTCAAGGACGGCGTGGACCTGTCCACCATCCAGTGGGCGGCGCACTGAAGGTTCCCCCTGCGCCGCCTGCGGCGTCACCCCCCAGGGGGCGATGCCAGCGACCCGGCGGAGCCGGTTTCGCGGCATCCTGGGTTGCTGACCTTGCGTTCGTGAATTTTGTGATTGAAGGAGATTGACATGGCTTACTCTGAAAAAGTGGTGGACCACTACGAAAACCCCCGCAACGTGGGTTCGTTCGACAAAGGTGACGAGTCCGTGGGCACCGGCATGGTGGGTGCGCCCGCCTGTGGCGACGTGATGAAACTCCAGATCAAGGTCAACCCCACCACCGGCGTGATCGAAGATGCGCGTTTCAAGACCTACGGCTGCGGTTCGGCCATTGCGTCCAGTTCGCTGGTGACCGAGTGGGTCAAGGGCAAGACGCTGGACCAGGCGGCCGCCTTGAAAAATAGCGAAATCGCGGAAGAGCTGGCACTGCCCCCGGTGAAGATCCATTGCTCGATCCTGGCCGAGGACGCCATCAAGGCGGCGGTGGACGACTACCGCAAGAAGCACGCGGGCTGAACACGTTCTTCACCGCTACGCGTTTTCACGCAGGGACATCATCAGTACGCATCATGCCCGCGGGTGTGTTGCACCGTTCTGGACCGTTGTTCCTTCGCTGCTTGATCTTGATTGAATACCATGGCCATCTCCATTTCCGAAGCCGCTGCCCGTCACGTCACCCGCTACATCACCAAGCGCGGCAAAGGCGTGGGCGTGCGGCTGGGCGTCAAGACCACGGGTTGCTCGGGTCTGGCGTACAAGCTGGAGTACGCCGACGAGATCGCGCCTGAAGATGTGGTGTTTGAGGACAACGGCGTGAAGGTGCTCGTGGATCCGAAGAGCCTGGCCTACATCGACGGCACCCAGCTCGATTTCGTTCGGGAAGGTCTGAACGAAGGCTTCCGGTTCAACAACCCGAACGAGCGCGACCGCTGCGGGTGCGGCGAGAGCTTCAGGATCTAGATTCCCCCCCGCGCCGTCTGCGGCGTCACCCCCCCAGGGGGCGCCACCAGCGGCCCGGCAAAGCCGGTTCGCGCTGGCCTGACCGAACTTCCTCTCTGGCAAGCGGTGTTTTTGAATCTTGGCAATGAACCTGCAATCCAGTGATTTCGAGATTTTTGGGCTAAGTCCTGCGTTCGCGGTGGACCGCGAAGCGCTCGACACACGCTGGAAAGATCTGCAACGTGAAGCCCACCCAGACCGTTTTGCCACCGCCGATGGGCAGGCCCAGCGCCAAGCCATGCAGTGGTCGGTGCGCATCAACGAGGCTTACCAGCGGCTGAAAGATCCCCTCAAACGCGCCGCATACTTGTGTGAGTTGAACGGCGCGCCCATCCAGGCCGAGAACAACACGGCCATGCCCGCCGCGTTCCTCATGCAGCAGATGCAGTGGCGAGAAGATCTGGACGAAGCCAGCGGCAGCGACGATCTGGAGCGCATGGCCGATGAGGTCGCGTCCACGCGCCGTGACATGCTGCAGAGTCTCGCCCGCACAGCAGACGACGAACGCGACTTCCCCGCGTTGGCCCAGCAGGTCAGAGCCCTTATGTTTGTTGAGCGCTTTGCGCGCGACGTCGAAAACCGCCTCGATCAGCTGGGACAATAGGGTTTCCGACCCTCCGTAGAAAGCGGTCGTCGCAGCGCCTGGCATGCGGCCACGGCTGCCCATTTTTCGATACCAAGAACACCCGTTTCCTATGGCGCTCCTGCAGATCTCCGAACCCGGCCAGTCCCACGATCCTCACCAGCGGCGGGTGGCGGTAGGCATTGATCTGGGCACCACGCATTCGCTGGTGGCCGCGGTGCGCCATGGCGTGGCCGAGTGCTTGCCTGCCGCGGATGGCCGCGTGATTCTGCCCAGCGTGGTGCGCTATCTCGACCCGGCGCAGGGCGGCTCAGGCCGGCAGATCGGTTACGAAGCGCTGGCGGCGCAGGTGAGCGACCCGGCCAACACCGTCAGCTCGGTCAAGCGCCTGATGGGCCGCAGCCGCTCGCAGGTGGCCGACGTGAACAAGCTGCCCTACTCGGTGCTGGATGAGAATGGTATGGCCGTGGTTGACACCGTGGCCGGACGCAAGACGCCCATGGAAGTGAGCGCCGAGATTCTGGCGACCCTGCGTTTTCGCGCAGAAGACAGCTTCGACGATGAGCTGTATGGCGCCGTCATCACCGTGCCGGCCTACTTCGACGACGCCCAGCGCCAAGCCACCAAAGACGCCGCGCAGCTCGCGGGCATCAACGTGCTGCGCCTCATCAACGAACCCACCGCAGCGGCTATCGCCTACGGGCTGGACAACGGATCGGAAGGCGTCTATGCCATCTACGACCTGGGCGGCGGCACGTTTGACGTGTCCATCCTGCGTCTGACGCAGGGCGTGTTCGAGGTCATGGCCACCGGGGGCGACTCGGCCCTGGGTGGTGACGATTACGACCAGGCGCTGGGTGCCTGGGTGCTGGCCGAGCAAGGCTTGAGCGCCGAAGCCATTGCCGCGCTCAGCCCGGGCGAACGCGCCGCACTGCATGCCGAGGCGCGCCGGTGCAAGGAGGCGCTGACCGATGTGGACCCCGCGTCGGGCCAGGTGATGTTCCAGGCGCAGATCGCGGCCCGCTCGTTCTGTCAGGCGGTGACGCCCGCCCAGTTTGACGCCTGCACCGCCACGCTCACCACCCGAACCATAAGCGCGGCCCGCAAGGTACTGCGCGACGCGGGCCTGTCCAAGGAAGAGGTCAAGGGCGTTGTCATGGTGGGCGGGTCCACGCGCATGCCGGTGATCCGCCGCACCGTGGGCGATTTTTTCGGTCAGGAACCGCTCACGAACCTGAACCCCGACGAAGTGGTGGCGCTGGGCGCAGCCATTCAGGCCAACGCGCTGGCTGGGAACAGCCGCGACGGCGACATTCTGCTGCTTGACGTCATTCCCCTGTCGCTCGGCATCGAGACCATGGGCGGGCTGGTCGAGCGCATCGTGCCCCGCAACAGTCCCATTCCCACCGCGCTGGCGCAAGATTTCACCACCTACCAGGACGGCCAGACCGCGCTCGCCCTGCATGTGGTTCAAGGCGAGCGCGACCTGGTGGCCGACTGCCGCAGCCTCGCGCGCTTCGTGCTGCGCGGCATCCCGCCCATGGCCGCCGGCGCCGCGCGTATCCGTGTGAGCTTCACGGTGGACGCCGACGGCCTGCTGTCAGTCAGCGCGAAAGAGCAGGGCAGCGGCGTGGAGTCCCGCGTCGACGTGAAGCCCGCCTACGGGCTGTCAGACGAACAGATTGCGGCCATGCTCCAAGACAGTTTTGCCACGGCCCAGCAGGACATGCAGGCCCGCGCCCTGGTGGAAGCCCGCGTGGACGCCGACCGCATGGTCGCTGCCACGCACAGTGCCCTCGCGGCTGATGCCGACTTGCTGGAGCCAGAGGAGCGGACCAGCATTGACGAACTCATCACCGAATTGCAGGCCAGTGCGTTGGGCGATGACGCCGCCGCAATCGAAGCGGCCACACAGGCGCTGGCCAAAGGCACCGAGGCCTTTGCCGCCATGCGCATGAACCGGGGTATCCAGCAGGCGCTGGCCGGCCGAAAACTCGAAGACGTCTGACACGCGCAAACCGCACCGCCGAAGGATCACCATGCCCACCATCAAGATACTGCCGCACCCCGAATACTGTCCCCAGGGTGCCGAGGTGAGCGCACCCGCCGGCACCTCGATTTGCGAGGCGCTGCTGGATAACGACATTTCGATTGAGCACGCCTGTGACATGGTCAGCGCCTGCACCACCTGCCACGTGATCGTGCGCGAAGGGTTCAAGAGCCTGAACGAGATGGAGGAAAGCGAAGAAGACATGCTCGACCGCGCCTGGGGCCTGGAGCCGCTGTCTCGCCTGAGCTGTCAGGCCATCCTGGCCCAGCAGGATGTGACCATCGAGATCCCCAAGTACTCGATCAACCACGCCAAAGAAGGGCACTGATCGATGCGTCAGATTGTCCTGGACACCGAAACCACCGGTCTGTCAGCTGACGCCGGTGACCGCATCATCGAGATAGGGTGTGTGGAGCTGCTCAACCGCAAGCTCACTGGCAACAACCTACATTTCTACCTGAACCCCGAGCGTGACAGCCACGAGGACGCGTTGAAGGTGCACGGCATCAGCAACGAATTCCTGCGCGACAAGCCCAAGTTCGCGGCCATCGCCGACGAACTGCTGAACTACCTGCGCGACGCCGAACTCATCATCCACAACGCGCCTTTTGACATCAGTTTCCTGAACAAGGAACTGGAGCGCATCGGGCGCGCGCCGCTGAAAACCTTCATCGGCGAGGTCACCGACAGCCTGGTGATGGCCAAGGAGATGTTCCCTGGCAAGCGCAACGGCCTGGACGCGCTCTGTGACCGTCTAGGCGTGGACAACTCCGGGCGTACCCTGCACGGCGCCTTGCTCGACGCTGAACTGCTGGCCGACGTCTACATCAACATGACGCGCGGGCAGGATGCGCTGATCATGGATCTCGACAGCGCCAGCACCGACGGCACCGAGGTAGTGGTGATCGACCTCAGCCGCTTCGAGCTGCCGGTGTTGCTCGCCAACGATCAGGAGGCCAGCGCCCATGAAGCCCTTCTACTGGACCTGGACAAAGCCTCCAAGGGAAAGACAGTGTGGCGGTCCATGGCACCGGCCTGACTCCATCAACATTCTTTCAAGAAAAAATTTGACACCTTCTGAAAACGCAAATTTGGCGCTATAATTTGAGGCTTCCGAGAGATCGGAAAGATCAATAAGCTGGGCGGTTAGCTCAGTGGTAGAGCACTGCCTTCACACGGCAGGGGTCGCAGGTTCGAACCCTGCACCGCCCACCAGCTTGATCGCCAACATCAACCCCGTAAGTCATTGATTTGCGGGGTTTTTTGTTTTCTGGTCGCATCTCGCCAATTCGTGCCATCTCGTTGCGGAGAGGTGATCTGCGATCTCGTGCCAGATTGGCGCCACTGACGCGGACGGGTGACGCCGGACCTCAATGGAAAATGCCCTCCGCGCCGAAGCAGGGAGGGCATTCGTCTGCCTGGTTCAACGAACCGAATCAGCGCCGGTGAAGCGACGCGAAGTGCTGCCTCAGATCACCTTGGCGATGGCCTGGCAGACGTAATCGATGTTCTTGCTGTTCAGAGCGGCCACGCACATGCGGCCGGTGTCGGTGCCGTACACGCCGAACTCACTGCGCAGACGCACCATCTGGTCCTTGGACAGACCGGAGTAGCTGAACATGCCGATCTGGGTGGTGATGAAGCTCATGTCCTGCTGCACGCCGGCGGCTTTCAGGCCGTCCACGAGCTTCTGGCGCATCGCCTTGATGCGCACGCGCATCTCGGCCAGTTCCTGTTCCCACAGGGCACGCAGCTCGGGGTTGTTCAGCACGGCGGCCACCACCGCGCCGCCGTGGATGGGCGGGTTGGAGTAGTTGGTGCGGATGACGATCTTCAGCTGCGACAGCACGCGCCCGCATTCTTCCTTGTTTTCGCAGACCACCGACAGGGCGCCCACGCGCTCGCCGTAAAGGCTGAAGCTCTTGGAAAAGCTGGTGGAGACGAAGAAGTTGAGGCCGGCAGCCACAAACTTGCCGATGACGGCGCCGTCTTCGGCGATGCCGTGGCCGAAACCCTGGTAGGCCATGTCGAGGAAGGGCGTGAGGCCCTTGTCCTTGATGACAGCGATCACTTGGTCCCACTGGTCTGCGGTGATGTCGTAGCCGGTGGGGTTGTGGCAGCAGGCGTGCAGCAGCACGATGGTGCCCGGGGCTGCGGCGTTCAGGCTGGCGAGCATGCCTTCGAAGTTGACGCCGCGTTTCTCCGCGTCGTAGTAGGCGTAGGTGTCGACCTTGAAGCCAGCGCTGGTGAACAGTGCGCGGTGGTTTTCCCAGCTGGGATCGGAGATGAGCACCGTGGCGTTGGGGCTGACCTTCTTCAGGAAGTCGGCGCCGATCTTCAGTCCACCGGTTCCGCCGATGCCCTGCACCGTGGCCACGCGGCCGCTCTTCACCGGCTCGCTGTCGGCACCGAACACGAGGCTCTTCACCGCTGCGTCGTAGGCCGCGATGCCGTCGATGGGCAGGTAGCCGCGGGCGGTGGGCTTTTCCATCATCGTCTTCTCGGCAGCCTGCACGCACTGCAGCAGCGGCAGCTTGCCGGCGTCGTCAAAGTAGACGCCGACACCAAGGTTGACCTTGTTCGGGTTGGTGTCGGCGGCGAACTGTTCGTTGAGACCCAGGATCGGGTCGCGGGGCGCCATCTCGACGGCTGAAAAGAGAGACATGCTGGGTTTCCTGGATGGTGGTGTCTAAGACGCGCAAGATTTTACCGGCCCGTGCCCGGGCCCGCCTGACGCGACCTGACAAATATCTCGCGCTTCATTTGTGTTGTGTTCGATATCGAACATTGTTTTGAAGGCCAATCACCTATCCTCAACCCCGCCGTTCCGTGGCCCCTTCACTGTAGGCAAATGCCGTAGGTGTGCGGTATATTCTTTTTACGTTAACTTTTATTAACATTTCTCGATCCTTTGGAGGAAATGGTTCATGCAAAAACATGCTTCGGGCTGCGTTCGTGTCGCGATTGGCGGTATCACCGCCATGGCTCTTTTTGTAGGTCTCGCGGGCTGTGCATCGCAGGGCGGCGCGCACCCCGCTGCGCCTGCGCTGGCGTCGAAGGCGGACTACAACTATGTGGTCGGGCCTGGCGACACCTTGAACATCACGGTCTGGCGCAATCCTGAACTGTCCTCCACGGTACCGGTGCGACCCGACGGCAAGATTTCAACCCCGCTGGTCGACGAACTGGTGGCACAGGGCAAAACGCCCACCCAGATCGCCCGCGACGTCGAGCAGTCTCTGGGCAAGTACGTGCGAGACCCTGTGGTCACCGTGGTGGTGACCAGTTTTGTGGGTCCGTACAGCGAACAGATCCGTGTGGTGGGCGAGGCCGCCCGCCCGCAGTTTCTGCCCTACAAGCAGAAGATGACGGTCATGGATGTGATGATCGCCGCCGGGGGGCTCACCGACTTCGCCGATGGAAACAAGGCGACTATCGTGCGTGCGAGTGAGGGTAACAAGCGCTACAGCGTGCGCTTGCAAGACCTGATCAAACGTGGCGACATCTCGGCCAACGTCGAAATGCTCCCTGGTGACATTCTGATCATTCCGCAAGGCTGGTTCTAATTCTTTCCGCCTGAGGCTTAACGGCCGGTCACGTACTGGTCGGGGCCTTTTTTTGCGTCGTCACAAACGGCTTTCTGCATGCACGATCTCATCAATCAAGTTTTCACATTTCTAAGGGGAATGTGGAAGTACCGTCGCCTGGGCGTACTCGTGGCCTGGGTGGTTGCTGCCGTGGGCGCAACGGCCGTTCTGGTCATGCCTGACCGCTTTGAGGCCTCGGCCCGGGTGTACGTGGACACCCAGTCCATCCTGCGCCCCCTGATGTCTGGTCTGGCGGTTCAGCCCAACATCGAACAGCAGGTCACCATGCTCAGCCGCACGCTGATCAGCCGCCCCACGGTGGAAAAGCTGATCCGAATGGCCGATCTGGACCTGGGTGCCAAGACCAAACAGCAGCAGGACGCGCTGGTTGATCAGGTCACCCGATCGCTGTCCATCCGTTCGACCGGCCGGGACAACTTGTATACGCTCTCCTACCGCGGCGAGACCCCAGACAAGGCTCTGCGGGTGGTGCAGGCGCTGATGACCATTTTCGTGGAGTCGAGCCTGGGTGATTCGAAGACCGATTCCGACAGCGCACGTCGTTTCATCGAAGAGCAGATTGGCAGCTACGAATCCAAGCTGACTGAGGCTGAGACGCGTCTGAAGGAATTCCGGTTGCGCAACATCGACCTTCAGAGCGAGGGCGGGCTCGACATGGCAGGCCGCATGGCCGAGACCTCGGCCATGCTGAACCAGGCCAGGCTCGAACTTCAGGAAGCCGAAAGCGCACGACAGGTCGCACGCCGCCAGCTCGACCAGGCAAGGGCTGCTCAGCGTGCCAGTCCGATGCAATCCTCTGCCTTTCTCGCCACGCCTGAGCTGGATTCCCGTATCGACGCGCTCAAGCGCAACCTCGACGTATTGCTGCAGCGCTTCACGGAGCAGCACCCCGACGTGATCAACACGCGGCGTCTCATCGGCGAGCTTGAAGCGCAGAAAAAGCGGGAGCTGGCGGATCTGGAACGCGCAGCTCGGGCAAACCCCGGCCAGCCGATGATCGAAACCAATCCCGCGCTGGTGGAGCTCTCGCGCATCCATTCGGCTGCAGAAGTGCAGGTGGCGTCTTTGCGCGCCCGGGTGTCGGAGTTCGAGTCGAGGGTGAGCCGTTCCCGTGAGCAGATGAAGGTGGCGCCGCAGATTGAAGCCGAGCTGGCGCGCCTGAACCGCGACTATGAAGTGCACCGCAAGAACTACAGCGATCTGGTGGCGCGGCGCGAGTCCATCACCATGAGCGGGCAGCTGGAGAGCTCGTCCAGCCTGGCCGATTTCCGTGTGATCGACCCGCCGCGGGCCAATCCATCACCGGTCGCGCCCAATCGCGTGCTTCTTCTGCCCATGGCACTGCTCGCCGCCCTCGGTGCCGGCCTGGGCGTGGCGTTTCTCGTTAGCCAGGTGAGACCGGTGTTCTTTGACGCCAGTTCCCTGCGCAATGCCACCGACCTGCCGCTGCTTGGCGTGGTCACACTTATCCGCAACGACGACGTGCGCAAACGCGAGACCCGCAGCGTCGTGCGTTTTGTGATCTCGCTGGCGGCGCTGGTGGTGGTGTTTGCGGTCGGTATGGCGGTGCTGTCCTACCGCTCTGGCCTTGGAAGGTGATCGAAAAACATGACCAGTCTCATTGAAAAAGCCGCCCTTCGCCTAGAGCAACTGCGCCAGGCCGGCGTCGATGTTTCAGCCGCCGACGCGGCGCATCAGCCCGCGGTTGGCCCGCGCGTTTCGCCCCCTGCGGTACCTGCGTCGGCGCCGGTCGTCAGCGCCCCGGCCGAGCCCGTGTCCCGCGCGGTTGAGCTCGACTTGGCTACCCTGATGAACCGGGGCTTCGTCACACCCCATGCCTCGCGCTCGACGATTGCAGACCAGTTCCGCGTGATCAAGCGGCCCCTGCTAGCCAATGCCACCGGCAAAGGCGCGTCCGTTGTGTCCAACGGCAACCTGATCATGATCACGAGTGCCATGCCAGGGGAGGGCAAGAGCTTCACGGCCATCAACCTGGCCATGAGCATTGCCATGGAGCTGGATTACCGCGTGCTGCTGGTGGACGCTGACGTGGCTCGCCCCTCGCTCATGCGTGAGCTGGGCTTGCCCGCCACAAAAGGATTGCTTGACCTGCTGCTCGACGAGCGCATGGAAATGTCCGACGTTCTGCTGCGCACCAACGTGGACAAGCTCAGCCTGCTGCCCAGCGGCTCGCCCCATCCGCGGGCCACCGAACTGCTGGCCAGTGACGCCATGACCCGGCTGATCGAGGAAATGGGTCAGCGTTACCCCGACCGGATCATTATTTTCGATTCGCCGCCCCTGCTGCTGACGACCGAGTCGCGTGTTCTCGCCACGCACATGGGCCAGGTGGTGATGGTGGTGCAGGCCGAAAAGACGCTGCAGTCCCAGGTGCGCCACGCGATGACGACCATCGAAGCCTGCCCCATCAAGCTGCTGGTGCTCAACCAGGCGCGTGGTGGCGATCAGGACGCCTATGGCTACGGGTATGGCTACGGCTACGGGTATGGAGGTGCGGGTAACGCCACCGCCGATACCCCGTCACCCGCCACTGCTCAGGCATGAGCCAACCATTGGAGAGACCCCGGCCATGATCCTGCGTCCCACCTCGCCGCGTTCCTTGCCCCGCCGCGCTGGCACCGTGGCCAGCTGTGCCGCCCTGTCGTTCTCGCTCGCCGGCCTGGCACACGCCCAGGTGGCAGGGCAGGCCGGCGGAGACAGCCTCGGACCGGAAGGCCCGAAGCCCTCGGTATGGATCGAGCCCCGTGTGACGGTGGGGGTGACTCTGTCTGACAACGGCTCGCTGTCGAGCGGAAGTTCGCGTGCCGAACAGTTGCTTGAAGTGTCGCCCGGCGTTCGCGGTGTCCTGAACACGCCGCGCGTGAAAGGCTATTTCGACTATTCGCTCACCGGCCAGACCTACCTGCAGAACAGCTCGCGCAACAAGATTCGGCACGGCCTGGACGCCAGCGCCACGGTGAATGCCTGGGCCAACCGCGCTTTTGTGGATCTGTCGGGCTCTGTGGCCGACGAGTCCATCTCGGCGTTCGACGCACCCGGCACGAGTCGTTCGCGCGCCAACCAGTCCCAGACGGCGAACTTCCGGATTTCGCCCTACGTGCGCGGGACACTGGGCAGTGTGGCCGACTACGAGCTGCGTTACGGCTTGCAGACGGTGAACAGCGAATCTGCCGCACGGCCCGACCTCACCGCGCAAGACGCATCGGCCCGACTGGTGAACCGCGGTGCAGTGGGTTCCTTCGGATGGTCGCTGGACGCACGCACTCAGTCAATTGACTATGAAGGTGGTCGTGAGACCCGCTCCGACAGCGTCAGGGCGGGGCTCATCTACAACGTGACGCCGCAGCTGGTCGTGACAGGGCAGGTGGGACGCGAGTCCAACGACATCCTCACGCTGTCCCGTGAGTCGTACAACACGACAGGGCTCAATGTGGAATGGCGGCCCTCCAACCGAACGCGGCTTTACGCGGGCGTGGAAGACCGCTACTTCGGCAAAGGACACAGCGTGTCGTTCCAGCACAGCACAGGGCGAACCGTGTGGCGCTACACCGATCGCAAAGGAGTATCCGACAACGGCCTGCAGGCCGGTGCGGCTCCGCTGGGCACCCTTCGAAGCCTGCTCGACAGTTCTTTTGCGACCCAGTTCACCGACCCTGTTGAGCGAGAGATCGAGGTCAACAAGACCTTGCTCGATCTCGGGCTGTCGGGCGATCTGAATGTTTTCCAGACCTTCCTGACCTCGGGTTCCACTCTGGAGCGTTCTCAGCAACTCTCCGTGGTGCTGCTGGGCGCGCGTGGGGCCGTCACCCTGGCGCTCACGCGCAGCGACGCCAGCCGGCTGGCCGCACCCCTGGCGGGAGCGCCCGCGCTGCCGGACGACTTTGATACCAACGACCGCATCCAGCGCAACGGCTGGAGCGCGGGTTATGCACATCGCCTCACCCCGCGCATGTCTGCCAACGTTTCCCTCACGGGCACCCGCAGCACGGGCACCGTCGATTCCAGCCGATCGACCACGCTGGCCGTCGGCCTGTCCTCACAGCTGGCGCCCCGCACCACGGGCAGCGTGCGCTTGAGCCGCACACAGCACGACGGAAGCGTGCGCGAATACGGCGAGACGTCCCTGGCGGCCGTCGTCACCCATCGGTTCTGATCCATGTATGAAGCGTTTTACGGGCTGACCAGCAAACCTTTTCAGCTCAACCCCGATCCCCGTTTCTATTACAGCAGCAAGCCGCACCGGCGTGCCCGCTCCTACCTCGTCTACGGCGTCATGCGCGGCGAGGGCTTCATCGTCATCACCGGAGAGGTGGGCGCCGGCAAGACCACGATCGTCCGCGATCTGCTGGAAAGCCTGGAGAACGGCGCCGTGGTGGCTGCGCACCTCGTCAGCACGCAGCTGGGGGCTGAAGACGCCCTGCGCATGGTGTGCGGCGCCTTCGGCGTGACGGTGCGCGGCAGCGGCAAGGCCGACATGCTGATGGCGCTGGAAGCCTTCTTCATCACCCAGACCACGCAGGGCAAGCGCTGCCTGCTGATCGTGGACGAGGCGCAGAACCTGCAGCACCAGGCGGTGGAAGAGCTGCGCATGCTCTCCAACTTCCAGTTTGGCGACCAGGCGCTGCTGCAGACCTTCCTGGTGGGGCAGCCCGAGTTCCGCGAGATCCTGCAGGGCCCCGGCATGCTGCAGCTGCGTCAGCGCGTCACCGCGCGCTGCCACCTGGGCCCGCTGGACGAAGAAGACACGCGCGCCTACATCGAGCACCGCCTGAAGTGCGCCGGCGCCACCGACAAGCCCACCTTTGACCCGGCCGTGTTCCGGGCCATCTACGAGCATTCGGGCGGCATTCCGCGGCGTATCAATTCGGTTTGCGACCGCCTGCTGCTGCAGGGCTACCTGTCGGAAACCACGCATTTCACTCTGGAGGCCATGCAAGAGGTGGCCGCCGAGATCCTGACCGAAAACAGCGCCCCGCCGGCCGAGGCACCTGCCGCTCCCGCGGTGCCCGGCCCGTGGGCGCATCTGGCCAAGGTGCCGGCCCCGGTCAGTCGCGTCGCCGAGGCCGCTTCATGGGCCGAAGCGGCCGACCTGTCCGAATTCGAGCTGGACGCCGGGCTGGTGGACGGCATGAACGAGCAGCTCACGCGCGTGTCGGCCGAGCAGCTCAGCGACCGCCTGCTGCGCATCGAGCGCAGCGTGCTGCGCCAGGAGCGCATCAGCCTGGAGATTCTGAGCGCGCTCAAGAAGATCGCCAGCGGTGCGCGCCGGCCGGCCCCGAGCGAGCAGACCCCTTCCGGAGGCGAGGCCCCATGAGCACACGCTCCCCCATCACCAACGCACTGACGATCGACGTGGAGGACTATTTCCAGGTCTCGGCGTTTGCCTCGCACATCGACCGCGCCGACTGGGACACGACCGAGTGCCGCGTCGAACGCAACGTGCACCGCATGCTCGACATGCTGGACCGCAAGGGCACCAAGGCCACGTTCTTCACCCTGGGCTGGGTGGCCGAGCGCTACCCGGCACTGGTGCGCCGCATCGTGGCCGACGGCCACGAACTGGCCAGCCATGGGTACGGACACGAACGCGCCAGCGACCTGAGCGAAGCCGCTTTTGCCGACGACATCAGCAAGGCCAAGTCGATCCTGGAAGACATCGGCGGCGTTCCGGTGGTGGGTTACCGCGCTCCCAGCTTTTCCATTGGTGCGGGCAACCTGTGGGCGCTCGACAGCCTGGAGGCCGCGGGCTACCGCTACAGCTCCAGCATCTACCCGGTGCAGCACGACCACTACGGCATGCCCGACGCACCGCGCTTCGTGCATCAGATCCGCCCCGGCCTGGTGGAGATTCCGCCCACCACGCTGCGCCTGTTCAACCGCAACCTGCCGTCCAGCGGCGGCGGCTATTTCCGCCTGCTGCCGTACCCGCTGTCGCGCTGGATGATCCAGCAGGTGAATCAGCGCGACGAGCAGGCCGCCGTGTTCTATTGCCACCCCTGGGAGATCGACGCCGACCAGCCCCGTGTCGCGGGAATCGACTTCAAGACCCGCTTCCGCCATTACGTGAACATCGGGCGTACCGAGCAGCGGCTGGAGAGCCTGCTCGACGATTTCAGCTGGGGCCGCATGGACCAGATCTTTCTGCCCGAACGAGCGCAGGGGGTAACGGTTGTCTGAGCTTGCCGCGTTGCACATCCATCGCCTTGACAGTCGCGATGCACAGCAGGTCGCCCGGTGGGACGCTTTCGTGCAGGCCTGCCCACAGGCCACCTTCTTTCACCGTGCCGGCTGGCAGAGCGTCATCCGTGACGTGTTCCACCACGACACGTACTTCCTGTTCGCCGAATCGCAGGGCGTCATTCAGGGCGTGCTGCCGCTGGGCCATGTGAACAGCCGCCTGTTCGGCAATTCCCTCACCAGCCTGCCGTTTGCCGTGTATGGCGGCGTGGCCGCGCTGAGTGACGCGGCGGCCAACGCGCTCGAAGAGGAGGCCCAGCGTCTCGCCCAGCAGCTCGGCACCGACCACCTGGAGCTGCGCAATGTGGAGCGCCGGCACACCGACTGGCCGCTGCAAGACCTGTACGTGACGTTCCGCAAGGAGATCCTGCCGGCCGAAGAAGACAACCTGCTCGCCATTCCGCGCAAGCAGCGCGCCATGGTGCGCAAGGGCATCAAGAACGGGCTCACCTCGCACATCGACCCGAACGTGGACCGCTTCTTCGCCGTCTACGCCGACAACGTGCACCGCCACGGCACCCCGGCCATGCCCAAGCGCTATTTCCAGGCGCTGATGAAGACCTTCGGCACCGACTGTGAGGTGCTCACGATTTGCTCGGCCACCGGCGAGCCGGTGTCCAGCGTGCTGAGCTTCTATTTCCGTGACGAGGTGCTGCCGTATTACGCCGGCGACTTCGAGAGCGCTCGCGACCTGGCCGCCAACGACTTCAAGTACTGGGAGCTGATGCGCCGTGCCTGTGCCCGCGGCCTCAGGGTGTTCGACTATGGCCGCAGCAAGGCGGGCACCGGCCCCTACGCGTTCAAGAAAAACTGGGGTTTCGAGCCCACACCGCTGCACTACGAATACCGCCTCTACAAGCGCGAGAGCATCCCGCAGAACAACCCGACGAACGCCAAGTACCAGCTGCTGATCGCCACCTGGCGCCGCATGCCGCTGGCCATGGCGAACTGGCTGGGCCCGTTCATCGTGCGCAACCTCGGCTGAGCCGTTCCACTGAGCGCGACATTCATGGGCAATATCCTGTACCTCGTTCACCGCCTGCCGTACCCGCCCAACAAGGGCGACAAGGTGCGCTCGTACCACCTGCTGCGCCACCTGCTGCAGAACCACCGCGTGTTTCTGGGCACCTTCATTGACGACCCGGACGACGAGCAGCACCTCCCGACCCTGCGCGCCCTGTGCCCCGACCTGCATGTGGAGCGCTTGCAGCCGCGCCAGGCCAAGATCAAAAGCCTGAGCGGCCTGCTCAGCGGTGAGGCGCTGACGCTGGGCTATTACCGCAGCGCGGGCATGCAGCGCTGGGTGGACGAGATCGCCGCGGCCCACCCCCTGCAGGCCAGCGTGGTGTTTTCTTCCTCCATGGCGCAGTACGCCCAGCCGCTGGCACCCGCGGTGCCCATGCTGGTCGACTTCGTGGACGTGGATTCGGCCAAGTGGACGCAATACGCGCCCGAGCACCGCTGGCCCATGTCGTGGCTGTACCGGCGTGAGGGCTCGCGCCTGCTGGCCTACGAGCGTGAAGTGGCCTCGCAGGCCCAGCGTTCGTTCTTCGTCACCCCCAATGAGACCGCGCTCTTTGTCTCGCAGGCGCCCGAGTGTGCCGACAGCGTGCAGGCGCTGAGCAACGGCGTGGACGCCGACTTTTTCGCGCCGGACCCGCGCCGCGCCAGCCCCTTTGCCCCGAACGAACAGGCCGTGGTGTTTACCGGCGCCATGGACTACTGGCCCAACGTGGACGGCGTGAGCTGGTTCGTGGCCGACATATTGCCGCGCCTGCTGGTGCACTGGCCATGCGCGCGCTTCTACATCGTGGGCCGCAGTCCCTCGCCGCAGGTGCTGGCGCTGGCCAGCGAGCGGGTGGTCGTCACCGGCACCGTGCCCGACGTTCGGCCCTACCTGCAGCACGCCGCCGCCGTGGTGGCCCCGCTGCGCGTGGCGCGTGGCATCCAGAACAAGATCCTGGAAGCGATGGCCATGGAGCAGGCGGTGATCACCGTCAACTCGTGCGCCGACGCCATCGGTGCCAGCGCGGCCGAGGGCCAGCTGCGCGCCGACACGCCGGACCAGTTTCTGGATGCATTGCAACAGCTGCTCGACGCGCCCGAACAGGCCCGCAGCCTGGGGCGTGCCGCGCGGCGCTTCGTGGTGGCCGGCTTCAGCTGGCAGGCCCACCTGAGCGGCATCGACGCCTGCCTGGACGCCAGCGCGCACGCCGAACCGGAGGCCGCCCATGGCTGAGCCCAGCAGCACACTGTCTTCCACGCCCGCCATGGGCGGGGGCGGCCTGCCCGCGCACTGGCGTGTGCCCCTGGCCGCACTGCTGGTGCTGGTGGTGGCGATCCTGCTGCTGTACCGCCACACCGCGGTGGGCATGGTCACCATCTGGTCGCGCTCCGACACCTACGCCCATGGTTTTGTGGTGCCGCTGATCTCGCTGTGGCTGGTCTGGCGTATGCGCCACGAGCTGGCTCCGCTGTTGCCGCGGCCCTCCCTGCTGGCTGCCGTGCTCATGCTGGGCGCCGCAGCGCTCTGGCTGGCGGGCGACCTGGTGGCCGTGAACGCGGCCACGCAGCTGGCGCTGGTCACCTTGCTGGTGCTTGCGGTGCCCGCTGTGCTGGGCTGGCAGGTGGCGCGCGCCGCGCTGTTCCCGCTGGGCTTTCTGTTCTTTGCCGTGCCCATGGGTGACTTTATGCTGCCCAAGATGATGGAGTGGACGGCCGACTTCACCGTAGTGGCGCTGCGCGCCAGCGGCGTGCCGGTGTACCGCGAGGGCCTGCAGTTCGTGATTCCGTCAGGTATGTGGTCCGTGGTCGAAGCCTGCAGCGGTATCCGCTACCTCATCGCCTCCGTCACGGTAGGCACCCTGTTCGCCTACCTCAGCTACCGCAGCCTGGGCAAGCGCCTGGCTTTCGTCGGCGTGGCCATCCTTGTGCCGCTGGTGGCCAACTGGCTGCGCGCCTACATGATCGTCATGATCGGCCACCTCTCAGGCAACGAGCTGGCCACGGGCGTGGACCACCTCATCTACGGCTGGGTGTTCTTCGGCGTGGTGATCGTGCTGATGCTGCTCATCGGTGCCCGCTGGGCCGATGCGCCCCAGCCGGCCCAGGCCGCTGACGTGACCGCCAGCCGTCCCGCAGTCCCTTCGTCGACAGCGCATGGCGGCCTGCGCCAGGTGGCGCTCTACACCGGGGTGGCCCTGCTGGTGGCGGCCTCGCCCCATGCGGTCGAGCGCCTGCTGGCTCTGGGCACCCGCACGCAGCCCGTGCAGCTGGCCGCGCCGGCAGCGCAAGTGCCCTGGCAAGCCGCACCCGCCGCACCGGCCGAATGGTCGCCGGCGTTCCAGCACGCCGTGGCCACGTCGCACAGCGGTTACGCTGGCCCGCAGGGTGAGTCGGTCGGCGTGCACCTGAGCTACTACCGCGATCAGGACTACCAGCGCAAGCTGGTGAGTTCGGAAAACATGTTCGTCACCAGCAAGGACGACAGCTGGGTGCGCCTGGCGGGAGGCAGCGCCAGTACCGAGCTGGCCGGCAGGCCGCTGCCGGTGGTGGCCGCCACCTTGCGCCAGCGCGGCGCGGGGTTCACGGGCGGTGGGCAGCGCCTGCAGGTGTGGCGCTTCTACTGGGTCAACGACCGATTCACCGCCAGCGACGTGCAGGCCAAGCTCCACGGTGCACTCGGCCGCCTGCTGGGCCGCGGAGACGACGGCGCCATCGTGGTGGTGTACACGCCGCTGGACGCCCAGCTGCCCGACGTACAGGCCCGCGCCGCGGCTGCCGCCGTGCTGAACGACTTCATGCGCTCGCAGGGCGGCACCATCGAATCGGCCCTGCAGCAGGCCCGGGGAGCACGCTGACATGTGTGGCATTTCCGGTCTGTTCGACACCCAGGGCATGCGGCACTTCGAGCCCGCCCTGGCCACGCGCATCAACAACATCCAGGCGCACCGCGGCCCGGACGAGGACGACGTCCACCTGGAGGCCGGCCTGGCCCTGGGGCACCGCCGCCTCTCGGTGATCGACCTCGGCACCGGCCAGCAACCGCTGTTCAATGGCGACGGCAGCGTTGGCGTGGTGTTCAACGGCGAGATCTACAACTTCCAGGAACTGCGCGCCGAACTCCGGGCACTGGGCTACCCGTTCAGAACCCGCAGCGACACCGAGGTGATCGTGCACGCCTGGTCTGCCTGGGGGCCGGCCTGCGTGCACCGCCTGCGCGGCATGTTCGCCTTTGCCATCTGGGACCGCCCGCAACAGACCCTGTTTCTCGCACGAGACCGCATGGGTGTGAAACCGCTGCACTACGCCTGGCTGCCCGATGGCAGCTTCATCTTCGGCTCAGAACTGAAGGTGCTCACGGCCCACCCCGGCTTCCGGCGTGACATCGACCCGTTCGCCGTGGAGGACTACTTTTCGTTCGGCTACGTGCCCGACCCGCGTTGCATCTACCGCAACGCCTACAAGCTGCCCGCCGCCCACACGCTCACGCTTCGGCGCGGCCTGGCCGGCCTGCCCGCGCCCCAGCCGTACTGGGACGTGCAGTTCAGCAACGACAACCCCATCGGCCTGCAAGACGCCGAAGCCGAATTGCGCGAGCGCGTAAAAGAAGCGGTGCGCCTGCGCATGGTGGCCGATGTGCCGCTGGGGGCCTTCCTGTCGGGCGGTGTGGATTCCAGCGCCGTCGTGGCCACGATGGCCGGTTTGTCGGACGCGCCGGTCCACACCTGCGCCATCGGCTTTGACGACCCGAGCTTCAACGAGTCCGAGTTTGCGCAGCAGGTGGCGGACCGTTACCAGACCGACCACCGGCTGGAGATCGTCAAGAGCGACGACTTCGACCTCATCGACACCCTGGCCTGGCTGCACGACGAGCCCTTTGCCGACAGCTCGGCGCTGCCGACCTACCGCGTCTGCGAGATGGCGCGCAAGCATGTCACGGTGGCGCTCTCGGGCGACGGCGGCGACGAGAGCCTGGGCGGCTACCGGCGCTACCGCATGCACCTGGGTGAGGAGGGCGTGCGCAACCGCTTGCCGCATGGCGTGCGCCGGCCCGTGTTCGGGATGCTGGGGCGCATGTACCCCAAGGCCGACTGGGCGCCGCGCATGTTCCGCGCCAAGACCACCTTCCAGGCCATGGCCATGGACACGGTGCAGGCCTACCACCACAGCATGTCCAAGCTGCGCACAGATCAGCGCGAGCGCCTGTTTTCGCCCGGGTTCCAGCGCTCGCTGGGCAGCTACAGCGCCATCGACGTGTTCCGCACCCACGCCGCCCGCGCGCAGACCGACGACCCGCTGGCCCTGATCCAGTACCTGGACTACAAGACCTGGCTGGTGGGCGACATCAACACCAAGGTCGACCGCGCGAGCATGGCGCACTCGCTCGAAGTGCGCGAACCGCTGATGGACCATGAGCTGGTCGAGTGGCTGGCCACGCTGCCCAGCGGCCTGAAGATCCGGGGCGGAGAGGGCAAGTACGTGTTCAAGAAGGCGTTCGAACCGCTGCTGCCGCACGACGTGCTCTATCGCCCCAAGATGGGCTTCTCGGTGCCGCTGGCCAGCTGGCTGCGCGGCCCGCTGGCGCAACGCATGCAGGAATCGGTGCTGAGCCAGCGCATGCTGGCCAGCGGTTATTTCGACACTGGCACGCTGCAGACCATGGTGCAGCAGCACCTGGCAGGGCAGTACGACCACTCCACCGCACTGTGGATGCTTATCATGTTTGACGCGTTTCTGCGTCAGGCGAGCCAGCACCCCGCATGAGCATGCCGCCGCGCCGCCGCCTGATCGTCCACGTGGTCTACAGCTTCCATGTGGGCGGGCTGGAGAACGTCATCGTCCAGCTCATCAACCGCTTGCCCGCCGATGCCTTCGACCATGTGGTGCTCTCGCTGACGACCATCAGCGACTTCCGCAACCGCATCACCCGGCCCGACGTTCGCTTCATCGAACTGAACAAGCCGCCGGGCCACGCCGTGCCGCTGTACCCGCGCATCTACCGGCTGCTGCGCGAACTCAAGCCCGACGTGGTGCACACCTGCAACCTTGCCGCGCTGGAGGTGGTGCCGCTGGCCTGGCTGGCCCGCGTGCCGCTGCGCATCCACGCCGAGCACGGCTGGGACGCCCACGACCCGCAAGGCCAGAACCCGCGCTACCAGCGGGTGCGCCGCCTGTACAAACCCTTCGTGACCCATTACGTGGCTGTGTCAAAAGACATCTTCGACTACCTGGGCCGCGCTATTGGTGTGCCCCCGAGCCGGCGCAGCCTGATTGCCAATGGCGTGGACACGGAGTGCTTCTCCCCGCGGGACGTCGTGACTGAGGCGGTGGACGGCTGCCCGTTCCGGCCGGGCCAGCACTGGATGGCCGGCACTGTGGGCCGCCTGATGACCGTCAAGAACCAGCCCCTATTGGCACGCGCCTTCGTGACTCTGTTGCAACGCCACCCGCAGGCCCGCGAGCGTGCGCGCCTCGTGCTGGTTGGTGAAGGGCCACTGCGGGCAGAAACCGAATCCATTCTGGATGCCGCTGGCCTGCGCCCGCTGGCCTGGATGCCCGGCGCACGCGACGATGTGCCCGCCATCCTGCGCATGCTCGACTGCTTCGTGCTGCCCTCTGACGCCGAAGGCACCTCCTGCACCCTGCAGGAGGCCATGTCGGTCGGCCTGCCAGTGGTGGCCACCGCCGTGGGCGGCACCCCGGAGCTCGTGGCCGACAACGCGACGGGATCGCTCGTGCCCAGGGGCGACGCGCCCGCCATGGCCGATGCCCTGTGGCGCTACTTCAGCGACTCACCCGTCGCGCGCGTCCACGGCCAGGCCGCCCGGCGCCACGCCCTTGCCACGTTCAGCCTGCAGGCCATGTTGCCTCGTTACGAGCAGCTGTTTTCTCCTCGCTGATCCAGCGGTCTCTCTTTTCATGCGAATCCTCCACATCCTGGATCACTCCATCCCCCTGCACAGCGGCTACACGTTCCGCACGGCCGCGCTGCTGCGCGAGCAGCGCGCGCTCGGCTGGGAAACGCACCACCTCACCTCACCCAAACAGGGGGTCGTGAAGGCGGCTGCCGACGAGGTGGACGGCCTGCTATTTCACCGCACCGAGCCGGTGGAAGGGGCCAGCGGGCGGTGGCCTGTGGTGCGCGAACTGGCGCTCATGCGCCGCCTTGCGCAGCGCATCGAATCCGTGGCCCGCGATATCCAGCCCGACCTGATCCACGCGCATTCGCCTGTGCTCAACGTGCTGCCAGCCCTGAAGGTGGGGGCGCTGCTGGGCATTCCGGTGGTGTACGAGATCCGTGCCTTCTGGGAAGACGCCGCCGTGGACCACGGCAGCACCCGGGAGGACAGCCCGCGGTACCGTCTCACGCGCGCCCTCGAAACGCACGCCATCCGCCAGGCCGCGCACGTGTTCACGATCTGTGAAGGCTTGCGCGCCGACATCGTCGGGCGGGGCGTGCCAGCGACCAAGGTCACGGTGATCCCGAACGCGGTGGACGTGGGCGCTTTCCAGCTGGCGCAGTCCCCAGATGCGGCCCTTCAGCAGCGCTGGGGCCTGCAGGGGCGCACCGTCATCGGCTTCATCGGTTCGTTCTATGCGTACGAGGGTCTCGACCTGCTGGTGCGGGCCCTGCCGGGTCTCGTGCAGGCGCGCCCGGATGTGTGCCTGCTGCTGGTGGGCGGCGGCCCGCAGGAAGCGAACCTCAAGGCGCAGGTGGCGGCCCTCGGCCTGACGGACCGGGTGGTCTTTACCGGCCGCGTGCCGCACCACGAGGTGAGCCGCTACTACGACCTCATCGACGTCCTGGCCTATCCGCGCCATTCCATGCGGCTCACCGAGCTGGTGACGCCGCTCAAGCCACTGGAAGCCATGGCGCAGGGCCACCTGTTCGTGGCGTCCGACGTGGGCGGTCACCAGGAGCTGGTGCAGCACGGGCAGACCGGCATCCTGTTCAAGGCCGACAGCGCCGAGGCGCTCACGCAGGCCCTGCTCGACCTGCTCAACCACCCCGACAGCTGGCCCGCCCTGCGTGCCAACGGCCGGCATTTTGTCGAGTCGGTGCGCAACTGGCGCAACAGCGTCGCGAATTACAAGCCCGTTTACGAGGCACTCACCAGGGAGTTTTCCAAATGAAGGTCATGGTTGTTTTCGGTACCCGCCCAGAGGCCATCAAGATGGCGCCGCTGGTCAAGGGTCTGCAGGCGCAGGCCGGGCAGATCGACACCGTGGTGTGCGTGACCGCGCAGCACCGCGAGATGCTGGACCAGGTGCTCAAGCTGTTCGAGATCGAGCCGCAGCACGACCTGAACATCATGAAGGCGGGGCAGGACCTGTTCGACATCACCGGCAACATCCTGGCCGGGCTCAAGCCGGTGCTGCTGGCAGAGAAGCCCGACCTCGTGCTCGTGCATGGCGATACCACCACCACGCTGGCGGCCAGCCTGGCGGCGTATTACGCCCGGGTGCCGGTGGGCCATGTGGAGGCCGGCTTGCGCACCGGCAACAAGCTGGCGCCATACCCCGAGGAAATGAACCGCCGGATCACGGGTGCCATTGCCGATGTGCACTACGCGCCCACCACCGCCGCGCAGGCCAACCTGCTGCGCGAGGGAGTCGATCCGGCGTCGATTCTGGTCACGGGCAACACGGTGATCGATGCGCTGCTGGCCGTGGTGCACAAGCTGCGCCACGACGAGGCCGCCCAGCGCACGCTGCAGGAGCGGTTTGCCTTTCTCAACCCCGCGCGCCGGCTCATCCTGGTCACGGGGCACCGACGCGAGAACTTCGGCGAGGGCTTCCAGAACATCTGCATGGCGCTGGCCGACATTGCCGCCGAGCACCCCGACGTGGAAATCCTGTACCCGGTGCACCTGAACCCGAACGTGCGCCAGCCTGTGGCCGAGATCCTGGCGGCGCGCCAGTTGAAGAACGTGCACCTGATCGACCCGGTGGATTACCTGCCCTTCGTGTACCTCATGGACCGCTCGCATCTCATCATCACCGACTCGGGCGGCGTGCAGGAAGAAGCGCCCTCGCTCGGCAAGCCCGTGCTCGTCATGCGCGACACCACCGAGCGGCCCGAAGCGGTGGACGCCGGCACGGTGCGGCTGGTGGGCACCTCGCGCGAGAAGATCGTCAGCGAGACCCGGCGCCTGCTGCAGGACGACAGCGCCTACGCCACCATGTCGCGCGCCCACAACCCCTATGGCGACGGCAAGGCCGTTCAGCGCATCGTTGAAAACATCTTGAACATGAAAGGGAACTCATAAATGGCACGCGAACTGCAAAAAATCATCGTCATGGGCCTGGGCTACATCGGCCTGCCCACCGCCTCCATGCTGGCTACCAAGGGCCACACCGTGCTGGGTGTGGACGTGAACGAGTCGGCGGTGAACATCATCAACTCGGGCCGCATCCACATCATCGAGCCCGACCTGGACATCCTCGTGCGCTCGGCCGTGAACAGCGGCAACCTGCGCGCCTCGCTCACGCCGGAAGAGGGCGATACCTTCATTCTGGCCGTGCCAACGCCCTTCAAGGAAGAGAACGGCAACCCCAAGGCACCCGACCTCGGCTATGTGGAGGCCGCCACCCGTGCCATCGCCCCGTACCTGCGCGAAGACAACCTGGTGATCCTGGAATCCACCTCGCCGGTGGGCACGACCGAGGTGATCGAGGCCATCATTGCCGAGATGCGCCCGGACCTGGCGGGGAAGGTGCACACCGCGCATTGCCCCGAGCGCGTGCTGCCCGGCCACATCCTGCGTGAGCTGGTGGACAACGACCGCATCATCGGCGGCACCACCAAGGCGGCCATTGCCAAGGCCCGCACGCTCTACAAAACCTTCTGCAACGGTGCCATCCTGGAAACCGACAGCCGCACGGCCGAGCTCTCCAAGCTGGTGGAGAACTCGTTCCGCGACGTGAACATCGCCTTTGCCAACGAACTCTCGGTGATCTGCGACCGCCTGGGCATCAATGTGTGGGAAACCATCTCCCTGGCCAACCGCCACCCGCGTGTCAACATCCTGCAGCCTGGCCCGGGCGTGGGCGGCCACTGCATCGCCGTCGACCCCTGGTTCATCGTGTCCAGCGCACCGGAAGAGGCCCGCCTGATCCGCACCGCCCGCGAGGTGAACGACGCCAAGCCCCACTGGGTGATCGAGAAGGTGCGTGCCAAGGCCGAGCGATTCCGCGAGCCGGTCATCGGCTGCCTGGGCCTGACCTTCAAGGCCAACATCGACGACCTGCGCGAGTCGCCTTCCATGGACATCGTGAAGATGCTGCTGGAAGCCAATGTGGGCAATGTGATGGCCTGCGACCCGAACGTGGCCAAGGAAAAGGCACCGTTCCCGCTGCACGACCTCAAGGACGTGCTCAAGCGCGCCGACATCCTGCTGCTGCTGGTGGACCACGACGAGTTCAAGGACATCGACCCGCAGATCGTCAAGGACAAGGTCGTGATCGACACCAAGGGCGTGTTGCGCTGAGCTGATCCGCAGCGCACTATTCCCTTCGCCCCGAATCCCTGCAAGGCTTCATGAAAATCCTGCTGTTCTCATCGCTGTACCCCAGCGTGGTCAAGCCCATTCACGGCATCTTTGTCGAGACGCGGCTGCGCGAGTTGCTCAAGACCGGTCAGGTGCAGGCGAAAGTGGTGGCGCCGGTGCCCTGGTTCCCGTCCACCTCGCCACGCTTCGGCGAATACGCGCAGTTCGCGGCGATACCGCCGCACGAGCACCGCAACGGGGTGGACGTGTACCACCCGCGTTACCTGCTGCTGCCGAAGGTGGGGATGAACATGGCGCCCTATGCGATGGCGCTGGGCGCCTTGACGACTCTGCGTCGGCTGCTACGCGAAGGCTTCGACTTTGACCTGATCGATGCGCACTACTACTACCCCGACGGCGTGGCCGCCGGCCTGCTCTCGCGCTGGCTGAAGAAGCCCTTCGTGGTTACAGCACGCGGCACCGATCTGAACCTGATCCCGGAATACCCGTTCCCGCGACGCCTGATTCTGCAGACCGCCGAACAGGCGAGTGCGTCGATCGGCGTGTGCCGGGCATTGATGGATACCCTGCGCGACCTGGGTGCCGACGCGTCGAAACTGCACACGCTGCGCAACGGCGTTGACCTTGAACGTTTCGTGCCCGAGTCGCGGCAGGTGGCGCGTCAGCGCCTGGGGCTGGACGTGCAGGGCCCCTATCTCATGTCGGTGGGGCACCTCATCGAACGCAAGGGACACCACATCGCCATCGAGGCGCTGACCGAGTTGCCAGGCGTGAAGCTGCTGGTGGCCGGGTCCGGCCCGGAGCGTAAGAACCTGGAGTTGCTGGCGCAGCGCCTGGGCGTGGCAGACCGCGTGCACTGGGCCGGGGTGGTGCCGCAAGCCGAGCTGAAGTGGTGGTACAGCGCCTGTGACGCGCTGGCGCTGTGCAGCAGCCGCGAAGGCTGGGCCAATGTGCTGCTGGAGGCCATGGCTTGCGGCACGCCCGTGATCGCCACCAACATCTGGGGCACGCCCGAGGTGGTGAGCACACCCGCAGCGGGGGTGTTGATGGAGCAGCGCGACGCAGCTTCGCTCGCGGTGGCCTGGCGTGCGCTGCAGGCGGCACTGCCCCCGCGTGAAGCCACGCGCGCGCATGCCGAAACCTTCTCCTGGGACAGCACCACCCAGGGTCAGCTCGATCTGTTCAGGAGTGTGGCGTGATCGAAGGCGCGATTCTGCTGGTCGAACTTGGCCTTTTTCTGATCCTGCTGCTCAAGGTCTGGCGCGTGCACGCGAAGGGTGAAGAAGAGGGCACAGGCTTCTTTGCCTACCGTACCGAGAAAGACGCCGGGGTGGACCCCAAGAGCGCCAAGCGTACCGGAGGTGCACCACATGCGTGACCTGTTGGTATTTGGCTTTCTGCTCTTGGCGGTCCCCCTGTCCTTCATGGCTCCTTTTGCGGGCTACCTGTTGTGGGGGTGGGCGGGCTTGATCGCCATCAGCTACTACCTTTACGGATTCATGGCAGGCCTGGGTTACGTGCAGCTGTTTGCGATCGTCACCTTGGCTGCGTTGATGATGAAAAGAGAGCCGGCGTTTATGCGGTTCACGCCAACCCGGACCACCGTTCTTCTTGGTCTCTTTGTCGCCCATGGGTTGCTCGTGGCTCTTCTGGCCTACCCGGGCCTTGCGCGCAACTGGGAGCTGTATGGCAACCTAACCAAAACGGCCCTGTTCTGTGTGCTTATGCCCATGTTGGCAACCAGCCGGTTCCGCATCCACGCGCTGGTGGTCATGGTGGCGCTGGCCGTGAGTTTTCATGGGGCGCTTGACGGGCTCAAGTTCATCGCCAGCGGCGGCGGTCACAACGCACAGGCTATCAAGAGCTTCGGGGACAACAACCACCTTGCGCTGGTCCTGCTGATGGTGCTGCCGCTTCTTTACTACCTCTACCGCTATTCAGCGGGCACGCTGGCGCGATACGGATTCCTTGCAGCGTTGCCGCTTACGGTGCTTGCCATTGTTGCGACCCACTCGCGCGGCGCTTTGCTGGGGCTGTTTGCCATTGCAGTCTGGATCGTGCTGAAAAGCCGATCCAAAGTGCTGGGTGTGGTGGTTGTGGGGCTGTGTGTGTTCATGGTGGTGAAGCTCGCACCTGATCAGTGGTCCACTCGAATGGAAACCATTCAGACGGCTGATCAGGATGCGTCGTTCATGGGCCGCGTCACGGCCTGGAAGGTCAGCTCGGCCATTGCCGTCGCAAACCCTATCTTTGGTGGGGGGTTTCGCGCGGTGCAATCCCATCCGGTGTGGGATTCTTTCAAGCACTCCCAAGGTCTGCTGGGATTTGTGGACACGCCCATGCTGAGCCGCAGCGGGGTGGCTGCCCACAGCATCTGGTTTGAGGTACTCGGAGATCAGGGGTTTATCGGGCTGTTCATATTTATCGCTTTGCTGGTGAACGCGTTCGTCACTCGCCGTGAGGTGTGGAAACTGGTGCGGAAAAACGGGTCTGGACAGCAATGGGCGGGCGACCTGGTCGACATGCTCGCTGCAGCGCTCCTGGCGTACGTTGTGTCGGGTTCGTTGCTAAGTGCGGCGTACTTTCAGATTCCGTATGTGTGCCTGATGTTGATCGAAGTGGTGAAGCAACACCAACTTCGTCACGCCGCGCAACACATAACAACAAAGGCGGTGTGACCCCATGCTCAGCCCCTTCTTCCGCGTCCTCTCGCGCGGCAAGCTCACCGTTCTCCTGTTTCATAAGGTGCCCCTTCAGGCCCACCCGCTGGCCACCGGCGAGCTGGATCTATCGGAGTTTGAGCGCGTGCTGCAGGCAACCTTGCGGCTCTTCCGTGTGATTCCGCTGGAAGACGCCCTGATGGGGCTGCGGCACGGCAGCTTGCCGCCTCGCGCGGCCTGCATTACCTTCGATGACGGCTATCCAGACTGGCTTACAGGCGTGGTGCCGGTGCTTGAGCGCTACAAGGCGCACGCCACCTTCTTCATCACTTCTGGCCAGTTTTCGGGCATGCCCATGTGGCACGAGCGCATCCTGCATGCCATCGATGCGGCACCCGCGGGAGTGGCACCAATCCAGTTGGAGAGCACCGGCCATGCGCCCATCATTATCGGGGAAGGGCTTGAGCGCCGCCGCGCGGTGCAGCAGCTCGATCAGCTGGTGAAGTACCAGGCGCCGGCCATCAAGGAGCAGCTGCTCCGGCAGCTGGAGCAGCACACCGGCACCAGTGCCGACCAGGTGCCGGTGATGTCGGCGCAGAGCCTGCGCGACATACATGCCCGCGGGTTTGGTATTGGTGGTCATGCGGTCACCCACCCCATCTTGCGCTTGTGCACCCCTGAGGAGGCGTACCGCGAGATCGCAGGTGCGAAGGAAGAGCTGGAAGCCATCATCCGGGCGCCGGTTCGATCGTTCGCCTATCCCAACGGCGTGCCCGACCGCGATTTTTCCGCCGAACACGTGGCCATGGTCCGGCGGGCCGGCTACACCTCGGCGCTGACCACCCACCACGGGTCGGCTTCCGCCGGTACGTCTGCATTCCAGATTCCGCGCTTCACGCCCTGGGGGCCCTCGGTCCTAAAGATGGACCTGCAGTTCGCCCGCAACCTCATGCAGCCGCCACGGGCGCTGGCCGAGCCGGAACCCGCCGGGCGCAAGGTGCTCATGGTGGCTTTTCACTTCCCGCCGCAGGCCGGCAGCAGCGGCATCCTGCGCACCCTGAATTTCGCCAAGAACCTGCCTGCCAGCGGCTGGCAGCCCACGGTGTTGTCGGCCCATCCCCGGGCTTACGAAGCCCGCCGGGACGACCTGCTCAAGGACATCCCGCCCGACATCAAGGTGGTGCGCGCCTTTGCCCTGGACGCGGCCAAGCACCTGAGCGTGCTGCGCAAATACCCGGGTTTCGTGGCGCTGCCCGACCGCTGGTCCAGCTGGTGCCTGGGCGCCGTGCGTGCGGGCCTGGCCGAGATTCGCCAGTCGCGCCCCAGCGTGCTGTGGAGCACCTACCCCATTGCCTCGGCCCACCTGATCGGCTACCTGCTGCACCGCCGCAGCGGCCTGCCCTGGGTGGCCGATTTCCGCGACCCCATGATCAACGGCAGCTACCCGTCCGAGGCGCTGCAGCGGCGCGTGTGGGGATGGCTGGAGCCACTCGTGTTCCAGCACGCCACGCGCTGTGTGTTCACCACCGAGCGGGCCGCCGACCTGTACCGCTCGCGCTATCCGCACGCCGCGGGGCGCTGCTTGGTGATCGAGAACGGGTACGACGAAGAAGCCTTTGTGGACAACCCGCCGTGCCGCGAAGGCGTGCCCACGGACCACATCCTCATCCTGCACAGCGGCATCATCTACCCCCGGGACCGCAACCCCGAGCAGTTTTTCGAGGCCCTGGCCCGCCTGGTGCGCCAGCCCGCGCTGGCCGGGCGCCCGCTGCGGGTGCGCTTCAGGGCGCCCGTGCACGGTGAGGAAGTGGCGGCGCTGGCCGAGCGGCACGGGCTGAGCCACATCGTCGAGATTGCGCCGCCCATCCCCTACCGGCGCGCCATTGCCGAAATGCTGGCGGCCGACCTGCTGCTGGTGTTCCAGGGCAGCCAGTTCAACACGCAGATACCCGCCAAGATCTACGAATACCTGCGCACGGGCCAGCCGGTGATCGGGCTGGTCGACAAGAGCGGCGACACAGCCGGGCAGCTGCGCAAGTTCGACGGCGTGGCGCTGGCCGACATCGCCGATGCAGCCGACATCGAGGCCGTGATGGGCACCTGGCTGGCCCACCCCGCCGGCGACGACGCCGGCCTGGCCCTCAACCGCACGGCCATTCAGGCCTATTCGCGCAAGGCGCAGGCGCTGGTGCTGGCCCGCACCCTCGGGGCGGCGGCCGGTGACGTTCACGCGCCCGAGTTCGCCGAGGCCGCTGCGGTGGCCTCCCGGGCGGCGGCCCCCGCAAACCCCACGATTCCCTATGACCTACCTCGCCAAGATTAAAAAGAAGTTCTACCGCAAGACCTTTGATTCGAGCTGCCGGGGCGTGCTGGACACGCCACCGGTCGAGCTGGATGAAGGCAGCGGCGTGGCCGTGCTGAGCCAGACCTACCACCCCGACCTCATCATGTACCTGGTGGCGGCCAAGAGCTTTGCCCGGCACATCCGGCCGGCGCTCTTTGTGGTGGTGGACGACGGCCTGCTGCCGCAGGACCGCGCGCTTATCCGCCAGCACCTGCGCCGGGTCGAGTTTGTGGATCGGCGTGCCGTCCCGAACCCGGTCTGTCCGGCGGGCGGCACCTGGGAGCGGCTGCTCAGCGTGGCGGACTTCTGCGAGCGCCACTACGTGGTCCAGCTCGACTCGGACACCGTCACCCTGAAGCATCCCGTTGAAGTGGCAGGGTGCATCCAGCGCGGCGAAGCGTTCACGCTGCCCACCCGCATGGGCAACGCCTTTGTGCCGGTGGAGCAGGCCAGTGCCACCGCCCGCGAGAGCGACAGCCAGCATGTGCAGATAGAGGCAGAAATCACGCTGGCCAAGCTCGATGCACTGCGCGGCACTTCCTACATTCGCGGCTGCTCCGGTTTTGCGGGTTTCCCCCGTGGATCGGTTCAGCGGGCCGATCTGGAACGTTTTTCGCAGCGCATGGAAGAGGCGCTCGGTCGCGAGCGCTGGTCGCAGTGGGGTACGGAGCAGTTTGCGTCCAACTACATGGTGGCCAATGCGCCTTCGAAGGCCACCCTGAGCTTTGAGCAGTACCCGTACTGGCAGCCCGGTACCGACCTGGAACCGGCGGCGCTGGTGCATTTCATCGGCGACGACCGCTTCACCTCAGGGCGCTATGCCAGCGTTGCCCGCCAGGCGATTGCACGCCTGTGAAACGCATCGACTTCCTGCGTCTGTCGTCCGGGCTTGACTGAACATGGCCACTTTCCGGCGCGGATTCGTTATCAATTTCGCTTCGTCGTCCATGGCCACGGTGGTGCAGTTCATCGTGTCCATGATCCTGGCGCGCATGCTCACGCCGGCCGAAATCGGCGTGTTCTCGATCACGGTCGTGTTTGTCAACATTGCCCATGTGTTCCGCGACTTCGGTGTGGCGTCCTATGTCACACGCGAGAAAGAGCTGACGCCGCAGAAAGTGCGCTCGGCCATCGGCGTACTCTACACCTCGACCTGGCTGATCGCCCTGGCCATCTACCTCGGCAGCGGCTGGATTGCCCGCTACTTCGCTTATCCCGAGATCGAGCCGGTCACGCAGGTGCTTGCTTTCGGCTTTCTGCTCATTCCCTTTAGCTCGCTGATGCTGGCCATCCTGCTGCGTGAATTCGAGGCCGACAAGCTGGCCTGGGTGACGCTGGCGGGCACCACGGCCTACACGGTCACCTGTCTGTCGCTGGCCTATCTGGGCCACGGCACCATGAGCCTGGCCTGGGCCAATTTCGCGAACATCGCGGCCACGGCGCTGGCCTATCTGCCCCTACGTCCCAAAGGCCTGCCCTGGCTGCCTTCGTTCAAGGGCTGGGGCCAGATCATCCGCTTCGGATCGGGCACCATCCTCACCAACCTGGCCAACACGCTGAACAATTCCATTCCCGACCTGCTGCTGGGCAAGCTGGGCAGTGCCCACCAGGTCGGGCTTTTCAGCCGCGCGAACTCGACCGTCAACATCTTCACCTACGTGGCCGGCCAGGCTGTGAACTTCGGTTCCCTTTCCTACATCGCCAAGGCCCACCACGACAAGCGACCGCTCGGCCCACTCCTGGGGCGGGCGGCGGCGCTGCTGACGGGCGTGGGCTGGCCGGCCCTGATTGGCACCACGGTCTTTGGCGAAGAGATCGTGCTGCTGTTGTATGGCAGCGCCTGGCTGGACAGCGTGCCTGCCATCGCACCGCTGGCATGGGCTGCAGCGCTGGCCATGCTGTTCAACTATTCCCGCGCCGCGCTCACGGCCGTGGGTCTTCCCTACCTGGCGTCGCTTCCCCTGTTTGCAAGTGTCCTCACGCGCGTGGCGCTGGCCCTGGTGCTGTTCAACGGCACGCTGGCCTCATTTGCCTGGATCATGCTGGGCGGCTCCTTGCTGACCCTGCCTGTGCATGTTTTGCTGCAAAGCCGTTATCTGGCATTCGATCTGCAGGCGATGCTTCGGGCGGTGTGGCCCAGTGTGGTGGTGGCCTGCGTCTGCGCGCTGGTCTGCTGGGCCGTGAAGTGGAGTCTGGCCCCGCACATGGGATCCACAGCCCTGCTGGCGACCGGCATCCCCGTGGTGATGCTCTGCTGGCTGGCGGTGATGCGTGTCGTGGCGCATCCCTTGCTGGCCGAGCTGAGCACCCTGTGGGTGGCGGCCCGCGGCCGCCTCTCACGGGGTTGAGCTCTGTGGACCTGTCGTGCGACGGGTGTGCCGGTGTCGGGCATCCGGATTGCCCAACCTTGGGACATTCCTCAGGTCTGCCCGCCCGGATGGTGATCCACGTTTCACGTAGCCCCAACCAGCACGCTTGCCCAGCCAGCCGTGCTATCGGTGTTCCGGCAGACCTCTCACCAAGGGGCCGCCGTGAAGACATCCATCCTATTCGCCATGCGCTATGGCGACGACGTCGGGTTCGTGTGGAACACCATTGCCCGGGTGCGCGACCTGGCGGCAGGGTTCCTGCAAGACGATTACGACTGCTATGTGGCGTATCCGCGCCTGACCGGGCAACCGGCCCAGTCATTGCAGAACCTGCAGCGCATCGAGCTGGACTGCTACGACATGGGCGAGGCGGGCCTAGCCCGGCTGCAAGCCCAGGTGGCCGAGAAACGCGTGACCGTGCTGGTCTACATGAGTGCTCTGCCGTCCACCTTGAAGCTGGATCGGCTGCGCGCCATGGGGCTGCGCACGGTGAACACCGAGAACGACAGCTTTGACCACCGCGAGCGCGATCCGATGCACAAGGCCGCGATCAAGCTGGTGTGGCGGCGGTGGCTGCACCGGCAGTTGCACGATGTGCACATTGCGAATGCGCGCTCGCAGGCTCGCTACCTGCTTGAGCATTACAAGCTGCCGCAGGACCATCTGTGCACCGTGGTCAACGGGGTGGACTGTGACCGCTTCCGACCGGCCGACACCGCCCAGGCCGAGCCCGCGCCCACCTTGCCGGCCGAGCGTCTCTGGCTTCTGAGCGTGGGTCAGGCGCGCAGCGAAAAGCGCGTGGAGTGGACGATCCGCGCGGTGCAGCGGCTGCGTGCGGAGTTTCCGCATCTGCCGTTCGGCTTTGCCTACCTGGGCGATGGTCCCGAACTGCCGCGCTGGAGGGGGCTGGTGGAGCAGGCGGGCCTGCAGGATGACGTGGTCTTCCTGGGCGCGCACGGCGACACCGCGCCGTTCTACCGCAGCGCGGCGTTGCTGGTACACGCGGCGCAGCGCGAGAGTTTCGGGCTGGCCGTGGTCGAGGCCATGGCCAGCGGGCTGCCGGTGGTGGCCACGGCGGCCGCCGGCCCTTCGGAAACCATTGAACAGGACGTCACAGGCACCCTGGTCGGGCTGTCGGACGAGGAGGCCTACTACCGGGCGATCGTGCGCTACCTGCAATCGCCCGAGCTGCGGCGTCGCCACGGTGCCAAGGGGCGCGAGCGTGCGTTAGCGCTGTATTCGATCAACCGACAGGCCCGCGAGTACGCGGAAGTGATCCGCCGGTGCGATGCCGCCCGGCGCCCTGCCCAGGCACCCGCCCAGCCGAGCCGCGCAGCCGCCTGACGGGGGATACCCCACACGCAACGCACCGGCCGAGCGTTCCGGCTCCGCCATTCCACCTGCCGATTGCACGACCTCCGATGACTTTGACGATGCCTTACCGCCTGCGCGTGGCTTTGCGACTGCTGTTTCGACGTCGGCAGGGGTAGGCCGTTCTGCGCCAGACCTTTCGCCACACCTTTGGCCACGATCTCGATGAACCGAACCCGCAGACCTTTTCAGAAAAACTGTTCTCCCGGCTCATCCGTGTCACGAGCGCGGTGATGTCACGGAGACCCGGCTGTCCGTCAAGCTGCCGGTGCGTTCCTTCGTGGCCGAGCGAGTGGGCGAGCGCTACCTGGTGCCCCTGCTCTGGAGCGGGCGGGATCCGGCGCGCATTCCCTTTGACGCTCTGCCCGAGCGGTGCATGGTGAAAACCAACCATGGATTGGGCGCCAACATCATGTGGCGCCGGGGCGGTGATCGGGCGGCGGTCACACAGCGCATGCGCAAATCGCTGCGCGAGAACTTCTACTGGGTCTCGCGCGAGTACCACTACGCGGCCATTGAGCGCCAGGTGCTGGTGGAAGCCTATCTCGATGACGACACCCCGGGCGGTCCGCTGGATTACCGGTTCTGGTGTTTTCACGGCCAGCCCGAGCTGATCCAGGTGGACAACCATGCGCACGACATCAACCCGTTCTATGACACGCAGTGGAACCCGCTGGCGCTGAGCTACCGCCAGCGCTTTCGCGCCTGCGACATTCCCAGGCCACCCCAGCTGGACGAGATGCTGCGTGTGGCCGCCGGCTTGTCCACGGGGTTCGACTTTGTCCGTGTGGACCTGTACAACATCCGTGGCGAGGTCTTTTTCGGGGAGATGACCTTCACGCCGGTGGCGGGGAAGTTCCGGTTTTCGCCCCCGGAGTGGGATGCGCGGCTGGGACAAAAATGGGCACCCGTGGGTGCCCAGTCTGATTCGATGCGTTGAGAGGGGGCCACGGCTCTCGGGAGCCGTGGCCAGTCTTGCGCTTCAGCGCGGTGCGAGCGCCCAGGTAGGGTCCGCCGCAAAGGCCTTGTCCATGGCCGGGGTCATGGCCTTCCACCGGGCATAGGCCGTCGAGCCACCCGACACACCCGCATTGGCGGCCGCTGCCAGCATGCCTCTGGCGTAAGCGGCATAACCGGCGGAGTTGGTCGGATAGCCCTCGGTGACGGTGAGCGTGCTGCAGGCTTTGCCCATATCGGCTGCGTAGTTTTCGGCGAAGAGCTGCGACCACGTGGTCAGGAACACGCCGCTGGCATCGACGTTTTTCCAGTAGTAGCCAGGTGCCCGGGCGGTACAGAAGCCCTGGTCTTCGCTCAGGAAGCGGCCCACGTTGAACCGGCTGAGCCAGTCCACCAGTTCACGGGCGTTCGGCTCCTTGTTCTCGGCCATCAGGCTCACCACCGTGCCCACGAAATCGTTCTGCCACGGTGGCGTGGTGGTGGTGGAGTGCTGGATCGCACCCAGTGGCGACACCGCCGTGCCGTTGACATAGGTCTGGCGGTAGTGGGCCAGGTTGTTGTCGAGCATGGTGCGGAAGGTGGCCTTCATGGGGTGCCGGTCCGCCAGTGCCGCGTGCGCTTCAAACAGCGAGCGCAGTGCCCAGGCCTGGCCGCGCACCTGATGGCGGTTCACCAGCGCCTTCTCGTTGCCGCGATAGCCCGACGGCATGCTGATGACGTTCCAGCTGGCCCAGAAAAGCATCTCGTCCTGGTAGAACTTGTCACCCGTCAGCAGATAGGGCACGTAGGTGAATGAGGCCTGGTGGGCGGTGTCGGGCGCCCAGATGGTCGGGTCGGTGCCTTCGGGAACCGTGTAGCCGTTCCAGTAGACCGAGAGGGTGCGCTGTGCCACCGGGTCCACGGGCTGGTCGGTGTTTTCGTCCCGGTAGTGAATCGGTACGGCGGCTGCGGCGTCCGCGTTTGCCATCATGCTGGCCCGGGCGCGCTCGTCCTGCGTGACGAGGTAGAGCGCGGTCCAGCGGGGCAGGGGGCCAATATCGGGGCGGCCACCCGTGGTGCCGAAAAGGGGTTGCAGAAACACGTTGCCCATGGGGCCCAGGTGGGCTTGCGCGGCCCGGCGGTTGGCCAGGTTGGTGGCTTCGGCCGCCAGCGTGGTTTCGCTTACAGCCAGGGTACGGTCGTAGTTCCACACGGCGCGGCTGGCCATGAAGTTGCCCATGTGGTGGCGCAGCTGCACCTTGGGCTCGGCACCGGCCCACACGGCCTTGTGCCAGCGGGCGTGGTGGTAGTGGGTGAACACCGGTTGTTGGTGGACCGTGTTGGCGCCCTGTTTCACCGTCAGTTCGTAGGTGATGTTCTTGGGGTTGGCCTTGAAGGTCCAGTTGTTTTCCATCACCACGTCGGTGCGGATTTGCTGGCCGGCGTTGTACAGCCTGGTGTCCAGGCGGGCGGTCAGGTGGGGGTGCTCGGCGCCGGTCACGGCGTCTTTCAGCGGGGCCGACAGGGCGAATTCGCTGGCCACGGGGCCGTGCAGGCGTCGAGTGGGCACAGTCTGGCCACCATTGCTAGCGGCAATCTGCTGCTTGAGTGCGTCCTGGGCCTTGAACACCCAGTTGCGGGGCGCTTCGTAGTTCGCGGTGTTGGACTGGCTGAGGGTGGCCGCGCCTGCGTAGACAAAGCTCACCTGGAACGCGCCCCCGGCCGGGTCGCGTGTCTTGATCCAGACGTTTTCATAGCCGTTGCCCGTGCCGATGCGTTCGGCCATGAAGACGGTGCTCTGGCTGTTGACCAGCTTTCTGAATTCTTCGGCAATCAGCGACAGCGTGGTGTGACCGCCGCCGGCCTGGGCGCTGGTGACCGTGTGGCTGAAGGACTCTGTGGAGGCACCTAGGCTCAGCCGGATGGTGATCTGCTCGCCCGCCAGGAAAGGGGTGCCGGCGGTCTGGCCGTTGCGGTTGCCGAACTTCACCTTGGTGACCTGGGTGTTGAAGATCTTGGCCGTCACTTCCATGTTCCACGCCGGATCGGCGGGCAGGGTGGCGCTGCTGGCTGCGCCGGTCGCCTTGTAGATGTTCACGATGCGCCGCTCGTTGGCCTGCAGGCCGCTGAGCTGTGCGCTGAGCACCGCAAAGCGGGCCGAGCCGTCGCGGTGGGAGGAAATCTCGTCAGCCTGCAGGGGCACGCTGGTGTCGCCCACCTTGGCGACCAAGGTATTTGACTGCGGCAGCCACTGCCCGGCCTGGAAGGGCTGGCCGAAGGTGAGCGGGACGCTGGACTGGGCCTGTGCGCTCGTGGACACGATTTCGACGCAGGTGATGGCTCCCACGGCACAGTCGAAGGGAGCGGTCGCCACGGGCATGGTGGTTGTGCTCTCGGTTGTAGTGGTGGTGTTAGTGGCGGGGCTCGTGGTGACGGGTTCAGACGTCTGGCCGGAGTCTACCGTCGTGCTGTCGGGGCTCGTTGTATCAAGCGGTAGCGTGTCTGCGGATGGGGAGGTCTTGGGTGACTTGCCGTTGTTGGTTTTACTACTCGCCTTGGTGGCAGATTCCATTTCCGACAGGGTTGCGGTGCTTTCGCTGCCGCCCCCGCAAGCAGAGAGCGTGGCGGCCAGAGCCAGGCTGAGTGCTGTGGCAACGGCGGGATGGGGCGAGACGGTATGCTTGGGGTGGGCAGTCATGGCGTGAGGTGCTTCAACTCGGCGGTGTCGAAAATGCAATGAAACGAGAGAAAATCGGCTCGTCCAATGCTGCAATTACGATTTCTGTCGAATGTGTATTCGCGAAATCGAATGCATTCAATCTCGACTCAACAGGAGAGAACTTTAGGGACGCCCATGGCTAGTGCTGCCGTTGGTCCGACGAGCAGCCTTCGAACAGGGATGTGCGGAAATTGAACGGAATAAACGGCGCAAAAGAACGCATCGGCGGTAACATCGTTACAAGCAGTAACGCTTGACCGCTGAGAGGGCGCTCGTCGGCAGGACTCCCCTCAGCCGACCTGCTACCTTGGTAGCAGCCGGGGGCGAGGGCAGGGCTCAGGCACTACCAAAAGGCAACTGCATGTCGTTGTCCTTACGTGCCTGCCCTGTTACCAAACGAAATCGGGTTTCTTTGCTTGGCCACTGGTTTTATTGCGTGGCGCCCGGGACGGAGGATCCGCTACGTGCTTTGCCATAGAAATCATTGGCAGGTACGGGCGAAATGGAATAGGCGCTGGGCTCTTTTCTCCATTTGAATTCCAGAGCGTCTGCATTGGTGAAAACAAGGTCTGCATCCAGCATCTTGTTGTGCTCTTGCACCAGCGCGCTTCCATCACGGCTGACCATGCGACCCTCGATCAGGTTGGACGCCGCCACGGCCTGTGCGAGGGAGCCGCGCGTGGCGAGCCCGCTGGTATTGATGAGCGTGTTGTGGAGCACCTGCACGCCTGTGCTCTGGTTGATGTCAATGCCCGTGTCGTTGCAGTGCGCAACGATGTTGTTCACCATGTGCCCGTTCAGATGTTCGTGGGTCGCGCAGCGGCCGTCACGGCAGAAAGAGGCGCCAGTGCCCCCTCCGCCAAAAGAGAGCCCCACGCGCACGCCCGGAGCTGACACGCCATGAGGCGAACAGACGACCAGGTTGCGCTCGAACCGGCCGCCTTCGCTTGCACCCTTCATGTACATGCCATAAGACACACCGTTGCCGTGCCGCTTCACAAAATGGCTGACGTGGTTGTCTTCGACCCGCCAGTGGTTTGCGCCCACCAGGTCGAACGGCACTACCGGCTTGGCCGTTTCACGCGCCCGGGAGTTGGTGAGCGTGTTGAAAGCGAGAAGCCCGTGATCAGGCCATTGGCCGCGCAGGCCGTTCACCTTGATGTGGGCATTGAAATCTTCCAGGCGGTTGTTGCGAATGACGCTGAAGGCAGCAGGGCCGACCACATGGAGGGCATGTTCACAGTCGTCGTGCCGTGGGCACACGCCACGCATGCCGAGGTTTTCGATGGTCCAGTGGGGCTTGTCGACCACGATCCCTTCGGCTTGTGTGAACTCCAGCCACACAGTCCCCGGCGCTTCGGCACTCAACACGATGGCTTGCCCGGGCAGACCCGCGCGTCCGGTCTGCAGCTTGCGCTCGAGACGGTATACGCCCGGGGCAATCTGTATCCGGGTGCCAGCGTCGGCCTGTCGCATGGCCTCGCGCAGTTGCTGGGCGTCGGTTACGGCGATCAGGCGTTCTGCTGTGTTGCCGAGTGAGTGTAATGCGGTGGCCTGCTGGCCTTTCCCGAGGCTGGGCAGGGGGTAGGGCGGCTCTCGCTCCAGGCGCTGTTGCAGGGTGTGCAACACAGGGTGGGCCACGAATTCCAGCTTGTTGTGCCCTTCAAGCCGGCGCAGGGTATAGCGCAGCCATTCATTGGGGGTGCGTTGTTGAAGTTCACGCCGCAGCGAGGTTCCCGCGTCGCTGGTGTATAGCCACGCCGCGCCCAGCCCAGTAAAGGCGAACGCAGATGCAAGCACCGTCACGGCCGCGTAAAAAAGGAAACGATTCGCCTGTTGCACTGTGCCCGTCCTGCTTCGATGTGGTCATTTCATCTTAGCGACCGTGACAAAATGCCGTCGCGTTGCTGCTTTGCGCGCGCTGTGCAGCTTTACCCGCTGCACAGTCCCGCCACTTGGCTCACTTAACAATCACTCGTCAGGGGAAGCATGAAAGTCACAGTCATCGGTTCGGGGTACGTGGGTCTGGTCAGCGGGGCTTGCCTGGCGGAGGTGGGCAACGATGTGCTGTGTCTGGACGTGGACATCGAGAAAATTCGCGTGCTCGAGGCGGGCGGCATCCCCATCTACGAACCGGGCCTGCAGGAGATGGTGCAACGCAACGTGGCGGCCGGGCGGCTGCGTTTCACCACCGACGTGGAGCGCGCGGTGCACCACGGCACCATCCAGTTCATTGCGGTGGGCACGCCGCCCGACGAAGACGGTTCGGCCGACATGCAATATGTGCTGGCCGCTGCGCGCAACATTGGCCGCCTCATGACCGACTACAAGGTGGTGGTGGACAAGAGCACGGTGCCGGTGGGCACCGCCGACCGGGTGAACGCCGCCATTGCGGAAGAGCTCCAGAAACGCGGTGTGTCCACGCCCTACGCCGTGGTGTCCAACCCCGAGTTCCTGAAAGAGGGCGCGGCGGTGGAAGACTTCATGCGCCCCGACCGCATCATCGTGGGCGCCAGCGACGAGCAGGCCATCCTGCTCATGCGCGCGCTGTATGCCCCGTTCCAGCGCAACCGCGAGCGCCTGGTGATCACCGATGTGCGCAGCGCCGAGCTCACCAAGTACGCGGCCAACGCCATGCTGGCCACGCGCATCAGCTTCATGAATGAGCTCGCCAACCTGGCCGAAGCACTGGGGGCCGATATCGAGATGGTGCGCCAGGGCATCGGCGCCGACCCCCGCATTGGCTACCACTTCCTGTACCCCGGCTGTGGCTACGGCGGCTCGTGCTTCCCCAAGGACGTGAAAGCGCTGATCAAGACCGCGGCCGGCGAGGCCGACCTGCAGCTCAAGGTGCTCACCGCGGTTGAAGCGGCGAACGACGCCCAGAAGCATGTGCTTGGGCGCAAGGTAAAGCAGCGCCTGGGCAGCGATCTGGCGGGACGACATTTCGCCATCTGGGGCCTGGCCTTCAAGCCCAACACCGACGACATGCGTGAAGCCTCCAGCCTGACGCTCATCGCTGACCTGCTGGCCGCGGGCGCCACGGTAACGGCCTACGACCCGGTGGCCATGCACGAGGCGCAGCGTGTGCTGGGCGACGAGCCGCGCATCCGCTACGCCAAGTCGCCCAATGAGGCGCTGGATGGCGCCGATGCGCTCGTCATCGTGACCGAGTGGAAAGAGTTCCGCAGCCCGGACTTCGACCTCATCAAGTCCAGCCTGAAGCAGCCGCTGATCATCGACGGCCGCAACCTCTACGACCCGAAGCTGGTGCGCGGCATGGGCATCGACTACCTGGCCATCGGCCGCTGAGTTAGCGCGCCGCGCCGCGCCGCCATTGTCGCCCATGGCCGCCGACATCTTCCAGACGCAAGCCTGGTTTGACAACCTGCGGGCGCACGGCTTCGAGTCGCCGCCGCAGGTGCACTCGGTCGCGTTGCTTGCCGATGGAGCCGACGGTGCAGCGGCTGCCCAGCTGCATCTGATGCCGTGGGCCGATGGCGGGGTGCTGGGCTCCCTGAGCAATTACTACAGCTGCCTTTACGGTCCCGTGGCCAGTCAGGGGACGCTGGATGCCGTAAGCCCGCCGCGCTGGCGCGAAGTGGCGCGGAGCATCCGCCGGCTGCCAGGTAGCGCCGTCGTGCGCCTGCAGCCGCTTGACGCGCAAGCAGACTGGCTCAGCCGGCTGGAGCACGCGCTGCGAGCGTCGGGCTACTTCACCGATCGCTACTTCTGCTTTGGCAACTGGTACCAGCCCGCGGTGGCGGGCGGATTCGACGCCTACTGGGCCGCCCGGCCGTCTGCGCTGCGCCACAGCGTGGAACGGGGGCGCAAACGGCTCGACAAGTGCGGTCCGTGGCGCACAGAGATTGTGGCGAACGATCCCGAGCGGGTTGAGCTGGTCCTTGATGCCTACCAGCGCGTCTACGCGCAGAGCTGGAAGGCGCCCGAGCCCTGCCCGGGCTTCATGCCGGGCCTGATCCGGACCGCTGCGCGCCAGGGTTGGCTGCGCCTGGGGGTGCTCTGGCTGGGGGACGAGCCACTGGCCGCGCAGGTGTGGCTGGTGCACGGGGGCAAGGCCAGCATCTACAAGCTGGCGTACGCCCGGGGGCACGAAAAGTTGTCGGCGGGCTCGGTGCTCACCACCGCACTCATGCGCCACGCGCTGGACGTGGATGGCGTGGAGGAGATCGACTACCTCAGTGGCGACGACGCCTACAAGGCCGACTGGATGGCGGCGCGCCGCGAGCGGGTGGGGCTGGTGGCGTTTGACCTGCGCCGCTGGCGGGGCCTGCTGGGTGCTGCTCGCCATGCAGCGGGGCGCCTGCGCACCGCGGGCAAAACTCGGCAGGCGGGCGACGGTCCATCCTGATACGGGCACTGGGTCGGTGCTCGCTCTAATTCACGTTAGCTTACGCGAAACTGAATTTATGGATTTTCGGTGCTCCGGAAATGTCAGGCCGACCAAAGGGGGTGGTCTTCGGATTAACGGTGGAAATATCCGGTACCTTGCCCCAACGGTTCAAACGGACGCTATCACCTCCAGTGATTTTTTGTATTAGACGCGTCAATTCCTGTGGCAGCACTTGCGGCGCCTCTGTTTCTTCCTGTCGCAAGTTGAAGCCTGTCCACTAGCCCCCACTGGCGCAGCGGTGCCGGAATGTGGGGAAAACGCGGGTTGAACACTTCCGTGTGCACCGATGCAGCTGAATGTAACCAGCTACACCTGCTCACATTCACCGTCTGGCAGGCCGAAGGCTCGATCATGGGTGACACGGAATGTTACGGTCCCGGGGGTTCCTTGCCTGATGATCGCCCTCGGCCGAACAATCCAACGTCCGGCGCAACAGGTTCTCGGCACCCTGTTACCGACTGATAGCCGAATCCACTCTTGTATTGATTAAGCTGGGTCCAGCGTCCCTGTGGCATGCCTTGGTCAATCGAATCATCTGAGCACCGATATGAGCCAACTACTGCTTGAACAGAAAGAGTTTTCCACCTGTTTCATGGGTCGTGAAGTCAAACCCGGACGCGATGCTGCCCTGATGCGCAGCCTCTACCAGTTTCGCTACGAAGTGTATTGCAATGAATGCGGTTTTCTGGACGGCCAGGATTACCCCGAGCAGATTGAGACCGACGAGCACGACATGAGTTCCTCTCATTTTGCGTCGTTCAACCCTTCTGCCGAATTGGCTGGTTACGTGCGGCTGGTGCGGCCAGACGCGATCCAGACCTTTCCTTTTCAGAACCACTGCGTGACGCTGCTCAACGGGGTCGAATTGCCGCCGGCTGCGAAGTCAGCCGAAATCAGCCGCCTGATGGTGCGCCAGGATTACCGCCGCCGTCAGCCCACCCGCACGGAATTGATGGACGATTCACCGCAGATTCTTCTCAGCCTGTACCGCCAGATGTATGAGTACAGCCTGGCCAATGGCATTCGCTACTGGTATGCCGCCATGGAACGTTCGCTGGCCCGTGCATTGACCCGCATGAGCTTCTCATTTCGCCAGATCGGCCCGGCCACCGACTACTACGGCCCGGTGGCACCCTACGTGGCCGACCTGCGCGAACTTGAAGCGCGCCTGGCCGAGTTCAATCCGGCTCTGCTGTCCTGGATGCGCTCCTCTATCGCCGAACCCGTGCACGGATGAGTTTTCTGTCGCATCTGCCCGCGGGTGCGGTGCGCACCCTGCGGCGCTGGATGCTCGCGCAGGGGCGAAAGATGGCCCCTTCGCGCCTGCTTTCTCTATCCCGGGAGCGGGCCTCTCGCGCAGCCGGGGCCGCGGCGCTCAACAGCGCGGCCTATCGGCAATTGCTGGCCGAACAGGGCTTGAACCCGAAGCAGGCCGCTGAGCCGGGCGAATGGCAGCGCTTGCCGGTGCTCACCAAGGCCAGCACATTTGGGCGCTTTTCGGTGGGCGAGCTGGCGCGGCCGGTGCCAGCGGCGGCGCTGGCCGACGTGCTCACCAGTTCTGGGCGCGGCGGGCGCAGCTTCGGGTTTCGCCTGACGGCGCGCGAGCAGCACGAAGACGCCTGGTTCGACATCGATCTGGGGCTTCAGGATGTGTTCGGCGTGGACGAGAAGCCCACTTTGCTGGTGAATTGCCTGCCCATGGGGGTGGTGTTTGCATCGCGTGCGGTCACGGTGGCCAACGTCAGCGTGCGCGAAGACATGGCCTGTTCCATCCTGCGTGACATCGGGCCCCGGTTCGCCCAGACCCTGGTCTGCACCGATCCGCTCTTCGTGCGGGCCTTGCTGGACGAGGGACGAGCGGCCGGCGTGGACTGGTCGGCGCTGAACACCAGCGTGATCGTGGGCGAAGAGGTGCTGGTCGAGTCCCAGCGCGATCACATTGCCTCGCACATGGGGATCGAGCTGGACGCAGCGCCTGGGAACCCATCTGCCCGGCTGGTGGGCAGCTCGTATGGGGTGGGCGAGCTGGGCTTGAATCTTCTGTTCGAGACGCGCGACACGATTCGCATACGCCGGGCCCTGCGTGAGCAGCCATCCCTGGGCCAGCTCGTGGGCGGGGTGGTGCAGGGCATGTCTGCGCCTTCACTCTTCTGCTTCAACCCTTTGCGCTGCTTCCTGGAGGTGGTGGCTCCCGACAGCGAGGGGTATGGCGAACTCTGCATCACCCTGCTGGACCGGCACGCAGTGATTCCCCTGCCACGCTACGCCACCGGGGATCTTGCCCGGCTGTTGAGCCCCTCGGAAGCCCAGCAGGCCGCGCGGGCGGCCGGTGCCGCCGTGCCGTGGCTGCCCATGGTGGCCCTCAGGGGCCGCATCAAAGACCGCCAGCCGGGCATGCCCTCGGTCGAATGCCTGAAAGAGTTGCTGTACCTGGACGGCCAGCTGGCCGACCAGCTCACCGGTGCGTTTCGTCTCGGCATCGGGGACGACGGTGGCGCGCATGTTGTCCTCCAAGCGGCAAGAGCTGCCGACGCGGCAGACGCTGCTCTGCCCGCGCGCCTCACCGCTCTCGCGGCGCAGGCAGGCCTGGTCGGGTTGGGTTTTGAGGTGGTGGCACCTGATGCATTTGAATGGCGACCACGTTTGGATTACGAACGAAAGTTTGCTTATATGGCGGGATGATGATGCCGAATTGTCGAGGGGCTTTACAGCCCATTTGACGAATCATTTCGATACATCAATTCGCCCTTGCATTTCAACCACTTAGCGCGGTTTAGCACATCTGGCATGGATGCTGCCTCAAGTAGCTCGGCAGGCGATTTGCCTCCTCATCCACCTAAAGGAGTTTTCCATGTTTAAGTCAAAAGTTAGTCAGGCAATTGCGGCAGTTGCACTGTCGCTCGGCGCTGCAGGCGCAGCTAATGCTTTTGTTATCACGGCTGGTGATTACAAGTTCACGATTGACAACTTTGATGTCGGCAACGTGGGCTATCCAACCACCAACGGCCTCGTCTGCCAGACCACGGCCGAATGTGACACCGCATCGCTGGGCGCCACGGGCCTGGGCTCTGTGGACACCGCGGGTATTTTCTCGGTGGCGTTGATCACCAACACCACCCTGAACACCAACATCTTCACCAAGGGTGTTGATGGTTATCTGACCGGCGTGTTTGGCAATCTGCTGGACCAAAAGGTTGAGAACGCCTGCTTCGCCGATGGCACCTGCCTCGCCCAAGCTTACTCGGTGGGGGGTTATTTCAATCTGTACCAGAATTCCGACGATTACAACCCGGCCCTCGGCCCATTGGGTTCGCTGAATTCGGAAATCTACCCTGGCATTACCGACGGATCCCTGTATCTGAGCGGTGTGTTTGCTCCTGGCGGTGTGTTGGCTGGCGATTTGACCACCAGCTATCTGTCGACCTATAACACGTCCACTTTCGCTGGCGCCGGCCAAGGTTTCCTGGATGTGACGGGTGGCTCGGCTTATGCTCAGTTCAATACCAATGCGCTGATGGACGCCAATGGCAACATGCGCGATCTGTTCCTGGACGTGACCTTCAATGACGTCAATGGCGTTGCTTCCCAGCTGGGCTGGACGGTGTCGTCCACCGGCGCCGTGACCGGCAAGGTTGGCGAGGTTCCTGAGCCAGGTTCTTTGGCCCTGATTGCCCTGGCCCTGATGGGTGTTGGCGCCGCCACCCGTCGCAAGTCCTGAATCGGGTACAGCCTTTGCCGATCTCCTAGGAGGCTGTAAAAGCTTCCTGAGGCTGGCAAGAATGTCCAAACGCCCCGCTTTGACGGGGCGTTTCCACGTCTGGAGCCCGGCGGCTTGAGAAGCTTTTACCGATAAGTCTCCACCGGCGGCTGTCACGACACTGCCGTCCGTCGCGCTTGGGTGCAAACTTGTTGCTCTATGTAACGGGTACCACCGTCGAGATGCCGTAACGCAGACGGGCGAGCGGCAGGGCGGGGCTCAGCTCAGCCGTTTCAACCAGCTAATGAGAACCGTTTCACTCTCCAGCATGGATGCCGGACTTGAACAGGTGTGGTCGGCGCTGGTCAGCAGGTGCCGCGTCAGGCCCGGGTGCTGGTCCCACTGGTGCCAGCGCGGGTGGGTGCTCGCGTATTCCACGAACTCTTGCGCTGTCAGGTCTCGCTCGCTCAGCAACAGCAGGATGGGCCGCCTGAACGCCTGCCAGCCGGCAGCCATGTGATCCTGAAAACCCAGCGGCGGCAGGGCAGGGCGGCGCATGCCGCGCAGGTTGGCCATCAGATCGCGCAGCGCCTGGCGGCCGACCGCGCCCTGCAGCAGCTTGCGCCAGAAGTCGGGCTCGCGCAGGCGCTGGCGGTAGTAATGGCGCAGCTGTGTGCGGGCCAGGCTGGCTTCGGAGCGCACCCAGGGGTTCAGCAGCGCCAGCCCGGCCAGTCGGGGGTCGGCGGTGGACGCCGCGTAGATCAGGCTGGCAGATGCACCGTCGCACAGCCCCCACAGCACCACACGCTTCACGCCTTGCAGGGCGGCAGCGGCGTTCACGGCGGCGCCAATGTGCCGGCTGCCATGCTCGAACGCGACCGGCTCACCCGGGCTGTCGCCCATGCTCGGCAGATCAAACCGCAGCGCCAGGTGCCCGCTGGCGGCCAGCGCACGGGCCAGTCGCACGAACTGACGGTGGCTGCCGACCCGGTACTGCGCGCCGCCCACGACGATCAGCACCGCCGTTCCTGTGGCCGGTGCGCCGGGCGCGGGTTGGGTCACGATGCCGAGCATGGGCGAGCCTTCGGGGTCGAGCCACAGTGCCCGTTCTTCCACCGGCATCACGTCTTGTCTCCAGGCGGGGGGATCGTCCTTGCGGTCAAGCCCGCCAGGGTGGCCGCGAGCAGATCGGGTGCTTCTTCGGTGCCGATCTGTTGCCAGAAGGCGGGCGCTGCCACGGCCCGGGCCTCCACCGCCCAGCCAGCGGTGTGCCAGGCGCCGATCTGCCGTTCAGCGGCCGGGCTCAGCGTGGGCTCGGCCTGGGTAGAGGTTTCCAGCCAGATCAGTCGTCGCGTACCGGGGGTCTGGGGCGGTTCCAGGCGCGCCTGCTGCAGGCCGCGGGCGAGGTCGGGTGTGAGGGTGTAGCCCGCAATGTCGACGGCTTCACCCTGTTCCAGCCGTTTCGCCGGACTCTCGGTTGCGGCAGATCCCGCGCCCAGCCACTGGCTGGCGGCATGCAGCCGCAGGAACTGCTGCAGCGCCTGCTGGCCATTGGGAACGGGTTGCCACAGCAGCAGACCGACCTCGGCGCCGTCTGCGGAAGGCCTGTGCTCTGCGGCCAGGGCCGCTGCCAGCAAGGCGCCCGTTCGCAGGCCCCAGAGCCACATCGGCCCGCCGGCGTGTGTCGCCAGCCATTGCCAGCCCAGCCGGGCGTCGTCCAGCCAGTCGTCCCATCGGCCGTCTTCGAAGCTCCCTGAGCTGTCGCCACAGCCGAACAGGTCGATCTGCAGCACCGCGAAGCCGGCCGCCGCCATCGCCCGGGCCTGGCGCGCCACCAGGCGCCGGGTGTTGTTGAGTTCTTCTGCAAAGGGGTGCAGGTAAAGCACGCCGCCCCGCGCCGCGCCGGCCGCGGGCGCGTGGAACAGGCAGAAGCGTGTGCCGCCGGCCCGCGTACCGGGGACAGCCGGCAGAAAAAAGGCCTGGGGCAGCGAAAGGGCCGGCGCCGATGCGCTCACGTGTTCTGGCCGGCCAGCGCCTGCTCCACCAGTTCCACCACGCTGCCGACCGTGGCGAAGGCTGCGCCGTTGAGGTCCTCGTCGCTGAATGCAATGCCGAAATGGCTCTCCAGCCCGGTGATCAGCGCCAGCACTGCCATGGAATCCAGTTCGGGCAGCGCACCCAGCAAAGGCGTCTGCGCATCGAAAGCCAGCGCGCGGCCCTGCAGGTTCAAGGCTTCGTCGAGAACGCGGAGGGTGTGGTCGGTGACGGTCATGGCGGGTTCCGGTGAGGCAATGGCCTGGATTCTAGAGAAGTGGGCGCTGCACAACGGCATGTGCAGTGTGGTCGAGTCGATGCCGTAACATGCCCCGCATGTCTTCAGCACCGCATTACCCGGACGGCATTCCACCCGTCTTGCTGCACCAGCTGCCCGAGCGCGCGGCAGCGTGCTGGCCCGGGCACATGGCCCTCACGCACGACGGCCAGCAGTGGTCGTACGATGAGCTGCAAGGCCTGATCGGGCGTTGCCGGGCCGGCTTGCAGCGCTTGCCGCTGGCGCCAGGCGCACGCGTGGCAGTGTTCCTGGAAAAGCGCCTGGAAACCGTGGTGGCCAGCTTTGCCGCCACGGCTGCGGGCGGCGTGCTGGTGCCGGTGAACCCGGTGCTGAAGTCAACGCAGGTGGGCCATATCCTGCAGGACGCGGGCGCGCAGGTGCTGGTGACCTCGCGCAGCCGCCTGCCGAGCTTGCTCGACGTGCTCGCGGACTGCCCGGACTTGCGCCACATCGTGTTGTGCGACGCCCAAGCGCCCTTGCACCACCCCGGTGGCCTCGACGCCTGCACCTGGGAAACGCTCCTGTCGGCCACGCCGGCCGAAGCGGCGCCGCCCCAGCTGGAAACCGACGTGGCCGCGATCTTCTACACCTCGGGCAGCACCGGCCGCCCCAAGGGCGTGGTGCTGTCGCACCGCAACCTGGTCGCCGGTGCCACCAGCGTGGCCACCTACCTGCAGAACCACGCCGGCGACGTGCTGCTGGCGGCGCTGCCGCTGTCCTTCGACGCCGGTTTCAGCCAGCTCACCACCGCGTTTCTGGTTGGGGCGCGCGTGGTGTTGCTCAATGTGCTGCTGCCGCGCGATGTGCTGCGCGCCATGGAGGCCGAACGCGTGACCGGGCTCACCGCGGTGCCGCCGCTCTACATGCAGCTGGCCGCGTTGCCCTGGCCAGCACCCGCCGCGCAGCACCTGCGCTACTGGGCCAACACCGGCGGGCGTTTGCCGCGAGCCACGCTGGATCAGTTGCGCCTGAGGGCGCCGGGTGCGCTGCCCTTTCTCATGTACGGCCTTACCGAAGCGTTCCGTTCCAGCTACCTGCCACCCGACGAGGTGGACCGCCGGCCCGACTCGATGGGCCGCGCCATTCCCAATGTGGACCTGCGGGTGGTGCGCGAGGACGGCAGCGAGTGCGCGCCCGATGAGCCGGGCGAACTGGTGCACCGCGGCCCGCTGGTGGCCCAGGGCTACTGGAACCGCCCCGAGGAAACCGCGCAGCGGTTCCGCCCCTGGCCGCCTGCGGCACCAGCCAAGGGCGCCACGGGCGAGTGGGCGGTGTATTCGGGCGACACGGTGCGCCGCGATGCCGAGGGTTTTCTGTACTTCGTGGGCCGGCGCGACGAGATGATCAAGACCTCGGGTTACCGCGTGAGCCCGACCGAGGTGGAAGAGGGTGTGTACGCCAGCGGTCTGGTGCAGGAGGTGCTGGCGGTGGGGTTCGACCACGAGCTGCTGGGCCAGGCGATCCATGTGGCGGCGGTACCGTCGCCCGCGGCCAGTGGCGATGCGGCGGCCGACACGGCCGCGCTGCTTGCCCACTGCCGGGCGCTGCTGCCGGCCTACATGGTGCCCGCCGTGGTGCACTGGGCCCGCGACCCCTTGCCCCGCAACCCCAACGGAAAGCTCGATCGCCCGCGATGGAAAGCCGAACATGAACGCATTTGAAACTGCCCAGGGTGAACTGCAGCTGGGCGGCGTGCCGCTGTCGCGCCTGGCCCAGCGGGTCGGGCAGACGCCGTTTTACGCATACGACCGGGGCCTGCTGGCCGAGCGTGTGCGCGCCGTGCGCGCCGCGTTGCCGCCCGGCATTGGCCTGCACTACGCGGTGAAGGCCAACCCCATGCCGGCGCTGGTGGGCTTCATGCGCCCGCTCGTGGACGGGCTGGACGTGGCGTCTGCCGGCGAGATGAAGGTGGCCCTGGACGCCGGAGCCGATCCCGCTCACGTGAGCTTTGCCGGCCCCGGCAAGCGCGACCTGGAGCTGCAGCAGGCGGTGGCCGCGGGGGTGCTGGTCAACGTGGAGTCGTTCCGCGAGGTGGCGCTGCTGGCCGATGCGTCCCAGCGCCTGGGCCTGCCAGCCCGTGCTGCCGTGCGGGTGAACCCCGACTTCGAGCTGCGCGGCGCCGGCATGCGCATGGGCGGCGGCGCCAAACCCTTCGGTGTCGATGCCGAGCAGGTGCCGGCCCTGCTGGCCGAGATGGGCTCCGCCGGGCTGCAGTTCGAGGGCTTCCACCTGTATCCCGGTTCCCAGAACCTCAAGGGCGACCTGATTGCGCAGGGTCTGCTGCAGTCCTGCGAGCTGGTGTTGCGCCTGGGCGCGCACGCGCCCGCGCCAGTGCGTCAGGTCAACCTGGGCGGGGGCTGGGGCATTCCATATTTCGGCGGCGAGCGCGCGCTCGACCTCGGGCCGGTGACCGAGGCGCTGGCACAGGTGCAGGCGCGTCTGGTCGCGCAGTGGGGTCAGGCCCGTGCGGTGCTGGAGCTGGGCCGCTACCTGGTGGGCGAGGCGGGTGTGTACGTGGCCCGCGTGCTGGACCGCAAAACCTCGCGCGGGCAGGTGTTCCTGGTCACCGACGGCGGCATGCACCACCACCTGGCGGCGTCGGGCAATTTCGGACAGGTGATCCGGCGCAACTATCCTGTGGCCATTGGTCACCGCATGGGCGAGGCACCCACGGAAACAGTCTCGGTGGTCGGGCCGCTGTGCACGCCGCTGGACGTGCTGGCCGAGCGCGTGGAATTGCCCGAAGCCGCGCCAGGCGATCTGGTGGTGGTGTTCCAGTCGGGCGCCTACGGCCCCAGCGCGAGTCCGCAGGCCTTCCTGGGCCACCCTGCCTGCGTCGAAGTGTTGGTGTAAGGGTGGGGGGCGGCGCCGCCCTGCGGGGTGTTTCACGGCTGGGCCTGGCGCTGCTGGCGCTGGCCTTCGCGCTTGGCGGGCTGGGGCTCGGCTCGCAACACCCGGTGGCCCCGGTGCTGGTCAGCGCCCTGCTGTGCGGGGCCGTGCTGCTGGTGGCACGCCAGCCCACCAGCTGGCTGTTCTGGTTCCCGGCCCTGTTGCCCATCCTCAACTTTTCTCCCTGGACCGGCTGGTGGTTGCTGGACGAGTCCGACCTGGCGGTGCTGGCGATCCTGGCGGGGGGGTACGCGCGCTGGGCCTGGGACACGCACCCGCTGCGCGCGGCAGCGGCCGGATCGTGGCTCGGCTGGCGCAGCCCGCGCGGCCTGGGCTGGCTGTGCCTGGCCCTGGTGTTCACGGGCGCCATCGGCGTCTGGCGCGGGCTCGGTGCGGCCGGCGGACTGAGCGCCACCAGCCTTGCCGCGGTGTTCGACGGCATGTACGCCGGCTACGACTCGCCGTGGAACACGCTGAGGGTCGCCAAGAGCCTGCTTTGGGTCTTGCTCCTGCTGCCGCTGATACGGCATCGCCCGGTCGGGTCGGGCACCCCCGGCGGCCTCTTGCTGGCCCGCGGCATGGTGGCGGGCCTGTTCATCACCTGCCTGGTGGTGCTGGTCGAGCGCCACCTGTACGTCGGCGTGCTGGACTTCACGCGCACCTACCGCACCAGTGCCTGGTTCTGGGAAATGCATGTGGGCGGCGGCGCCATCGACGCCTACCTGGCGTTAGCAGCGCCCTTTGCGTTCTGGGCTGTGTGGACGGCGCCGCAGGGCTGGCGCTGGTGGGCGGCTCTGGGACTGCTGTGCCTCACGGTTTACGTGGTGCTGACCACCTATTCGCGTGGCATCTACCTGGCGGCGCTGATCTCGCTCGCGTGGATGGCGTTCGCTGCCTGGCACTGGCGCGTGCCCGCGGTGGCGGGCGCTGTGTGGCGGCTCCGCGCGCTGGTGGCGGTGGCCCTGGTCCTGCTGGTGGAGAGCGCGGTGGTGCTGGGCGGCGGGGCCTTCATGGGCGACCGCCTGGCACAGGCCAACCACGATCTGGTGGGGCGGCTGACCCACTGGCGCGCGGGGCTCAGCCTGGTGCAGACCCCGGCCGACCGTTGGCTGGGCATCGGCTGGGGTCGCCTGCCCGCCCGTTACAGCGGCGAAGTGCCCGGCGGTGAATTCCCGGGCCAGGCCCGCTGGTCCACCAGCTCTGCAGACGGTCCGCATGTGCTGTTGTCAGGGCCGGTCAGCCGTGGAGAACTGGGATCGCATTTCGGGCTGACGCAGCGCGTGCCGCTGCAGACGGGTGGCGTCTACACCGCGCTGCTGCAGCTGGAGCCCGCCACCTCAGCCCGCCTGATGCTGAGCCTGTGTGTGCGCCACCTGCTCTACAGCGACCAGTGCCAGGGGCGTGTGGTGGACGCTGGCGAGCTGCCGGCAGGCGAGGGGGGCTGGCGCGCGGTTCCCCTGCAGGGTGGGGCGTTTGATGCGGGCCACACCATGGGCGGCTCCTTGCGGGGTGTGTGGTCGGTCTCAGCGATCGATGCCGGGCAGCACGTGCGCCTGCTGGGTGTGGCTCTGCTCGCACCCGACGGCCAGCAAGTGCTGCGCAATGGCGGGTTTGGCGACAGGCTGCAGCACTGGCTGCCAGCCGCAAGGTCTTACTTTCATCCCTGGCACATGGACAACGTGTACCTGGAAACATTCATCGAGCGCGGACTTCTGGGCTTGGCGGTGCTGGGCACGTGGATTGCCCTGATGAGCTGGGGCTTTTTGCTCAGGCTGGGCCACGGCGACACGTTGACCTGGGTACTTTTGGCATCGGTACTGGGCTTGATGGCCCTCGGCATGGTGATCAGCGTATGGGAAGTACCACGGGTTGCACTCTTGGGTCTGATATTTCTCTGCCAGATTTACCCAAAAGAAGTACAAACTGGTAGGAGGCCCTGATTCATCGCGGGATCAGTAAGATGCCATGGGTGTTCTGTGAAAAACCGTGCATCAGACGGCGGAAACGTATGCAAAAAACACACAGGGAATGCTGATTGATCAAGATTTTTAATCATTACTTCCACCGCCGGACCGTCCTTCAGGTCGTTCTGGATATGGGTCTGGTGGTGGGAGCGCTCATACTTGCACTGTATGTGCAATCCAATGCAGCGGAACTTCCGACCTCGGCCGTGACGGAGGGACTCACCCGGGGCGTGCTGATGGCCCTGGGTATGCTGGCCGTGAACTCGGCACTGGGGTTCTACGAACGCGCGCGCAGCAAGACCACCGGCCAGATGCGCGCCCGGGCGGTGTTGTCTTTCGTGCTGTCGGGAGCCATCGCGGTGGGCGTGCTGTGGCTGCTGCCACTGGAGGCTTCGTACGACAGCCGCTGGGTGGCCCTGGTGGTGCTCGGCACCACAGGTTTCATGCTCACGCATCGCGTGCTCGTCGGCGAGATGCTGCCCAGCGCGCTGACGCGGCGCAAAGTGCTGGTGTTTGGTACCGGCGAACGCGCCCGCCTGGTGGGACGCGCCTTGCAGGCCTCGGGCTCCAACGTGGAGCTGATGGGCTACCTGGCCAGTCCGAATGAAAGTGAGCACCGGGTGTCGACCTGGGCGTCGCTTGGGCCCGACGAACGTCTGGATGAAGTTGCCCGTCGCCTGGGCGTGGACGAGATCGTCGTCGCCCTCACCGAGCGCCGCGGTGGCAGCATGCCCATGCGCGAGCTGCTGGACTGCAAACTGCAGGGCGTGCGGGTGTCCGACATCGCCACATTCTTCGAGCAGAACCTGGGCCAGATCCGGCTGGACGCGATGTCGGCCGGCTGGCTGATCTTCGGGGAAGGGTTCAACCAGGGCTTTCTGCGCACGTCCGTCAAGCGGCTGTTCGACATCGCCGGTGCACTGGTCCTGATCATCATCACGCTGCCGCTGATGCTGCTGACCGTTCTGATGATCAAGCTGGAGAGCCCGGGGCCCGTGCTGTACCGACAGCAACGCGTTGGGCTGGGTGGCAAGCCGTTTGACGTGGTGAAGTTCCGCAGCATGCGCACCGATGCCGAGAAAGATGGCGTGCCTCGCTGGGCCTCGGCCTCCGACAGCCGGGTCACGCGTGTGGGGCGCGTCATTCGCAAGGTGCGCATCGACGAGCTGCCGCAGCTCTTCGGCGTGCTGCTGGGCACCATGAGCCTGGTGGGGCCGCGTCCGGAGCGCCCGTATTTTGTGGACCAGCTCACGGCAGACATTCCCTTCTATGCCGTGCGCCACAGCGTCAAGCCGGGCGTGACCGGCTGGGCGCAGGTGAGCTACCAGTACGGTGCCTCGCGCGAAGACACCATCGAAAAGCTCCAGTACGACCTGTATTACGTCAAGAACCACTCGTTGTTTCTTGACCTGGTCATCCTGTTTGAAACCGTCGGCGTTGTCCTGACGGGCAAAGGTGCTCAATAAGCTGCCGCGGCCCTTGCAGGGGTCGCACCCATGAGTGAGGTGGCACCCGCCCTCATGGTTTGGGGCTTCGCCCTGGCAACGCTCGCCTACAGCGGGCTGGCGGTCTACCTCGCCACCCTGGGGTATTTCCGCTCGCCGGTGAACCGCACCGGTGTTGCCGTGCTCGCGGCCTCCGCACTCACGGCCCTGTGGGCGCTGGTGAGTGCGCTGTCGGTCGGATCGTTCGCCGGCTGGTTCTGGTCGGCGGTGCTCGACGTCTGCCGCTATGGCGCCTGGTTCGCCTTTGTGGTGTCCCTGTTCCGTGCGGGGCAGGGCGCCTCGAAACAGACGGCGGCTGAGCCGTGGATGGCACCGCTGGCGGGGGCCTTGCCGCTGTTGAGCCTGGCGATGCTGTTCTTTGCGGCCCTGTGGTCGCGCAACCCCGAGAGTGCCCTGACGGCGGTGTTTCTGGCCATGATGCTGTTGTCGGTATTTGGTCTGGTGCTGGTGGAGCAGCTGTTTCGCAACCTGCCCGAAGACGCCATGTGGAGCGCCAAGCCGATCTCACTCGGTCTGGCCGGCACCTTCATCTACGACCTGTATCTTTTCTCGCAGGCGGTACTGTTCAACGGCATTGACCCCGACGCGCTGCACATCCGCGGTCTGGTGCACGCGGCGCTGATGCCACTGCTGCTGATGTCCACCACACGGCACCGCAACTGGATCGCCAAAATCCGCGTCTCGCGCAAGGTGGTGTTCCATTCGGCGAGCCTGCTCCTGGTGGGTGCCTACCTGCTGTTCATTGCGGGCGTGGGCTACTACGTGCGCTATTTCGGCAGCGACTGGGGCCGGGCGCTGCAGCTGGCCCTGTTTTTCATTGCCGTGGTGGCGCTGGTGGCGCTGGTGCTCTCGCATTCGTTCCGGGCCCGGGTGCGTGTGTTGCTGGGCAAACACTTCTTCCGTTACCGCTACGACTACCGCGAAGAGTGGCTGAAGTTCACGCAGACGCTCTCCAGCCAGGCAGGTCCGCAAGACATGGGCCTGCACGTCATCCGCGGTCTGGCCGACATGCTGGAGAGCCCGGCCGGCGCGCTCTGGTTGCGCCGGCCCGACGAAGCCGCCTACCGCCAGGTGGCGCGCTGGAACCTGCCCCACACCGACGACGCGGAGCCGCTGGACTCCGCCCTCATGGGATTCATGCAGCGCACCGGCTGGGTGGTCAACCTCGATGAATACCGCGTGGCGCCTGAACGCTACGACCATCTGCCCCTGTCGCCCTGGCTCGGGGCGCAGCCGCAGGCCTGGCTGCTGGTGCCCCTGTGGCTGGGGACGCAGCTGCTGGGCTTCGTGGTGCTGGCCAGCCCGCGCACCCGCATGGACGTGAACTGGGAAGTCAACGATCTTCTGAAGACGGCCGGGCGCCAGGCGGCGAGCTTCCTGGCCCAGATGCAGGCCACCGAGGCCTTGCTGGAGGCGAAAAAATTCGAGGCCTTCAGCCGCATGTCGGCCTTTGTGGTGCACGACCTCAAGAACATCGTCACCCAGCTCTCGCTGATGATGAAGAATGCCAAGCGCCTGGGCCACAACCCCGAGTTCCAGGCCGACATGCTCATGACGGTCGAAAATTCACTGGAGCGCATGCGCCAGCTCATGCTGCAGTTGCGCGAGGGCGCCGCACCGGGTGGCAGTGCGGTGGGTGTCGATCTCGGTCGCATCGCACAGACCCTGGCTGCATCGGTGCAGCGCCGCGGCCGCCAGCTGGAGCTGGAGCTCGAACCCCGTGTGGCCACGCGGGGCCACGAAGAGCGCCTGGAGCGGGTTGTGGGCCACCTGGTCAACAACGCACTCGACGCTAGCCAGCCGCATCAGCGCGTGTGGCTCAAGGTGCAGCGCTACGGCAGCCACGCCCGGGTGGAGGTGGGCGACACAGGCATGGGCATGTCGGAGTCCTTCGTGCAGGAGCGGCTGTTCAAGCCGTTTCAGACCACGAAAGAGGCTGGCATGGGCATCGGCGCCTACGAGAGTTTTCAATACGTGCAGGAATTGGGCGGCAAGGTATCGGTCAAGAGCGAGGAGGGCGTGGGCACGGTGGTCACGCTGCTGCTGCCCCTGATCGAGTCGTTTCAGCAGTCCGACCTGCACACACTGGGGGAGGCATGAGCACAGAAAAACGCACACAGGTGCTGATCGTCGAAGACGATCTGGCACTGCAGAAACAGATCAAATGGTCGCTGGACCAGTTCGATTCCGTCAGCGCCGACGACCGCGAAAGCGCGCTCAACCAGCTCCGCCGGCACACCCCCGCCGTCGTCACGATGGACCTGGGCCTGCCGCCCGACGCCGATGGCACGGCGGAGGGTTTCAAACTGCTGGAGCAGATGCTGGCTGCTGCGCCCGACACCAAGGTGATCGTGCTGACGGGGCAGAACGGCGAAGCCAACGCGCTCAAGGCCGTGGCCATGGGGGCCTACGACTTTCTGGCGAAGCCGTTTGAGCCTGAAATGCTCAACCTCACGATCGAGCGCGCCTTCCGCCTGCACGAACTGCAGCGGGAGAACCAGCGCCTGCAGGCCATGCACCAGCCCGACACGCTGTCGGGCCTGATCACCCGCGACCCGCAGGTGCTGCGCGTGTGCCGCACCATCGAAAAAGTGGCCAACAGCGGTGCCACGGTGATGCTGCTGGGCGAGAGCGGTACCGGCAAGGAAGTGCTGGCGCGCGGGCTTCACCAGTCGTCCAACCGCAAGACCGAGCGCTTCGTGGCCATCAACTGCGCGGCCATTCCCGAAAACCTGCTGGAGAGCGAGCTGTTCGGCTACGAGAAGGGCGCGTTCACGGGTGCGGCCAAGACCACGCTGGGCAAGATCGAAACCGCCAACGGCGGCACCCTCATGCTCGACGAGATCGGCGATCTGCCCATGCCGCTGCAGGCCAAGCTGCTGCGCTTCCTGCAGGAGCGCGTGATCGAGCGCGTGGGCGGGCGCCAGGAGATCCCGGTGGACGTGCGCATCGTCTGCGCCACCCACCAGGACCTCAAGCAGCTCACCACCGAACACCGCTTCCGGGAAGATCTGTATTACCGGCTCGCCGAGATCGTCGTCATGATCCCGCCGCTGCGCGAGCGGGTCGGCGACCCGGCGCTGCTGGCGCACGCCTTCGTGAAACGGTTTTCACAAGAGCAGAACCGGCGCAGCCTGTCGCTTTCAGAAGACGCGCTGCGGGCCATCGAGGCGCATCGATGGCCCGGCAACATCCGCGAGCTGGAAAACTGCATCAAGCGCGCCGTGATCATGGCCGAGGGCAACCAGGTCACGGCCGATGATCTCGGTCTGCCGGTCGGGCTGGACGACGCGGCCGAGCCTTCGCTGGATCTGCGCACGGTGCGGGACGAAGCCGAGAAGAAGGCGGTCATCGCCGCGCTGGCGCGTTCCAACGGCAACGTGCTCAAGGCCGCCGAGCTGCTCGGCGTGAGCCGGCCCACCCTGTACGACCTGATGCACCGCCTCGGTCTGAAGTAAACCCGCCATCCAGGAGATTTCCATGAATCAAGTTTCAATGCGTTGGCGGGCCGCGCCCGTCGCCCTGGCTGCCGCCTTGCTGCTGGGTGCCTGCAGCGACCGTGATCCGCAGAAGATGCTGGAATCCGCGCGCACCTACCTCGACAAGGACGACCAGGCGGCCGCCATCATCCAGCTCAAAAACGCCCTGCAGGAGAACCCCGAGCTGGCCGAAGCCCGCTTCCTGCTCGGCAAGGCCCTCTGGCTCAACGGCGACCCGGTGGGCGCCGAGACCGAGCTGCAGAAAGCGCAGGACCTCGGCCACCCCGGCGACGAGCTCACCACCCTGCTGGTGCGGACCCGGGTGGCGCAGGCCAAATACCGCCAGGTCACCGATGCGTTCGGCCAGACCCAGCTGAGCACGCCCGAAGGCAATGCCGAACTCAGGACCCTGGTGGCCATTGCCTGGCGCCAGCAGGGCCGGCAGGATGCTTTTGAAGCCAGCCTGCAGGCTGCACTGCAGGCCAAGCCCGACCACGCACCGGCGCTGGTGGAGCAGGCCCGCTACCGCGCTTCTCAACGGGATTTCGACGGTGCGCTCGCGGTGCTCGATTCGGTGCTCACCGGCACGGCGCAGGGAGCAGAAGCCCTCAAGCTCAAGGGCGACATCCTGCTGTACGGCAAGGCCCAGCCCGCCGGCTCGCTGGAGGCCTACCGTGCGGCGGCGGCGGCTGCGCCGCGCTACACCGACGCCCAGGCTGGCGTGGTGCGTGTGCTGCTGAGCGAAGGCCAGATCGAACAGGCCGGGCGTGAGCTGGAGGCGCTGAAGAAAATCGGCCCCGGCCATCCCCAGACCCTGTTCCTGCAGGCCCAGCTGGCGTTCCAGAAAGACGACTTCCCGGCCGCGCGCGAGGCGGCCCAGCAGCTGCTGAAGCTCTCGCCCGACAGCCCCATGGCGCTGGAGCTGGCCGCGGCCACCGAGTACCAGCTCAACAGCTGGGCGCAGGCCGAAACCCTTGCCTCGCGTGCCTTGCAGGCCTCGCCAGACCTCAAGGTGGCGCGGCGCGTGCTGGTGATGACCTACCTGCGCAGCGGTCAGGTGGACAAAGCCATCGGCGCGCTGCCGGCCGACCTGGGGAACTCTGAAGACGCCAGCCTGCTTGCCGTGGCCGGCCAGGCTTACATGGTCAAGGGCGACGCGGCCCAGGCCGAGCAACTGTTCACCCGCGCTTCCCGGCTGGACCCGGACGATGCGTCCAAACGCACCTCGCTCGCGGTCACCCAGCTGATGGCCGGCCAAACCGATGTGGCGCTGGACTCGCTGCGCAACATCGCGGCTACCGACTCCGGTGTGCTGGCCGACATGGCGCTGATCAATGCCCACCTGCAGAAGAACGAGCACGACAAGGCGCTGGCCGCCATTGCCGACCTGGAAAAGAAGCGCGCCAGCGACCCCATGCCACCCCACCTGCGCGGTCGCGTGCTGCTGATGCGCAACGACCGGGCCGGTGCCCGTACCGCGTTCGAGCGTTCGCAGTCGCTCGACGCCGACTATTTCGCCGCCACCGCGGCACTGGCATCGCTGGACGTGGCCGAAGGCAAGCCCGACGAGGCACGCAAGCGCTTCAACGCGCTGGTGCAGCGCAACCCCCGCAATGCGCAGGCCCTGCTGGCCCTGGCCGAGCTGGACGCTGGCACCGGTGCCAGCAAGGAAGCCGTGGCCGACCAGATCCGAAAGGCCATCGACGCCGACCGCACCGACAAGAACGCCCACGTGCGCCTGGTTGACCACTACCTGCGCCAGAACGACGCCCGTGCCGCCCTGCAAGCTGCTCAGACCGCCGTGGCCGCGCTGCCGCAGTCGCCCGAAGCGCTGGACGCCCTGGGCCGCGCGCAGACCGCCAATGGCGACATCAACCAGGCGCTCAGCAGCTTCAACAAGCTGGTGGGGCTGATGCCGCGCTCGCCGCTGCCCTTCTTGCGTCAGGCCAACACCCACATCGCCAACAAAGACACGACGGCCGCGGCCCAGAGCCTGCGCCGCGCACTCGACCTCCAGCCCGACCTGCTGCTGGCCCAGCGCAGCCTGGTGGATCTCGCGATGCAGGGTAATCGCCCGGCGGATGCGCTTGCCGTGGCCCGCACCGTGCAGCAGCAGCGCGCCCGCGAACCTGTGGGCTTCGCCATGGAGGGCGACATCCACGCCGCTGGCAAAAGCTGGGACGCGGCAGCCAACGCCTACCGCAGCGGGCTCAAGCTGGCCCCGGCCCCCGAACTGGCGATCAAGCTGCACACGGTGCTGCTCGCGCAGGGCAAGCCCGCCGAAGCCGAGCGGGTGGCCGCCGACTGGCAGAAGAACCGCCCCAACGACGCCGCGTTCCTGCTCTACCTGGGTGACCGCGCGATTGCCGACAACAAGCTGGCCGAGGCTCAGCGGCACTACGAACGCGTGGTGCAGGCCAACCCGCGCAACGCGCTGGCGCTGAACAACCTGGCCTGGGTGGCGGGGCGGCTCGGTCGTGATGACGCGGTGACGCTTGCCGAGCGGGCCAATGAGCTCGTGCCTAACCAGCCCGCCTACATGGACACCCTGGCGGTGTTGCTGTCCGAGCGCAACGAGGTGGCCCGCGCGCTCACGCTGCAGAAGAGGGTGGTGGAACTGGATCCGAATGCCGCGGTCTTCAAGCTCAGTCTGGCGCGCATCCAGCTCATGGCTGGCGACAAAGCTGCTGCCAGAACCCTGCTCACCGAGCTGGCTGCCTTGGGCGACAAGTTCGGCGGGCAGGCCGAAGTGCGCAAGCTGCAGGCGGAACTGTGAGTGTCGGAAAATTTGCCACTTACTCTGCCTGGTGCAATGGCCGGCCGCATGTGGCCTTATGAATCAAGCACCTGCGGTCCAAAGTTGTCGACGGCAGGCTTCTTGCTTGCTTGTGAACTTGCATATCCTGTATGCTGTCCCACTGATGGGTAGGCGGGCTCGATCCGCCCGTCCACCTCACTGCATTACGAGCCGCACACCATGACCGAACAGCACCACACCGCTACCCCCGCATCGTCCGCCCCGTCGCAACCGAGCGACGCCGGCCTGAGCCGGCGCCGGCTGGTGCGGGCGGGTCTGGCGGCCACACCCGTGATGGCGGCCCTCAAAAGCAACACCGTGCTGGCGGGCGAGCACTCGTGCATCCGCCCCTCGTCGTTCTCCTCGCTTACCGCGGCCCACATGAAGCTCAGCCGTGGCCGTGAGATCAATGCCAATTACCAGTGCCAGTCGCACGGCTACTGGAAGAATCACGAAAACGGCCTGCCGGCGGGCTTCAAGAGCCAGCTCTTCCTGGCCAGCGGACTGGGCTTCACCGCCAACCCGCAAAACCGCTACACCAAGCTGAGCTTTCAGGAGGTGCTGGAGCTGCCGGGTCACGTGCCGGGTGCCGCTCTTGCGCGGCACGTGGCCGCCGCCTACCTGTCGGCGGCTTCCGTGCAGGACGATCCCGGGCGTGTGCTGCTCACGCGCAGCCAGTGCAACGCGATCTGGAACGGACAGGGCTTCTGGTCACCGTTTGCCGGCGCCAACTGGACGCCCGACCAGACGATGCACTACTTCGAAACGGTGTTCGGTCCAGCATTCCTGTGAGCGGGGCCGCGTCACGCGCCCCGACGCGCGCTGACCGGGCAGCCGACTTCGTGGTCAAGGTCTGGGCCGACGGGGCAGTCGTCTACGACGAAGCCGACGGCAGCCTGCAGGTGCTCAACCCCATTGCAGGCGAAGCCTTCCAGCGGCTGCTCGAGCAGCCCGACCTGAGCCCGCTGGAACTGGGTCGCCTGCTGCTGCAGGCAGAACCCGACGCCGACGACCTGCGCATGGTGAGCGACCTTCTCAGCGAGTTTGAAGCGCTGGGCCTGTGGGAGCGTTCGCCCGCGTGACCGCCGTTCGCACACTCTCGTCTCTGCCCCGGCCCGAGTTGCGCCGGCGCCTCGGCTCAAGCGGCATCCGCTTGCGCGTTGCCCCGTTTGTGGTGCACATCCGCAGCCCAATCCCGGTGGTGGCCGAGGGCCTGCATGCGCTGTACGCCGACCACGAATGGCTTGACGACAACGACGGCTTTGCCGACTTTCATGTGGCGGTGCAGCCGCGCCGCCGCTGGTTCCGGCCGCTGTGCGTGTTCGAGTTCGACGGCTTTCAGCCTTTCACACCCCTGGCGCTCGGAGAAGCCTTCGCCTTTCTGGAATGGGGCCTGAACTGGTGCGTGACCGGTCACTGCCACACGCTGCTGACCATCCATTCCGCGGTGCTGGAAAAAAACGGCCGGGTACTGGTGATGCCGGCGCCGCCCGGCTCGGGTAAAAGCACGCTGTGCGCCGCGCTCATGCTGCACGGCTGGCGCCTGCTGTCCGATGAAATGGCCTTGCTCGACCCGGTCTCAGGCAGGGTGGTGCCCGCGCCGCGCCCCGTAAGCCTGAAGAACCAGTCAATCAACGTCGTGCGCCGCCTTGCCCCCGATGCCGTCATGGGCCCGGTGGCCCACGACACGATGAAAGGCACCGTGGCGCATCTGCGCGTCTCGGCCGACAGCCTGGCCCGTGCGCACGTCAGCGCGCCACCGGCGTGGGTGGTCTTTCCCCGCTTCGAGCAGGCAGCCCCGCTGAGTGTCGAGCCCCGTCCCAAAGCCCGCGCCCTGGTCGAGCTGGCGTCCAACAGCTTTAACCACCACGTGCATGGGCGGGCCGGTTTTGAAGCGCTGGCGCATCTGGTGGACCGCTCGCAATGCTTCGAGCTGCGCTACGGCCATCTGGCCGAGGCGCTGGCCTGGTTTGACGCGCTGGAGGCCCAGGCATGAGCCTGCCGCCACTCGACCTGCTCGTGAACGGGCTGCAGCGCCCCGCATCGCTCGCGCATCTGAGCCTTACCGAGTGGGACTTGCTCGTGCGCCAGGGGCGCCAGGCCGATCTGCTCGCCCGCCTGGGCGCGGGCGCAATGGCGGCGGGCAGCTGGGACGCGATACCCCCGGCCCCGCGCCTGCACCTAGCGTCGGCCATGCAGCTGGCGGGTCGGCAGCACCTGGAACTGCGACACGAGGTGCGAGCCATCGAACGGGCGCTTCGGCCCACCGGCCTGCCGGTCGTGCTGCTCAAAGGAGCCGCTTACGCGCAGGCTGGGCTTCGCGCGGCGCAAGGGCGCATGGTGTCTGACGTGGACATCCTGGTGCCGCGCGAGCGGCTGGCCGATGTCGAGTCGGCCCTGATGATGGCGGGCTGGGTATCGACGAACCGCGATGCCTACGACCAGCGCTACTACCGCACCTGGATGCACGAGCTGCCCCCGCTGCGCCACGTGAAGCGCGGGTCTGTGCTTGATGTGCACCATGCCATCCTGCCGCTGACGGCCCGCTACAAGCCCGACACGCAGCTGCTGCTGCGGGCCACCGTTGACGCGGGCGGTGACGAGCGGGTGCGCACGCTGGCCCCGGCCGACCGGGTGCTGCACAGTGCGGCCCACCTGTTTCACGAGGGTGAACTCGATCTGGGCCTGCGGGGCCTGGTGGACCTGGATGCGCTGCTCCTCGAAGCGGCTCAGACGCCCGGTTTCTGGCTGGAGCTGGTGCACCGCGCCCGTCAGCTTGACCTGGAGCGACCGCTTTTTCATGCGCTGCGTTACACGCGGCTGATCCTGAACACCCCGTACCCCGACGCCACCGTACACGCCCTGGCGACCAGCCGGCGGGTGCGCATGTCGCGCCTGCAGCAGCGGGCGCTCGACGCGCTGTATCTGCGCGCCCTGCGCCCGGACCACGCGTCCACTTCCGATGCCTGGACGCCGCTCGCCCGTTTCCTGCTGTACCTGCGCGGCCACTGGCTGCGCATGCCGCCCGGGCTGCTCGCCGGTCATCTGGCGCGCAAGCTGCGCAACGTCTTTCGCCGTGACAGAGTTTCCCATGCCAGCACTGCATAGGTGTGGCCCCCGGTTCGCCCTTGCCTTGTTGCTGGTGCTGGCCAGTGCACTGGGAGCGCCGGCGTTCGCGGGGCTGGCCGAAACCGTGGCCAGAGTCAAGCCTTCGGTGGTGATCGTCGGCACCTTCCGCGCCACCGACAGTCCTCGGTTCCAGTTGCGGGGGACGGGGTTTCTGGTGGGTGATGGTCAGCGGCTCGTCACCAACGCCCATGTCCTGCCCGACGGCCCCATGGGCTCGGGTGAGCCGGCGCTGGTGGTGCAGGTGCGCACGGGCACTGGCGAGTGGCAGATGCGATCCGTGTCCCTGCTGGGCCGCGACGACGCCCGTGATCTGGCCCTGCTGCGCATGACGGGCGAACCCGGCCCGGCGCTGAAGCTGGGCGACTCGTCCCGCGTACGCGAGGGCGATTCACTCGCGTTCACTGGCTTTCCCATCGGGGGCGTGCTGGGCTATGCCCCGGTGACGCACCGCGCGATGGTTTCCTCTATCACGGTCGCCGCGCTGCCCAGCCCCTCGGCCCAACGCCTGAGGGAGCAGGCCATCCGAAGCCTGCGTCAGGGCAATTTCGAGATTTTCCAGCTCGATGCAACCGCCTACCCCGGCAACAGCGGCGGGCCGCTGTTCGATCCCGAGACGGGGGAGGTTATGGGCGTGATGAACATGGTGCTCATCAAAGGCACACGCGAGTCGGCCCTGACCCAGCCTTCCGGCATCTCCTACGCCATTCCCGTGCGGCACGTTCACGAGCTTCTGCAGCGCCATCCCTGAGCTGGCCAGGCCAGGGCGGCTGCGGTGTGTCGTATAAACCGCGCATGGAACAAGTGGATGTGGTGGTGGTCGGTGCGGGCGTGGTGGGCCTGGCGGTGGCGCGTGCGCTCGCGCTGAACGGCCGAGAGGTGATGGTGCTGGAGCGCGAGGCCGGCATCGGCATGGGCACCAGTTCGCGCAACAGCGAGGTGATCCACGCGGGGCTGTATTACCCCATCGGTTCGCTGAAGGCCCGGCTGTGTGTACAGGGCCGCGCGCAGCTGTACGCGTACTGCGAGGCCCGTGGCGTGGCGCACCGGCGTTGCGGCAAGCTGATCGTGGCCACGAGCGCCTCTCAGCTGGCCGCCTTGCCCGCACTGGTGGAAAAAGGCCACGCCAACGGTGTGCACGATCTGGCATTGTGGTCCGCCGCGCAGGCGAGGGCGCTCGAGCCGCAGCTGCAGTGCCTGGGCGCCGTGCATTCACCGGCCACCGGCATCGTGGACAGCCACGGCCTCATGCTCGCCTTGCAGGGCGACCTGGAACACCCCGGTGGTCTGGTCGCGTGCCACGCACCGGTTCGTGCGCTTCGAGCCAGCCTGGGCGGTGTGGAGGTGGAGATGGGAGACGGCACGCTGCTGAGCGCCCGCACGGTGGTCAACGCGGCCGGTCTTCACGCCTGCGCGCTGGCCGCACAGACCCGGAGTATCGACCCGTCGCGGGTGCCCAAGCCCCGGTATGCCAAGGGCAGTTACTTCACGCTGGCCGGGCGCTCGCCGTTCCAGCGGCTCATTTACCCGGCACCGGAGCCCGACCGCCACCTGGCCGGGTTGGGCGTGCATCTGACGATCGACCTGGGAGGGCAGGCCAAGTTCGGCCCCGATGTGCAATGGGTGGACGACCCTGCCGATCTGCAGGTGGACCCGGCGCGGGCCGAGGCTTTTTATGGCGAGGTGCGCCGCTACTGGCCGGGTCTGCCCGACGGCAGCCTCCAGCCGGCCTACGCGGGCATGCGCCCCAAGATCAGTGGCCCCGGCGAGCCCGCGGCCGACTTTCTCATCCAGGGACCGGCCGAACACGGCGTGGCAGGCCTGGTCAACCTGCTGGGCATCGAGTCACCCGGGCTCACCAGCTGCCTGGCGATCGGCGAGCACGTGGCCCGCCTGCTGGATCAGGCCGCCGCGCCGTAGCGCTTGATGGCCTCGGCAGAGGCGCGCACCAGCGCCGGCCCCTTGTAAATCAGGCCGGTGTAGATCTGCACCACGTCGGCGCCCGACTCGATCTTGCTCACCGCGTCTTCGGCGCTCAGGATGCCCCCCACGCCCACGATCGGGAAGCCCTTGCCCAGGCTGGTCCGCAGGCGGCCGATCACCCGGTTGCTGGCCTGCAGCACCGGGCTGCCCGACAGGCCCCCGGTTTCCTCGGCGTGTGCCATGCCTTTGACCGCCTCACGGCTCAGGGTGGTGTTGGTGGCGATCACGCCGAAGGCGTTGTTGGCGCGCCCATCGCCGTCGGCGCCGTAGCGCAGCAGCGTGGCGGCAATCACCTCGATCTGCGCGTCGTCCAGGTCAGGTGCGATCTTCAGGAACACCGGGATGCGCCGGCCAGATTGCTGGGCCAGTTGCTCGCGCCGCTCGGCCACCGCACCCAGCAATGCGTCCAGCGCTTCGTCGCTCTGCAGGCTGCGCAGGTTCTGCGTGTTCGGGCTCGAGATGTTGACGGTGACGTAGTCCGCGTGCGGGTACACGCCGTCCAGACAGGTCAGGTAATCGTCGGTGGCGCGCTCAATGGGTGTGCTGGCATTCTTTCCGATGTTCAGGCCCAGCAGCATCGGAGCCTGGCCCTTGTGCGCGGCGTGTCGGAAGCGCGCCTTCTGCACGTTGGCGAGAAAGGCGTCGAGTCCGTCGTTGTTGAAGCCCAGGCGGTTGATGAGCGCGTTGGCCTCGGGCAGGCGGAACATGCGGGGCTTGGGGTTGCCGCCCTGGCCCTTGGGTGTGACCGTGCCCACCTCCACAAAGCCAAAGCCCATGGCGGCGAGGCCGTCGATGCAGCGGGCGTTCTTGTCCAGGCCGGCGGCCAGACCGACCCGGTTGGGGAACTGCAGGCCCGCCAGCGTCACCGGGTCGTGCACACGCTGCTCACCATACAGGCAGGTCAGCGGCGAGTGCTGCAGCCGGGCAATGCTGTTGATGGTGAGGTCGTGCGCGGCTTCCGGGTCGAGACCGAACAGAAAGGGCCGGGCAAAGGCGTAGGGCAGAAGGGACATTGGATAATCGGGCCATCTTTTTTGTAACCCTCTATTGTCTCAAATGACCCAAGACGAACTCAAAGCCCTGGTGGGCCAGGCCGCCCTGCAGTATGTGACCCCGGGTGAGATCGTGGGCGTGGGCACCGGCTCCACCGTCAACAAGTTCATCGACGCACTGGCCACCATCAAGGACCAGATCCCCGGGGCGGTGTCCAGCTCCGAGGCGTCCACCGCCCGCCTGAAAGCGCTGGGCATTCCGGTCTTCGAAGCCAACGACGTGGGCGAACTGTCGGTCTACATCGACGGCGCTGACGAAATCGATGCGCAGGGACACATGGTCAAGGGCGGCGGCGCGGCCCTCACGCGGGAAAAGATCGTGGCCGCCCAGTCGCGCCGTTTCGTCTGCATTGCCGACGAGACGAAGATGGTCGCAGCACTCGGCGCCTTCCCCCTGCCGGTGGAGGTCATTCCGATGGCCACGGCCCGGCTGGTGCGCCAGTTCGACGCCATGGGTGGCACGGCCAGGGTGCGCCTGAAAGACGGCGCGCCCCTGGTGACGGACAACGGCCAGCACATCCTGGACGTGACCGGTCTGCGCATCAGCGACCCGCTGGGTTTCGAGAGCACCGTCAACCAGTGGCCGGGTGTGGTCACGGTGGGTGTGTTTGCCCACCAGCGTGCAAACGTGTGCCTGCTGGGCACATCCAGCGGCGTGAAAACGCTGAATTTCTGATGGGTCGGCCGGTGTTTGCCCGGCCGGTGCTCAGAAACGGATGCCGGCGGGATTCTCGGTGGGAGGCGCCACCGGCACGCTGGCGGGTGAACCCGTTGCCGGAGCGGTCGAACGCGCCGGTGCGGCGGGCTCCGCTGGTTTGATCGCCACCAGCGGCGTGACAGCGGCACGGCGGAACCCGGCGGGCAGGGCCGACTGCTTGGGGTAGCCGGCGGCGTCCAGGAACTGGGTCCATTCCGAATCCGAATAACCCTTCAGTTGCTGGCCGCCAATGGTCATGAAGGGCAGGGACGTGTCGCCGCTCAGCCGCTTGAGCGCGTCGGTGTCCTGCGCCGTGTTCACGGTTTTTTCCACGTAGGGCACACCACGGCTGTTGAGCAGGTTGCGCCCACTGTTGCACGGTGCGCAGTCGGATGAGGTGTAGAGCGTGACCGGGTAGCGGCTGACCACCTGGCGCAGCTCGAACGGCAGGGCAGCATTGCCGCTGCCGCCCGCCGGGTTGACGTTGACTGGGCGGGCAGGCGCTGCGTCGGCAGGTGGCGGCTGATCAGAAAACGTCACACGCCCGTCGGGGCCGACGATGCGGTACACCCCCTGTGCCATCACGGGCGCGGCCAGCAGACCCGCCAGCACCAGGGCGGCCCAAGCGCGCATCGGTCGGGCGGTTGGACAGGCGGGCAAGGCAGGGGCAGATTGGAAGTTCATGGTGATCCTATCGGCGACGGAGCGTGAAACTCAAACAGGCAGTGCTCAGGCCATGCCCTGGTGGCGCAGCAGGGCATCGATCGAAGGCTCGCGGCCGCGGAATGCCTTGAACGACTCCATGGCGGGACGGCTGCCTCCGGCTTCCAGAATGGTCTGGCGGTAGCGGCGACCCGTTTCCACGTCGAGCGGGCTCGCCCCGTTCCTGGCGGCGGCTTCTTCAAACGCGGCATAGGCGTCGGCCGACAGCACCTCGGCCCATTTGTAGCTGTAGTAACCGGCCGAATAGCCGCCGGCAAAGATGTGGCTGAAGGTGTGCGGCGTGCGGCTGTAGGCCGGCGGCTTGAGCACGGCAATCTCGTCGCGCACGGTCTGCTGCAAGGCCAGGATGGCTTCACCGCTGGTTGCCGGCACCGCCTGGCTGTGCAGCAGCATGTCGAACAGCGAAAACTCCACCTGGCGAAGTGTCTGCAGGCCGGTCTGGTAACTCTTGGCGGCCAGCATCTTGTCGAACAGCGCACGAGGCAGCGGCTCGCCGGTGTCCACGTGGGCTGTCATGTGCTTGAGCACATCCCATTCCCAGCAGAAGTTTTCCATGAACTGGCTGGGCAGCTCCACGGCGTCCCATTCCACGCCACTGATGCCGGATACATCGCGCTCGTTCACCTGGGTCAGCAGGTGGTGCAGGCCGTGGCCGAATTCGTGGAAGAGGGTGATGACGTCGTCGTGCGTCAGCAGCGGCGGCTTCTTCACGCCGTCCACTTCCACGCCTTCGGCGAAGTTGCACACTAGGTGCGCCACCGGCGTCTGCAGCCTGCCGGTGTCGGGGCGCAGCCAGCGGGCGCGCACATCGTCCATCCAGGCACCACCGCGCTTGCCGCTGCGGGCCGAGGGGTCCAGGTAAAACTGCCCCACCAGCTGCGGGCCTTGTGACGTGGCCCGCTCGATGCGGTAGAACTCGACCGTGGGGTGCCACACCGGCGCGTCGTCACGGCGGATCGCCACTTCAAACAGCGTTTCAACGATCTGAAACAGGCCGGCCAGCACCTTCGGTGCTGTGAAGTAGGGTTTGACTTCCTGCTCGCTGAATGCGTAGCGCGCTTCCTTCAGTTTTTCACCGATGTAGGGCCAGTCCCAGGCCTGCGGGTCATTCAGGCCCAGCTCGGCAGAGGCAAAAGCCCGCAGATCGGCCAGGTCCTGTTCGGCGTGAGGCCGGGCCTTGTGGCCCAGGTCGCGCAAGAAGCCGATCACCTGCTCGGGTGACTCGGCCATCTTGGGCACCAGGGACACGTCGGCGTAGTGCCGGTGGCCGAGCAACTGGGCCTCTTCATGCCGCAACGCCAGCAGCTCGCCCATGATGGCCGCGTTGTCGAACTTCACGGCCTCGCCTTCTGCCTGGTCGCTGGCGCGGGTCGCATAGGCGCGGTAGAGCTGCTGCCGCAGCGGGCTGCTGTGGGCGAACTGCATCGCCGGCAGGTAGCAGGGCATTTTCAGCGTGAGCTTGTGGCCGCTCTTGCCCTCGACCTGGGCCGCAGCGGCGGTGGCCTGCTGCACGTCCTGCGGCACACCCGCGAGTTCTCCAGTGGGCACGTAAATGGCAAAGGCGTCGGTGGCATCCAGCGCGTTTTCGCTGAACTTCTGGCCCAGCTCGGCCTGTCGCTCCTGCAGCCAGGCAAAGCGCTCCTTGGCCGGTCCGGTGAGTTCGGCACCGCCCAGCACGAAGCCGCGCATGGCATTCTTGTGCGCTTGCGCCTGTTCGGGGGTCAACGCGGCCGGGTCCATGGACTTGTACTTGGCGTACAGCCGCTCGTCGGCGCCCAGGCGGGTCCAGAACTCGGTCACCCTGGGAAGCGCCTCGTTGTAGGCCGCGCGCAGCTCGGGCGAGTCGGCCACGCTGTTGAGGTGGCTGACCGCACCCCAGGCGCGGGACAGCTGTTCGGCCGGTACATCCAGCGTCAGGGACATGCGTGACCAATCGGCCGGAAAGTCAGCTTGCGTGACCTGTTCCAGCGCTGCACTGGCGGCTTCCAGCAGCTGGTCAATGGCCGGGCCGACGACCGATGGCGTGATCGCGTCGAAGCGCGGCAAGTCGGCAAAATCCAGCAGGGGGTTGAGGTCGGCGGAGGCGGTTCGGTCGTTCATGTGGATTGAGATGAGGCCGCCGAAGCGGGAGTTCAATGCGCCGACGGGCGAAAAAAAGGACAACGCAGCACGGGTTCGTGTGCCAGGTCGTCCTGTGGGGCCGGGTGGCCGGGCTGGAGCCGGTCTTATTGCGACTGGGCGCTTTTCTTCACGCTTTTCTTCATGACCTTGGCGCGCTTGACCTGGCCGCCCGGGGTCAGGCGCTGGTTGCCGAGCACGCGCACCACCTTCACTTCAGGGCGCTGGCCGCCACGTTTACTGAATTTGAGCACCTTCACGTCACGCGGGCCGGGCATGCGGTCTTCGTCCACCGCCTTTTCCTTCTCGGGCATCGGGCGCCAGAGCACCAGCAGCTTGCCAATGTGCTGGATGGGCGCGGCGTCCAGTGTGTCGGCCAGCTGCTGCAGCATGGCTTCGCGAGCGGCGCGGTCGTCGCTGAACACGCGGATCTTGATCAGGCCGTGCGCGTTCAGGGCCCCGTCGGCTTCTTTGGTGACCGCAGGGGTCAGTCCGTCGCCGCCGATGTGGACGACGGGATCGAGGTGATGGGCCTCGGCGCGGTGGACTTTGCGCTGGGCGGGAGTGAGTGTGATCTGGGGCATGGGACAATTATCGTTTAACGGCGGCCTGTGTGCGTTTTTCGCACGGACCGCCCGCCAGGGCACCGCAGCAGCATGAAAGTCAAAACCAAGAGCAAGAAGGTCAACAAGGCCTGGCTCAACCAGCACGTGAACGACACCTACGTGCTGCTCGCCAAGAAGGACGGCTACCGCGCGCGCGCCGCCTACAAGCTCAAGGAGCTGGACGAAACCCTGGGACTCATCCGTCCCGGCGACTGCGTGGTGGACCTCGGGTCGACCCCCGGCGCCTGGAGCCAGTACGCGCGTCGCCGGCTCAGCCCTCAGGGGGCTGCGGTCGGAGAACTCCACGGCACCATCGTGGCGCTCGACATGCTGCCGATGGAGCCGGTGGAAGGCGTGCACTTCATTCTGGGGGACTTCCGCGAGCCGGCGGTACTGGCCCAGCTCGAACAGTCGTTGCTGGACCGTGGTGTAAAAGCGGTGGATGTGGTGCTGTCCGATATGGCGCCCAACCTGTCGGGCATTGGCGCCACCGATGCGGCGCGCATCACCGATCTGGTGGAACTTGCGGTGGACTTCGCCGTCCATCACCTCAAGCCAGACGGCTCGCTCGTGGTAAAGCTCTTCCATGGTGGAGCCTACGACCCGACCGTGGCCCTGTTCCGGCAGACGTTCCGAACGGTAAAAGCTGTCAAACCCAAGGCGTCCCGGGAAAAATCGTCGGAAACCTTTCTCGTGGGCATGGGTCTGAAAAAACCCGCCTGAGGGCCGCCACTAGAGTGGCCAGGTGTTTTTCTATCCCCTCCATTGACATAGTCTGGGTCACCATGGTCAGCACGGTGGCTTGAAAGTCCTAAAATGGGCTCCAGATGGATCAATCAATCAATATCGCCGCCAGGAGCCAGTCTTGAACAACCAGTGGTTTTCGAAAATCGCCGTGTGGATGGTCATCGCCATGGTGCTTTTCACCGTTTTCAAGCAGTTCGACGGACGCTCACCTGCGGGTGCGGGTTATGTCGGCTACTCCGAATTCCTCGATGAGGTGAAGGGTCAGCGCATCAAGAGCGCGACCATTCAGGAGGGCCAGGGTGGCACTGAGATCGTGGCCATCACGCAAGATGACCGTCGTATTCGCACAACGGCCACATACCTCGACCGCGGTCTGGTGGGCGATCTGATTAACAACAACGTCAAATTCGACGTGCGTCCTCGCGAAGAGGGCTCGCTGCTCATGACCCTGCTCGTGAGCTGGGGCCCGATGCTGCTGCTCATCGGTGTGTGGATCTATTTCATGCGCCAGATGCAGGGCGGCGGCAAGGGTGGTGCGTTCAGCTTCGGCAAGAGCAAGGCGCGCATGCTCGACGAGAACAACAACACCGTGACCTTCGCCGATGTGGCCGGTTGTGACGAAGCCAAGGAAGAGGTCAAGGAAGTTGTCGACTTCCTGAAGGACCCGGCCAAGTTCCAGAAGCTTGGCGGGCGCATCCCGCGGGGCCTGCTGCTGGTTGGCCCTCCGGGTACCGGCAAGACGCTGCTGGCCAAGGGCATTGCCGGTGAAGCCAAGGTGCCGTTCTTCAGCATTTCTGGCTCTGACTTTGTGGAGATGTTCGTCGGCGTGGGCGCAGCCCGCGTTCGAGACATGTTCGAAAACGCCAAGAAGAACGCACCCTGCATCATCTTCATCGACGAGATCGACGCGGTGGGACGGCAGCGTGGTGCTGGCCTGGGTGGTGGTAACGACGAGCGCGAGCAGACGCTCAACCAGATGCTGGTCGAAATGGACGGTTTCGAAACCAACCTGGGTGTGATCGTGGTCGCGGCCACCAACCGCCCGGATATTCTGGACGCGGCTCTGCTGCGCCCGGGTCGCTTCGACCGCCAGGTGTATGTGACGCTGCCCGACATCCGTGGCCGCGAGCAGATCCTGAATGTGCACATGCGCAAGGTGCCGCTGGGCACGGACGTGAACCCGAGCGTGATCGCCCGTGGCACCCCCGGCATGAGCGGCGCCGATCTGGCCAACCTCTGTAACGAAGCCGCACTGATGGCTGCGCGCCGCAATGCCCGCGTGGTCGAGATGCAGGACTTCGAGAAGGCCAAAGACAAGATCTTCATGGGCCCTGAGCGCAAGAGCATGGTGATGCCCGAAGAAGAGCGCCGCAACACGGCCTACCACGAGTCGGGCCATGCACTGATCGGCAAGCTGCTTCCCAAGTGCGACCCGGTGCACAAGGTCACCATCATCCCGCGCGGGCGTGCGCTGGGCGTGACCATGAGCCTCCCCGCTCAGGACCGCTACAGCTACGACAAGGACTACATGCTGAACCAGATCAGCATGCTGTTCGGTGGCCGCATCGCCGAAGAAGTGTTCATGAACCAGATGACCACCGGTGCCAGCAACGACTTCGAGCGCGCGACAACAATAGCCCGCGACATGGTGATGCGCTACGGCATGACCGACGCGCTGGGCCCGATGGTGTACGCGGAAAACGAAGGCGAAGTGTTCCTGGGCCGCTCGGTGACCAAAACTACCAACATGAGCGAGCAGACGATGCAGAAGGTTGACGATGAGGTGCGCCGCATCATCGACCAGCAGTATAAGCTGGCCCGCGACCTGATCGAAGAACACAGCGACCAGATGCATGCCATGGCCAAGGCGCTGCTTGAGTGGGAAACCATCGACGCCGACCAGATCGACGACATCATGGCCGGCAAGCCACCACGGCCGCCCAAAGACTGGACACCTCGCAATCCCTCGGTGGGTGGCGGTGGCGCCAGCGGCGGTACGCCCGAAGTGGCACCGGACCCGGCCCCCACGGCGGCCTGAGGTCTTGCATTTTCAACTCAACGGGGCTTCGGCCCCGTTGCTGTTTCCGCGGCCGGTATTCCGATTCGCATTTCATCAAAGGCAGACATGCGCTGGCAGACCTCCCGTTTCGACATCGACCTGAGCGTGCCCGTGGTGATGGGCATCGTGAACGTGACGCCCGACTCATTTTCGGACGGTGGGCGCCATGACAGCACCCGCGCGGCCCTGCAACACTGCGAACAACTGCTGGCCGAGGGTGCCCATGTGCTCGACGTGGGCGGTGAGTCCACGCGCCCAGGTAGCCCGGCGGTGTCGCTGGAGGACGAGCTGGCCCGCGTGCTGCCGGTGGTGAACGAGGCGGTGCGCCTGGGTGTGCCGGTGTCGGTGGACACCTACAAGCCCCAGGTGATGCGCGCCGTGCTCGACGCCGGCGCGGACATCATCAACGACATCTGGGCGCTGCGCCGGGGCGACGCCCTGTCGGTGGTGGCCGCGCACCCGCGCTGTGGCGTCTGCCTGATGCACATGCACCGCGATCCGCAAACCATGCAGGTGGCGCCCATGGACGGCGATGTGCTGCCCGGCGTGTCCTCGTTTCTGCAGGCCCGTGCGGCCGCCGTGGAGGCGCAGGGTGTGGACCCCGCCCGCATCGTGCTCGACCCCGGTATCGGCTTCGGAAAAACCGTCGCGCAGAACTACAGCCTGCTCGCCCACCAGCACCAGTTGCTGGCTCTGGGCTACCCCCTGCTGGCGGGATGGTCCCGCAAATCGTCGCTGGGTGCCGTGACAGGCCGCCAAGTCCCTGGGCAGCGGGTGGCGGCCAGCGTGGCGGCGGCTTTGCTGGCGGTGGAACGGGGTGCGCGGGTGGTGCGCGTGCACGACGTGCGAGAGACGGTGGATGCGCTCAAGGTGTGGCATGCCAGCCTGCCGGTCTAACTTTTGGATACATGGCAGCCCGCGATAATCGCTGGATGAGGCCTTGCTTCAGAGCCGGGCACCTGAACAGAACGACATTGCAGAGGAATCCATGACACGCAGCTACTTTGGCACCGACGGCATCCGCGGCACCGTGGGCCAGGCGCCCATCACCCCCGACTTTGTGCTGCGCCTGGCGCACGCAGTGGGGCGGGTGCTCAAGCAGTCCGAGGCGCGCCCGACCGTGCTCATCGGCAAAGACACGCGCATTTCCGGCTACATGCTGGAGAGCGCGCTGGAAAGCGGGTTCAACTCCGCGGGCGTGGACGTGGTGCTGCTCGGCCCGGTGCCGACGCCGGCCGTGGCCTATCTCACCCGTGCCCAGCGGGCCAGCCTGGGGGTCGTCATCTCGGCCAGCCACAACCCCTTTGCCGACAACGGCATCAAGTTCTTCAGCGCCCAGGGCACCAAGCTGCCCGACCATTGGGAATTGGCCGTGGAGGCCGCGCTGCAGGAGGCGCCGGTGTGGGTCGACTCAGCCAACCTCGGCAAGACGCGCCGCATGGACGATGCCGCAGGCCGCTACATCGAGTTCTGCAAGAGCACCTGTTCCCATACCTTTACCCTGAAGGGCTTGAAGATCGTGGTGGACGGCGCCAACGGCGCGGCCTATCACATCGCTCCCGACGTGTTCCACGAACTCGGCGCCGAGATCGTCTGCATCGGCTGCACACCCGACGGGCTGAACATCAACCAGGGCGTGGGCGCGACGCATCCTGAGGCGCTTGTGGAGGCGGTGAAGACGCACAAGGCCGACTACGGTATCGCGCTGGACGGTGATGCCGACCGCTTGCAGATGGTCGACGCCACGGGGCGCCTGTTCAATGGCGACGAGCTGCTCTACCTGATCGCTGCTGACCGCCTTGCTCGAGATATCGATGTGCCCGGCGTCGTGGGCACGCTCATGACCAACATGGCGGTGGAGGTGGCTTTCAAGCGCAAGGGCGTGAAGTTCGTGCGGGCCAAGGTGGGGGACCGCTACGTGCTGGAAGAGCTGGAACGCCATGGCTGGGTGCTGGGTGGCGAAGGCTCCGGCCACATCCTGGTGCTCGACCGCCACACCACCGGCGATGGCCTGGTGTCGGCCCTGCAGGTGCTGCACGCCTGCGTGGACAGCGGCAAGACCATGGCGCAGCTGCTGCACGAGGTCACCCTGTTCCCTCAGACGCTGGTCAACGTGCGCCTGCAACCCGGTCAGGACTGGAAAACCAATACCCAGCTCGCCGAAGAGACCCGCGCGGTCGAGGCCGAGCTGGGCGAGACCGGGCGCGTGCTCATCCGCGCCAGCGGTACCGAGCCTCTGCTGCGCGTGATGGTTGAGGCGCGTGACGCGACCCAGGCCAAGGCCTGTGCCGATCGGTTGGTGGACGCGGTGAAGAGCCAGGTGCCAGCGTGAGCAAGGCGTCCACCATCCGCGTGCTGCGCGCCGACTACGCCAACCCGGCGCACGCCAGCGCCCTGGTGAGCCTGCTCGACGCCTACGCCAGCGACCCGGCCGGTGGCAGCGAACCCCTGAGCGACTTCGCCAAAGCCCACCTCGTGCCTTCTCTTGCCGCCCGCCCGCAGGCCTACAGCGTGCTGGCCTTCGACGGCGACGCCCCGGTCGGCCTGGTGAACTGCATCGAGGGCTTTTCCACCTTCGCTTGCAAGCCGCTGGTGAATGTGCACGATGTGGCTGTGCTCGCCAGCCACCGCGGGCAGGGCGTTGCCGCCCGGATGCTGGCCCTGGCCGAAACCCTGGCCATTGAACGCGGCGCTGTGAAGCTCACGCTGGAAGTGCTGAGCGGCAACACCAGCGCCTGCAAGCTTTATGAGCGCATCGGCTTCGTCGGCTACCAGCTCGACCCGTCCATGGGCACGGCCAGCTTCATGCAGAAGTGGCTGTCTTGATCACTTGATGGTGAGACGACTTCCCGTTCGGGCGTGCGCCTTGTTCAAGCATTCACACTGCCTCGGCTTGAACCTTTCGACAAGCTCAGAGCTGAGCTTCCTCCGGTTCGGGCTGAGCTCGCAGCCCCCGCACCACCGCTCTTCTGCGCAACGGTCAGTACAACAGGAAGGGCTTCCGAGCCTCGACCCATGCCGCCTCGTCCGGCAGCGTGATCGCGTCCAGATCGGCCGGCGTTGAGGCCAGGTCATCCACCCATTCACGCAGGGCTGGACCGCCATTGATGAGGTCGATGGCCAGGCGGTCGTGTTCGTATTCGTACGCAAAATCGCGCCACAGCGGGTAGTCAGGCTGCTGCAGGCGCAGCGCCTTGAAGGCCAGCGCCTGCAGGCGCCATGGCCTGAACGCGGCGTGGTCGTAGTGCATCGGGTCTTCTAGGTGAATCTGCACACCCGCGCACAGCTTGCCCTGGTGTTTGTGAAAGGTGGGCTCAAAGAAGCACTCGCGCAGCACGCAGCCCTGCAGCCATTCGGGCGCGATATGAAACATATCGGCCATCAGCTGGTGGGCATCGATGTCGGGTGCGCCGAACAGCTCCAGCGGGCGCGTGGTGCCGCGGCCTTCGCTCAGCGTCGTGCCTTCCAGCATCACGGTTCCGGCGTAGGCGCGTGCCATCCACAGGTTGGCGGCGTTCGGGCTCGGGTTGACCCAGGTGCGCTCCAGCGGCCAGCCAAAACCGGGCGCAGCGTCGGGCGCCCAGCCTTCCATGGCGATCACGCGGTACTCCACCTGCAGGCCCAGCGTGGCAATGAACCAGTGGCCCAGTTCGCCCATGGTCATGCCGTGGCGCATGGGCATGGGACCGGCACCCACGAAGCTTTCCCAGCCTGTGCGCAGCGTCAGGCCCTCCACCGGACGCCCGGCCGGGTTCGGACGGTCCAGCACCCACACCGACTTGCCGTGCTGCGCGGCGGCTTCGAGTACGTAGCGCAGTGTGGTGATGAAGGTGTAAATGCGGCAACCTAGGTCCTGCAGATCGACCAGCAGCACGTCGAAGCTCTCCAGCATGGCCGGCGTGGGACGGCGCACTTCGCCGTACAGGCTGAAGACGGGGATGCCCAGCCGAGGATCGAGGTAGTCGGACGATTCCACCATGTTGTCCTGCTTGTCGCCGCGCAATCCGTGCTGCGGTCCGAAGGCGGCGCTGAGTTTTACATCGGGCAGGGCGGCCAGCGCGTCGAGCGAATGGGTGAGATCGCGCGTGACGGAAGCCGGGTGGGCCAGTAAGGCGACGCGGCCCCCGGCCAGGGGGGCTCGCAGGGCGGGGTCAGCGAGAAAACGTTCGAGGCCGAATTGCATGGTGGGGCGCTGATGGGAGGGGTTCAGGGAAGGAATGGCCATGGCAGGGTGTGCACGAAGCTGCCGGGGTGGTGAAAGTCGGGCCGTGCGGCAGGGTGGTGAAGTGCCCAGTAGCTCAGCTGCCCCGCGCTGTCTTCCACCACGGCACTCAGGCCCAGCCGCAGCAGGCCGTCGGGCGACGCGCCTGGCAGCGCTTCACGGGCCAGTGTCGCGTGCAGCACCAGTCGGTCACCTTGGTGCTCCAGCCGCAACTGGGGCCGTTGCGTCCGGGTGCCGAGCTGCTGCGACACCTCTGCCGCAAGGTCGCGCACCCGCTCGGCTCTGAAGCGGTAGCTGGCCCACTGGCCAGAAGGAGAGAAATTGAACTCCTGATAGGAGCCGGCCTGCGTCGGCATGACAAATGCTTCGAAGCAGGTGTGCTGCCACAGCCCGTCTGCAACCTCTTCAGACGATGGCGCGGGGACGCGAAGTCGCGCCAGGTCGCCCTGCAGTTCATAGCGCAGTTGCAGGGTGGGCCGTGGCATGTTGTCCGCCACGACGGCACAGGTCAAAGTGAGCGGGTGTGCGCAAGGCGTGGCGGGGTGACACACCAGGCGCAGGGTTTGCGGGGATGCGTCGAGCGGATGAGGTGGCGGTGGCGATGAAATCACAGCCCCACATTCTGGCAGGCTGTGGGCGGCAGCCAGCGCAAGCCCGGGTCACGGTGGCTCAGGTCCGCAGGCGCTGCCCTGTTTGCAGATCAAAGCACCCGGGGCTGCAGACCGTGCTCCAGCACCATCGGCGAAAGCCACCGCCTTCATGGTCTGGCACGCGCAGCCGAGGTTGATGGCTTCGGCAAGGTTCAGGAGGGGTTCTGAAATCCGGCTGGCGAAGGGGCCGGGCGTGTCACGGATGCGCCGCGAATTTGTCACACAAACGTCGTCCTGTCGTTCAATAATTGACTCAAGAGGTGCCGCATACAGCCGGTCATAGGATCTGCTGCTGCCAGCGCCCGATCATTGGAATACATGAGCGCCACTGCCCACAACCGACTGCATTTCCTGGATCGCGACCACAGCATCCTCGCATTCAACGAACGGGTGCTGGACTGCGCCCGGCGCCCTGATGTGCCGCTGCTGGAGCGCCTGCGTTACCTGTGCATCGTTTCCAGCAACCTGGACGAGTTTTTTGAGGTGCGCATGGCGCCGCATCTGGCTGCGCGCAAGGCCAATGAGCAGCGAGGCCCGGTCACCGCGGAAACGCACGACCGCGTGGCCGCCAAGGTGCACGAGCTGGTGGCGCAGCAGTACGCCATCTACAACGACGAGCTGCTGCCCCTGCTGGAGAAGAAGGGCATCAAGCTGGTGAACCATGGCGAGCGAAACCCGCGGCAGCGCCGCTGGGTGAAGGAATTCTTTGTGCGCGAGGTGCAGCCGCTGCTGATGCCGGTGGGGCTGGATCCGGCGCACCCGTTTCCGCAGGTGGCCAACAAGTCGCTGAACTTCATCGTTCGGCTCACGGGCAAGGACGCGTTTGGCCGCGAGAACGAGATAGCCATCGTGAAGGTGCCGCGCATTCTGCCGCGCTTCTTTCGCATGCCGCCCATCAAGGGTTCGAAGCAGACGCACTTCGTGTCGATCTCCAGCCTCATCCGCTCGCACCTGGCCGACCTGTTTCCCGGCCGCCAGGTCACCGAGTTTGCGCAGTTCCGCGTCACGCGGCACTCCGATCTTGCGGTGGACGAAGAGGAGGTGAAGAACCTGCGCACCGCGCTGCGCAAGGGGCTGCAGCAGCGCCACTATGGCGAAGCGCTTCGGCTGGAAGTGTCGGCTGGCACGTCCGAGTACCTGGCAGGTTTTCTGCTGGCGCAGTTTGCCCTGCCCGAGGCTGCGCTCTACCGCGTGCCCGGCCCGGTGAACCTGGTGCGCATGAACCAGCTGATCGACCAGGTGGACGCACCGGCGCTGCGCTTCGAGGGCTACAAGGGTGGCTGGCCGATCCAGCTGGCGCCCGGGCAGTCGTACTTTGACCGGCTGCAGCAGGGTGACGTGCTCATTCACCAGCCCTATGAAAGCTTCGACGCGGTGCTGGCCTTCCTGCGCGAAGCGGTGGAAGACCCCGACGTGCTGGCCATCAAGCAGACGATCTACCGCGCGGGTGCCAAGTCGGAGCTGATGAACCTGCTGCGCGAAGCCGTGCGCCGGGGCAAGGAAGTGACGGCGGTGGTGGAGCTCAAGGCCCGCTTCGACGAGGAGGCCAACATCAACTACGCCGAGCACCTCGAATCGGTGGGTGCCCAGGTGGTGTACGGCGTGGTGGGGCTGAAGACGCACGCCAAGATGCTGCTGGTGACGCGCCGTGAGGATGGCCAGCTGCGCCGCTACGCCCACCTGTCCACCGGCAACTACAACCCCGGCACGGCGCGCCTCTACACCGACCTGAGCTATCTGACGGCGGACGACGCCCTCACCGCCGACCTCGACCAGATCTTTCTGCACCTGGCCAGCCAGAACCGCCTGCCCAAGCTGAACAAGGTGGTGATGGCGCCGTTTCACCTGCACCGGGCCATGCTGGAAAAAGTGGAAGCCGCCGGGGTTGCGGCAAAAGAGGGCCATTCCGCGCGCATCGTGCTCAAGATGAACGCGCTGACCGACGAACCATTGGCCCGCGCCCTGGCGCACGCCTCGCAGGCGGGGGTGTCGATCGACATCATCGTGCGCGGGGCCTGCATCCTGCCGGCCCAGGTGCCGTGCGTGACCGACAACGTGCGCATCCGTTCGGTGATCGGCCGTCTGCTGGAACATTCGCGGGTGTGTTATTTCCAGGTCAACGGGCAGGAAGACCTGTGGCTCAGCAGTGCCGACTGGATGAACCGCAACATGCTGCGCCGCGTGGAGCTGGCCTGGCCGGTGACCGACGCCGCCCTGCGCCAGCGCATCATCGACGAGTGCCTGAACGCCTACCTGCACGACACCAAGGACGCCTGGCTGCTGCAGCCCGAGGGGCACTACGTGCGCGCCGGTGTCTCCGGTTCTGGCAAGTCCCGCGCGACGCTGCACTCCGCCCAGGCCAGCCTGATGGCCCGTTACGGCAGCAAGGCCGCCGATTAGCGCACAGGAGGCCTGGCATGGACCTGATCATCTGGCGCCATGCCGAGGCGCACGACCACCCCGACCCGCTGCTGGGGCGCCCCGGCGACCCGCTCGATCTGGCGCGGCGCCTCACCCCGCGGGGTGAAAAGCAGGCCGCTCGCATGGCGGCCTGGCTGGACCGCCAGCTGCCCGAGAGCACGCGGGTGTTTGCCAGCCCGGCGCAACGCACCGACCAGACCGCGCAGGCGCTGGGCCGGCGCTTTCGGCACCGCGATGAGCTGTTGCCCGGCAGCGATCCCATGCCCTTGCTGGACGTGGCGCAATGGCCCCAGGCCCGCACGCCCGTGCTGCTGGTGGGGCATCAACCCACCTGCGGGCAGCTCATCGCCCACCTGCTGGGCCTGGCCGCACAGGAATGCCCGGTGAAGAAGGGCGCGGTGTGGTGGCTGCGCTACCGCGAGCGTGACGGCAAGCCGCAAGCGGTGGTGGTCACGGTGCAGACGCCGGAAATGGTGTAGGCCCGGGTCGCACGCGGCCCGGGAGCCAGGCGCCTCAGCCCGGCGGCTTGAGCACGTCGGCCAGTGCGGCGCCGGTATGGCCGACCGATTCGTCGAACTCGACCAGGTCGAGCGGCAAGCGGACCCCTTGTTGCAGCGCGCGCTCCAGGCCCTCGCAAACGGCGGCCAGATGCGCGGCGCCAGCATTGGCTGCCGCCCCTTTGAGGAGGTGCAGGACCTCCCGCACGCCGGGAAGGTCGCGGTTGTTGCTGGCGGTGTGCAGCCGCTCGCTGGCGTCTTCCATCGTCGCCACAAATGCGCCCATGACCTCGCGCCACAGACTGTCCTGCCCATCGTCGAACTCGGCAAAACTCTCCCACCGGCGGGGGTCCACCCAGGGGCGTTGCGGGCTTGCAGGTGCACCCGTACTGGCGGTGGTCTGCGTCGCATCGAGCGACGCCGGGTGCGGGCCCAGCCACTGCTGCAGGCAGCGGTCGAGGGTTTGCAGTTCCAGGGGTTTGGCGAGGTAGTCGACCATGCCGGCGTCCAGGGCATGCTGTCGGTCTTCGCCCAGGGTGGAGGCCGAGACGCCGACGATCACCGGCGCGCGGGCGCCCAGGCGCTGCTGCAGCGCGCGGGCGGTGTTCACGCCGTCCAGCCCTGGCATGTGGCTGTCCAGCAGCACCAGTGCATAGGGCTGGTCTGCCGTGGCGGCCTGCTCGGCCAATTGCAGCGCGGCTTCTCCGCCCGAGGCGGTGTCATGGGGATAACCCAGGCGGTCGAGCATGGCCGAGGCCACTTTCAGATTGACCGGGTTGTCGTCCACCACCAGCACCCGCTCGCTGTGGCGCTGGTGCGGCAGCGGCGTGGCAGCCGTCTGGGCGACGTCCGACGCGTGTGCCGCCTGCGCCTGCACCGTGAAACGAAAGGTCGACCCCGCGCCCGGTTCGCTGCTGACGCTGATATGCCCGCCCATCAGTTCCACCAGGTGCTTGCAGATCATCAGGCCCAGCCCGGTGCCGCCGTAGACCCGGGCGGTGGAGGTGTCGCCCTGTGCAAAGGGCTGGAACAGGTCGGCGATGCGGTGCGGGCCGATGCCCACGCCCGTGTCGGTGACGCTGAAGCACAGCGTCATCGGGTCGCCGGGTTTTTCGATCCACACCCGCAGGGTGATTTCCCCCCGGTGCGTGAACTTGACCGCGTTGGACAGCAGGTTGAGCAGCACCTGCCGCAGCCGGGTGATGTCCCCCATGATGGCCGGCGGCACGTCGGGTGCGATGTGCACATCGAGCTGCAGGCCTTTTTCACGGGCCTGCAGCTGCATCAGGTCGCGGGCGTCGTGCAGCGCGCCGTACAGGTCGAGTGGCAGGTGTTCCAGTTCGAGCTTGCCGGATTCGATCTTGGAGAAGTCCAGGATGTCGTCCACCACGGACAGCAGCTGGGCGCTGGACACCTTCAGAACCCCGAGCAGGTCTTTCTGCGTGGGCGTGAGCGCTGTCTCGTTGAGCAGTTCGCCCATGCCCACCACGCCGTGCAGGGGCGTGCGGATCTCGTGGCTCATCACCGCCAGGAACCCGGCTTTGGCCTTCACGGCGCCCAGCGCTTCTTCGCGGGATGCGGCCAGTTCGGCGGTGCGCAGGTGCACACGCTCTTCCAGCAGCAGGGCGGCGTCGCGCAGGGCCTCGTTCTTGTGCTGGATTTCGTCGTTGTAGGCGCGCAGCTTGAGCGCGCTGTCGTGCATCACCTGCGAGAGGTGGTGCACCTCGGTGAAGCGCGCGCGCTCCTGAATGGGCGGAACCTCCCCCGCACCCACCGCGGTGGCCGATTCATTGAGCCGGCGGAACTGGTGCGACAGGCGCCGCGCCACGCTGTAGGCCAGCCACCCGCTCAGCCCGATGAGCGCGGCCATCGCCAGCAGCGCCCACTGGCGTGCCTGCGTCACCTGAGCGGTGAAATCGCTTTCGGGAGCCACCACGATGAGCTGCCAGTCGAGGTCGTATTTGCGGCCGAAAGGGCGTTGCAGCGCAATCAGCCGGTTGGACGAAAGGCCGATGCGCTGCGCCCAGTCCGGGTTGGGATCCAGGCGCACCGTGCCGGCCGCCCGCTGCGGATCGCCCCGCACCTGGGCGCTGAGTTGCGCGAACGATTCCCTCACCAGCGCGTCCTGGCTCTGCAGGGGCGAGATGCGCTGGAACTTGTCGCCCACACGAAGGCTGAGCTCTTCGTCGACCGACGAAGCCACCATCAGGCCCTGGCTGTCCACGAGGTAGGTCACGGCGTTCTCGCTGATGCGGGTGCTGCGGATCAGGTCGGTCAGCCGCGCAAGGCTCATGTCCACCGCGACCACACCCAGAATGGTCTGGCCGCTGGCGTCAAAGATCGGTTGCGCCAGCGTCAGGTCGAACTGGGCCTTGACTGCCGATCGGTACACGTCGGTGAAGCTGCGTTTGCCGGTGGTGGTGGCGAGCTGGTACCACGGCCGCTTGCGCGGGTCGTAGATGTGGGTTTCGGTCTTCAGCAGCGTGCTGCGGTCACCAGGCTGCGCAATCTTGAAGTGACGCCGGCCACTGTCGCCCGGTCGTATCTGGCGGACGATGAATCCCTCCGGTTCCCGTTCCAGCCCGAAGAAGGTGCCGTTGGACGTACCGAAGTACAGGTAGGGCACGTTGGGCGACTGCTGCGTGAGGGCATAGGCCATCGTTTCAAACGAGGCGGTGTCGGTGAGCCAGTTGCGGGTGCGGTCGGCTTCGGCCCCCGTGGTCACAAAAGGCGGCACCAGGGCGTTCACCACGGTGTGCGATTCGCCCAGGTGCGCCAGCGCGCCCACGTCCACGCGGTGCGCGGCCTGGCCCATGGCGTTCTCGGCCAGGGTGTTGATCGATTGGGAGCTGTTCGACGACAGCAGCCAGGCCACCAGCAGCGCCGGCACCAGGGCGGCCAGCACGAAGGCACCCACCAGCGCGGGGCCCAGCGAAATTCGGGAGCGGGCAAGCAGGGTCATGGGAAGAGGGCGCTCAGGACGTGACAGCGGGCGGTGGCTCGACGGCGCACACGTCCATGGGCTCGGCCTGGCCGGGAAGGGTGATCAGGTGGCGCCGTACGGGCCGCACCGCGCCGGTCACCGCGCGCAGCACCGGTACCGAGACGGTCACCGTGCCCTGCATCGCAGGGGCATGGCGCTGCAGCGCGATCGCCTGGGCCACGGTCTGGCCCACGGGCACCGTCTGCGCCGCGCCGCCCAGCAGCCCTTCGAGCCGCATCAGGGCGACCGGACCACTGTGCAGGGCGATGCCCACGTCGAAGCGCGGCAGTGCCCGCCCGGGAAACTGACGCGCCACGAACGCCTGGAGACCGGCGGCTGCGCTGCGCAGGCCCCAGGCGGCGCGGATGGCGCGCAGGCTGTGCGGGGCCGACACGGCGGTGTCGTGGTCGGCGAACACGGCCACCACCCCCTCGCCCACGAAATGCAGGGTGGTGGCGCCGAACAGGAACACGGTGTCGCCGGAGTTGTCGTAAAAGCGCCGCAGCAGCAGGCTCAGCGCGTCGGCACTGAGCGCCTGCAGCCAGGCGGGGTAATCCTGGATGCCCGCACTCAGAACGGTTGCCCGCGCCAGGTGCTGTTCGGACTGTGCCGCGCGGTCGCCGCCAGGCCACTGCTCGTTCAAGGCCTGGGCCAGGCGGTCCTCGAAATCGTCACCCAGTGCGCGGGCCTGCACCTCCAGGGCGCCTGTCACCACATGCCGCACATGAAGCTCTTGCGCCGCCTCGCGGGTGGCCAGCCGGTCCAGCTGCGCCTGCACCGCGTCGCGCAGTTCGCCCGACTGGAACGGTTTGGTGATGTAGTCGTCCGCTCCCATGCGCATGCCCATGCGCATGTCCTTGCGTTCCTGCAGGGACGTGAGCAGCACGAAGGGCGTGAGCATGAGCTGCGGATGGCTGCGCACCCGGTCCAGCAGTTCAAAGCCGTTCATGCGCGGCATGTTCACATCGCTGATGACGAGGTCGGGCCGTGAGCTGCACACAAGGTCCCACGCCATCGCGCCGTCGGGCGCATCGTGCACCTCATGGCCCATGCGCTGCAGCACCACGGTGAGCAGTTTGCGTGTGCCAGCATCGTCTTCGGCAACCACTATCACGGCCATTGCGGCGAGTCTCCGGGAGTCAGGGGAAGCCCCGCGGTGCGGGGCGGGGGCTCAGCGCACGTCGGCGGTGAATTTCCAGGACGTTTTCTGCCAGGCCAGCACCTCTTCGCCGAGCAGCCAGGCCGACTGTGGGTAGCGCTTGGCCCAGCCTGGGTTGGTGCTGAGCTTGAACGCACCCGGCTTGAAACTCAGCTTGACCGATTCATGCTCGGGCATCTGGCGGGCGTGGCACAGCAGCACGGCCAGGCGCAGGCACATCAGCTGCTTGGCGAAGAGTTCGTCCTCCAGCTCCTGCTCCAGCTTGCGCAGCTTGCCGCGCTGGCCCAGCACGAGCTGGCTCATGCGGTGCAGCTCAGGGAAGGAGAAGCCCGGCGCATCCACGTTGTCCAGGATGTAGGCGCCGTGATGGTACGAACGCTCGTGCGAGATGTGGGTGCCGATCTCGTGCAGACGGGCGGCCCAGGCGAGTTTCTGCGAGTAGCGCTCGTTCTGTGCGTCCACCGCGGCAATCTGCGCAAAGAGCGCGGTGCTGACATGGCTCACGCGCTGGGCCTGCGCCTCGTCGGCCGAGAAACGCGACGCCAGCCAGCGCACCGTGCGCTCGCGCACGTCGCCGCCATCGGTGTCGCGGTCGATCAGGTCGTACAGCGCGCCCTGGCGCAGCGCGCCCTGGGCTGGCAACAGCTGCTGGATGTCAAAGAGGTCAAAGATCGCTCGAAGCACACTCACGCCGCCGCCGAGCACCGGGCGGCGGTCTTCCTTCAGGCCTTCCAGCTTCAGCTGGTCGACATTTCCGATCTGGATCAGGCGGTCCACCAGCCAGTCCAGGCCCGAGCGGGTCACCACGCCCGACGCCCAGCCGTTGGCGGCCAGCACGTCAGCAACGGCACCCACCGTGCCGGAAGACCCATAGGCCACGGTCCATTCCGAAGGCGGGAAACTGTCCAGCGCCTGATCCAGCACGGCCTTGGCGGCCACCTCGGCGGTACGGAAGGCCGGCGCCGTGAACTGGCCCTTGGGGAAATAGCGGGTCGACCAGGCCACGCTGCCGAGCCGGTACGACTCCATGTTGTGCGCCGTGTAGCCCTGGCCCAGGATCATTTCGGTCGAACGCCCGCCGATGTCGACCACCAGACGCTTCTCGTCGGATTGCGGCAGCAGGCGCGACACGCCCTGGTAGATCAGCCGTGCTTCTTCGTGGCCCGACACCACCTCGATCACAAATCCCAGGATGCTCTGGGCGCGCTTGAGGAAGTCTTCGCGGTTGTTCGCATCGCGCAGGGTCTGGGTGGCCACCGCGCGCACCTGCTGCTTCTTGAAGCCGTGCAGTCGCTCGGCAAAGCGGGCCAGACACTCCCAGCCGCGCTCCATGGCGGCCTGGCTGAGGTTTTTGTTTTCGTCCAGGCCGCTGCCCTGGCGCACGGTCTCTTTCAGGTATTCGATGCGCTCGATGTGGCCCGAGTGGAAGCGGCCGATTTCGAGCCGGAAGCTGTTGGAGCCAAGGTCGATCGCGGCCAGGAGGGTTCCGTTTTGCATGGGTGTGGCCGGCCGTGCGGGTAGCGGGCCGGCGGGGTCGGTTCTGTGGGGTTGCCGGATTGTGACGCATCCGGCCTTTGATGGACTGACAGGGAGGCCCGTCCGAGGGAAGCCGCTCCGCGTGTGACAGATCGGTGTGTGTCACACGGCTGTCACACAGCGTCCCTAGAGTCCGTTCTGTTGTTTCACTTCACCACAACGCAAGGATTCCCATGAACAGCAAACGCACCCTGCTCAAGACTGTCGCCGCCGCCGCATTCGCCTCCCTGGCCATGGGCTCCGCCCTCGCCGCCGACATCACGGGGGCCGGCGCCACCTTTCCGTTCCCCATCTACGCCAAATGGGCCGAGGCTTACAAGAAAGACACCGGTGTCGGTCTGAACTACCAGTCCATCGGATCGTCGGGCGGTATCCGCCAGATCCGCGCCAAAACCGTGGCATTCGGTGCGACCGACGCCCCTGTGAAGGGCGAGGAGCTGGACCGCGACGGCATGGTGCAGTTTCCTGCCGTGATCGGCGGAACGGTGCCCGTGTTCAACCTCGACGGCTTTGGCAAAGGCGAACTGCGCGTCACCGGCCCGGTGCTGGCCGAGATGTTCCTGGGCAAGATCAGCAAATGGAACGATCCCAAGCTGGCCGCCCTGAACCCGGGCAAGAAGCTGCCCGACCAGACCATCACCATCGTGCACCGTGCCGATGGTTCGGGCACCACCTTCAACTGGACCGATTACCTGGCCACCGTCAGCAAGGAGTGGGCCGACACCGTGGGCCGTGGCGCGGCCGTGAAGTGGCCTGCGCCCACCTCGGTGGGCGGCAAGGGCAACGAAGGTGTGGCGGCCAATGTGAGCCGCACCAAGGGCTCGCTGGGCTACGTGGAATACGCCTACGCCAAGCGCACCAACATCCCGGTGATGGCACTGCAGAACAAGGACGGCAACTTTGTGATGCCTGATGACGAGACCTTCGCCGCCGCCGCGGCCGGCGCCGACTGGTTCAGCGTGCCGGGCATGGGCCTGTCCATCGTCAACCAGGCCGGCCCGAAGGCCTACCCGGTGACCACCGCCTCTTTCATCCTGATGTACAAGGACCCGGCCGACAAAGGACAGTCGGTCGAGGTGCTGAAGTTCTTTGACTGGGCGTTCAAGAACGGCAAGCAGATGGCGCTGGAGCTGGACTACGTGCCGCTGCCCGATGCGCTGACCAGCCAGATCCGCCAGCGCGTCTGGTCGCAGATCAACAACAAGTGATGCCTTTGCGGGGCGGACCCCGGTCCGCCCCGCGAGCCGCTTCCGATCCCCAGCCCCGACATCTGTATGCCACCCACCGTGACCATGAACCCCGCCCGGGCAACGGCCTCCGTTGCAGACCAGCGCAGCGACGCCATGGCCGCCGTTGCCCGCAGGCAGCGCCTGCAGGACGTGCTGTTCCACCGCCTCACACAGTTCTTCTCGCTGCTCGTGCTGGTGGCGCTGGTAGGCATCATCGTGTCGCTGTTCGTGAACGCCTGGCCCACGTTCGCCAAGTTCGGCGCCCATTTCCTCTGGTACGTGGAGTGGGACATCATCAACGAAGAATTCGGTGCGGCCATCGCCATCGTCGGCACGGTCATCAGCGCCGGCATTGCCTTGCTGCTGGCGGTGCCGCTGGCCTTTGGCATCGCGGTGTTCCTGACCGAAACCTGCCCGGTGTGGCTGCGCCGCCCGCTGGGCATTGCGATCGAGTTGCTGGCCGCGGTGCCTTCCATCATCTACGGCATGTTCGGCCTGTTCGTGTTTGCGCCGGTGTTCGCCGACCAGCTGCAGGTGCCCCTGCAGTCGGTGCTGGGCGGCATGCCGCTGGTGGGCTGGCTCTTCGGCGGCGCCACCAACGGCCTCGGCATTCTGGCCGCCGGCATCATCCTGGCCTTCATGGTGCTGCCCTTCATTGCCGCCGTGATGCGCGATGTGTTCGAGATTACACCGCCGATCCTGCGCGAGTCGGCCTACGGCCTGGGTTGCACCACCTGGGAGGTGGTGCGCCAGGTGGTGCTGCCTTACACCCAGAAGGGCGTCATCGGGGGCGTGATGCTGGGGCTGGGTCGGGCGCTGGGTGAAACCATGGCGGTGACCTTCGTCATCGGCAACGCCAACCGGCTCCCCACTTCGCTGTTCTCGCCGGGCACTTCCATCGCGTCGGTGCTCGCCAACGAGTTTGGCGAAGCCGAAGGCCTGCACTTCAACACCCTTTTCGCGCTGGGTTTCCTGCTGTTCTGCATCACCTTCCTGGTGCTGGCCATGGCCAAGTGGCTCATGGTGCGCACCGAGCGGGCCAAGGGCGCCTGAGCGCCGCTGCCATGCCCGACGACCGTTCTGAGTCCAACCCCATGTTCAACGCTTCCCCCCTGTACGAGCGCCGCCGCCGCACCAACCTGATCGGCCTGACCCTGTCAATGGGCGCCATGGCCCTGGGTCTGGTGGCCCTGCTGTGGATCCTGTTCGTGCTGTTTTCCAACGGCCTGGCCGCGCTGGATCTGCAACTGTTCACCCAGGACACGCCGGCGCCCGGTTCCGAGGGGGGCGGCCTGCGCAACGCCATCGTGGGCAGCCTGATGATCGTCGGGCTGGCGGTGCTGGTGTCCACCCCCATCGGCATCCTGGCCGGCATCTACCTCTCGGAGTTCGGTGACAGCAGCAAGACGGCCGAGCTCACCCGCTTCGTCACCGACATCATGCTGTCGGCCCCATCCATCGTGCTGGGCCTGTTTGTGTACGCCATTGCGGTGGCCACCGTAGGCAACTTCTCGGGCTACGCGGGCAGCCTGGCGCTGTCGCTGATCGCCATACCGGTGGTGATGCGCACCACCGAGAACATGCTGCGCCTGGTGCCCGGCAGCCTGCGCGAAGCGGCCTTCGCCCTGGGCGCACCGCGGTGGAAAGTGTCCACCCTGGTGACCTTGCGTGCGGCCCGCAGCGGCGTCATCACCGGCCTGCTGCTGGCCGTGGCCCGCATCAGCGGCGAGACGGCGCCTCTGCTGTTCACAGCCCTCAACAACCAGTTCTTCAGCACCAACATGGGCTCGCCCATGGCCAACCTGCCGGTGGTGATCTTCCAGTTCGCCATGAGCCCCTACGACAACTGGATCCGCCTCGCCTGGGGCGGCGCACTGCTGATCACCCTCACGGTGCTGGTCCTGAACATCCTGGCCCGCGTGTTCTTCCGCGAAAAAGTGCGCGCCTGACCCCTTCACCTGCCTGAATCCACATGAACGCCATTGCCCAGCCCGCCGCCACCAGCCAGAAGAACGCGCTGGAGGTCCGCAACCTCAACTTCTTCTACAACAAGTTCCAGGGCCTGAAGAATGTGAACATCGACATTGCCGAGCGCAAGGTCACGGCCTTCATCGGCCCCTCGGGCTGCGGCAAGTCCACGCTGCTGCGCACGCTCAACCGCATGTACAGCCTGTACCCCGGTCAGCGCGCCGAGGGGCAGATCGACTTCTACGGCCAGAACATCCTGGACCCCAAGCAGGACCTGAACCTGCTGCGCGCCCGCATCGGCATGGTGTTCCAGAAGCCCACACCGTTTCCCATGACCATCTACGACAATATCGCCTTTGGCGTGAAGCTCTATGAAAAGCTGAGCAAAAGCGAGATGGACGACCGCGTGGAATGGGCGCTGACCAAGGCCGCACTGTGGAAGGAAGTGAAGGACAAGCTGGGCCAGAACGGCATGAGCCTCTCGGGCGGGCAGCAGCAGCGCCTGTGCATCGCGCGCAGCGTGGCGGTGAAGCCCTCGGTGCTGCTGCTGGACGAGCCCACCTCGGCCCTCGACCCGATTTCCACCGGCAAGGTGGAAGAACTGGTGCACGAGCTCAAGAGCGAGTACACCATTGCCATCGTGACGCACAACATGCAGCAGGCCGCCCGCTGCAGCGACTACACGGCCTATATGTACCTGGGCGAGCTGATCGAGTTCGGATCCACCCAGCAGATCTTCTTCAAGCCCAGCCGCACCGAAACCGAGGACTACATCACCGGCCGCTTCGGCTGATGAAACCAGCGCCTACCCATCCGCCAACCGAGCACCCGACATGAGCGACAAACACATCTCCAGCCAGTTCGACGCCGAGCTGAACTCGATTTCCTCCCAGGTGCTCGAAATGGGCGGCCTGGTGGAATCGCAACTGCACCAGGCGGTGTACGCTCTGATCCACCAGAGCCAGGAGGCCGCCGACCAGGTGCTGGAGACCGAAGCCCGCATCAACCAGATGGAAGTGCAGATCGACCACGAGATCATCTCCACCATCGGGCGGCGCCAGCCCACGGCGCGCGACCTGCGCTTCCTGATGGCGATTTCGCGGACCACGCAAAACCTGGAGCGCGCCGGCGACGAGGTCGCGCGCATGGCGCGCATGGCCAAGTCCATCATCGAGGGCGGCTCGCCCCGCAGCCTGCCCAGCCACGAACTGCGGGTGGCTGCCGACCTGGCCGCCGCTCTGCTGCGCAAGACGCTCGATTCCTTTGCCCGCCTCGACACCACCATGGCGGTGTCCATCATCCGCGACGACGACGAGATCGACCAGGAGTACAACGGCTTCCTGCGCAAACTCATCACCTACATGATGGAAGACCCCCGCACCATTTCCACCAGCCTGGACCTGCTGTTCCTGGCCAAGTCCATCGAGCGCGTGGGCGACCACGCCAAGAACATCGCCGAGCAGATCATCTTCGTGGTGAAGGGCGAGGACGTGCGCCACACCTCCAAGGACAAAGTGGCGTCCGTCATCCGATGACGGCGGCCGTGACTGTGAAGGGGAGTGCATGAGACACCTGCCCCGCATCCTGGTGGTGGAAGACGAACCCTCCATCGCCGAACTGATCGCCGTCAATCTGCGCCACAACGGCTTCGCGCCCACGGTGGTGTTTGACGGCGTGGCCGCCCAGCGCGAGATGGACGCTGTGCTGCCCGACGCCATCCTGCTCGACTGGATGCTGCCCGGCGACAGCGGCGCCACCCTGGCGCGGCGCTGGCGCCAGGCCGAGCGCACCCGGTCCGTGCCCATTCTCATGCTCACCGCCCGCAGCGACGAGTCCGACAAGGTGCAGGGGCTTGATGCCGGCGCTGACGACTACATCACCAAACCCTTTTCCACCCAGGAACTGCTGGCCCGCATCCGCGCCGTGCTGCGCCGGCGCAGCCCGGAGATCGCCAGCGACTCGGTGCAGGTGGGCGATCTGGCGCTGAACGCGGCCACCCACAGGACCACGTTTCGTGGTGTCGAACTGCGCCTGGGCCCGACCGAATTCAAGCTGCTGCACTACCTCATGAAGCACGCCGAGCGGGTGCACACCCGTGGTACGCTGCTCGACAAGATCTGGGGTGACCACGTCTTTATCGAGGAGCGAACGGTGGATGTGCATGTGAAACGGCTGAGGGAATCACTGGGTGAGGCCGCGGCCATGGTGGAGACGGTGCGCGGTGCAGGCTATCGCCTGTCCGGCGCGGGTCTGGCGGCACGCCGCACAGACCCCGACAGCGCCCCGGCATGATCCGCCGGGCGTTCGAACTGCTGCTGCTCATGCTGGGCGGCGGCGTCTGGGGCTGGGCACACGCATCTGCCAACTGGGCACTGGCCGGTGCCGTGCTGGGCGGTGTGATCTGGGTGGCGTTTGACAGTCTGCGGGCCCAGCGGGTGCTGCGCTGGCTCAACAAGGCCGATGGCGAGCGCTCGCCCGACGTGGCCGGTTTCTGGGGCGACGTGGCCGACCGTTGTCGCAAGCACATCCGCAAACTCGACAAGAAGGCGCAGAACAGCGAAGCGCGGCTCGACGACTTCCTGGCCGCGATACAGGCCTCGCCCAACGGCGTGGTGCTCCTCGACTCAACCGGCCGTATCGAATGGTCGAACCTGACCGCCGCGAGCCACCTGGGCTTCGTGCCCGAGCGCGACCTGGGGCAGTACGTGCGCAACCTGGTGCGGGCTCCCGCGTTCGTGGCCTACCTGTCGCAGGGCGATTTCCGGCACGAGATCCAGATCGATGGCCCGGGCCCCCGGCCGTCCCAGCCCAGCAAGATCTCGCTGCAGATCCACCCCTACGGCAAGAAGCGCAAGCTCATGCTCACGCGCGACGTGACAGCCGTGCAGCTGGCCGAGACCATGCGCCGCGATTTTGTCGCCAACGTTTCTCACGAAATCCGCACGCCCCTGACGGTGCTCAGCGGTTTCGTTGAAACCATGCAGAGCATTCCGCTGGAAGAGGGCGAGCGCAACCACTACCTTGGGCTCATGAGCCAGCAGGCGCACCGCATGCAGACGCTGGTGAGCGATCTGCTCACCCTGTCGCGCCTGGAGGGCAGTCCGGTTCCCGGCCCGGGCGAGTGGATCGACAGCGAGGAACTGCTCACCCATGTGCTGCAGGAGGCGCAGGGCCTGAGCCAGGCGCTGGCCCGCCCGCCACACCAGATCCGTGGCCTGGCCGGGCCGGCGTTCTGGGTTTCGGGTGCCAAGACCGAGCTGCTCAGCGCCATGTCCAACCTGCTGAGCAACGCGGTGCGCTACACGCCCGGCGGCGGGCGCATCGAAGCCGGCTGGCGGCTGCGGGCCGAAGGCGGTGGCGAGTTCTTCGTGACCGACACCGGCCCCGGCATTGCGCCCGATCACCTGCCCCGGCTGACCGAGCGTTTCTACCGGGTGGACCGCAGCCGTTCACGCGAAACCGGCGGCACCGGCCTGGGCCTGGCGATCGTGAAGCACGTGGCCCAGCGCCATGGCGGCCAGGTGGAGGTGCAGAGCACGGTGGGCGAAGGCTCCACTTTCCTGATCGTGCTGCCCGCCACGCGGGTGCGTGAGCGCGTGACGGGCTGAAATCCCGGACGCCTCTGCGGCGGGGTCATGCGCGTCAGGGCGGTCCGCCGCCCACACGCTGATAGACCAGCAGACTTTCCTTGTTGTCGGTGAGGCGGCGCACCGTGGCCTTGAAGGCCCAGTCGGTGAGTGTGACGCGGCGGTCCAGCGTGGTCTGGCTGGCCGGTGCCACCACCAGGGTCCCGCATTCGGGCGCCGGGCCGCTGGTGCTGCGCCGCAGCTCAAGGCCGCCGTGGTACTGCAGCGCCGCGATCTGTGCCTGCGACAGGCCATCGACCAGCACGCAGCGCTCGGGCGCGGCCAGGGAGGCGATCCGGCGCGCCAGCGGGCCGTAGCTGCGGCCGAAATCGAGCAGCGGCAGCCACAGCGTCATGAGCAGGAGCCAGCACAACGTGCTGCCGGCGGCGGGCAGCACCAGGCTCTTCCAGATCGCTTCCCGGTGCTGCCCCACGCGCCAGGCCACCAGCCACACCCAGGCAAGCGTGGCGAGGGTGGCCAGCACAAACGCCACCACGCCGAACTCCGGCACGAAACCCGGCGCCAGCCGCGCCACGTTGGCCGCCGGCTTGGCCGGCACGCCGCTCTGCATGGCGAACCACACGACCCAGATCACCAGTGCACAGCCGGTGAAGAACAGCAGCGTGAACCAGTCGATCAGGGCCGACACGCTGCGCCGCAGCGTGGGCAGCGCAAAGGCGGCCAGCGCCGCGAGCGCGGGCAGGGCCAGCAGCAGCGCACGGTCGCGCTCGTCCGACTGCGCACTGTCGATCACGCTGACCAGAACGGCCCAGAGCGGAAGCGCCACATGGGGCTGCAGCCACTGGCGGCGCCAGCGCCACAGCGTCCACAACGCCAGCGGCCACACGGGCCAGGTAAACCACAGCAGCAGGCGACCCCAGCTGCCCCAGGGCATGGACGCCCACGCGGTTTGCCAGCCCGGGGCCGGAAACAGCCCGCCCAGTGCGGCACCACCCAGCACCACCACCAGCACACCGGCGGCCCACACCAGGGGATCTGATGCCAGCCCGGCCGTGCGCCCGCTGGATGGCTCGCCCATGGGACGAGACCTCAGCCGAGAAACGGACACGGCCAGCAGCAGGCCACTGGCCAGCCAGAACGCGATCCAGGGCGCACCGCTGAAGACGAGCGCCAGCGTCGCCACGCCCAGAAGGGCCACCGTGAGCACGGGCTGGCGCAGATCGGTCGCATGGGCCAGGCGGCTGGCGCCATACAGCAGACAGGACACCATGGCCAGCCGGGCCAGGTCGGGGGTGGTTTCGTGCGAGAGCTGCGCCAGTCCCAGGCAGGCGATCAGGGCCAGCAGGCCCGCATCGGCCATTGCGCGGGCGTAGTCGGTGGGGTGCGCTTCGCCACCGAAGGCAAAACTCACCGGTTGTGCCGCGGGCTGGCGGGCCAGGCGGTACACGGTGTGCCAGGTGGCCACCAGCGCCAGGGCCAGCAGCAACCCGAAGGGTATGCGTGCGGCGAAGTCAGCCGGCACAAAAGGCAGCAGCCGGATGAAGAGGGCACCCAGCCAGTAGGGCAGGGGTCCCGCTTCGTCCACAGCTATCCCCAGCACCTGGGGATCCCACCAGCCGGTGCGCCCGGCCGCCATTTCCAGCATGACGCCAAAGGCCGTCACGTCCGCGGTTTTCCACGGCTCACGCCCGATGAAGCCGGGCAGTACGTAGGCGACACAGAACAGGATGAGCGCCAGCCGGGGCAGGCGCCGCACGGCCGACTGGCTGACGATGGCGGGATTCGCTGGATTCACTGAGGGAAATATACAGGGGAGGGCGCGCGGCGCGACGGACCGGCGACGGAGGGAGCTCGGCCGTGCAGGCGCCGGCGCCAAGGCAAAAAAAAGCAGCCGGGATCGCCGGCTGCCTTTGACAGAAACCACCGGCCCCTGAAGGCCGTGCGGCGGTCTGCTTATTCTGCTGCGGGAGCAGGTGCCGCGGCAGCGGTGCCCTTGCCGTAGCGGTTGCGGAAGCGCTCGACGCGGCCGCCCATGTTGTCCACGCTCTTCTGCGTGCCCGTGTAGAACGGGTGCGACTCGCTGGAGGTGTCCAGCTTGTACAGCGGCAGTTCACGGCCGTCTTCCATCTTCACCATTTCTTTGGTGTTGGCGCACGAACGGGTGACAAACTTGAAACCGTTGGACAGGTCCACGAAGCAGACTTCGCGGTAGTTGGGGTGAATGCCGTCTTTCATGACGTTTCCTTGAGGTCAGGTGCGGCAGCCGCAGCAGAACCATTCCACTGTACTTGTCGCAATTAGCAAAGCTTTGGATTATAGCCCGAGGAATGGTCGCAGGAGACCGTGCCTCAAGCCGGGAACACCGCGGAACCGGCTGTGCCGGGCCGCTGGTGTTGCCCCCTGTGGGGTGACGCCGAAGGCGGCGCGGGGGGTGTCCCTGTCACCCACCCCGACGCATCATGTCGAAGAACTCCGAGTTGTTCTTGGTCGACTTCATGCTCTTCAAGACCATTTCCATGGCCTCGATCTCGTCCATGTTGTACATGAACTGGCGCAGGATGCGGGTCTTCTGCAGGATCTCGGGCTGCAGCAGCAGTTCTTCGCGGCGGGTGCCGCTGCGGTTGAGCTGTATCGACGGGAACACGCGCTTTTCGTACAGGCGGCGGTCCAGGTGGATCTCGCAGTTGCCGGTGCCCTTGAATTCTTCAAAGATCACCTCGTCCATGCGGCTGCCGGTGTCGACCAGCGCCGTGGCGATGATGGTCAGCGAGCCGCCTTCCTCGATCTTGCGGGCGGCGCCAAAGAAGCGCTTGGGCCGCTGCAGGGCGTTGGAGTCCACACCGCCAGAGAGCACTTTGCCGGAGGATGGCAGCACGTTGTTGTAGGCGCGGGCCAGGCGGGTGATCGAGTCCAGCAGGATCACCACGTCTTTCTTGAGCTCGACCAGGCGCTTGGCGCGCTCGATCACCATCTCGGCCACGTGCACGTGGCGGGCGGCCGGCTCGTCGAAGGTGGATGCGATCACTTCGCCGCGCACCGTGCGCTGCATTTCGGTCACTTCTTCAGGGCGCTCGTCCACCAGCAGCACCATGAGTTCCACCTCGGGGTGGTTGGCCGTGATGGCGTGGCAGATGTGCTGCATCATGACCGTCTTGCCGCTCTTGGGCGGGGCCACGATCAGGGCGCGCTGGCCACGGCCGATGGGCGCGATGATGTCGATCACGCGGCCGGTGATGTTCTCTTCGCTCTTGATGTCGCGTTCCAGGCGCATCTGTTCCTTGGGGAACAGGGGCGTCAGGTTTTCGAACATGATCTTGTGCTTGTTGTCCTCCGGGGGCAGGCCGTTGATCTTGTCGAGCTTGTTCAGCGCAAAGTAGCGCTCGCCATCCTTGGGAATGCGGACCTCGCCCTCTATCATGTCGCCGGTGTGCAGGTTGAAGCGGCGGATCTGGCTGGGCGAGATGTAGATGTCGTCCGTGCTGGCGGTGTAGCTGGTGTCGGGCGCACGCAGGAAGCCGAAACCGTCGGGCAGCACTTCCAGCACGCCGTCGGCGTTGACCAGCTCGCCGCCCTTGGCCCGCTTCTTGATGATGGCAAACATGAGTTCCTGTTTGCGCATGCGGCCGGTGTTTTCGATCTCAAGCGCTTCTGCCTGCTTGAGGACTTCAGACACGTGCAGTGCCTTGAGTTCGTTGAGGTGCATGGAATTCACTCCGTGAGGGAGTTGAGTCGGTAACCGGGGGAGGGGGCGCTGGCGTCCGGATGGCGGACGGAGCGAAAAGTGAGGGCTGGACGGTGTCGGTCCAGCGGGTTGTCAAATTATGACAGGAAAAAATGGCCGCTCTGCACAGGGGCCGGGCGTTGCACCCGGACGCCCCTTGTCAGCGGCGGGCTCGATCAGGCCAGGTTGGCGTCGATGAAAGCGGTGAGCTGGGCCTTGGTCAGCGCGCCAACCTTGGTGGCGGCCAGCTGGCCGTCCTTGAACACCATCAGCGTGGGGATGCCGCGGATGCCGAACTTGGCCGGCACTTCGCGGTTTTCGTCCACGTTCATCTTGGACACCTGCAGTTTGCCGGTGTACGAGCCGGCCACTTCGTCGAGGATCGGGGCGATCATCTTGCATGGGCCGCACCACTCGGCCCAGAAGTCCACCAGCACGGGGGTCTGGGCATTGAGCACATCAGCCTGGAAGCTGGCATCGGATACGTGTTTGATCAGGTCGCTGGCCATGAATCATCCTAAGAATGTTGAACAGGGAGGTTAAAGTTTGGGCACGCAACGTTAGCCGGTATGTCTGACCATACCCTGGGGGCGTGATTCGTTCCATTGTGACAGAAACGACCCATGTCCCTGACCGCCGCGCCTGCCCCCGTTTCCTTCTCCAGCGCCGATCCCCATTCGTCGGCCGCACGCTGGGCCGCGGTGGTGCGCGCCCTGGACTCGGCCATGGCCGAGCGTCAGGCGACGCCCTCCCGCACGCTGGTGCTGGTGCCGTATGCGCAGCTCATGGAGACCGGGCGTCGGGCCTGGGCGCTCACACATCCCAGCGGTTTTACGCCGAGGTTCGAGTCCACGCGCAACTGGGCGGCCTCACTGCAACCCCACCTGCCCGGCCCCATCGATCTGAGCATGGACACTGCGCGCGACAGCCTGGTGGCGTCGGCCTTCATCGACAGGGTGACGCCGCCCCGGCTGGACCCGGCCTTGCGAGCCGTGATGGTGACCCGGCTGGTGGAGGCGGCGCGCCAGCTGGCACCACTGGCCGCCGCCGTACCGCCCGACCAGCGACTGGCCTGGGCCGCGCCACGGGCTGAAGCGCTGGCCCAGGGGGCGCCGGCCCTGCAGTGGGAAGGCCTGCTGGGATCGCTCGCACTGGCCTGGGCCAGCACCTCTTCCTATGCCACCGATGTGCTGTGGGGCGCGCTCGCACAGCCGGGTGTGGTGGCCGATGCGCTGGTGGTGCTGCCCGGTTTTCAGCACGATCCGCTGGCCATGGCCCTTGTGGCGCATTGGGGGCCGCGCGCGGCGGTCCTGGGACTGCATGACGCGCTTGAGGACAGCCCGCGTGACGCATCACGCGCGAGTCTGCACGCCTGCGAAGATCTGGAAGACGAAGCCCAGCGAGCTGCTGCGTGTGTGCTCGATCAAGTGGCGAGCGGGCGCTTGCCCGTGGCGCTGGTGGCGAACGACCGTCTGCTCACCCGGCGCGTGAGTGCGATGCTGGTGGCCGCCGGGCTGCCCGTGCGCGACGAGACGGGCTGGAAGCTGTCGACCACGCACTCGGCGGCCCGCCTGATGAGTCTGCTGCGGGCGGCGGCACCCCGGGCGCGCATGGACGATGTGCTGGATCTGCTCAAGCTCGCGCCGGCCTGGACCGAAGCCCAGGTGCTGGCGCTGGAGCAGCTGGCCCGGGAGGCAGGGGTGTCGATGTGGCGCGCTGCGCTGTCTTCGCCACGGCTCGCTGGCGTGATGCCGCCCGGGCTGGCGCCGCTGCTTGAAGGCCTGCACGCCACGCGTTCATTGCCCCAGTGGCTGGACGCGGTGCGCGCGGCCCTGCAGGCCAGTGGCCTGTGGTACGGCTTGCTGGACGATCCGGCGGGCGTGCAGATCGTGCAGACCCTCCGGCTGGAGGAGGGTGCAGCCCAGGAACTGCAGGGCGTCGGTGACGAGGTGGGCGGGGACGCCGCGGCCCGTGCGGCTGACGCTGCGTCGCCTTCGCCAGCCCGTCGCCCGGGTCCGGCGGCTGGTCGGCTTTCGCTGGCGGGCTTCACCGCCTGGGTGCGCGAGGTGCTCGAAGGTGGCAGCTTCATGGCGCGCGCCGAGGGCGATGCCTCGGTGGTCATCCTTCCGCTGGCGCAGCTGCTCGGGCGCCATTTCGCCGCCACCGTGGTGCCTGGCTGCGACGAGGTGCACCTCACCCCGAGCCCGGAACTGCCCGGCCAGTGGACCGCCCCGCAACGCGAAGCGCTCGGCCTGCCTTCGCGCGAAGCCGTGGCGCAGGCGGCCTGGCAGGCCTGGCAGACGGCCCTGTGCATGCCCGAGCTGGATCTGCTCTGGCGCACGCAGGAGCGGGGGGAAGCCGTGTTGCCCAGCCCCTGGATACAGGCATTGCTGGCGGCGGGGGGCGCACCGGGCCGTTCGTTGGCGCCAGATCCCCGCCCGCCACGCTGGCTCAGGCCCCAGCCCACCGAGCGCCCGGCGCCGGTGGCGGGGGACCTGTTGCCCGAGGCCCTGTCGGCCAGCGCCTACCAGGACCTGCGCAACTGTCCCTACCGCTTCTTTGCCCTGCGGCAGTTGCGGCTGTCGGACGCACCCGAACTCGAAGACGAGCCCGACCAGCGCGACATGGGCAACTGGTTGCATGCCGTGCTGCGGGAGTTTCATGAGCAGCGCGCTGATGCCCGGCTTGGGCGCGACGCCGACCGCGTCACGCTGGACCGGCTGGCCCAGGACACTGCAGCGGCCATGGGGCTGGACGCGGGCGAGGGCGGTGCCGGCTTTCTGCCCTACCACGCGGTCTGGCCGGCGCTGCGCGAAGGCTATCTGGACTGGCTGGCCAGCTACGAAGCCAGCGAGCACCAGGCCGGCCCACGCTTCGAGCAGGCCGAGGCGGCACTGAGCGCGCAGGCGGGTGACTGGCGGCTGTACGGCAAGCTCGACCGCATCGACCGCCAGCCCAGCCCCGAGGGCCCGATACCGTTCGTGATCGACTACAAGACCGAATCGCGCGCGACCACCGGCGAGCGCGTGAAGGAAGCGCTGGAAGACACCCAGCTCGCGTTCTACGCGGCCCTGCTGCCCGACGAGAACGTACGCGCTGCCTATCTCAGCATCACCGACAAGCGCGGCGACAGCGCCAAGGACCGCCCCACGCAGCTCATCGAGCAGCCCGACGTGCTGTGGGCGCGCGAGCAGTTGCGCGAAGGGCTGGCGCACGACATGGCACGCATCGCCGCCGGGCAACCCTTGCCGGCGCTGGGTGAAGGCCGGGTGTGTGACCACTGTGACGCGCGTGGCCTGTGCCGCAAAGATTTCTGGAGAGCCGGATGAACCCCCCGGATACCTGTGCGGCGCCCCAAGCCCTGGAGGCGGCCTACCGCATCAACGGCTCGCAGGTCGCCCGTGAAGCCTTCTACGCCCTGGCTTGCGACCCCGCTCGCAGCGTGGCGGTGGAGGCCTGTGCCGGCGCCGGCAAGACCTGGATGCTGGTGTCGCGCATCCTGCGCGCGCTGCTCGACGGCTGCGCACCGCAGGACATCCTGGCCATCACCTTCACCAAGAAGGCGGCGGGTGAAATGCGCGACCGCCTCAACGCCGAGATGCGCCGCTGCGCCAGCCTGCCCGATGCCGAGCTGGTGGAAGCCCTGATCACGCGCGGCATGAGCGCGGCCGAAGCCGCCCGACGGGTCGACGAGCTGCGCGGCCTGCATCAGCGCGTGACCGCGCTGGGCCGTCCGGTGCAGGTGCGCACCTTCCACAGCTGGTTCGCGGCCCTGTTGCGCGGCGCGCCCCTGTCGGTGCTGCAAGAGCTGCGGCTGCCCGCGCAATACGAACTGCTGGAAGACGATGCACGCGCCGTGGCACTGGTCTGGCCGCGTTTTTACGCGGCCCTGGCCGCCAGCCCGCAAGACCGGGCCGACTTCATGGACTGCGTGGCCGAGCATGGCCGGCACCAGACCTTGAAAGCGTTGCTCAACGCCCTGCAGAAGCGGGTGGAGTTCGCCCTGGCCGACGCGGCCGGCGTGGTGGAAGCGTCGGTTCAGACCTTTGGTGCCTTGCACCCGCAGTGGCAGGCACTGCCGTCACCCGAGCTGTCGCTGGCCTCGGCCAGCGCGCGCGACCGCTGGCACGCCTGGGCCCGTGCCCTCGCAACCGAGACCAACAAGACGCCCAAGGCCGCCGCCACAGCCGTGATCGACGCCTTCCTGCTTCCCGACGATTTGGGTCACATGGCCCGCCGGTTCGCCCTGCTGCGCAAGGCCTTTTTTGTCGCGGGCGATGACCGCCTCACCAACCACCTCGCCAAATACCCGGCAGCACAGGAAGCCGAGGCCGAGTTGCAGGCCCTTTGCGCCGCCCGGCGGCAGCACCTGGCCTGGCTGCACCACCAGCGCATGGCACGGCTCACTCGCGTGCTGCTGGCGGCCTACGCCGAACTCAAGCGCGAACGCGGCTGGGTCGACATGAACGACGTCGAGGGGGCTGCGCAGCGCCTGCTGGGTGATCCCGAGCTGTCCGGCTGGATGCAGCAGCGCCTGGACGCCCGCGTGCGCCATGTGCTCATCGACGAATTCCAGGACACCAACCCGCTGCAGTGGCAGTCGCTCTACGGCTGGCTGTCGTCCTACGCCGGCGCCGGACCGGGCGAGGCGCCCTGCGTCTTTCTGGTGGGCGACCCCAAGCAGTCCATCTACCGTTTCCGGCGCGCCGAGCCGCAGGTGTTCAAGGCCGCGCAGGCCTTCGTGGTGCAGGGCCTCTCGGGCGCCTTGCTGAGCTGCGATCACACCCGCCGCTGCGCCCGTAGCGTGGTCGATGCGCTCAACGGTGCCATGCTGGCGGCGGTGCAATCCGGCGAATACGGCAGCGCCTACCGGGCGCACACCACGCAAAGCACAGAGCCCGGCGCAGTGCTGGCGCTGCCGCAGTTGCCGCGCAGCCTGCGCGAGCGGGACGGTGGCACCGCTGGAGTCGAGCCGGTCTGGCGCGACAGCCTGAACACCCCGCGCGTGCTGCCCGAAGACACCATGTCCGCCCTTGAGGCCGGCCAGGCAGCCGACTGGATCGCCGACGAAATTACCAGTGGCCGGGTTCAACCCGGTGGCGTAATGGTGCTGTCGCGCCGGCGCGAGCGCCTGGGCTGGATGTTCGAGGCCCTGCAGGAGCGGGGCATCGCCAGCGAGCAGCCGGAAAAGCTGGATCTGTGCGACGCGCCGGCGGTGCAGGACGTGGTGGCGCTGCTCGACTCGCTGGTGTCGCCCCGGCACGACCTGAGCCTGGCCCGTGCGCTGCGATCACCCATCTTCGGCTGGGACGACGCCGCGCTCGCCCAGCTCGCGCGCCTGCGTCAGCGCATGAACCCCCGCGGCGCCAGCGAGACGTCTTCCTCGTCCACAGGCGCCTCCACCCGGGTCCAGCTGGCCTGGTGGGATGTGCTGCAGCGCCACGCTGCACCCCTTTCTTCGTCTGACGCGGCAGGGCAGTGGGTGGACGACGCGGGCGCTTTCGAACCGGTGCACGACCTGATGCGGGAGACCGCCCGGCGGCTCGCGCTCTACCGCCAGTGGGTGCAGACGCTGCCGCCACACGACGCCCTGTCGGCCATCTACGAGGACTCCGACCTGCTCGCCCGTTTCGCGCAGGCAGTGCCCGCCACCCAGCGACCCGCCGTGCTCGCCCAGCTGCGCGACCTGCTGGCCCAGTCGCTCGCACAGGAAGGAGGGCGTTTCCTCACCGCCTACCGGCTGGTGCGAGCCCTCAAGGCGGGTGGCATCAAGGCCACGCCCACGCCGTCACCGGGCGCCGTGCGCCTGCTCACGATCCATGGCGCCAAAGGCCTGGAGGCACACACCGTGCTGCTGCTCGACACCGACGCCGGTCCCTCGCGCCCCGACTCCATGGGCGTGCTGGTGGACTGGCCGGGCGAAGACGCTGTGCCGCGGCGCTTCGTGTTCCTGGCCAGCGAAAAAGCGCCGCCCGCCTGCGCTCAGTCCGCCCTGTTGCTGGAGCAGCAGGCCCGCGCGCTGGAGGAACTCAACGCCCTCTACGTGGCGCTCACGCGGGCTGAAGAGCGGCTCGTGCTGTCCAGTTTCGAACCCCATCAGCGCAGCAGCACCACCACCTGGTACCAGCGCCTGCACGCGCTGGCCACCCCCATGGAGGCACCCCTGCCGGCCACCCCCGCCGCTGAGCACGCCGAGGCGGCAGACTTTGCGTTGCCCACGCTGCCCGTGGTCGCGCTGTCACGGCTCTTCACCGCAGCCCAGGCCCCCTCGGCTTCAGAGCAACACCCAGCGCAACCAGAAGACGACAGTGCCGCGCGCAGCGGCCTGGCGCTGCACCGCCTGCTGCAATGGGTGCCCACGCCCGCGCACGGATTCGAATGGTCGCCCATGCACCTGCGTGCGGCGTCCCGTGAGTTTGGCCTCGGCGCTTTGGAGGAGCAGGCGCTGCACAGCGCCGCCCGCCACATGATCACCGGCCCGGCGGCATGGGCCTGGGACAGCCAGGTGGTGGACAGCTGCGGCAACGAGGTCGAGCTGTTCCACCAGGGCGAGCTGCTGAGGCTGGACCGCCTGGTGCGCCACCGGGCCGCCGGCCATTGGTGGGTGCTTGATTTCAAGAGCGCCGAGCGCCCCCAGGATCAGCCAGGGCTGGTGGCGCAGATGCTGCGTTACCGCGAGGCACTGGCCGCCGCGCAACCCGGAGCGGTGGTGCGTCTGGCCTTCATCAACCCGCTGGGCGAGCTGATCGAACTGGCCGCTGACCCGGCGACCGCCTGACGCCCCCGGGTGACTGCCCAGGGCAGTTCCTCGCCCTTTCTTGTTTCCCCTTTTCTCACGTCTGCATGTCTGCTTCTGAACCTTCCGCCTCTGTTACGCACCCCGACCCTGTCGGGTCTGCACCCCTGGCCGCAGAGGTCGCCATCATCGGCGGCGGGCCGGCTGGCCTCATGGCGGCCGAGGTGCTGTCGCGCGCTGGCCTGGAGGTGCACCTGTTCGACGCCATGCCCTCGGTGGGGCGCAAGTTCCTGCTAGCCGGCAAAGGTGGCATGAACCTCACCCATGCCGAGCCGCTGGACGCGTTCATCGGCCGTTACGGCGCCGCGAAGGAGCGGCTGCGCCCCTTGCTGGAGGCCTTCGGTCCGCAGGCGGTACGCGACTGGGCCGCCGGCCTGGGCATCGACACCTTCGTGGGCAGCTCGCAGCGGGTATTTCCCACCGACATGAAGGCCGCGCCCCTGCTGCGCGCATGGCTGCACCGCCTTCGCCACCCCGAGGGAGGCGGGCCGCCCGTCGCGTTTCACATGCGCCACCGCTGGCAGGGTTGGAGCGAGGGTTCGCCGGGCCAGCTGCGCTTCGACAGTCTCCAGGGCGAGCGCACGGTTCAGGCACGCGCCACGGTGCTCGCGCTCGGCGGCGCCAGCTGGGCCCGGCTGGGATCCGACGGCGCGTGGGTGCCCTGGCTGCAGCAGGCCGGCGTGCCGGTGGCACCGCTGCAGCCCAGCAACTGTGGCTTCGACGTGGCGGGATCGGCGGTGCACGGCATCGAAGCCGGGTGGAGCCCGTTTTTCGCCAGCCGGTTTGCCGGCCAGCCCTTCAAGTCGGTCGCGCTGCGCGTCACCGACAGCGTGGGCGAGTCGTTCACCCGCAAGGGGGAATTCGTTGCCACGGCCACCGGGGTGGAAGGCAGCCTGGTGTACGCGGCCTCCCATTTGTTGCGCGACGAGGTGGCGCGGCTCGGTCGTGCCACCTTCGAACTCGACCTGCTGCCAGACCGCAGCCCGGAACACGTGCAGGCCCAGGTGGCACACCCCCGCGGCTCGCGCAGCCTGTCGGCCCATCTGAAAAGCCGCCTGGGACTGGACGGCATCAAGATGGCCGTGCTCAACGAGCTGCTGGACAAGGACGTGCTGCACGACCCGGCGCGCCTGGCGAGCGCCATCAAGGGTTTGCCCATCACTGTGGTGGCGACCCGCCCGATTGACGAGGCCATCAGCACGGCCGGCGGGGTGTGCTGGCCTGCCCTGGACCCGCACCAGATGGTGCAGGCGCAACCCGGCCTGTTTGTGGCCGGCGAAATGATCGACTGGGAGGCCCCGACCGGCGGCTACCTGCTCACCGCCTGCATGGCGAGCGGCGTGGCAGCAGGCGAGGGGGTGCTCGACTGGCTGAAAGCCGGGCGATGATGCGGGGTGCGTGGGGTGTGACCGGATGTGTGGCCGCAACAGCGGCGCGGTGAATCCGGCGAAAGTGGCACGTGAAGACGTGCGGTCTCAAATAAGGTGACGAGCCCCGACCCCGGCAGCAATTAGGAAAACTTCAATAAAATCAACAGTTTCCAGAGGAAAACTCGACCTCAAGTGATACAACCCAGTGCCACAATGATGAGTCCATCGTAGCGGTGTCGAGAGCTTTTCGGTAGCGGAATGGTCGCGCTTTCAGGCTTGTTCTTTCTGTTCGGCTGCGCATGATGGCTGGTGCGCCACTTGGGCGCGTCACTGTAAGGTCCCATCGTGTTCATTTCTTTCCGTGTCAACCGCACCTCCGTCGAACTCAACACCGGGGGGTCGTTCTGGGTTGAGACACCCCGTCGCCAGATTCACGCATTCAGCCGTTCAGGGGGACTTCCGGTGCCCCTCAGGGAAGACCTGGAGAAGGGCGAGAGGGTGCGGGAAGGGTTAGGCTGGGTGCTGATTAGCAGCCCCCGCTGTTGACCTTGGGGGCGTGGGGAGTGGGCCATTTTTGTAGCAAAAATGTGAAAGGCCCCTCAATCCAGATTAGCGCCGAATTTCCCCCCTGGCGGGGGTCCCGTTTCCTGCTGGCACACCCGCCCCGCATTCAGTCCGAAAGACACCCCGGCCATTCCATGACAAGCCCACAAGCGGGGCACCGGGCGGCAATGCTGGGGTCCACGTAGTACCTGGGTTGATGCCTGTCGGCGGGAGGGGTGGCTTCTCGTATCTCGTCGTCCACTTCTACGAGGCCCACGCAATGGCAGCGAGGGCAGGCGGCCTCCGCAAGGGTGGCAGCGGGGTCGAAGTCGTCAGTGAACATCCGCGCCCATCTCCATCAAGCGCCTACGCGTAAGCTCCATTTCCAGCCGGTCAACCGCTTCCCAGAAAGCGACCGGCGCGGGGTGGTCGGTGATACGCCGTCCTTCGCTGTCGATCAGCCGAAAGTCACGCAAGGCGTCACGCCAGTAGCTCGCGAGTAGGCCCCGGTCCGCTGGCAACTTGGACGGGTGCACTTTGGCATCGGCAGAGCGAAGCGCGTATGTCGCCACGGACTCCAAGGCCATTTCCATGTACTCGGGGTCCGCCCTCGCGGCTTCGATGGCTGCCATCATCTGAGCGAACTCCCCATACGCGGCATCCCTCACTCGCTTCTTTGTCGCCTTGAACCAGAGCACGAGGCCCAAGACCCCCGCGCCCACCAACATCCAGATGAACATCATTTCCAGCCCTCCTTCCATTCATCGTAACCACGTGTGAGTCTGTTCTGCTGAGGTACACCCATGCCGGACAGTGGCGAGCGTTCGAAATTGTGTCGTTCTAGGGTGGTTTTCATTTTTGTTTGACACATTATGAAATGGGTCTTAGACTCTATCCGTACATTCACCAACGTCCGGAGCCTTTCAAATGCCCAAGCAACCTAAGCCACTCACACCCGCCGCCTCCCGTGCAACCCCCCAAGGACAGCGCGTGGGATACGTTCGGGTTAGCTCCGCAGGGCAGAACGATGCCCGGCAGCTGGACGGTGTGGCACTGGACAAGACCTTCATGGACAAGGCCAGCGGCAAAGACACCCAGCGGCCCCAGCTTCAAGCGATGCTCTCCCATGTGAGGGCGGGAGACCATCTTTTCGTCCACAGCATGGACCGTCTTGCGCGGTCTCTTGGTGACCTGGAGGGCATCGTGAAGGGGCTCACCAGCAAGGGTGTCGCCGTGACGTTCACCAAGCAAGGGATGACATTCACGGGGGAGGATTCACCCATGAACACCCTCATGCTGCAACTGCTGGGGGCCGTGGGGCAGTTTGAGCGGGAGTTGATCCGGGAGCGCCAGCGCGAGGGCATCGCCATTGCCAAGACCAAGGGCGTTTACAAGGGACGCAAGCCGTCGCTTGATGAGGCAGGGAAGGCGAGGGCACGGGAGATGGTCGCGCAAGGCACCCCGAAGGCCCACATCGCCGAGACGTTGGGCGTCTCCCGGTCAACCCTTTACGCCGCCCTTGCGGCCTGAGCGCGGACGCATCCCCGATGCTCCCTGTCATAGGTCAGTAGATAAAACCCTCACAGTAGGAACGAGAGCCGAAGCCCGGTTTTCGACCCCCGCCGACCCCCGCAGATGTCCCCGAAAGGACGCTCCGGGGGTTTTCTTTGTCCGTTCCTCCCGCTGGCTCGAAGTTCCAGCACCACCCCGGCCATTCCACGGCCATGTATCGCAATCCCGTCTCTTTCGGTTGTCCTCCTCTCGTCCTTGCCGCATGGCTGGGTGTCATGGCCCTACGGGTGCCACGCGGGTGGAACACGGGCAACAGGGGGACAACCAAAAGTAGAACCCATGACCATCAACCCACCCCAGACCACAGCCCCACCGGCATCAATCCCAGCCTTCGTTTTTGACCACGGCGGGCACTCGCACCCGATCCGCACCGTTCGTGACTCCCACGGGCAAACGTGGTGGGTCGCTCGGGACGCCTGTGAGGCGCTGGGCATAACCAAGCAGTCGCGTGCCCTTGAACGGGTCAACCCGACAGACAAAGGTAGGACAAAACTGTCCACCCCTGGCGGTCCCCAAGACTTCGTGACGGTCAACCGCTCGGGGCTGTTCGCTCTAGTTTTCCAGAGCCGCAAGCCAGCCGCGAAAGCCTTTCAACACTGGGTCACGTCTACCGTACTCCCCGCCATCGAACAGGATGGGGCTTATATCCGGGATGAGGAAGCCGGATTCAGGGTGACCACCGCTGGGGAACTTCAGGCGCACCAGCAGGCCATGCAGGTGGCCGCCGCACGGGCCATCGAAGCAAAGGCGCAGCGGGGCCTCAACGCATTTGAGGAGCGGGATGCTCGGGCCTCTGGCTTTGCGCTAATGAGGGGCACGCGCCACCGTGTCAGCCGCTGGGGTGTGAAATGAGCGCACTCGCACTGAACAGCCGTATGCCTTACATGCCCATGAACTGGGCGGAACACGACACGCGCACGGCCCGCCTTTCGTTAGAGGAGCGCGGGCTGTTTGATGTCGCACGCTCCGCACTGTGGCGCGTAGTGGGTTGCCGGATGCCGCTTGACACCCTGAAGCTGCGCCTCCGGGTGGCCGATGGGTCACCTCAGGACGTGTTGTTGGGGACGTTGGTAGCCCTCGACCTACTCACCGTGGATGCTCAGGGCTGGGTCTTCGACGCCGTACAAGTCCGTGAGTTTGAGGCCGCTGTTCGGAAGGCCGAGACCAACCGGGAGAACGGTCGAAAGGGCGGCAGGCCCAAGCGGCTGGAACCGCCCCCGATTGACGATGCGGACTTCTGAGAAACCCGCCGGTTCTTGTTCGCTTCCCGGTCGCTAAGGCATACAAGATACAAGACCCACGATCCAAGACCCACGACCCAAGACCCATGAAGCGATAAGCCCTCAGGAATATGACCACGGGGAGACTTCCCCTTTGTGGTCTTCCCCCTTGTGTTTCGCCCCTCAGATGCACCCCAACAACACCTTAAGGACGCCGATGAAATAGCCCCTGTCTCTATCTGTTCTCGCGCGGCCCAAGCCAGCCCCGCCCCTCAAGCCCCCATGCCATCCGGTGTCGGGGCTTTCGTCATTTTAACTTCTGAATCCATGTCTCATTGCTACCCCTCACTCGCCGTTCCGGGAGGTCTCACCCCGGCTTACAAGCTCACGGGCAACCGCCCTGCAAAGCCGGGAGCCACCCCGGTGGTCGCCTTTCCATACAACGGTTTCGGTGTCATCCGTGCCTATCGTGATTCCAAGGGCTTCGCTTGGTTCGTCCTCAGTGACGTGTTCAAGATGCTGGGCCTCCCCGGGGGCACCTCATCCATGCGTAAGCGCATCAAGGACCCCGCCGACCTCTCTCAGGTCCGCGTGTGGGTCCCCAATACGGTCAACCCTGAGGCCAGCGGTTACCGCGAAGTGCAGGCCCTCAGCGAGGGCGGAATGCACGCCATGCTGGGCACCAGTCGAATGGACGAACGCATCGCCCTACGCCGATGGGTGACCGCCACAGCCGTCCCCGTTTTGCGCTCCCTGTGACCGCTCCCCCACCTACCGAGATTCCCACCATGCCCAAAGATTACGAAGCCCGTGTCGTCCGTGCCTACTCGCTGCCTGTCTCAGCTTTCGACCACCTCAAGAACCTGCAACGCATGCGCCAGCACGCCATAGACCCCACCGGGGACACCCACACGGTCACCAATAGCGAGGCCCTGCTGGAAGTCCTCAACGACCATTACCGCCTAGGCGTTCCCGCTGCCCATCTCGGACGGACCACCTCAGAACTGTGCAGGGACATCGCCCGGGGAACCCTTGTGGTGGTCCCAGCCGCCACCCTGAACGGGGGTGCAGCATGAGCCGCCAACAGATCAGCGATGACTTCGGCGGTGAACGCCTTGTCACTCAGGCCCGCCCCATTGCCCAGACAGAAGCCCAGCCGGGTATGCAGGCGTGGGAGGGTCTCGCCAAGGTGTTCGCCGCTGGTGACCTCCTGGTGGAGAACAACCGCAAACGGGTGGCCGAGGAAGACGCGACCCGTGCCCGCAAGTACGCCAACTCCCTGACGGTGGACGAGCTGGGCAAGGCCATCAAGAAGGGCGACATGCTCGCCTCCGAATCCCCTGTGTTCGCTGCCACGGTGCAGCACGTATGGGGCGAGAACCGGCGAGCCGCCTTCGAGCGGGACATCTCCACCAAGCTGGACACGGGCGAGGTCACCTTCGACAAGCCCGAGGACATCGACCGCTACCTGACCGAGTACCGCAACACCGAGTTGTCCGGCCAGTCCAAGTACGCCGTGGCAGGCTTCGACAAGGGCTTCGCGGAACTCCGCACGAAGCTCATGGGGGCCACGGCCAAGCTCAATGACAAGGCCATCGTGGAGCAGGCCGCAACCGAAGCGGCTGACAGTCTGGGCAACGTCCTCAACACGGTCACCGCCAGTGACTTCACGGGTGACGACAAGGCCCGCACAGCGGCCATCATGGACCGCTACCACCTCCTTCGGAAAACCAAGGTGATGCCCGATGCGGCATCCCGAGGTGCCCTGCTGGAGGTCATCACGCGGGCCGCAGCGAGCGGCAAGGACACCCTTGTGGAGTCCCTGCTGAATACCGAGCTGCCCGACCTGGGCACCGTGCGCTCCGTGCTGGGTGAGGACAAGGCGGCAACGCTCCAGTCCAAGGCCATCACCCAGCGTGACGGAGTGGAGCGCCAGCGGATCGACACCGAGGCCCTGCCGTTCTACCTCACGGCATCCGAAGGGACCCTGAACGAGGACAAGCTGATGGCGTGGGGGCAATCCCCGGAGAATGCCAAGTACATCTCATCGGCCACCATCGCCTCCCTGATCGACCGCAACCGTTCCGCTCAGGCGGCAGCGGCCCGCGAACGTGCAGCGGCAGCGATCCAGACGCAGGTGGCCGAGAGCGAGTACGAAGCCCAGAAAGCGGTGGAGGCCGCTGTGGCGGGTGGTCGCCTGTGGGAGGTGCAGGGCAACAGCAACCCCCAGGTCCTCACCCAGTCGGGTGGCACGAAGGCATTCGACGTGAAGGGCTACGCCGCCGAGTACATCACGCGGGCCACCAAAGACCTCCCGTTCGCCCAACAGGTGTCGGTGTGGTCTCAGAACGGGCTCATCAACCCCGACTGGGACAACCAACTGAAGGCCGGTCTCTACAACCTAGCGACCATCTCCGTGGATGCCAAGGGGAAACCTGTGGGGGAACTGAACGAGGCCGGGGTGCGGGCCATCAAGCTGTTCAAGGAGCTGGAAGCCATCAGCCCGGACGCAGCACGGCGGACGGCGGGGGACGATGCTTATGGGCGCTTCTCTGACATCGGGTTCCTGACCGCTATGGGTCACACGGAATCCGATGCAGCGGCCATAGCTGCGGCCCGTTCAGCGGGAGCCACGGCAGGGAGCCCAGCCTACAAGCTTGAGTCCAAGGTCCTGGGGCGGGTCGCTGACTTGTTGGACACCCCGTGGATGGATTGGCTTGAAAACAAGCGGAATGCGTCCTATGACTTCGTGAGGCGGAATAACCCCATCGCTATCGGCAATGCACTGGCGGGGGGTCTGCAGAAGGCACGGGGGCACGAGGTGCCGGAATGGCTCAAGAGCGACCCCATCGCTTCCACCCAGCACAACACCACCCCCAACACCTCACAGGTGAGCGCATGGGTTCGCCGGTATGCCACCCTACTGGCGCACAGTGGGCGCGTGGGGTCCGCTGATGAGGCCTTGGAGATGGCTGTGGGCTACCTCAGCAAGCCTGAGGTATCGGCCAAGGTGAACGGAACCCTATACCTCCGCTCCGAGCTTCCCACACCTCCCGGGGAACGGGAAGACGCTGCGCAGTGGCTGGGGAAGTTCCTTGACGCCGTGCCCAAGCCACAGGCCCGTGAAATGGGCTTTGCTGCGTCTGAAGTCCGCCTGGAGTTCGATGAGCGTAGCCGCGTTTACCGGGCCTTTGTGGCTGGGCTCCCACTGACGAACCCTGAAGGGGGCCTTATGGTCTTCACTCGGGGGGACATTTCGCAATGGATGCGGGAGCAGCACAAGGCAGAGATGGAAGCCACCGCGTCCGCGTCAGGGTATGCAGCGTTCAAGGCCCGTATCAATGCCGAGATTCCAGCCCTTCAGCGGGGCAACCGCTACGCCATCGTGCAATACGACAAGAGTTTGAACGGGCAGGGGTTCAACAGGGCAATCCTGTCCCCGGGAGCTTATGAGCGCATCCGCAAGGACGGCAATCACAGCCTCCCACTTGCAGACCTCATGCGGAAGTACCCGGCAGGGAAGTAACCCGGCCCCTGTTTGATTGTTCCCATCAAGAGGCCCACCTAGAGGCCCCGTGTGGGTCATCAGGCAGGCGTCAGAGCGATTTTTCGCCGCACCCTAGCCAATCCCCTTCGGCCCTGCTTTCGTCGCCCTGTAGAGCCACGGGAGACCCTTCGCGCCACATCGGCGCATAGCCCCCGGTTGCCTTCAGTGGCCCCGGGGGTTTCTTTTTATGGAACCCTCATGACCTCCCGAATGATTCCTTCACGGCCCTCACCCGGACTAGTGCACCGCAAAGATGCGGACGAAAATCAAAGCATAGGCACTACCTATGCTTGTGGCCTGCACCCGCAATCCGTCCTCTCGTTAATGGCGGGAGGGGCTGAGGCCAACGCCTTCAAACGCTGGGTGACCGCAGCGGTTGCCGCGCTGGTGGGCGTCACTTGCTGGCGTGTGGCGACACCACGGGGAGGAGGAGTGCGGGGTATTGGATCGCAGCCACGGCGGGGACCAATTCCGAGAGTTGCACGCTGTCATAGACCGCATCCCCCACACTGCCCGCCGATTCATGCCCCGTGACCTTATCCCGTGTCATCGCATCTATCCCGGCCTGTCGCATCAAGGGGCGAACCGTGTGCCGGAAGTAGTGGAACGAGGGCTGGTCCGTGCCGCCCATGTCAAGGGCCGTTCGGAAGTCCTTGAACCATCTACCGAAGTAGTCGCTGGGCTTGTCCCTGCGCATCGGCAGGTGGGGCCATAACGACTCATGCCCCGCCTGTTGCATCGCTGCGGCATATCCCAAGAATCCAAGGCGCACCAACTCACTGTGTATTGGGATGGTTCGGTGACCCGCTGCGCTCTTGATCCGCTGGCCTTCACCCTCATCAGTCAGCACCAGCGCGGGGATACCGCCAACGGTCTGAACATCCACGGCGCGAAGCTGGCACAGCTCCCCCAAGCGGGCACCCGTAAAGGCCCCCAAAAGGGGAATCCAGTACGCGGCATCCCGTCCCGCTTGTTTGACTTTCGGCAGGGCGTAGGCGGTGTGTATCGCTGTCCCGAATAGCTGCGCCATTTCATCGGCGGTGATCGCCCTGCGCTTATTGGTGGTCCGGGCCTTGATGTCCAACCCCTCCCATGTGTGCCGTTCGGTCCACTCTAGGTCCCGGTGGGCGTACTTCAGTAGCGTCTTGAGGCCCGTCAGCCGGTCTCGTGCTGTCTTGGGTGTGCCTGAGTTCTCCAGCAGCCAAGAGCGGTACGCGTCCCCCAGCTCCCGCGTGGTGTCCCTCAGGGTGACCGTGGGGTGTTGCCCCTCAAATTGCCTCACGGCCCGGTCCATCGCCTGGACGGCATCATCTGATCGCGGTGTGGCGCCTGATCGCTTCCAGCGGTCGAAGACATCCCTGAGGGTCTTGGGCTTGCCCGTGGGGGCTGCATTGTTTGATGCCAACGGGATGGGGTGCAGGGGCGTTTCCACGACCTCCCCGACATCCCTGAGGCCCCGCTCCCGGTGTGCCGCACGGTACGCCTTCAGGGCCATCGCGAGGGCTTCGCGGGCACCCGGTGTCTTCGCAGTAAAGACTATCCCAACGCTTCGCGCTTCGGCTTCCACCAAGGGAAGGACGGCGGCCAAGTTCCCCCGTGCCAGCGCGACGGCGGCTTTACCGTCTAGGTAGGCGTTCCACTCCGTCAGAGTTTCCTGTTCCTCCGGGGTCATTCCCATGAGGTCGTCCCGTGGGGGTGGCGTGTCCGCCTGTGCCGGTGAGGAGGTGGGCGTGGGGATACGGAGACCTGCCCCGACTTGATTAGCGATTTCCCGGCGCACCCGAGCGAGGTCGGCCAGTGTGGACAGATCGGCGCGTATCCCGTCATCCTGAGCTAAGACGGTCGCACGAACACGGGCAGCTAAGAGTGCGGCAAGCTGGGGGGATATGGAAGTCAGGGGCGATGCCTTCAGGGCGCTACGCTTCGCCTCAAAGTCGGCCAGCCATTTGGCCCGCTCAACCGTCGCCCGGAGGACCGCTTCCCGGCGCTCGCTGGTGCTCAGTGCGATGTTCACCCGGGCCTTGCCGAAGGCCCCCCGCAAGTCGTCAGGGATGATGATCCGGACGTACCAGCGCGACCCCCGAAGGTTCAGTCCTTCGACCTGTGCCATGTCGCTTCCCTTGGATAAGTGTGGGGAAAGTGACACAACGAAGTGATACAGATGAAGTTTCGTAAGCCCTTGATTTGGCTTAGTTTGTTGACCCTGAAGAGGATTCTCTGAATAAGGTGACGAGCCCCGACCCCGGCACTGGCTCCACAGTTAGGGCTGCTTGGTTCCCCACCTGACCCGGTTGGCCGCTTTACCATGCGGGAGGGCCCGTCACCGGTGATTGTAGGCGATGCGCGGACCCTCATTGGCCGGGCGCGCCTGTATCGGTTTGTGCCGCACTGGACAGGGCTCTGGCTCTTGCTTTGTCCGCCTCTGCCAGACGGCGGGCAGGAGCAGGGCGCACCGTAGAATCACCGCCATGTCCTATGTCGTCCTGGCCCGCAAGTACCGCCCGCGCAACTTCGCCGAAATGGTGGGGCAGGGGCATGTGGTCCAGGCGCTGAGCAACGCGCTGACGACCCAGCGCCTGCACCATGCGTACCTGTTCACCGGTACCCGTGGCGTGGGCAAAACGACGGTTTCGCGCATTCTCGCTAAATCGCTGAACTGCCTGGGTGCAGACGGGCAGGGCGGCATCACGGCCGAGCCCTGCGGCGTGTGCCAGGCCTGTACCGACATCGACGCCGGGCGGTTTGTCGATTACACCGAGCTGGACGCCGCGTCTAACCGCGGTGTGGATGAGGTCCAGGCGCTTCTGGAGCAGGCGGTCTACAAGCCCGTGCAAGGCCGCTTCAAGGTCTTCATGATCGACGAGGTCCACATGCTCACCAACACGGCATTCAATGCCATGTTGAAGACGCTGGAAGAGCCGCCCGAGTACCTCAAGTTCGTGCTGGCCACGACCGATCCGCAGAAGGTGCCGGTGACCGTGCTATCGCGCTGCCTGCAGTTCAATCTGCGGCCCATGGCGCCCGAGACGGTGCTGGAGCACTTGCATCAGGTGCTGCAATCGGAGCAGGTGAGTGCAGAAGTGCAGGCCCTGCGACTGATCTCGCGCGCGGCCCGCGGTTCCATGCGCGACGCCCTTTCGCTCACCGACCAGGCCATTGCCTTTGGCGGCGGGCAGCTGCAGGAAGCCACCGTGCGCCAGATGCTGGGGGCCGTGGACCGGTCTTACGTGCTGCGGCTGATCGACGCACTGGCCCGGGGCGACGGAGGCACCGTGGTCGACACCATCGACGCCCTGCGGCTCAACGGACTCAACGCCGCGTCCACCCTGGAAGAAATGACTGGCCTGCTGCAGCGCATGGCGGTGTTGCAGGCGGTGCCCGACCGTGCAGCCCAGTCGGAGCTGGACGACCCCGACCTGGCCGAGATCGCGAGGCTGGCCCAGACGCTCCCGGCTGATGAAACGCAGCTGCTCTACAGCCTGTGCCTGCACGGGCGCGGTGAACTGGGCCTGGCCCCCGACGAATACGCCGCGCTCACCATGGTGCTGTTGCGGCTGCTTGCGTTCAAGCCTTCTTCGGCGGCCGCATCGGCTGGGGCGGAAAAAAAAACACTGAAATCAGGGCAGCCCAGCGCTGATGCCCCGCAAAACGTGCCCGCTGTGGCGCATGCGCCAGCTCCCGTGAGCGTGGCCCGGTCCCTCACCACGCCAGCCGCACCCGCACCTCGGGCAGAGACCGCACCCGCGCCAGCAGCAACACCGGTGGCCACCGCGCCGCCCCTTGCGGCGTCCCGCCGCCCCCCGCCCGCCATTTCCGAGCCGATGCCGGTTGAAGCGCCAGATGCCGACCTCCCGCCTTGGGAAGACGGCCCGCAGAGCGAAAGCCGCGTCGTGGCCATTCCCGTGCGCGAGGCGGGAGAGCCAGGGCCGCGTGACCAGCCGCGAGCGCGTGACACCGCGCCAGCCGCCGTGTCTGCCTCGGCCCCCGAACCGGTGACCAGTCCCGAGGGCGATGTCTGGTTTGAGGCGGTCATGCAGCTGGTGCGGGCCGAAACCATCGCCGCCCTGGTGCGCGAACTGGCTTTGCAGTCGCAACTGGTGGCCCGCGACGGTGGTCAATGGGTGCTGCGCGTCGAGCGCAGCACCATCAACCAGCCCAGCGCGCGAGAGCGACTGGCCACCGCGCTGGGCACACTGGGCCACGAGGTGCGCCTGGTGGTCGAAGTGGGCGCGGTTTCTGACACGCCGGCTTTGCGTGTGGCGGCCGAGGCGGCGCGCCGACAGCGCGAGGCCGAAGCGCAGATCCTGGGCGATCCGTTCGTGCAGACGATGATGCGCGACTTTGGCGGCAAAATCGTGCCCGGATCGATCAAGGCCGTTCAGGCCTGACACCGCAAGGCATTTCTCTCATTCATCAGCGACAACACAAGGAACCCCATGTTCAACAAAGGACAACTCGCCGGCCTCATGAAGCAGGCACAGGCCATGCAGGACAACCTGAAGAAGGCGCAGGACGAACTGGCGTTCATCGAAGTCACGGGCGAGTCCGGCGCCGGACTCGTGAAGGTGGTGATGACCTGCAAGCACGACGTCAAGCGCGTCACCATCGACCCGAGCCTGCTCGCCGATGACAAAGACATGCTGGAAGACCTGGTCGCCGCCGCATTCAACGCGGCTGTGCGCAAGGCCGAGGAAACCTCGCAAGAAAAAATGGGCAAGATCACCGCCAGCATGCCGGGCCTTCCCGGCGGCATGAAGTTCCCGTTCTGAAGCCGGCTGCCCTGGCGCATGGCCGACAACCACTCTCTTGAACTGCTGGTGCAGGCGCTGCGGCGCCTGCCCGGCGTGGGTGTGAAATCGGCGCAGCGCATGGCCTTCCACTTGCTGCAGCACGACCGCCAGGGGGCCGTTCAACTGGCGCAGGCGCTGCAGCACGCCACGGAGCATGTGCAGCACTGTGCGCTCTGCCACACCTTCACCGAAGACGAGGTCTGCCCGACCTGCCTCGATCCCCGCCGGGACCGCACGCAGCTCTGCGTGGTGGAGAACCCCGCCGATCAGGCCGCGATGGAGCGCACCGGCGCTTACAAGGGCCTGTATTTCGTGCTCATGGGCAAGCTCAGCCCGCTCGATGGCGTGGGCCCGCGTGACATTGGCCTGCAGAAACTCTTTGACCGCGTGGATGCGGTACCGGCGACCGAGGTCTCCGATCCGGAGCAAGGGTCCGGTGCGGGTGCGCCCGTGCGGGAGGTGATCCTCGCCACCAACTTCACGGCCGAGGGCGAAACCACCGCCCATGTGATCGCACAGGCGCTCAAGGGGCGCGGCGTACAGGTGACGCGCCTGGCGCGCGGCGTACCGGTCGGCAGCGAGCTGGAATACGTGGACCTGGGCACGATTGCCCACGCCCTGGTCGACCGGCGCTGAGCCGCCGCTCTTTCTTTCAAAAAAACTCCATGAAACTGGCAGGACTCACGCTGGCCTACTGGTCCGTTCTGGTGGCGGCGCTGCTGCCCATTGCCTGCGCTGGTCTGGCGAAATGGGGCACGTTCAGCACGCCGCGCCGCGAAGGCGGATATGACAACCACGAGCCCCGCGCCTGGCTGGCCCGACAGACGAGCTGGCGCGCGCGGGCCAATGCTGCCCAGGCCAACAGTTTCGAGGCGCTGCCGTTTTTCATCGGTGCGGTGGTCATCGCGCACCAGCTCGGCGCCTACCAGAGCCGACTTGATGTGCTGGCGTTCGTGTTCGTGGTGCTGCGCCTTCTCTACATCATGATGTATGTGGCCGACATGGCCACCGCACGCAGCATCGCCTGGGTGCTGGCCCTGGCGATCAACATCGCGATCCTGTTCGCCTGAGAGGGTGTCAGCGGGCCGGGTGTGAAACCTTCTGACGGCTGACAACGACTGCTTTTTTCTCTCGGGGGAAACCCGCTCGGGATAGGTCCCGATGCGCGGCAGGTCGTCTTCCCCTAGCCTTGTCTTCTGATAATCAGGGGTCAAGGGATATGTCCAAGTGGGATCGACGAGACTGGTGCCGACTGTGTGCGACGGCCATGCTGGGCAGCGTGCTGCCGGCCGCGCATGCCCAGCGACTAGCGGGCACGCCCGTGCGTCCGCGCACCGGGGCGGTGGTGGTGGCGGTCGACAACCGGTCGTCCTTCTGCTACCTGCCGCTGACCGTCGCCGACCGCCTCGGCTATTTCGCGGCCGAGGGGGTGGACGTGCAGCTGCGGGAGTTTGCCGACGTGGAGCAGTCGGTCCAGGCTGTACGCTCGGGCGAGGCACACCTGTACTCCGGGCCGTACAGCAGCACCATTGCCTTGCAGGCGCGGGGCCAGATGTACCAGTCGATCGTGTTGCAGGGCCGCGCGCCGCAGATCGTGCTGGGCGTCTCGCAGAAAACCATGCCGCATTACCGCGAACTTCGCGACCTGCGGGGCAAGCGTGTGGGGGTTACCTCCCTGGGCTCGGGTTCACACCGCACCGCGCGGCTCCTGCTCGCCAAGGCCGGCATTCTGGCGCAGGAGGTTCAGTACGTGCCCCTGCCGAGCGCACAGGCCGCCGTGGCGGCCTGCCGCAGCGGTCAGATTGAAGCCATCTGCTACACCGACCCGGTGATCACCGCACTGGAGCAGGGCGCCGACGTGCGGGTGGTGGCCGATACGCGCACGGTACAGGGCAACGCCGACGTGTTCGGTGGCCCCATGCCGGCTGGCTGCCTGATCGCCCCGGATGAATTTGTGTCGGCTCAGGCCAAGCAGAGCCAGGCCATTGCCGATGCCATCGTGCACGCCCTGAAGTGGCTGCGCACGGCAGGCCCTTCCGACATCATCAAGACGGTGCCCGAGCCGTACTTCGCCGGCGACCGCGCGCTGTACCTGGCCGCGTTCAGCCGCGCACGCGAGGCATGGGCTCCGGACGGTCTGATGCCGGACGAGGGGCCGGGCACGGCGGTGCGCACGCTCGCCCGCCTCAACGAGGGCGGGGCGGTGCAGCGGGTCGACCTTACGCGCACCTACACCAACGAGTTCGCGAAACGGTCGAAGGCGAAATTTCGCGCCTGACGCGGGCTCGAAGCGCGGCCGCCGGGGTCAGACCTCAGGGCTTGCGGGCGGGTTTGGTGGCAGCGACCCGCGTATCGTTTCGAGTGCTGTTGGCCTGTGCGGCTCGCTTCGTTGCGGGTTTGGCGGTCGTCCTGGCGGCTTGCTTGCCCGTCGTTCTGGCGGCGGCGGCTTTTTTCGTCGGTGGGGGAGCCTTCCGGGCTGCCGTCGCAGGCGCTTTGGTGGCGCTGGCGCGGGGGGTCGCAGCCGGTGCCGCTATGGCGGTGGCCGCGCTGCGCGGCAGCATGAGCACCACCGACTGGCCGGGCTTGAGCGCGGAATTCACCGCCAGCTTGTTCCAGCCCGCGACGCTCACCGGACTCACGCCGTAGCGACCCGCGAGCCGGGCGACGTTTTCGCCCTTGCGTGCCCGCACCACGGTGCGGCGCAGAATCACCTCGGCCTGCAGGTTCAGCTGACCGTTGTCGGCCAGCTGGATTGGGACGTCGCTGTCATGCCGCCCGCTGCGGGGCACCAGCAGGCTGGAGCCGGCGCGCACGAGCATGCGGGGCGGGATGCTGTTGACGCTGCGCAGCTCGCTCTCAGACATGCCAGCCCGCTCGGCGGCCTGCGCCACGGTCATCGTCGTGGGCACCAGCCAGGCGGTCCAGCTCGCCAGTGGTCCGGCGTGGGTCTTCAGATTGCGCTCGAAGATGGCCGCGTTGTCCCAGGGCAGCAGGATGTTGGGTGTGCCCGCCGCCATCACCACCGGGTGCTTGAGCGAGGGGTTGAGTGCGCGGAAATCTTTCTCACTCACCTCCGACAGGCGCGCGATCACCGCCACGTCCATGTCACGGTCGAGCGTGACGGTGTCGAAGAAAGGGTGGTTGCCGATCAAAGGTAGCTGAGCCCGGAACGCTTGTGGGTTGGCGATGATGTTCTCCACCGCCTGCAGCTTGGGCACGTACATGCGCGTTTCCATCGGCATGGTGAGGTCGGTGTACCCCGTGGGCAGCCCTTCGCGCTGGTTGCGGGTGATGGCGCGGCTCACGTTGCCCTGGCCCCAGTTGTAGGCCGCCAGCGCCAGGTGCCAGTCGCCGAAGCGCGCGTGCAGCTGCTGCAGGTAGTCGAGTGCCGCGCGGGTGGAGGCCAGCACGTCGCGCCGGTCGTCGCGAAAGATGTTCTGTTTCAGGTCGAACGATTCACCGGTGGCCGGCATGAACTGCCACATGCCCGCAGCCCGGGCACTCGAGACGGCCTGGGGGTTGAAGGCGCTTTCAATGAAGGGCAGCAGAGCCAGCTCCATGGGCAGGTTGCGGCGCTCTATCTCTTCGACGATGTGAAACAGGTAGCGCGCCGAGCGCTCGGTCATGCGCGTGATGTAGTCCGGGCGGGTGGCGTACCACTGCACGCGGTCGCGCACCAAGTCGTTGTCGAGGTCGGGCATCGACAGCCCGCGGCGGATGCGGTCCCACAGGTCGGTAGGGGCCGCCAGCGTGACCACGGCCGGCAGACTGGTGTTGGCGGTGGTGATGTCGCTGAGCGGCCCGTTCGGGATGACGGGCGTCTGGTGGCGCAAGGCTGCGCGCGGACGGCTGGTTTCTGGCGCGTCTGCGCTGCTCTGGCCGGGCACGGAGGTATCGGGCGACACCGTGGCGCAGGCGCCGAGCAGCAGGGTGATGCCGATCAGCAGGGCGCCCAGTCCGGTGCGGGGCGCGGGTGCGCTGCGGCCGGCGGGTGCCCTGTGAAAAAGCTGGGGCAGGGAAGGTGAATCGGGGAGAAGGGGCACGGAGAGGGTCATCGGAACACGTTTTTCCATTCGCGCAAGGTGGCAAAAATGCTCACCTCGTCGGAGGATGCAAGGGGGTCGTGTGCGCGGGCTGCCCGGCACACGGCGTCTTCGCGCGTGCGAAGGAAGGGGTTGATCTTTTTCTCGAGACCGATGGAGCTGGGCAGGGTCGGCAGGTTCCGCTGACGAAAGGACTCGCATTGCACCAGATGGCGCTGCAGGTCGTCGTTCATGGGCTCGACCGCCAGGGCAAAGCGCAGGTTCGCCAGTGTGTATTCGTGCGTGCAGCACACACGGGTGGCCTCGGGCAGCGCGCTCAGGCGCGCCAGCGATGCATGCATCTGGGCCGGTGTGCCTTCAAACAGGCGGCCGCAGCCGCCCGAGAACAGGGTGTCGCCGCAGAACAGAAGAGGAGCGCCCTCCAGCATGGGCAGGAAGAACGCGATGTGTCCCGCCGTGTGCCCGGGCACCGTGATGACCTGAAAGGACAGGCCCAGCACCTCCACGGTGTCGCCGTCGTCGACGCGTTCCAGGGGCTCGGGCATGGGTTCGATCGTGGGGCCGATCACCCGGGCACCCGTGGCCTCCCGCAACGCCGCCACGCCGCCGGTGTGGTCGGCGTGGTGGTGGGTGATGAGGATGGTGTCCAGGCTCAGGCGGTGCTGCGCGAGCCACGCCTGCACCACCGAGGCGTCCCCGGGGTCGACCACCAGGGCACGCTGGCCGTCGTGCACGGTCCAGATGTAGTTGTCGGCAAACGCCGGAAGGGGGTGAATCTGCATGGAACGAACCCGGGTGGCATGGCTCGCACCCGCAGGTGCCACAGGGGTGGCAGGGCGCACAGGAGCCATTCAAAGGACGAGTATCGCAGACCGGTCGTGGTTCGCCGCGCGTCTGGGGCGCCCGGGGTGGCTGAGCACGATTCTCGATATACTGATTTTGGCTCATGGGCGCTGCGCAGCTAGCGGTTGCGCCGCCCTTTTTTTCTTTGTATTGCGCGTGCGGAGACCGTCCGAATTGAAGCCCGACCCCTCATCGGTCCAGACCGCCCTCGGACTTGCCGCCTGGCTGGAGACACCGCCCGGGCAGTACCTGCTGGGCTGGGAGCGTGTGCAGTTCGAGCTGGCGGTGGCCGACGTGTTTGGCTACCACGCGCTGCAACTCGGCCTTCCAGAACTGGACACCTTGCGCGCCAACCGCATGCCCCACCGCTGGCTGGCGCTGCCCGAGGAGCTGCTGCCGCCCGACGACCCCCTGGGCGGGCTGTTCAGCCAGGAAGGCCCCCAGCACATCGACAGCGAAAAGCCCACCCTCCGGGCGAGCGGGGCCGGTAGCGGGCCACGGGTGGCGCTGGTGACCGATGCGGCAGCCCTGCCGTTCCCCGCGGCCAGCCTGGATCTGGTGGTGCTGCCCCACACGCTCGAACTCAGCGCAGACCCACACCATGTGCTGCGCGAAGTGGAACGCGTGCTGGTGCCCGACGGCCGGGTGGTGATCACCGGCCTGAACCCGGCCAGTCTTTGGGGGCTGCGCCAGGGGCGCGGCCGCCTGCGCGCGATGCTGGGCTTGGCGCCCGACGATGGCTCCCATCTGTACCTACCGGACGCCGGCGCCTTCATCGGCCCCTGGCGCCTGCGCGACTGGCTGCAGCTGCTGAGTTTTGAAGTAGAGTCGGATCGCTATGGCTGCTACCGGCCCGCCGTGCGGTCGGACAAGTGGCTGCAACGCACCGCCTGGATGGACCGCGCTGGCGCCCGCTGGTGGCCGATTCTGGGTGCCGTCTATTTCGTGGTGGCCGTCAAGCGGGTGCAGGGCGTGCGCCTGCTGGGCCCTTCGTGGAAACCGCGGCGTTCACCTGCCACGGCGCCTGTGGCAGTGGCCAACCGCCGCTGAACCCGGGGCCCCCGGCCCCCGCAACCGGCAGCGGCCCTCCCGGTTCGCTTCCATCTCTGTTTCTGTTTCTATTTGCTCTGGAGCATCTTCCTTGAACCATGTCGTGATTTACACCGACGGCGCCTGCAAAGGCAACCCGGGCCCCGGTGGGTGGGGCGTCTACCTGAAGGCCGGCGGGCACGAGAAGGAGCTGTGGGGCGGCGAGCGCGTGACCACCAACAACCGGATGGAGCTCACCGCCGTGATCGAGGCGCTGGCTGCGCTGAAACGGCCGTGCCAGGTGTCGCTCTACCTGGACAGCGAGTACGTGCGCAAGGGCATCACCGAGTGGATCCACGGCTGGAAAGCCAAGGGCTGGAAAACCGCGGCCAGGCAGCCGGTGAAGAACGCCGACCTGTGGCAGAAGCTCGACCAGATCGTGCATGGCGGTATCCACAAGATCGAATGGCACTGGGTGCGTGGACACGCTGGCGATCCGGGGAACGAGCGGGCCGATGCGCTGGCCAATCGCGGCGTGCCCATGTGAACTGTCCTGGCTGAGTAGGGGTTCCCCGGTTGAGCAGAACGCAGCGCAAGGCGCAGTGACAGGCAAGGGCGATTGAACTTCGGCCGACGCCGCACGCTCATCACGGTTACATTGTTTCGCCGGGTATCCAGCAGATCCCGCACCGACACTGTTTTTTCTCGGATGACCGCCCGCATGACAAAAAAGACGATTTACCTGGTCGTGGCCGTTGCCGGCATCGCGCTGGCTTCGGCGGGTGCATGGTGGTTGCAGAACCGGGCGCCCTCAGCGGCCCCGGTAGCTACCGGAGCGGCTGCGCCCGCCGGCCCTGGCGCGGGGGCGCGACCAGGCGGCGGACCGGGCGGTGGGGGAACGCCCGGGGTTGAGGTGGCGAAAGTGCAGACGCTTCGACTGCAGGACGATGCCACAGCGGTCGGCACCCTGCGTTCGCGCCAGAGCGTCACGCTGCGACCCGAGGTGAGCGGGCGCATCTCGCAGATTGCCTTCCAGGATGGTGCGCAGGTCAAACGCGGCCAGCTGCTGGTGCAGCTCGACGATGTGCTGCAGCGCGCCGAACTCAGCCAGGCCCAGGCCCAGCTGTCCATGGCGCGCGCCAACCTGCAGCGAAACCAGGAGCTGGTGGCCGCCAACTTCGTGGCTCGACGCGTGCTGGAGGAGAGCGCAGCCAGTCTGCAGGTGGCCGAAGCCCAGGTGGCGCTGGCACAGGCACGGTTGCAGCGCATGCGCATCACCGCGCCTTTTGACGGCACGGTGGGGCTGCGCAGCATCAATCTCGGCGAGTACGTGAAAGACGGGGCAGACCTGGTCAATCTGGAAGACACCTCGGCGCTCACCGTCGACTTCCGCCTGCCTGAGCGCTACCAGACGCGCATTGCCGCCGGCCAGGCGGTGCAGGTGCAGCTCGACGCCTTGCCTGGCCAGACTTTCGCCGCGCGGGTGCAGGCGGTGGACCCGCTGCTGGATGCCAACGGCCGCTCGGTGTCGGTGCGTGCGATCTTGCCGCCGGCGCCGCGTGCCCCGTTGCGCCCAGGCATGTTTGCGCGGGTCCTGACTGTCTTCTCGGTGGACGATGCTGCCCTGGTGGTGCCCGAGGAGGCCCTGGTGCCCCAGGGCGGCAAGCAGTTCGTGTTCCGGCTGGTCAACGAAGGCGAGGGCGACGCCATGAAGCTGGTCTCGCGCCGCACCGAGGTGCAGATTGGTGTGCGCCAAGGCGCCCAGGTGCAGGTCATCAGTGGCTTGCAGGCCGGCGACACGGTGGTGGTGGCCGGCCAGCAGCGCCTGCAGCGCGACGGCACCGCGGTGCGGGTGGTCGACATGTCGCGTCCGCCCGGTGGCCCTGCCGGCGGGGCGGGTTCGGGCGCACCGGGGCCAGCGGGCGTCCGCCCGGCTGGCACGCCTGGCACGGCGCCGGCGAACTGAAGCCCACTGGCTGATCCCGGAGCCCCCGCCATGCAACTGCCTGAAATTTCCATCCGCCGGCCGGTCTTTGCGACCGTGCTGTCGCTGCTCATCCTGCTGGTGGGCTGGGTCTCGTTCAACGGGCTCACGGTGCGGGAGTACCCGAAGATCGACGAGCCAACCGTCACCGTCAGCACCAGCTTCACGGGCGCCTCCAGCGAGGTGGTGGAGTCGCAGGTGACGAAGCCGCTGGAGGACTCGCTGGCCGGCATCGAGGGGGTGGATGTCATCACCTCCATCAGCCGCCAGGAGCGCAGCCAGATCACGGTGCGTTTCAAGCTGGAGCGCGACCCCGACTCGGCCGCGGCCGACGTGCGCGACAAGGTCAGCCGCGTGCGCCAGCGCCTGCCACAGGGGATCGACGAGCCGGTGATTGCGAAGGTGGAGGCGGATGCGTTTCCCGTGATCTGGCTGGCGCTCAGTTCGGACACCCACGACGCCCTGCAGTTGTCCGATTTCGCCAACCGCATCGCCAAGCCGGTGCTACAGACCGCGCCGGGAGCCGCCGATGTGCGGGTGTACGGCGAACGCCGCTACGCCATGCGCATCTGGCTCGACCCCGACCGGCTGGCCGCCTACCGCCTGACGGTGCAGGACGTGGAAGACGCGCTGCGCCGCTCCAACCTGGAGGTGCCAGCCGGGCGCATCGAGAGCACGCTGCGCGAATTCAACGTCACCGCCGCGACCGACCTGCAGACCCCGGAGCAGTTCCGCCAGGTGGCCTTGCGCACCGTCAACGGCCAGACCATCCGCCTGGGCGATGTGGCCCGGGTGGTGCAGGGGCCGCAGGACGAGCGCACCTCGGTGCGCCTGAACGGGCGCGATTCGATTTCGCTGGGCGTGATCCGCCAGGCCACGGCCAACCCGCTGGAGCTGTCGGCGGGCGTGCGCGAGTTGCTGGAAAAGGTGAAGCAGGATCTGCCGCCCGGCGTGAACGTGGACATTGCCAACGACAACTCGGTGTTCATCGACCGCTCCATCAAGGCGGTGTACACCACGATTGCCGAGGCGGTGGTGCTGGTGGCCCTGGTGATTTTTGTGTTCCTGCGCACGCTGCGGGCCTCCATCATCCCGCTGGTGACGATTCCCGTGAGCCTGATCGGCACCTTCGCGCTGATGGCGCTGTTCGGCTTCTCCATCAACACGCTCACCCTGCTGGCGCTGGTGCTGGCCATTGGCCTGGTGGTGGACGATGCCATCGTGGTGCTGGAAAACATCTACCGGCACATCGAAGCCGGCATGGAGCCCTTTGCCGCGGCCATCAAGGGTGCGCGTGAAATCGGCTTTGCCGTGGTGGCCATGACGCTGACGCTGGCCGCGGTGTACGCCCCGCTGGCCTTCACGCCAGGACGCACGGGGCGGCTGTTTGCCGAGTTTGCGCTGGCACTGGCGGGTGCGGTGGTGGTGTCCGGCTTTGTGGCGCTCACGCTCTCGCCCATGCTGTGCTCCAAGCTGCTGCGCCACAACCCGAACCCCGGCCGGTTCGACCGTGGCATGGAGCGTGCACTCAACGGCCTCACTCGCGGCTACAGCCGCGCGCTGGCGCTGGCGCTGCAGGCGCGCTGGCTGGTGGTAGCGGTGATGGTGGCCAGCGCGGCCGGTAGCTGGTGGCTGGTGACCGGCATCAAGCAGGAGCTGGCGCCCATTGAGGACCGCGGCGTCATCCTGGCCAACATCAACGGTCCCGACGGTGCCACCCTGGCCTACACCCGACGGTACGCCGAGGCCATCGAGCGCATCGGTCAGGACTACCCGGAATTCGACCGCATCTTCAGCAACATCGGCAACCCCACCGTGGCGCAGGGCAGCGTGTTCCTGCGCGCCAAGCCCTGGGAAGACCGCACGCGCACCACGCAGGAGATCGCCCGCGAGATTGCGCCGCGCATGGCCGCGCTGCCGGGCGTGAGTGCTTTTCCGATCACACCGCCGTCGCTCGGCCAGGGTTTCCGAGAGCGGCCCATCAACTACGTGATCGTCACGTCCGACAGCTACGCCAATCTCTCGCGGGTGGTGCGCGAATTCCAGGACGCGCTGGCCAAGAACCCCGGCTTCGTGCAGGTGGACACCGACCTGCGCCTGAACAAACCCGAGATCCGTCTGGACGTGGACCGCGAACGCGCTGCCGACATGGGCGTGAATGTGGATGTGATCGCCCGCACGGTGGAGACCATGCTGGGCGGGCGCATCGTCACGCGCTACAAGCGCGAGGGCGAGCAGTACGACGTGCTGGTGCAGACCGACAGCGCGCAGCGCAGCACGCCCGACGACATCGACCGCCTGTTCGTGCGAGGGCGGGGCGACGCCATGATCCCGCTGGCCTCGCTGGTGCAGATTCGCGAGGTCGTGGTGCCCCGGGAGCTCAACCACTTCGGCCAGCGCCGCAGTGCCTCCATCACCGCCAACCTGTCCCCCGACCTGGCCCTGGGCGAGGCGCTGGACTTCATGGATGCCACCGCGCGCGACATTCTCCCAGCCGGCTACACCACCGACCTGAACGGGCAGAGCCGCGAGTTCCGCAACGCATCGGGTTCGCTGGCGATCGTGTTTGTGCTCTCCCTGGTGTTCATCTATCTGGTGCTCGCGGCCCAGTTCGAGAGTTTTGTCGACCCGCTGGTGATCATGCTCAGCGTGCCGCTGTCCATGCTGGGTGCATTGCTCGCACTGAAGTTCACGGGAGGCACGCTCAACGTGTTCAGCCAGATCGGGCTGATCACCCTGGTCGGCTTGATCACGAAACACGGCATTCTGATTGTCGAGTTCGCCAACCAGCTGCGCGCGCAAGGGGTGGCGCTGGTGGACGCCGTGAAGCAGTCGGCCGCGATGCGTCTGCGCCCCATTCTGATGACCACCGGTGCCATGGTGCTGGGCGCCATGCCCCTCGCGCTGGCCAGCGGCGCGGGCGCTGAAAGCCGCCAGCAGATCGGCTGGGTGATCGTGGGCGGCATGAGTCTGGGTACCTTGCTGACGATCTTCGTGGTGCCCACCATGTACATCCTGCTCGCTCGCCGCGAGGCCCCCGGGGCCCGCCAACCGGCCCCCTCGTCGGACAGCGGGAACCCTCTCGCGCCTTCGGCGACCTGACCGGGCAGACGCTGGGCTTGACCCAGGTCAAGCCTTCCCGGCCCACTCTGGCCAAGATGCGAGGAGGGCATCTGACCGAGAGGCTGGCTGGCCGCAAAGCCGGCACATGCCAGCCGCGCCCGCGTTGAACCCACAGGGAGCACAGCATGGGCACCGTATTCGACCCCTTTTCCGTCGCTGGCGTGACCGCCAGCGTCCTGGCACTCAACCGGGCGGCGCCCGCCAGCATCGCGCGCTGCCAGGCCCAGCGGCTGGACAGTTTGCTGGCGCACGCGCGTGACGCGTCTGCCTTCTACCGCGAACGCCTGCGCCATGTGCGCAAAGGCGCGGTGGCGACCTTGCAGGACGTCGAGCCGGTGGCTCGCAGCGAACTCATGGCCCGTTTCGATGACTGGGTGACCGATCCGCGTCTGGACTTGCTCTCGCTGCGCGATGTGCTGGCCGACCCATCCCGCGTGGCGCAGGCCTACCTGGGCCAGTACCTGCTGTGGGAGAGTTCGGGCACCAGCGGCGAGCCGGGCGTTTTCGTGCAGGACGCGCAGGCGCTGGCGGTGTACGACGCGCTGGAGTCGCTGCGCCGCTGCCGCCCCGAGGGCGGCCGGCGCTGGCTCGACCCCTTCTACCTCACCGAACGCATGGCTTTCGTGGGTGCCACCGAGGGGCATTTCGCCAGCTACGTGGGTCTGCAGCGCCTGCGCCAGCTGCAGCCCTGGCTGGCGCCGGTGATGTCGAGCTTTTCCATTCTTGAGCCGGTGGAAGCGCTGGTGGAGCAGCTCGGTGATTTTTCACCGACCGTGCTCGCCACCTACCCGACGGCGGCCCTGATGCTGGCCGACGAGGTGGAGCGCGGGCACCTGTCCGTCCACCTGCGCGAGATCTGGACCGGGGGCGAAACGCTCAGCCCGGCGATGCGGCTGCGCATCGAGCGCGCCTTCGGGTGCCGCGTGCGCAACAGCTATGGCACGTCCGAGTTCATTGCCATGGGTTCCGAATGCGCCTTTGGCGGCCTGCACCTGAATACCGACTGGCTGGTGCTCGAGCCGGTGGACGAGCACCAACGCCCGGTGCCGCCGGGGCAGCCTTCTTGCGGCCTGCTGCTGACCAATCTGGCGAACCGGGTGCAGCCACTGATCCGCTACCAGCTGGGCGACCATGTCACCCTGCACCCCGAGCCATGCGCCTGTGGCTCGCCTTTTCCGGTGATCGAGGTGGCCGGGCGACAGGACGACACCCTGCACATGCAGGGCGCTGGCCGCATGGTGCCCCTGCTGCCGCTGGCCCTGTCCACCGTGCTCGAGGAGGACGCGGGCGTGTTCGATTTCCAGATCCGCCAGCGCGATGCCCACACCCTGGTGCTGCGCCTGCCGCTGAGTGGCGATGCCGGGCGCCAGGCGCTCAGCCGTTGCCGAAGCGTGCTGCAGGCCTTTGCCGCCGCGCAGGGTGCCTTGCCGATTCGCGTGCTGGGTGAGCTGGGGCAGTCAGTGCCCCGGGGGCGCAGCGGCAAGCTGTGCCGCATCCAGGCGCACCGGCCCTGAGTTCGGCAGTTCGTGTGCGCTTCAGCTTCAGATAGCGCCGTCGAACATCATCACATCGACCAGGTCGCCCACCGCCACGTTGCCTTGCTCATGATGCAGCACGATCAGACCGTTGGCTTCCACCATGGAGCGCAGCACGCCCGAGCCCTGGTTGCCGGTGGTGCGCACGCTGAGCGTGCCGTCGGCCTGGCGGGTGACGATGCCGCGCTGGTACTCGGTGCGGCCGGGTTTCTTGCGCAGTGCCTCGCCGCTGCGGGCCTGCAGCAGCACGGGTTCGCTGGCGGCAGCGCCCATCATCTGCAGCAGGGCAGGGCGCACGAAGGCCAGGAAGGTGACCATCACCGCCACCGGGTTGCCCGGCAGACCGAACAGGACCGCGTTCTTTCCGCCCTGTCCGGCGAGACCGGCGCCGGGCCGCCCCAAGCCGGTCTCAGCCCCCTCAAGGGGCATCGACCCGAGCAGCGGTGGAGCGTGGGGGTGAACAATCTTGCCCACCGCCATCGGCCGGCCGGGGCGCATGGCGATGCGCCAGAAGGCCACGTCGCCCAGCTGCTTCATCATGGCCTTGGTGTGGTCGGCTTCGCCCATGCTCACGCCGCCGCTGGTGATGATGGCATCGGCCTGCTCGGCCGCCTGCCGGAACGCGGCTTCCAGCGCGGCCGGCTCATCTTTGACCACGCCCATGTCGATCACCTCGACGCCGAGTTTCGTGAGCAGGCCGAACACGGTGTACCGGTTGCTGTCGTACACAGCGCCTTCGCGGGGGGTCTCGCCCAGGCTGAGGATTTCGTCGCCCGTCGAGAAATAGGCCACCTTCAGGCGTCGGAACACGCTTACAGTCGGAAGTCCCAGGCTGGCCACCAGGCCCAGCGCAGCAGGACCCAGCGTCTGGCCGCGACCCAGTGCCGGCTGGCCGGCCATCAGGTCTTCGCCCAGCAGGCGGCGGTTGTCGCCCTGGCGCAGCACGTCGGCCGGGATGGAGACCTGCTCGCCGTCAACCTGCACGAACTCCACCGGTACCACCGTGTCCATGCTGGCGGGCATGATGGCGCCCGTCATGATCTTCACGCAGTCCCCGTTGCCGGCCTCGCCCGTCCAGGCCTGGCCGGCAAACGCAGTGCCCCGGCAGCGCAGGGCCAGCGGCTGCCCGGCCCGCAGCTGGCGGCCGTCGAAAGCAAAGCCGTCCATGGCCGAGTTGTCGTGGGGCGGCACGCTGATGGGGGAAACCACGTCCTGTGCCAGCACCCGGCCCAGAGCATCAAAGATGCCCACCGTTTCGGTCTCGGTCACGGGTTCGACCAGCAGCGAAAGGAAGTCGCTCACCTGGGCGGCGCTCAGGGCCTGCGGGTCGTAGCCTTGCAGGGCGGCGGCAATTTGCGCGATGGATTTCATGTCGGCGGCGGCAGAAGATCAGCGGTTTTCCAGGGCGTGCAGTTCCGCCAGGGTGTTGGTGTTGCAGAAGGCGCGCGGGTCGTCGCCTGGCTGGTCGAAGGTCACCACGGCCGTTCGGTGCTGGTCGGTCCAGCGGTCGATCTTGCGGCCCCCCGCCTGTGTGAAGGCCACCAGGCTCTCCAGCAGCTCCACGCGCATCAGGCAGAACACGGGCTGCGGGCGCACCTGACCGTCGTCCTCGCGGGCCGCGGCCATGGCGATCTCGACGTTCTCGTCGTCGAATGCCGCGGCCAGACGCTGTGCAAGGTCTGAGGGAAACAGCGGTGTGTCGCAAGGCACGGTCAGCAGGTAAGGCGTCTCGCAGCGTTCCAGCCCCGTCATGAAGCCCGCCAGCGGCCCGGCGTAGTCGCTCAGCGAATCGGGCCACACCGGTGCGCCGAAGGCTTCATAGGCCGAGAGGTTGCGGTTGGCATTGACCATCAGCTCGCCGATCAGACCACCTTCCTGCATCTGCAGCCGCAACAAAGCATGCAGCGCCAGCGGCGTGCCGTTGAAGTTCTGCAGGCCTTTGTCGAGCCCGCCCATGCGGGAGCCACGGCCCCCTGCGAGGATCAGACCGGTGATTTCAGAAGGATGGATCAAGGAAATGTCTCGGTTGAAAAATGTGGATCAACTTACGGCAGAAAGGTGGTTTCGGCGCGGCGTGTCTTGACCGGGAACGCGGCGGAACTGGCTTCGCCAGGCCGCACCGCGTTGCCCCCTTGAGGGGGTGACGCCGAAGGCGGCGCGGGGGTGCACCACCACTACCCCCCGATGTAGCTCATCTCCACCCGGCGACCCCCGGTTGACGCGTCAGGGGGCAGGCTGGCGCGGAGCTGTGAGTAACGGTCGCTGCGGCCCTGCCAGATGGCGGCGATGGCGCTGGCCAGCTCGGCGTCGGAAGCATTGCCGCGCACCAGGGGTTTCAGGTCATGGCCCTGGTTGGCGAACAGGCAGAGGTAGACCTTGCCTTCGGTGGACAGGCGGGCGCGGTTGCAGTCGCCGCAGAACGCCTGCGTCACGCTGCTGATCACGCCGATCTCGCCCTGGCCGTCGGCATACCCCCAGCGCTCGGCGGTTTCGCCGGTTGCGGAGGGTTCCAGCTGCACCAGGGGCAGTTGCTGGTGGATCAGCTGCACCACCTCGGCACTGGGCATCACCTCGTCCATGCGCCAGCCGTTGGTGGCGCCCACGTCCATGTATTCGATGAAACGCAGCACCACGCCCGTGCCCCGGAAGTGGCGGGCCATGGGCAGGATTTCGTGGTCGTTGGTACCCCGCTTGACCACCATGTTGACCTTGATCGGGCCCAGGCCGGCTGCCTGTGCCGCCTCGATGCCGCGCAGCACGTCGGCCACCGGAAAATCGACATCGTTCATGGACCGGAAAACGGTGTCGTCCAGCCCGTCCAGGCTCACGGTGACACGCTGCAGGCCAGCGGCTTTCAGCGCGGCGGCCTTGCGTTCCAGCAGCGAGCCATTGGTGGTGAGCGTGATGTCGAGCGGGCGGCCTTCGACCGTGCGCAGGGCCGCCAGCTGCTCGATCAGGATCTCGATGTTCTTGCGCAGCAGCGGCTCGCCACCGGTCAGGCGGATCTTCTGCACGCCGTGCGCCACGAACTGCCTGGCCACCCGCGTGATTTCCTCAAAGCTCAGCAGCGCGCTGTGCGGCAGGTAAGGGTAGTCCTTGTCGAACACTTCCTTGGGCATGCAGTAGCTGCAGCGGAAGTTGCAGCGGTCGGTGACGCTGATGCGCAGGTCGCGCAGAGGCCGCCCGAGCGAATCGGCAAGCAGACCGGTGGGCGCGATCGCGCTGGACGGCACGCTGGCCACCAGGGTGCGGCTGCGGTGGTCAACGAGGGGAATGACGCGTTCTGACATGACCCGATTATGTGGGAGCAAGCGCCGGTCTGGCCGGCAGCGCCCATCGTCCAAAGGGGCTATGGCGGCCCCTCCAGCGGGGTTGCCGATCAGGCGCTGCCCACGCGGGTGTAGAGCGCGGCATTCTTCCGGAGCCAGTGGTCGGACAATTCGCTCGTCTGCTGGGCCGGATGGAAGTCGGGCCTGAAATAGGCGCGCCACGGCTGGAAACTGCTGCGCAGCAAGCCTTGAGGGCCGAGCAGGTGCCGCCAGCCGCTGCGCCAGGTGCTCCAGCGCCAGAGCGTGCCGTCGCGTTTGAGGTTGCGCGCGGTCTGCAGCAGGGTGTCACTCAGGAAGATAAAAGTGATTCGGCGCATCCATTTCACCCGCCAGGCGTGGCTTCCGTCCAGCGCCTGGTAGAGGTCGAACGCGGTGCATTTGTGTTCGGCTTCTTCGGCGCTGTGCCAGAGCCACAGTGCTTTGAGCCGGGGCTCGCAGCCCTCCAGCAGCGATTCATTCGACAGCAGCCATTCGGCAAACAGCGCTGTAAAGTGTTCATTGGCCGCCGTGATGGCCAGCCCGTGGCGGGGGTCGGTGCCATCGATGAGCCGCAGGCGCTCCCGGGCGCGGGGCTCCCAGTCGTTCACCAGCCCGTGTTTTTCGATCTGTGCATTGAACAGCGCGTGGATGCGGCGGTGGGTGGCTTCCTGTCCGACAAACCCCTGCATCTCGGCACGGAAGGCGTCTTGCTGCGCCGGCGGCAGGGCCTTGAATCCATTGCGCACCGAGTCGATGAAGAACTGCTCACCCACCGGGAAGCTCATCGAGAGGGCGTTGAACCAGGCGGTCAGGAAGGCGTCGCCGCCGCACCAGTGACGTGCCACCGGTTGTTCCAGATCGATCAGCAAGCGGCGGACAACGAGTTCGGTCATGTGGGGCGTGCAGGTGGTACGAGCGGGTACCGCGCAGTATTGCGTGTGGCGGCCCCCCTGTCAAGGGTGGCCGCGCTGCTTGTCAGGAACCTGACTGTCACGGGGCCTAACATCCCGACACATGGAAACACTCGATTCCCCTGCCGCCATCGACACCAGCGCGCCTGAGCACCGCATCCGCCTGCTGCAGGCCATGGCGAAAGTGGCCACAGCCAAAAGCCTGGCCGCAGCCACCATTGCCGACATCGTGCGAGAGGCCGGCGTGTCCAAGCGCACCTTCTACGAGCACTTTGACAGCAAGGAAGCCTGCTTTCTGGCGCTCTACCGCGCCGCGAGCGCATCGGCTCTGAAGACCCTGCGGGAGGCTGTTCAGCCCGATCGCCCTTGGCAGACCCAGGTCGAGCAGGTGCTCGGCGCCTATCTTGCGCATCTGGCGGGAGGAACGGGCCTCATTCGAACCTTGTTCGTGGAGATCCACCACCTCGGCACCGCGGGGCTGGCGGTGCGCCGGGAGGTGATGCAGGATCTGGCCGATTTCATGGCCCAGACGGTGAACGCGAGCGTGCAGCCAGGCGTCAGCCCCGGCCACACCCTCTCACCCGCCATGGCGCTGGCCGCGGTAGGGGGCATCAACGAGCTGATTCTGGCCGCCGTGGAGCGGGGCGAAACCGAGCGGCTCACCGATCTCGCCCCGTGCGCCAGCGAACTGGTGCGTGCCCTGACCCATGCCGGCGCCTACGGTCTATGATCCACCACAAAGCGAAAAACGCCCGCGGCAGGCGGGCGTTTTGCTTGAGTGAGTTGAACCTCAGGCCATGGGCAGCAGCGGCACGATCAGCAGTGCCACGATGTTGATGATCTTGATCAGCGGGTTCACGGCCGGGCCGGCGGTGTCCTTGTAGGGGTCGCCCACGGTATCACCGGTGACGGCCGCCTTGTGCGCCTCGCTGCCCTTGCCGCCGTGGTGGCCGTCCTCGATGTACTTCTTGGCGTTGTCCCAGGCGCCGCCGCCGGTGCACATGGAGATGGCCACGAAGAGGCCGGTGACGATGGTGCCCATCAGCAGGCCACCCAGGGCCTTGGGGCCAAGGAAAATGCCGACCAGAATCGGCGCGACCACCGGCAGCAGGCTGGGGATCACCATTTCCTTGATGGCGGCGGTGGTCAGCATGTCGACCGCGCGGCCGTACTCGGGCTTGGCCGTGCCTTCCATGATGCCGGGGATGTCGCGGAACTGGCGGCGCACCTCCACCACCACGGCACCCGCGGCCCGGCCCACCGCCTCCATGGCCATCGCGCCGAACAGGTAGGGAATCATGCCGCCGATGAACAGGCCCACGATCACCAGCGGGTCGCTCAGGTCGAAGCTGATCTGGTGGCCGTAGGTTTCCAGCTTGTGGGTGTAGTCGGCGAACAGAACCAGGGCAGCCAGGCCGGCCGAGCCGATGGCGTAGCCCTTGGTCACGGCCTTGGTGGTGTTGCCCACCGCGTCCAGCGGATCGGTGACGTCGCGCACGCTGCTGGGCAGCTCGGCCATTTCGGCGATACCACCGGCGTTGTCGGTGATGGGGCCGTAGGCGTCCAGCGCCACCACGATGCCGGCCATGCTCAGCATCGATGTGGCGGCCGTGGCAATGCCGTAGAGCCCGGCCAGTTGGTACGACACCAGAATGCCCACGCACACAAACAGCACCGGCCAGGCGGTGGAGCGCATGGACACACCCAGGCCGGCAATGATGTTGGTGCCGTGGCCGGTGGTGGACGCTTGCGCGATGTGTTTCACCGGGGCGTATTGCGTGCCGGTGTAGAACTCGGTGATCCAGACCAGCGCGGCGGTGAGCACCAGGCCCACGGCGCAGGCGCCGAACAGGCGCAGCTGGCTGCCGGTGGCGGTGATGGCGTTGTCGGGCATCACCCAGGCGGTAACGAAATAAAAGCCGACCAGCGATAGCAGGCCCGAGATGGCCAAGCCCTTGTACAGCGCGGGCATCACGTTCTTCATGCCCGGGCTGGCCTTCACGAAGAAGCAGCCGATGATGGAGCCGATGATGGACACACCGCCCAGCACCAGCGGGTACAGCACCGCCTGCATGGGTGCGGCCGCCACCATCAGCGCGCCCAGAACCATGGTGGCGATCAGCGTGACGGCGTAGGTTTCAAACAGGTCGGCGGCCATGCCGGCGCAGTCGCCCACGTTGTCGCCCACGTTGTCGGCGATCACCGCCGGGTTGCGCGGATCGTCTTCGGGAATGCCGGCCTCGACCTTGCCCACCAGGTCAGCGCCCACGTCTGCGCCCTTGGTGAAGATGCCACCGCCCAGCCGGGCGAAGATGGAAATCAGCGATGAGCCAAATGCGAAACCGATCAGCGGGTTGAGCAGTTGAGCCAGGTTGGCGGTGGGTGTCAGGTTGCCGTTGCCCACCAAAAACCAGAAGAAGCCCGCCACGCCCAGCAGGCCCAGGCCCACCACCAGCATGCCGGTGATGGCGCCGCCCCGGAAGGCCACGTCCAGCGCCGGGCCGATGCCCCGGGTGGCGGCCTGTGCGGTGCGGACATTGGCCCGCACCGAAATGTTCATGCCGATGAAGCCGCAGGCGCCCGACAGCACGGCGCCGAGCACGAAGCCGACGGCGCTGAGCCCGTCCAGAAAGATGCCAATGAGCACCGTGAGCACCACGCCCACGATGGCGATGGTCTTGTACTGGCGGGCGAGATAGGCCGCCGCACCCGTCTGGATGGCCCCGGCGATTTCCTGCATGCGGGCGTTGCCCGCGTCCTGAGAAAGAATCCAGCTGCGTGACCAGAAGCCATAGGCCACCGCCACCAGCCCGCACACCAGCGCAAAAATCAGCGCGGATTGTCCAACCATGTGTTTCTCCTGCTCGTTTCGACTTGGAAGGGGCAACGCTCCTCGGGTCACCCCCGCTGCGTTGCTTCCTCGCTGCCGGGCGGTATCGCATGGAGCGACGGTTCCGCAGGACGATTGGCCAACGCACACAATTTAGCGGGTAATGACGGCGCTGTGCGGCGGCCGCAGCAGGAAGTAAGGTTCGAATCAGTAAAATCAGGGTAAATCCTAGGCGCGAGAGGCGCCCGTCGCCCCCGCTGGCCGACGCGCGCGTGTTCCGCCCACGGCCCCCCGTTTCCGATCAACTACACAGACAAACCTCCATGTCCCTAGACAACGTCACCCCCGGCAGCAACGCCCCCGAGTCGTTCAACGTGATCATCGAAATTCCGATGAACGCCGACCCGATCAAGTACGAAGTGGACAAGGAAACGGGCGCGCTGTTCGTGGACCGTTTCATGACGACCGCCATGCACTACCCGACCAACTACGGCTATGTGCCGCAGACGCTGTCGGGCGACGGCGACCCGGTGGATGTGCTGGTGATCACCCCCTACGCGCTGCACCCGGGCGTGGTGGTGCCCTGCCGCGCGCTGGGCATCCTGATGATGGAAGACGAAGCCGGCGTGGACGGCAAGGTGATCGCGGTGCCCACCACCAAGGTGTTGCCCATGTACGACCACTGGAAGAACATCGACGATGTCAACGCCATGCGCCGCAACGCCATCGCCCATTTCTTCGAGCACTACAAAGACCTGGAAAAAGGCAAGTGGGTGAAGGTGCTGGGCTGGGAAGGCATCGATTCGGCGAAGAAAGAAATCACCGACGGCATGGCCAACTACCAGAAGGAAAAAGCCAAGGGCTGATCCCTCTTCTTGCTGAACAGAACACGCCTGCCGCGCTGGTCGCCGCAGGCGTTTTTTTACGCCCGGCGCAGGGGGCTGTGGCGTTCGAGGGTTGCCATGTAGCCGGCCACGCCGTCTCGCTCGCGGTCCAGGAAGCGTTCCACCGCGTCGGCAAACGACGGGTGGGCCAGCCAGTGGGCGCTGGTCGTGGTCACCGGGAGCAGGGCGCGTGCCATCTTGTGTTCCCCCTGCGCGCCACCTTCAAACCGCACGAAGCCATGGGCGATGCACCAGGCCACCGGCTGGTAGTAGCAGGCTTCGAAGTGCAGGCAATCGACCCGCTCCAGCGCACCCCAGTAGCGGCCATAGGCCACCCGCGCCTCGGCATCGATGCCGATCAGGCTGCTGGCGATGGGCTGACCGCCCCGCTCGGCGACGAACATCAGCCAGTGCTGAGGCATGGTCTGGGCCATGCGGTTGAAGAAGTCGGGTGTGAGGTAAGGCGCATTGCCGTGCTCGAGGTAGGTGCGCTGGTAGCAGCGGTAGAAGAACGCCCAGTCGCTGGCGCTGATGTCTGCCCCCCGTGACCAGCGAAATGTGACCCCGGCCTCGGCCACCTTGCGCCGCTCCTGCCGGATCTTCTTGCGCTTTTCCTGTTGAAGGCTGGCCAGAAAGTGCTCGAAGTCGGTGAAGCGTGGTTCGGCTTGCTCGTCTCGCCCTGCCTCGTCCAGCGAACCACGCGAAGCGGGGAGCGTGGGGGCCGCGTTCTTCCAGTGGAACTGAACCGTGTGGCGCAGCATCATGCCTGCCGAGGTACACGCCTCGATGTCATGTGGCTGCCCGAACAGCAGGTGCAGGGAAGAAAGGTCTTCGTCCTTGGCGTGTTCGATGAGCGCTCCCACCAGCGCCGCGCGGGCGTGCGGATCGCGCGCGAGCAGCCGGGCGCCCGGCACGGGCGTGAAGGGCACTGCCACCAGCGCCTTCGGGTAGTAGCTCAGCCCGTGCTGGGCGTAGGCGTTCGCCCATGCCCAGTCGAACACGTATTCCCCATAGGAATGGTTCTTCAGGTACAGGGGCGCAGCGGCCACCAGGCTGTCGCCTTGCCATATCGTCAGGAACTGCGCCTGCCAGCCCGCATCGATGCATGCGCTGCCGCTCTCGTGCAGGGCGCTCAGGTAAGCGTGGCGCATGAAGGGGCTGGGGTCTGTCTCGTGCACCAGCAGCGCGTCCCATGCGTGGGTGGGAATGGCAGAAGGCGTGGAAAACACCCGGGTGACATAATCCGGCGATGCCTCTTGCAGGCCCTCAGGCGCCCTGTTTTCGACCCATTCCCCAGACTGCATGACTCTTCCAATTTGCGTGGCCCAGCTCAACTTCGTGGTGGGCGACATGGCGGGCAATGCCCGGAAAATCATCGATGCGGCGCACCAGGCACACGCCCGCGGAGCGCGCCTGCTGCTGACGCCCGAGCTGGCCATCTGCGGGTACGCAGCGGAAGACCTGTTTCTGCGCCCCGCCTTCATCGACGCCTGCGATGATGCCCTGAAAGCCGTGGCGCGCGAGACCGCCGGCCTCAAAGGCCTGCACATCGTGGTGGGACATCCGGCGCGGGTGATGCAGCCCGAGGCGGCTGCCCGGCGGGAGCGCAGCGTGTCGGTGGCCTGGCTGTACAACGCGGCCACCGTGCTGCTCGAAGGCCAGGTTCACATGAGCTGCGCCAAGCGCGAGCTGCCCAATTACCAGGTGTTCGACGAACGTCGCTACTTTGTGCCGGGGCGCGGCACCGGCGTGTTTGACGTGGCCACGGCGGACGGCACCAGCGTGCGCGTGGGCCTGCTGATCTGCGAAGACGCCTGGTTCGATGCTCCGGCGGCCGACGCCGTGGCGGCGGGCGCCGAGCTGCTGGCGGTCATCAACGCGTCGCCTTTCCATGCGGGCAAAGGTGGGGAGCGCGAGACCACCATGCGCGAGCGGGTGCGCGCCACCGGCCTGCCACTGGTGTACGCCCATCTCGTGGGCGGGCAGGACGAGATCGTGTTCGAGGGGCGCAGCTTTGCTCTTGCGGCCGATGGCTCCCTGGTGGGCCGGGCCGTGAGTTTCGAGGAAACCCTGTTCGACTGCCGTTTCTCCCGCCGTGACAAGGGCTGGGACATCTCCGCCGCGGTGGACCGGGACCACAGCACCGAGGCCGATCTGTGGCACGCGCTGGTGCTCGGGGTGCGTGACTACATTGGCAAGAATGGCTTTCCAAGTGCACTGCTGGGTCTCTCGGGCGGCATCGACTCGGCGCTGGTGCTCGCCATCGCGGTGGATGCGCTGGGCCGGGACCGGGTGCGCACGGTCATGATGCCGTCGCCCTACACGGCGGACATTTCGTGGATCGATGCGCAGGACATGGCCGAGCGGCTGGGCGTGCGCCACGACGTGATCAACATTGCGCCTCATTTCGAAGCCTTCAAGGCGAGCCTGGCCAGCGAATTTGCCGGCCTGCCCGAAGACACGACGGAGGAGAACCTGCAGGCCCGCATCCGAGGCACGCTGCTGATGGCCTTGTCCAACAAGTTTGGCGGCATCGTGCTGACCACCGGCAACAAGAGCGAGATGGCCACCGGTTACTGCACGCTGTACGGGGACATGGCGGGCGGGTTTGCCGTCATCAAGGATGTGGTGAAGACCATGGTGTTCCGGCTGGCGCACTGGCGCAACGCGCACGACCCGTATGGCACCGGTGCGAACCCGATCCCTGAGCGCATCATCACGCGCCCGCCCAGTGCCGAACTGCGTGCCGACCAGAAGGACCAGGACAGCCTGCCCGAGTACGCCGTGCTGGACGCCATCATCGAGCGCTACATGGAGAACGACCAGAGCCCGGCCCAGATCGTCGCCGATGGTTTCTCGGCTGCGGACGTGGACCAGGTGGTGCGGCTGATCCGCATCAACGAGTACAAGCGCCGCCAGGCACCGGTGGGCATCCGCGTGACGCACCGCAGCTTCGGAAAGGATTGGCGCTACCCCGTCACCAGCAAGTACCGGGCTTGAGGCGGTTCAGCGCCTTCCTGAGCGCGAGGGCTTCGACAGGCTCAGCCCGAACGGTTTGTGGCTCAGCCGGAAGGGTTTGTGGCTCAGCCCGAACGGTTTGTCAGCTCTCGTGATGAAGCATCGGTCACCCCAGCTTCAGCACGGCCTGCATTTCTCCCACTTCGATACCGGCCGCGTTCTTCAGCGGTGGCGGAATCAGGCTCGCCAGCGCCTTCCGGTGTTCGGCGTCCAGCCAGCCCAGCTGATCCAGCGCGGACACGACCGCGACCATCAGGGGCGCCAGCCCGCCGTCGCTCACCTTGGCGGCGATGGCGATGCCTCGGCTGAAACTGGCAATCGCCTGCACGCCGTCGGCACCCACTTTGCTCACCCAGTCACCGCGACCGGCCCGCATCAGCGCCAGGTCGTTGCGGCCCTGTCCGCTGACCAGCTCGGGGTGGCGGCTCATGGCCCGGGCGGTGCGGATGGGCGCAGTCCCGTAAACCGCGTCGGGCTGCTCCATGGTGAGCCGTGCGAAAGCGTGGGCGAGGGCGCGCAAGGGCACGGCGTGGTTGGGGGCGCTGCAGCCGTCGGTGCCGCGCACCAGCTGGTCCACCGGCATGCCGGTGAAGTGGCTCACGCTGGCCGCAATCGCCTCCTGCACCGGGTGTTGCGGTGCCAGATAGCCCGCCAGCGGCTGGCCGAGGGCGTGGGCGAGCATCAGCATGCCAGTGTGCTTGCCCGAGCAGTTGTGGTGCAGGCGGGTGAAAACCGCACCCGGCGCGGGCGACTGTCCGTTGGCGGCAAAGAAAAACGGCACGTGCGAGCCACAGGCCAGCTCGGCTTCGCCGGCCCCGATGCGAGCCAGCAGCGCGGCCACGCGTTCAACGTGCATGGGCTCACCGCTGTGGCTGGCGCAGAGCAGGGCGATGTCGGCGTCTTCCAGGGCGTCGCGCTCGGCGCTGCAGGCGATCAGGGGCATTGCCTGGAAGGGTTTGAGGGCGGAGCGCGTGAAGAGTGGCGAATCCACATCGCCCACGCTGGCCAGCAGCTGGCCCTGGGCATCTACCACCGCGAGCGATCCGTAGTGGATGTTTTCAGGGTGCCCTCCGCGCAAAGCGACGGTCAGTGGCACATGGTGTGGGAGTGCGGCGGCGTTCATGGTGGCTGGCTCGGCTAAAGGAATGCCATTTCAGCACACCGGTGCCCCGAGGGGGCAGGCCCCGGCGCTTGGGCAACATGGCTGGGGCCTGCGTGATACAGTTTTGCTTTCCCGTCACCGCACCCTGGAGCTTTCCGCATGAAGCAAATCACCGCTGTCATCAAACCCTTCAAGCTGGAAGAAGTGCGCGAGGCACTGGCCGAGCAGGGCGTGACCGGCTTGACGGTGACCGAAGTCAAAGGATTCGGCCGTCAGAAAGGTCACACCGAGCTGTACCGTGGGGCGGAATACGTGGTGGATTTCCTGCCCAAGGTCAAGCTGGAGGTGGTGGTGAAGTCGGACGACGTGGACCGCTGTGTGGACGCCATCGTGCGCGCGGCGCGCACCGGAAAAATCGGCGACGGCAAGATCTTTGTCACCTCCGTGGAGCGCGTCGTGCGTATCCGAACGGGTGAGGAAGACGAAACCGCGGTCTGACCGCCCCTTATCCGTTCGCCGGCTCCACTCGCCTCAGATGGCCTCGACGCGGGCACGCGGTGCGAGGCCAGCGGCCTGCACCAGATCGGGCAGCAGTTCCATGGGCTGCGTGCCGACACGGATCAGGTCCATCTGCCAGTCGCTCATGAACCCCTGGGTCACGCCGGTTTTCATGAAGCCGAGCAGGCCGTCGTAGTAACCATCGACATTCAGCAGGCCGACCGGCTTGTCGTGGTAGCCCAGCTGGCGCCAGGTCCAGACCTCAAAGAACTCCTCGAAGGTGCCGATGCCGCCCGGCAGTGCCAGGAAGGCGTCTGCGTGTTCGGCCATCAGGCGCTTGCGCTCGTGCATGGTGTCGACCACATGCAGTTCGGTGCAATTGCGGTTGGCCCACTCCTTTTCCACCAGCGCCTGCGGGATGATGCCCACCACGCGGCCCCCCGCATCCAGCGTGGCCTGCGCAGTGATGCCCATGAGGCCGTTGCAGCCACCGCCGTACACCAGCTGGCCGCCGTGGTGGCCAATCCACGTGCCTACGGACCGAGCAACCTCAGAGAAGGCGGGATTTTCGCCAGGCCGTGAGCCGCAGTAGACGCAGAGGGAGAAGGTGGGGGCTGTCATTTCAAGAAAGTGAAAAAAGCGAGGGAGAGTGGCGCAAGGCGTCAGCGTTTGCGCTTGGGTGGTTCGGGCGGCTGGAAGTGCACCAGCCGGGTGCCGGCCAGCGCGTCGTGCAGGAACTGGCGTTCGGCGTGGAAGCGCGAGAGCAGCGCCCACACCGTGACCCAGCCGATGGTCAGTACAGCGACCTCGCCTCCGGGCAGGCCCATCGCGCCTGACACCGCCAGCGGCGGTAGCAGCCACAGCCACGACAACACATAGCGCAGCAGGGCGCGCCCCTGAGACAGCGTCTGCCCCTGCCGGTTCACCACGCGGATGTGCCAGGTCTTCATGGCCAGGGTCTGGCCCTTGGCCCAGAACCAGGTGAAATAGATACCGAACACCACGAACAGAAAAGCCTGCTGCAAATGGCGGTTGTCGAGCGCGTGGCGCGTTTGCGTCAAGGTGGAGAACAGGTAGCCGGCAATGAAGACCACGCCGAACATCAGCATGCCTTCGTAAAGCCAGCAGGCCATGCGGCGCATCAGGGGAGGGGCCATCAGGGGTGCGGCGTCGGGCTGGGTGGTCATTCGGGTGGCTGGAACGGCGTCAATGCGGGAGAGGCCGGCAGAGCGCCGGGCCACGGGTGCGCAATTGTCGCATTGCAGCAAAAGCAGGCCTTTTTGCGTATGGACATGGGCCACCCAGGCGGAATGGGCATGTTGCAGTGCGATAATGCGCGTTGCTCTCAACACACGCAAACGGATCAAGGTCCGGCGGGGTATTCGCCCGCTCATGGCCATTGGTCTCAAGTCTCGACACCGCTTCACAAGAGTTGGCGCAGAGGCACCCAAGGTATTTCGTCAGAGAAATTCTCGAAAGGTTGATCATGGAAATCTCAAAGGCCGAAATGGCCTCGGCCGCTGCTGCGGCTAGTCAAACCCCCGCAACTGAGCAGCTCATGGGCGCCGAAATCATGGTGCGCGCCCTGCAGGCCGAAGGTGTCAAGTACATCTGGGGCTATCCCGGCGGGGCTGTGCTCTACATCTACGACGCCCTGTACAAGCAGGAAACCATGCAGCACGTGCTGGTGCGTCATGAGCAGGCGGCCGTGCACGCGGCAGACGGCTACGCACGCGCCACCGGCGACGTCGGCGTGGCGCTCGTCACCTCGGGCCCCGGCGTCACCAACGCGGTGACCGGCATCGCGACCGCCTACACCGACAGCATTCCCATGGTCATCATCTGTGGCCAGGTCCCCTCCGCGGCCATCGGCTCGGATGCGTTCCAGGAATGCGACACCGTCGGCATCACGCGCCCCATCGTCAAGCACAACTTCCTGGTCAAGGATGTGCGCGACATGGCGATGGTGATGAAAAAAGCCTTCCACATCGCCCGCACGGGTCGCCCCGGGCCGGTGGTGGTTGACATTCCGAAGGACATCTCGTTCAACAAGACCGCTTACTCGGGTTACCCCGAAACGGTCGAAATGCGCTCGTACAACCCGGTGCGCAAGGGCCACGGCGGCCAGATCCGCAAGGCCCTGCAACTGCTGTTGAACGCCAAGCGCCCCTATATCTACACCGGCGGCGGTGTGCTGCTGGGCAATGCCGTACCCGAGTTGCGCACGCTGGTGGACCTGCTGGGCTACCCCGTCACCAACACCCTGATGGGCCTGGGTGCCTACCCGGCGACGGACCGCAAGTTCCTGGGCATGCTGGGCATGCACGGCACGGTCGAAGCCAACCACGCGATGCAGAACTGCGACGTGCTGCTGGCCGTCGGCGCACGCTTTGACGACCGCGTGATCGGCAACCCCAAGCACTTTGCTTCGGTGGAACGCAAGATCATTCATATCGACATCGATCCGTCGAGCATTGCGAAACGCGTCAAGGTGGATGTGCCCATCGTCGGCGACGTCAAGGACGTGCTGACCGAACTGATCAACATGATCAAAGAAGGCCAGGCCAAGCCCGACGAAAAGGCCCTGGCTTCCTGGTGGGAGACGATCGAAGCCTGGCGCTCACGCGACTGCCTGCGTTTTGACCGCGCGAACACCCAGGTCATCAAGCCGCAGCGGGTGGTGGAACAGCTCTGGGAACTCACCAAGGACGACGACTGCTACATCACGTCCGACGTGGGCCAGCATCAGATGTTTGCCGCGCAGTTTTACAAGTTCAACGAGCCGCGCCGCTGGATCAACTCTGGCGGTCTGGGCACGATGGGCGTGGGCCTGCCCTATGCCATGGGCATCAAGCTGGCCAAGCCGGACGCCGACTGCTGGTGTGTCACGGGCGAAGGCTCGATCCAGATGAACATCCAGGAGCTGTCGACCTGCCAGCAGTACGGTACGGCGGTCAAGATCCTGGCGCTGAACAACCGCTATCTGGGCATGGTGCGACAGTGGCAGGAACTGATTTATCAGGGCCGCTACAGCCATAGCTACATGGATGCGCTCCCCAACTTCGTGAAGCTGGCCGAGGCTTACGGCCACGTCGGCATGCTGGTCGAGCGTCCACAAGACGTCGAGGCCGCCCTGCGCGAAGCCCGCTCCATCAAGGACCGCTGCGTCTTCATTGACGTGCGCACGGACCCGACGGAAAACGTCTGGCCAATGGTCGAGGCTGGCAAAGGCATCACCGAGATGCTGCTTGGATCCGAAGAGCTCTGACACTTCCCTTCTGCCGGGTGCGTGGCGCATGAGCGCCTACGCCCGGCGGCTCCCTTCGACGAATCTATCTGCAGCCAAGCCTGCGCATTACCGTGCGCAGGGGAGGGCTCAGAAAAGAGGAATCCTCATCATGAAACACATCATCGCCGTCTTGCTTGAAAACGAAGCAGGCGCCCTCTCGCGCGTCGTCGGCCTCTTTTCGGCCCGGGGCTACAACATCGAATCCCTCACCGTGGCCCCCACGGAAGACCCTTCGCTGTCGCGCATGACCATCCAGACCACCGGGTCGGACGACGTGATCGAGCAGATCACCAAGCACCTGAACCGCCTCATTGAAGTGGTCAAAGTGGTGGATCTTACCGAAGGCGCCTACACCGAGCGTGAGCTCATGCTGGTGAAAGTGCGCGCCGTGGGCAAGGAACGCGAAGAGATGAAGCGCATGGCCGACATCTTCCGCGGCCGCATCATCGACGTGACCGACAAGAGCTACACCATCGAACTGACGGGCGACCTGAGCAAGAACGACGCTTTCCTCGACGCCATCGATCGCTCCGCGATCCTTGAAACCGTGCGCACCGGCGCGAGCGGTATCGGCCGGGGTGAGAGAATCCTGCGCGTTTGAGAATTTCAGGGCTCAGCCATTTGCCCGTTCGGGCTGAGCCTGTCGAAGCCCCGTTGGGTGCATGCACCCAACGGGGTACCGAGAGCCCTTCGACAGGCTCGCGAAGAACGGCACCACCCTCAAAAACCACTGGAGAAAAAAGATGAAAGTTTTTTACGACAAAGACTGTGACCTGAGCCTGATCAAAGGCAAGACCGTCGCGATCCTGGGTTACGGCTCGCAGGGCCATGCCCACGCCCAGAACCTGAACGACAGCGGCGTGAAAGTTGTCGTCGGTCTGCGCAAGGGTGGCGCATCGTGGGACAAGGTTGGCAAGGCCGGCCTGACGGTCATGGAAGTCGACGAAGCGGTCAAGGCCGCCGACGTGGTCATGATCCTCCTGCCCGACGAAATGATCGCCGAGGTCTACAACAACAACGTGGCCCCTAACATCAAGCAGGGCGCCTCGCTGGCCTTCGCGCATGGTTTCAACGTGCACTACAACCAGGTCGTGCCCCGCGCCGATCTGGACGTGTGGATGGTCGCTCCGAAGGCACCTGGCCACACCGTGCGCAACACCTACACCCAGGGTGGCGGCGTGCCCCACCTGGTGGCGGTGCACCAGGACAAGAGCGGCAAGGCCCGTGACCTGGCCCTGAGCTACGCCATGGCCAACGGTGGCGGCAAGGCCGGCATCATCGAGACCAACTTCAAGGAAGAGACCGAGACCGACCTGTTCGGCGAGCAGGCCGT
>JAUXNG010000074.1 GCA_030682835.1 Hydrogenophaga sp. | reverse complement strand
GCGCGCTCATGTTGGCCTGGTTGAAGAAGATGCGGCCGAAGTGGTCGCGGTCGGGGAACACCTCGTCCTGGTTCGGCAGGTTGGCGCCACCCGAGTCCACCAGGTAGATGCAGGGCAGGCAGTTCTGCTGCGCCACTTCCTGTGCGCGCAGGTGCTTCTTCACGGTCAGTGGGTAGTAGGTGCCGCCCTTCACCGTGGCGTCGTTGCAGACGATCATGCAGTCCACCCCGCTGACGCGGCCCACGCCCACGATGACACCGGCGCAGGGCGCGCTGTCGCTGCCGTCGCGGTCCGGGTACATGCCCATCGCGGCCAGCGGGCTCAGTTCCAGGAAGGGCGTGCCCGGGTCCAGCAGCATCTGCACGCGATCGCGCGGCAGCAGCTTGCCGCGCGCCACGTGCTTGGCGCGGGCGGCCTCGCCACCGCCGAAGGTGGCCTTGTCGATCTGTGCCTTCAGGTCGTCCACCACCGCACGCATGGCGGCGGCGTTGGCCTGGAAATCGGCGGAGCGGGCGTTGAGTTTCGTGTCGAGTGCGGGCATGTGGTTCTCTTGGTTCAGGCTGTCTTCAGGTCGGCCAGCCCCAGCTGGTCTTTCATTGCGTCGCGGATCTTGAATTTCTGGATCTTGCCGGTCACGGTCATCGGGAAGGCGTCCACGAAACGGATGTAGCGCGGCACCTTGTAGTGCGCGATGCGCCCTTGGCAGAAATCACGCACAGACGCTTCCGTGAGCGCATGGCCGGGCTTGACGATGACCCAGGCGCACAGCTCTTCGCCGTATTTCTGGTCGGGCACGCCCACCACCTGCACGTCCTGGATGCCGGGGTGGCGGTAGAGGAATTCCTCGATCTCGCGCGGGTAGATGTTCTCGCCACCGCGGATCACTAGGTCCTTGATGCGGCCCACGATGTTGACGTAACCGGCGGCGTCCATGGTGGCGAGGTCACCGGTGTGCATCCAGCCGTCGGCGTCAATCGCTTCAGCGGTTTTGGCCGGGTCGTCCCAGTAGCCGTGCATCACCGAATAGCCGCGCGTGCACAGCTCGCCCGACTGGCCGGGCGCGACCACCTCGCCGGTGTCGGGGTTGACGATCTTCACTTCCAGGTGTGGCTGCACCGTGCCCACGGTGGACACGCGCTTGTCCAGCGGTGTGTCGGTGCTGCTCTGGCAGCTCACGGGGCTGGTTTCGGTCATGCCATAGGCAATGGTGATCTGCGACAGGTTCATGTCTTGGACCACGCGCTGCATCACCGCCGTGGGGCAGGGCGAGCCGGCCATGATGCCGGTGCGCAACGTGGACAGATCAAATTCCTGGAAGCGCGGGTGGTCCAGCTCGGCGATGAACATGGTCGGCACGCCGTGCAAACCGGTGCAGCGTTCGTCTTGCACCGTCTGCAACACGGTCAGCGGATCGAAACCGTCGTTCGGGTAGACCACGGTGGCGCCGTGCGTGAAGCAGGCCAGGTTGCCCAGCACCATGCCAAAGCAGTGGTACAGCGGCACGGGAACGCATAGCCGGTCCGCCGGCGTAAGCCGCATGGACTCGCCGATGAAAAAGCCGTTGTTCAGGATGTTGCGGTGCGTCAGCGTGGCGCCCTTGGGAAAGCCCGTGGTGCCGCTGGTGAACTGGATGTTGATCGGATCGGTGGCCTTGAGTGTGGCCGCCACCTGGGCCACGCGCGGGTCGGCCGCATCGCCCTGCGCGAGCAGGGCCGAGAAGCGCAGCAGGCCAGGTTCTTCAACGCCCTGCCCGGGCTCGTCGATCCACACCACCGTGCGCAGATGCGGCAATTGCTGCGCTTCAAGCGCGCCCGGCTGGCCGTGCGCCCACTCTGGCGCCAGCTCGCGCAGCATGCCCAGGTAGTCGCTGGTCTTGAAGCGCGCCATGGTCACCAGCAGCTTGCACCCAACCTTGTTCAGCGCGTATTCCACCTCGGAGGTGCGGTAGGCCGGGTTGATGTTCACCAGCACCAGGCCCACCTGGGCCGTGGCCAGCTGCATCAGCACCCATTCGGCGTTGTTGTGCGACCAGATGCCCACGCGGTCGCCCGGCTGCAGACCCTGGCGCAGCAGCGCACTGGCGAGCTGCTGCGCAGCCTCGTTGAGTTCGCGGTAGGTGTAACGCACGCCCTGGTGCACGCTGACTAGCGCCTCGTGCGTGGGCTGGCGCTGCGCCATGCCACTGAAAAACGCGCCGATGGTCTGCTCGATCAGGGGCACATCGGTGGCGCCCTGCGCGTGGCTGCGCTGCAGCAGGGCAGCGGCGGAACGGGTCTCGCTCATGGTGTCTCCTCTGGATCCGGCACCCGGCTGGAACCGGGCCCCAAGGCGCAAGCATAGAAGCATGACCGCGCACTGGCTTGCCAGAATGGTTGCAAATCGTGCCACACAGCGGGCACACTCGCGCCATGACAAACCCGCAGGGCGCACCCGCTGCGCCGCCCCGAATGCCGCGCCTCGCCCGTGCGGCAACTCCCATGGCCTTTGTGCAGGCCATCACGCACGCCTATGTGCTGCGGCAGATGAGCCCGGCACAGGCGCTGGCACAGGCACAAATTGCGCCATCGCTGCTGAGCGACGCGAGTGCCCGCATCACCGCCGCACAGATGGAATCCATCTCGGGCGCGGCCATGCGCGAACTTGATGACGAGGCCCTGGGCTGGTTCGGCCGGCCCCTGCCCTGGGGCAGCTACGGGATGCTGGCACGCGCCTCGCTGTCTGCACCCACGCTCGGCGTGGCCCTGAAGCGCTGGTGCCGCCACCACGCCCTGCTCACCGGCGACATCACCCTGCGGCTGTTCACCAGCGAGGGCGTGGCCAGCATCCGCATAGCAGAGCACGCGACCAAGAGTTCGATTGCGCCCGACGGACCGCTGCGCGAGTTCTGCCTGGTCTCGGTGCTGCGCAACATCCTGGGCCTGGCCTGCTGGTTCGTGGATTCACGCATTCCCCTGCTGGGCGCGCAGTTTCCGTTTGCGCCGCCCGAACACGCCGAGGCCTACCGCGTGCTGTTCGACGGCCCGACCGCTTTCCACGCAGACGACGCCGCCATCCACTTCGACGCGCGCTACCTCGCCCTGCCGCTCAAACGCGACGAAGCGGCGATGAACCAGATGCTGCAGCGCGCCCTGCCCCTGACCGTGCTGCCCTATCGCCGTGACCGCCTGCTGGTGCAGCGCGTGCGCCAGCTGCTGGCCAGCCAGCCGCTGGACGCCCTCAACGCCGAGGGCCTGGCTGCTCATCTCAACCTGTCACCGCGCACCCTTCACCGGCAGCTGAAAGAGGAAGGGGCCTCGCTGCAGGCGCTGAAAGACGAGGTGCGGCGCGAGCGCGCCATGGCCCTGCTGCAGCGCACGGGCAAACCCATCAAGCAGGTCGCAGAGGCAGCCGGGTTTCAGAACGAGAAGAGTTTCATTCGTGCATTCAAGGGCTGGACGGGGATGACGCCCGGCGAGTGGCGGCAGTACACGCCGACTGCGGCCAGCCGCACTTGAACTTTGCTCACACCCGATTGAAATAGCTTCACGTCAGGCTGGGGGAAACCCTGTCGGACGCCGCGCGCGAAGCCCCGAGACTATCGAGGCCTGCGCCGGTCTCCCAACAAGGAGACCAGTGATTCTGACCACCCGATCCGCGGGTGGCCACCCCGGGTGAAGCGTCCGCGTATACGGGTCGTGCAGGAAACGAAAACCTCTGCGATCCGACTTTGTGCCCATTGAAAACAGACGGAGACTTGAACATGAAAAATGGCCTGAAAGCCCTCGCACTTGCCGCCTCGCTGGCGTCCCTCGGCAGCACCGCTGTCGCGCAGGAGACCGTTCGCTGGGGCATCCCCATGTCCTTCGGCTCCAACCTGACGGCACTGGGCGACACCATGCCCTGGGTGTCGGAGCAACTGAAAAAAGTATCGGGCGGCAGCGTCAACCTGCAGGTGTTCGAGCCCGGCAAACTGGTGCCAGCTCTGGGCATTTTTGACGCCGTTTCTTCCGGCAAAGCGGAAGCGGGCTACAGCTTCATGGGCTACGAACTGGGCAAGGTGCCGGTCTCGGCCATCTTCGGTGCCCTGCCCTTCGGCATGGAGACGCCCCAGTTCGCCGCCTGGATGTACTTCGGTGGTGGCGACGCCCTGCTGAAGGAAACCTTCAAGCCGCACAACGTGTATCCCATTTTCTGCGGCTCGATCAGCCCCGAATCAGCCGGCTGGTTCCGCAAGGAAATCAACACGCCGGCCGACCTCGTGGGCCTGAAGTTCCGCGCCGCTGCGCTGGGCGGCAAGATCTATCAGAAGCTGGGTGCCTCGGTGACCATGCTGCCCGGTGGCGAACTGTTCCAGGCACTGGAAAAAGGCGTGCTCGACGGCACCGAGTTCTCGCTGCCCACCGTGGACGACCAGCTCGGCTTCGACAAGATCGTCAAGAACTACTACCTGCCGGGCTGGCACCAGCCGTCCACCAACCAGTACCTCTACGTGAACATGGCGGCCTGGAACAAGCTCAAGCCCCAGACGCAGGCCCAGATCGAAACCACCTGTACCGCTGGCGTGACCATGGCCTTGGCCAAGGCCGAGGCGCTGCAGGGCGAGATGCTGACCAAGTTCGAGAAGGAAGGCGTCAAGCTGCGCCAGTTCAACAAGACCATGCTGGACGCTTTTGCCAAGGCTTCCAAGGAAGTGATTGCAGAAGAGTCGGCCAAAGACCCCTTGTTCAAGAAGGTGCACGACAGCATGGCTGCCTTCCAGAACAAGAACCGCAACTGGCACAACCTCGGCTACCTGCCGCGCGACTACAAGTAATCCACTGAGAAAGGCATGACCCGGGCAGCGTTGATCGCACACAAGGACAGCTGAATGAACAACAGAACGCACAACGCTGCCCCGCTCGAAGCGGGGCCCTCGGGCATAGCATTGCCCACGACCCCTTTTTCCCGGATAGCCGACCGCATCGTCACCTGGTTCGGAGAATTCGCATCGGCCCTGTGGCTGGTGCTGGTAGTGGTCATCGTGATTCAGGTGATCGCCCGCTACGTTTTCGGCAAGGGCTCGATCATGATGGAGGAGCTGCAGTGGCACCTCTACGCCATCGGCTTCATGCTCGGCATCTCGTTCACCGAGGTGAAAGAGCGCAATGTGCGCATCGACGTCGTGGCCGAACGCTTTTCGCAGCGCACGCGTCAATGGATCGAACTGTTCGGCCTGGCCGGCCTGCTGACCTTCAGCAGCGTGATCATCTGGTACGCCGCACCCTTCTTCTGGTCTTCCTACCAGCTCAACGAGGTATCAGCCGCTCCCGGCGGCCTGCCCTACCGCTGGGTCATCAAGTCCTTCCTCGTGACCGCCTTCGTGCTGCTCGCACTGGCCGCCATCAGCCGCCTCACGCGCGTCTGGGTGGCCCTCTTCGGCCGCGACACACACTGAACACCCGGAAAGACCCATGCTCCCTTTTTACGAATTCTTCGCCATCGCGCTGATGGCGACCTTCATCCTGGCCCTGTTCACGGGCTACCCCGTGGCCTGGCTGCTGGGCACGCTCTCGCTGGGCTTCGCCGCCCTCGGCATCTTCCTGGGCGACCAATTCGGCGTCGACACCTTCCTGATGACGAGCTGGGCCAAGTTCTCAGGCGTGGTGGACCGCTTTGACGCCATCATGTCCAACTGGGTGCTGGTGTCACTGCCCATGTTCGTCTACATGGGCCTCATGCTCGACCGCTCGGGTGTGGCCGACACCATGATGCGCAACTTCGTCAAGGTGTTCGGCGGCATCCGGGGTGGACTGGGCCTGACCGTCATCGTCATCGGCATCCTGCTGGCCGCCTCCACCGGCATCGTCGGCGCCTCAGTGGTGCTGCTGGCCGTGCTGTCGATGCCCGTCATGCTGCAGAACAACTACAACAAGGCGCTCGCCTCGGGTGTGGTGGCGGCCTCGGGCACGCTGGGCATCCTGATCCCGCCCTCCATCATGCTGGTGCTGATGGCCGATCAGGTGTCGGTTTCGGTGGGCGACCTGTTCATGGGCGCCCTCATTCCCGGCGTCGCCCTGGGTCTGCTGTACATGCTGTACGTGGTCATCGTTGGCTTCGTGCGGCCCGATCTGGTGCCGCCGCGCCCGGCAGATGCCGAGAAGCTCACCGCGAAACAGGTGGGCATCGCCTTCCTGTCCACCCTGCCGACCTTTGGCCTGATCCTGGTGGTGCTCGGCTCGATCTTCTTCGGGGTGGCCACTCCCACGGAAGCCTCCGGCCTGGGTGCCTTCGGGGCCATTCTGCTGGCAGCGGCCAACCGCCGGCTGAACTGGGCGGTGATCCGGCAGGTGGGCATCGAGACCACGCTCACCACCTGCTTCATCTTCGCCATCTTCATCGGCGCCACCGTGTTCGCCTATGTGCTGCGCCTGATCGGCGGCGACGAACTGATCGCCGAATTCTTCAAGGGCCTGGGTCTGGGCCCCACCGGTCTGGTGCTGGTGGTGCTGCTGGTGGTCTTCATTGCCGGCTTCTTCCTGGATTGGTTCGAGATCGTGCTGATCATCCTGCCCCTGCTGGCCCCTGTGATCAAGATGACCGGCCTGGAGATGACCTGGTTCCTGATCCTGGTGGCACTGATGCTGCAGACCTCGTTCCTCACACCGCCGGTGGGCTTCTCGCTCTTCTACCTCAAGGGGGCGGTGCCCAAGGGAGTGACGATCCGCGACATCTACATCGGCGTCATTCCCTTCGTGCTGCTTCAGATGGCCATGGTGGCCCTGTGCTTCCAGTTCCCGCAGATCATCATGTGGCTGCCGCAGCAGATGTACGGCGGCGGCTGACCGACTCGCCGGGCAGACAACAGAAAGGGCCCCGCGGGGCCCTTTCTGTTGGGGTGAATGAAAGCGGTCACCAGGCGCGCGCGAGCTCATCCATGTGGTGAAACACCCGGGCCACCGGCAACCCTTCGAACGCCCGCCCGTGCCCGGCCGGGCAGTAGCCCCAGACGGTGGCACCGGCGTCCAGCCCGGCGCGCACGCCGGTGGCGGTGTCTTCGATCACCAGGCAGCGCTCGGGGTGCACACCCACATGCGCGGCGGCGGCCAGGTACACGTCGGGGTGGGGTTTGGAGCGCGGCTGGTCGTGGCCGCTGAAGATGCGGTCTTCGAAGTACGGCGCCATACCGGCCATGTCGATCTGCATCACCACCTTGGCCTTGTCGGCGCCTGAAGCGCAGGCGATGCGACCGGCCGTGTGGCGGTGCGCCGCGATGACGGCGTCGAGCGCGCCAGCCATGGTCTTGAGTTCGGCGCGCAGGCGCTGGTCGCGGCGGGCGTAAAAGGCCCGCATCCACTCTTCCGTCAAGGGCCGGCCCGTTTCAAGTTCGATGCGCGCGCGCTCATCGCGCACGGCCTTGCCAATGAAGATGCGTTCGCAGTCGGTCTGGCTGAGCGACCAGCCCGCCTCAACGAGCATCTGGCGCAGCACGCCGTTGGTGATGGGTTCGCTGTCCACCAGCACACCGTCGCAGTCGAACAGCACGGCGTCAAATTTCTGACTCACTTGAGCTCTCCATCCACATAAAACCAGTGCCCGTCTTCGCGCACGAAACGGCTCACCTCGTGCAGACGGTGGGCGCGCCCGCCGGTGCGCGAACGGGCCACAAATTCGACCTCGGCATGGTCGGCGTCGATCACGCGGTGGCGCTTCACGTCCAGCCCCAGCCATTTCACGCCGGGCTCCAGCGACAGATCGGCCGGGCGCGTGCTGGCGTGCCAGCTGGCGTTCAGGTATTCGACCCGCCCCAGCACGAAGGCGCTGTAGCGCGAACGCATGAGGTGTTCGGCGTCGGGCGCCTGCAGCCCCCGGTCCAGATAGCGACCGCAGCACGCCTCAGGCGCCAGCGGCTTGCCACGCGCATCGAGGCGACCGCAAGGGCAGGTGGCAAGCGCAGCGCTCATGCCGGCTTGCGGGCGGCATGGCGGGCCTTGTGGGCTTCGAGTGTTTCGGTCGGCGCACCCTGCTTCACCCATTCCGAAAAACCGCCGTCGATGTGCGCGAGATTCGTCATGCCCATGTCTTTGAGCGTCTTGGTCGCCAGCGCGCTGCGCCAGCCCGCGCCACAGAACAGCACGAACTCCTTGCTCTCGTCGGCAAACACCGGCTTGAAATAAGGCGAGTCCGGGTCCACCCAGAACTCCAGCATGCCGCGCGGCGCGTGCAGCGCACCTGGCACAGTGCCTTCACGCTCAAGCTCGCGCGGGTCGCGAATATCCACCACCTGCAACCGCGAATCGCCCGCCGCCAGACGCTCGCGCACCTGCTCCACGCTGTAGGTCGTGATCTGCGCAGTGGCTTCATCCACCAGCGCCCGGAATCCCTTGGTGATCGGCATGAAAGTCTCCTGAGTAAAACGCCAGTTTATCGACGCGTCAGCCCCGACGCAGCCGGCGAAAGTGCCCCCACCCAGGATGCCGCGGAACTGGCTTCGCCAGGCCGCAGGCATCGCCCCCTGGGGGGTGACGCGCGAAGCGCGGCGCGGGGGGAACCTTGTGCTGCGGCGCGGGGGTGGCCCTCTACTTCCTCCAGAACCGCGACGTGAACAGCACCAGCACCGTCAGCAGCTCCAGCCGTCCCAGCAGCATGGCGAACGACAGCACCCAGATCTGGAAGGGGTGCAGGCCACCGAAGTTGCTGGCAGGCCCCACCTCGCCCAGCCCCGGGCCGATGTTGTTCACCGTGGCCACCACGGCCGAGAAAGCGGTCACGATGTCCATGCCCGTGAACAGCAACAGCATCGCCAGGCCCATGGTGGCGGCGCCGTAAATGAGCATGAAACCCAGCACCGCCGTCATCACCGACATGGGCATGACGCCGCCGCCCAGTGTTACCGGGTTGACCACGCGCGGATGGATGATGCGCACAAGCTCGCGCCGGGCCTGCTTCACCAGCAGGATCATGCGCACCATCTTGATGCCGCCCCCGGTGGAGCCGGCGCAGGACACGAAGCAGCCCAGGAACATGAGCAGCACCGGCGCGAACACCGGCCACTGCGAATAATCCGTGGCCGAATAACCGGTGGTGGTGGCCAGCGACAGCACATGGAACGCGCTGGCCCGCAGCGCGTCGGGGAAGTGCTCGTACACGCCCTGCGCCGCCAGCAGCACCGAGATCAGCGCGATGGAGGCCACCAGCACGGCGAAGTACGTGCGTATCTCGCGGTCGCGCGTGATCGGCTGCAGCGAGCGGCTGCGCAGCACGATGAAGTAGCGCATGAAGCTGATGCCGGCCAGGGACATGAACACCACCGCCACCCATTCGATGGCCGGGGACTCGAAGTAGCCGATGCTGGCGTCGTGCGACGAGAAGCCGCCCAGGCCCATGGTGGTGCACATGTGCATGAAGGCGTCGGCCCAGCCCATGCCGGCCCAGCGGTAGGCCAGCAGGCAGGCGGCCGAAAACAGGAAGTACACGCCCCACAGGCCGCGCGCGGTTTCAGCAATGCGCGGGGTGAACTTGGTGTCTTTCATGGGGCCGGGGGTTTCGGCCTTGTACAGCTGCACGCCGCCCAGCCCCAGCAGCGGCAGCACCGCCACCACCAGCAGCATGATGCCCAGCCCCCCGATCAGCTGCAGGAAGCAGCGCCAGATGTTCACCGATACCGGCAGGTCGTCCAGCCCCGTGAGCGCGGTGGCACCGGTGGCGGTCAGCGCGCTCATGGCCTCGAAATAGGCCTTGGTCCAGGTGATGTCGGGCACGGTGTACATCAGTGGCAGCGCCGAGTAGGCCGGCAGCACCAGCCACACCAGGTTCACCAGCAGGAAGCCGTCTTTGGCCATCAGCTCGCGCCGGTAACGGTTCGTCGCCAGCAGCAGCCCAAGTCCGCTGGCCGCAGTGATGGTGAAGCTCACCGCCCAGATGGTGGTGTGGTGGTGCGCATCCAGGAACCAGGCCCAGGCCAGCGGCACCAGAAAGGCGCTGGAAAACGCCAGCAGGATGCGCGAGAACACGGAGAGGACGGGCAAAAGGCTGTACATGAGTGGCTGAATACTACTTGCGCCAGAAACCCCGGGTGAAGAGCACCATGAACGAGAGCATCTCAAGGCGCCCCAGCACCATGGCAAGGGTGCAGACCCAGAGTTGGAAATCCGTCAGGCCAGCGTAACTGCCCGCCGGGCCGACCTCGTTGAGACCTGGGCCCATGTTGTTCACACTGGCAACGATGGCCGAAAAGGCCGTGTCGAAAGGCATGTCGGTCAGCAGCAGGACCATGGTGAGACCGATGATGGTGGCGCCGTACACCAGCATGAAGCCGAGCACGGAAAAAATGGTGCTGTTCTCCACTGCGTGGCTGCCCATGGTCACCGGATGGACAGCGCGCGGGTGGACGATGCGGCGCATCTCGCGGCGCGCCTGCTTCACCAGAATGACGATGCGGGCCATCTTGATGCCCGCGCCGGTGGAGCCCGCGCTGGTGGCCACACCCGACAGCATGATCATGTAGAGCGGCGCGAACACCGGCCACAGGGTGTAGTCCACCGTTGAATACCCGGTGGTGGAACCGATCGAGATCACGTTGAATAACGCCATGCGCAGGGCCTCTGCCGGGTCGCTCATCGTGCCCTTCACGAGAAGCAGACCGGCCACAAACACACCAGACCCGACCAGCAGCAGGATGGAGCTGCGCCACTCCACATCACGCCAGACCCGCCCCGGCTGGCGCTTGGCCATGGCGACAAAATACAGCGCGAAGTTGCAGCTGGCCAGCAACATGAAAACGATGGCAATCCACTCCAGCGCGGGCGAGGCAAAGAAGCCAAAGCTGCTGTCGTGCGATGAGAGCCCCCCCAGGCTGAGCGTGGAGAACATGTGGGTGGCCGCGTCCAGCGGCGTCATGCCACCGGCCCAGTAGGCCAGCGCACAGAGCAGCGACAGGGCGCAGTACACGCTCCACAGCCCCTTGGCGGTTTCGGTGATGCGCGGCGTGAGCTTGGCGTCCTTCATGGGGCCGGTGGCCTCGGCACGGAACAGCTGGCTGCCGCCCACCCCCAGCATCGGCAGGATCGCCACCGCCAGCACCAAAATGCCCATGCCGCCCAGCCACTGCAAAAAGCAGCGCCACAGGTTGATCGAGCCCGGCAGCGCGTCCAGCCCGGTGAGCACCGTGGAGCCCGTCGTCGTCAGCCCCGACATGGCCTCGAAATAGGCGCGGGTGAACCCCATGGGTGTGCCGGCCTGCTGAAAATAGACCAGGAAAGGAATGCAGGCGAACAGGGGCAGCAAGGTCCACGACAGGCCGACCAGCAGGATGCCATCACGCGTCTGCAACTCCAGCTTGTGCCCTACCTGGAAGACCGCAGCGCGCATGACGAGACCGACGACGAACGTCAGGGCGATGGCCAGCGGGTAGGCCGCCTGCGCGCCGTCCTGCGTGACCCAGGACACCCCCAGCGGCACCAGCATCGTGAGGGCGAACACCATCACGATCACCCCGAGCACGGGGAATATGCGCAGGAAGGGCATGGAAGCTTCAGCCGAAGAACGTGGCGCCGACCTGGAACAGTTTTTCCACCTCGCGCACCAGGCGCTTGTTGGGGATGAAGATGATGATGTGGTCGTCGGTCTCGATCACCGTGTCGTGGTGCGGCATCAGCACTTCCGACTTGCGGCCCTCGCCGCGCACGATGGCCCCGATGCGCGTGCCCTTGGGCAGCTTGATCTCTTCCACCTTGCGTCCGACCAGTTTGGAGGTCTTGAGGTCGCCGCGCGCAATGCCTTCCAGCGCTTCGGCTGCGCCCCGGCGCAGGCTGTGTACGGCCGCCACGTCGCCCCGGCGCAGGTGAGTGAGCAGTTCGCCGATGACGGTCTGCGCCGGCGAGATGGCGATGTCGATCGTGCTGCCCTGCATCATGTCGGCGTAGGCGCGGCGGTTGATGAGCGCCATCACGCGGCCCGCGCCCAGCCGTTTGGCCAGCATGGACGACATGATGTTGTCTTCGTCGTCGCTGGTGAGCGCCAGGAACAAATCCATCTGGCCCACGTTTTCTTCCAGCAGCAGATCTTCGTCGGCACCGTCGCCGTGCAGCACCAGCATGCTGGAGGGCAGCTGGCTGGCCAGGTACTCGCAGCGCTTCTTGTCCTGCTCGATCAGCTTCACCTCGCACTGGCCCACCAAGCTGCGTGCCAGCCGCAGGCCGACCTTGCCGCCGCCGGCGATCATGACGCGCTGCACCGGCTTGTCGATGTTGTGGATGGCGCCCAGCACGTAGCGGATCTTGCGCGTGTCGGCCAGCACGAACACCTCGTCGCCGGCCAGGATGCGCGTGGTCTTGGTGGCTTCCATCTCCGTATCAAGCCGGTAGAGCGCCACCACGCGCATCTCGGCGTGCGGAAAGCGGTCGCGAAATTCGCCGATGGTGTGGCCCACCAGCGCACCACCGTGCGCGGCACGCATGGCGATCAGGCTGGCGCGCCCATCGGCAAACTCCAGCACCTGAAGCGCCTCGGGGTAGCTGATGAGCTGGTGGATGTAGCGCGTCACCGACTCTTCGGGGCAGATCACATGGTCCACCGCAAAGCCGTTTTTGCCGAGCAGCTCCGCACCCTCCAGGAACTCGGGCGAACGCAGCCGGGCGATGGTGCTGGGCACGTTGAAGATGTCGTGCGCCACCTTGCAGACCACGAGGTTCGACTCGTCGGCGGCGGCACAGGCGATCACCATGTCGGCGTCCTGCGCGCCCGCTTCTCGCAGCACGGAAGGCTGTATGCCATTGCCCACCACGCCCCGCAGGTCCAGCCGGTCTTCCAGCAGACGCAGGCGGGCGGGGTCCTGGTCGATGACGGTGATGTCGTTCTGCTCGGAAACCAGGCTTTCCGCCACGCTCTCGCCCACGCGGCCGGCACCCAGGATGATGATGTTCATGACAGGATGTTACTCCTGCGACAGACGGCGCCAGCCGGCGGGCAGCTGCGCGGATTCATTGAGCCAGATCAAGCTGCTGCAGCGCAGCATTTTCATAATGAACGCCATCTTCAAAGGAGTACCGTCATGACCGCAGCGCCCGTCTCCATCGCCGTGTTCGAGTTCCTCGACGCCACCCACCGCGAGATCCAGCAGCAGCTGCAGCAGCTGCGCGCCCTGGTGGACGCGATTGAAACCGACGGCCTGAACCAGGCCAATCGGGAACGGGCGCACCAGGTGCTCGACTTCTTCAACGGCGAGGCACGCCAGCACCACCTGGACGAAGAAAAGCACATCTTCCCGGCCCTGCTGGGCAGCCAGGACGACGAGATCGTGCTCGCCGCCGAACACCTCACGCAAGACCACGGCTGGCTGGAAGAGAACTGGCTGCAGATGGCGCCCTCGCTGGAGGCCGCGACCAACGGCAACCTATGGTTCGACACGCAGGAACTGCACCACGCGCTCGACGTGTTCGAGGCGCTCTACCTCGATCACATCCTGCTGGAAGAGTCCATCGCCTACCCGGCGGCGAAGGCGCGCATGGCCGGGCTGGACACCCTGGGCATGGGCCGCGAGATGGCCAAACGCCGCGCCCTCAAGCGGGCGGCCGCAGCGGCCTGAGTCGCCGCGGCCGGCGGGAACTCACCAGGGGACGACCTGCCCCCGGTGGTCCCGGAAGCCACCGGTATCAGCCGCCGTGAGGCCGTCGAGCACCGCCAGCAGCTCCGCCGCGGCTTCTGCCGGAGGTCGCACCTGCAGGCCGGTCTTGGCGAAGGGTTGCGACAGGCCCGTGTCCACCGTGCCGGGGTGCAAGGCCATGCAGACCGCCTGGCGGTTGCGCCGCGCGAGTTCGATGGACGCCGTGCGCACCAGCTGGTTGAGCGCGGCCTTGGAAGCGCGGTAGGCGTACCAGCCGCCCAGCGCGTTGTCGCCGATGCTGCCCACGCGGGCCGACAGAAAAGCCGCCACGCAAGGCCCCTGGCGCGGCAGCAGCGGCAGGAAATGCCGCATCACCAGCGCAGGGCCGATCGCGTTGACCTGGAAACTGTGGCTGAGCGCGTCGGCGCTCAGGTGCTTCCATGAGCGCTCAGGCTCTGCCTGCTGGCCGCTGGCGGTCTCGCCGTGCAGGAAACCGGTGGCCACGATCAGGCGGGTCAGCGTCTGGCCACGCTGCGCCAGCTGCTGCTGCAGGAACTGCGCGGCGTCGGCCACGCTGGATTCTTCGGCGTAGTCCAGCCGCGGCACGGTGCGCCGCCCAAGTTCCAGCACCTGCTCGCCACGCGCGCTCAGCGCTTCGACCAGGGCCGCCCCGATACCGCCCGTGCCACCCAGCACCACGGTGAGGCCAGGCGCGGTGCCGGTAACGCCGGCACTCAAGGGGGTGGTTTCGGAGGCGTCGTTTGGGCTGGGCATCGGCGCATTATGGTGAGCGGGGCCGCCCACCGGGAGCCAGCCCGGCCATGGCCCCTGCCGCTGGCGGCCCATGATGCGCATCAACGCGGCGGCCGGCATGCCCGCGTAACATGCACAACCACTGGCGTGCGTCGTGTGACGCCGCGCCCAGTTAGCCAAGGATCCAGAGATGAGCACCCATGACTTCGACCTGTTTGTGATCGGTGGCGGCAGCGGCGGCGTGCGCGCCGCCCGCATGGCCGCGCAGCGCGGCGCCCGCGTGGCGCTGGCGGAAACTTTGGGTACCGACGGTCTGGGCGGCACCTGCGTGAACGTGGGCTGCATCCCGAAGAAGCTGTACAGCTACGCCGCCCACTACGCCGACGCGGCGCACGAATCGCACGGCTTTGGTTGGGAAGGCCCGGCCCCCACGCTCAACTGGGGCACCCTCAAAGCCAACCGCGCCACGGAGATCAGCCGCCTCAACACGGTCTACGGCAACCTGCTGCGTGGCTCGGGCGTGACCGTGCTCAACGGCTTTGCGCGCATCGACGGCGAGCACGCACTGACGCTGGCCACGCTCAACGCCGACGGATCGCCGGGACATCAGAGCTACACCGCGAAGCACATCCTGATCGCCACGGGCGGCACGCCGCACGTGCCCCACTTTGTGGGCCGCGAGCATGTGATCACCTCCAACGAGATCTTCGACCTGGAGCCCTTCCCGCAGCGCCTGGTGGTGGTGGGCGGCGGCTACATCGCCAGTGAATTCGCGTCCATCTTCAACGGGCTGGGCTCGAAAGTGACGCAGCTCTACCGCGGCGAGCAGATCCTGCGCGGCTTCGACGACGAGGTGCGCCACTTCGTGGCGGCCGAGATGGTGAAGGCCGGCGTGGACCTGCGCCTGGGCACCGACGTGGTGGATGTGCGCAAGACCGCCGAGGGCCTGCGGGTGGAGCTGGAAGGCGGCAACACCGTGATGGCCGACGCCGTGCTCTACGCCACCGGTCGCGTGCCCAACGTCAAGGGCCTGGGCCTGGAGACCGTGGGCGTGGCGCAGGGCAAACAGGGTGCGGTGGTCGTGGACGCGCACTACCGCACCAACGTGCCGTCCATCTTCGCGGTGGGCGACGTCACCAACCGCCTGCAGCTCACGCCGGTGGCGCTGGGCGAGGCCATGGTGGTGGTGGACCAGCTGTTCGGCCCTGCTGCCGGCAAACCGCCGCGCAGCATGAGCTACGAGTTTGTGCCCACGGCCATCTTCACCCACCCCAATGTGGGCACGGTGGGCCACAGCGAGGCCGAGGCGCGCGAGAAGTTCGGGCATATCACCGTCTTCCGAAGCGAGTTCAAGGCCTTGAAGCACACGCTCTCGGGCAGCAGCGAGCGCACGCTCATGAAGCTCATCGTGGACACCGCCAGCGACCGCGTGGTGGGCCTGCACATGGTGGGCACCGAGGCCGGCGAGATCGTGCAGGGCTTTGCGGTGGCCATGAAGGCGGGCGCCACCAAGGCGGTTTTCGACAGCACCATCGGCATCCACCCCACCGCGGCCGAAGAGTTCGTCACCATGCGCGAGCCAGCCCGCTGAGCCGGCGGCGGGCCTGGGCCCGCCCGTCACGGTATCCACATGTGTCGGCGACACAATAAGACCATGCAGATCACCACGCCCGACCCGACCCCCTCCGCCTTCTTCAACGACCCGGCCGCCGCCCTGGCCCAGGTGCAGCGCATCTACCAGCAGTCGATCGACCACCTGCGCCAGGCCATGCGCGGTTTTGTCGACGGCCATGATTTCGGCGGCCAGCATGTGCGCGCCTGCTACCCCTTCGTGCGCCTGCACACGCACAGCGTCTCACACCAGAGCAGCGCGCCCACCAGTCGCCTGAGCTACGGCTTCGTGGCCGGTGCCGGCCGCTTCGAGACCACCGTGACCCGGCCCGACCTGTACGCCGGCTACCTGCTGCAGCAGTTCCGACTGCTGCTTGCCAACCACGGGGGCGAGCTGGAAGTGGGCGTGAGCGCGCAGCCCATTCCGATCCACTTTTCGTTTGCCGAGCACGAGCATGTGGAGGGCAGCCTGAGCGCCGCGCGCCGCGCCCTCATGCGCGACGTGTTCGACCTGCCCGACCTCACCACCATGGACGACGGCATAGCCAACGGCACGCACGAGCCGCGCGCCGGTGAGGCCCACCCGCTCTCGCTGTTCACCGCCCCGCGGGTGGACTACTCGCTGCAGCGCCTGCGCCACTACACAGGCACCGCGCCCGAGTGGTTCCAGAACTTCGTGCTGTTCACCAACTACCAGTTCTACATCGACGAGTTCATCAAGCTCGGCCACGCCGAAATGGCGCGCGCCGACAGCGAATACATCGCCTTCGTCGAACCGGGCAATGTGGTCACCCGCCGCGCCGGGACGCCGCCACTGGCGGGCGACGAGCTGGGCGCACAGCCGCCCCGGCTGCCACAGATGCCGGGCTACCACCTCGTGCGCGCCGACCGCACGGGCATCACCATGGTCAACATCGGCGTGGGACCGGCCAACGCCAAAACCATCACCGACCACATCGCCGTGCTGCGCCCGCACGCCTGGCTCATGCTCGGCCACTGCGCCGGCCTGCGCAACAGCCAGCAGCTGGGCGACTATGTGCTGGCCCACGCCTACGTGCGAGAAGACCACGTGCTGGACGAAGAACTGCCGCTGTGGGTGCCCATCCCCGCGCTGGCCGAAATCCAGCTGGCGCTGGAAGGCGCCGTGGCCGACGTGACCGGCGTGGCACCGGCCGAAGTCAAGCGCATCATGCGCACCGGCACCGTGGCCAGCACCGACAACCGCAACTGGGAACTGCTGCCCGACAACACGCCGCAGCGGCGGTTCTCACAATCGCGCGCCGTGGCGCTCGACATGGAAAGCGCAACCATCGCGGCCAACGGCTTTCGCTTCCGTGTGCCCTACGGCACCCTACTCTGCGTGAGCGACAAACCGCTGCACGGCGAGATCAAGCTGCCGGGCATGGCCAACCACTTCTACCGCGAGCGGGTCGACCAGCACCTGCGCATCGGCATCCGCGCGGTGGAGCGGCTGCGCGAGGGTGGCGTGGAGCAGCTGCACAGCCGCAAGTTGCGCAGCTTCGCCGAGGTGGCGTTCCAGTAGGCAACCGGCGCCATGATCCAAGGGCTCGATCACGGCGTACAAGGAACCCCGGGCGCCAACCCTGAGGCAATGATGGTCTCGCGTCGCATGACCCCGGGCTTTACCGGAACTTCACTCTTGAGTCACGGTTCACTGCATGCGTTTGCGCACAATGGAACAGTAGCGTACGCGGTACGCTGAACGAACACCATGAACCTGCGCCCCACTCCCCGCCTTTCTGCATCCCTCGTCGCCCTGGCCAGTGTGGTCCTGCTGGCCGCCTGCGCCACCCCGCTCGCCTCCGGCTCCCGAGCAACCGCCACCGCCGTACCAGGCAGCTGGAGCGCGGCGGCCGCGCCGGCAGACGCTGGCCAGCTGCCCACGGCACTGGGCCAGTGGTGGCAGCGGTTTGACGACCCGCTGCTGAGCGAGCTGGTCACACAGGCGCTGCTGGCCAACACCAGCGTTCGCAGTGCGCAGGCTGCCTTGCTGCAGGCGCGGGCGCTGCGCGATGTGCAGCAGGCCGGCATGGGGCCGTCGCTCGGCGCCTCTGGCTCGGCGCAGCGCGGCGTGTCGGGCGGCAACGACGCCACCAACCGCTTCCAGGCCGGCTTCGACGCGAGCTGGGAGCCCGACGTGTTCGGCGGCAACCGACGGGGCCTGGACGCCAGCGAGGCCGACGCGCTGGCCTCTGCCGCGAACCTGGGCCAGGTGCAGGTATCGCTGGCGGCCGAGGTGGCGCTGACCTACATCGAACTGCGCAGCCTGCAGACCCGCCTGGACATTGCGCGCCGCAACCTCGCGGCGCAGACCGAAACCCTGCAGATTACCCGCTGGCGCACGCAGGCGGGCCTGGCGTCTTCGCTGGATGTGGAACAGGCGCTGGCCGCGAGCGAGCAGACCGCGGCGCAGATCCCGGCGCTGCAGACCGGCGTGGCGCAGGCGGCCAACGGCCTGGCGGTGCTCACCGGTGAGGCCCCCGGGCGCCTGCAGGCCCGGCTGGTCGAGCCCGCTCCCGTTCCGCAGGCGCCGGCCGCACTGGCACTCGCCTTCCCCGCCGACACCCTGCGCCAGCGGCCCGATGTGCGCACGGCCGAGTGGCGCATCGAGGCGGCCCTGGCCCGCGTTGCGCAGGCCGAAGCGGCGCGCCAGCCCAGTTTCCGCCTCAGCGGCTCGCTCGGGCTCTCGGCGCTGGCGCTGGGCTCGCTGACCAGCGGCGCATCGGTGGCGAACGCCCTGCTGGCCAGTGTGTCGGCGCCGCTGTTTGACGGCGGCGCGGGGCGCGCCCGGGTGCGCGCCCAGGACGCGGCGCTGGAGCAGGCCCGCGTGGCGTACGAGGGGGCGGTGCTCGCCGCGCTGAAAGACGTGGAAGACGCGCTGGTGGCGCTGCAGGGCAACCGGGAGCGGCTGGCACGCCTGGAAGCGGCGTCGGCCGCAGCGGCCAACGCCGAACTGCTGGCGCGCCAGCGTTACAGCAGCGGCCTGATCGATTTCCGGGCCGTGCTCGACACGCAGCGCACCCTGCTGGCCACCCAGGACAGCGTGGCCAGCGTGCGCGCCACGCTCAGCGCCGACCATGTGCGCCTGTACAAAGCACTGGGCGGCGGCTGGACACCCGAAGCACCTGACAACATCCCCGCGCCGGCCACACCGCGCTCACCCTGACAAGCCGCCACCCCGCCATGACCGACCCCCAATTGCCCGCCACCCGTGCCGCCACCCCAGGCGCGGACGACCAACGACTCGACGAACTGCTGGGCGAAGAACGGCCCTCGCGCTGGCGACTGCTTTCCAAACTCTGGACCGTGCTGGTGGCCGTGCTGCTGATCGGCGGCGCGCTCTACTACACGCAGGCCCAGCGCAAGGCCAAGGCCGCCCCGGTGTATGTGACGGAAGCGGTGCGTCAGGGCGACCTCACCCTCACCGTGTCGGCCAATGGCACCCTGCAACCCACCCGGGCGGTGACCATCGGCAGCGAGCTGTCGGGCACGGTCAAGCGGGTGCTGGTGGACGTGAACGACCGCGTGAGGGTCGGGCAGGTGCTGGTGGAACTGGACACCGCCAAACTCACCGACCAGGTGTTGCGCTCCCGCGCTGCGCTCGCGTCGTCGCAGGCGCAGCTGGCCCAGAGCAGCGCCACCGTGCAGGAAGCGAAAGCCACGCTGGCCCGCTTCGAGGAAGTGGCCCGCCTCTCGGGCGGCAAGGTGCCCTCGGCCGCCGAGCTGGACACCGCGCGCGCCGGGGTCGAGCGGGCCGTGGCCGCCGAGGCCAGCGCCCGCGCCAACGTGGCCGCCGCCCGCGCCACCCTGTCCACCGACGAGACCAACCTCTCCAAGGCTTCCATCCGCTCGCCCATTGACGGCGTGGTGCTCGCCCGCTCGGTCGATCCGGGCAATGCGGTGGCGGCCTCGCTGCAGGCCGTCACGCTGTTCACCATCGCGGAAAACCTGGCGCAGCTGCGCCTGGAAGTGAGCGTGGACGAGGCCGACGTGGGCGCCGTGCAGGCCGGCCAGAAAGCGAGCTTCACTGTCAGCGCCTACCCGGCGCGGCGCTACCCGGCCACGATCCGGCGCGTGGCCTTCGGGTCCACCAAGACCGACAACGTGGTGACCTACGTGACCACGCTGGATGTGGACAACACCGACCTGAGCCTGCGCCCAGGCATGACGGCCGCCGCCACCATCGTGGCCACCGAACGCACCGGCGTGCTGCTGGTGCCCAACACCGCGCTGCGTTTTTCGCCCGCTCAGGCGGGGGCCAGCGCACCGGCCGCGTCGGGCGGGAGCAATGTGCTCTCCACCCTGATGCCGCGCATGCCGCGCACGGGAAGCCCGCGCCGCGCCGGCGAAAGCCCCGGCGGCCGGGCCCCGGGCATGCGCCAGGTCTGGGTGCTGCGCGACGGCGAGCCGGTGGCGCTGCCGGTGAAAACCGGCATCAGCGACGGGCGCATGACCGAGGTCAGCGGCGAAGGCGTGGAAGAAGGCCTGGCCGTGATCACCGACCAGCGCAGCGGCGAGGCGAGGGCTCGATGAGCCCCCACGCTTCACCGCTGATCCGCCTGCGCGGCATCACCAAGGTGTATGGCGAGGGCAGCACGGCCTTCCAGGCGCTCAAGGGCGTGGACCTGGACATCGAGGCGGGCGACTTCGTGGCCATCATGGGCCCCAGCGGCTCGGGCAAGTCCACCGCCATGAACACGCTGGGCTGCCTGGACACACCCAGCGGTGGCGAATACTGGTTCCAGGGTGTGCGGGTCGATTCGCTCACGCGCGACCAGCGCGCGCGCCTGCGCCGGCGCTTTTTCGGCTTCGTGTTCCAGGGCTTCAACCTGCTGGCGCGCACATCGGCACAGGAAAACGTGGAACTTCCCCTGGTCTACCGCGGCGAGCCCAGCGCCGAGCGGCACGCCGCCGCGGCGCGCGCCCTGGAATCGGTCGGTCTCACGGGCTGGGGACACCACACGCCGGCCGAGCTGTCGGGCGGGCAGCAGCAGCGCGTGGCGATCGCGCGCGCCATCGTCACCGAACCCGCCGTGCTGCTGGCCGACGAGCCCACCGGCAACCTCGACACGGTGCGCAGCCAGGAGATCATGGAACTGCTCTGGCACCTCAACGCCGAACGCGGCATCACCGTGCTCATGGTCACGCACGAACCCGACATGGCGGCCTACGCCCGGCGCATCGTGCGCTTCGTCGACGGTGTCGTGGAAAGCGATGTGCGCAACCCGCACCCGGCCGGTCTGCCAGCGGCCGGCGTATCAGCAGCCGGTCGGCAAGCGGCCGGCGTACCAGAAGCCGGTCTGCAAGCGGCCGGCGCGGCCACCACCACGGGAGGGCACTGAGCATGTGGGCCAACACCCTGCTGCTGGCGCTGCGCTCGATCCGGCGCAACCTGCTGCGCTCTTTCCTCACCATCCTGGGCATCGTGATCGGCGTGAGCGCGGTCATCACCATGGTGACGCTGGGCAACGGCGCGACCCTGGCGGTGCAGAACCAGATCGCCGGCCTGGGCACCAACCTGCTGCAGGTGCGGCCCGGTCAGCGCCTGGGCCCGGGCGGCAGCGGCGCCAGTGCGCCGGCCTTCAAGGACACGGACGCCGAGGCCATCGCCACGCAGATCGGCGGCATCAACGCGGTGGCACCAGAAGCCCGCACCGGCGCCACCGTGGTGGCCAATGGCCGCAACTGGTCGAGCAGCGTGATCGGCAGCACCAACGACTGGCTGGTCACCGGCAACTGGCGCGTGGCCAGCGGCCGCATCTTCAGTGCCGACGAACTGCGCGCGGGCTCGGCCGTGTGCCTGATCGGCGAGACGGTGCGCCGAGAGCTTTTCGGCAACCGCGAGGCGCTGGGCGAACCGCTGCGGCTGCGGCAGATGTCGTGCGAGGTGATCGGCATCCTGGGTTCAAAAGGCCAGGGCGCCTTCGGCAACGACCAGGACGACACCGTGCTCGTGCCCCTGAAAACGCTGCAGCGCCGCCTGACCGGCAACACCCGCGTGAACACGCTGCTGGTGTCCATGGAAGACGGCAGCGACCCGGACCGCGTGAAGGCCAGCCTCAGCCAGCTGCTGCGCGAGCGCCGCAAGCTGGCCGACACCGACGAAGACAACTTCAACGTGCTCGACACCAAGCAGCTGGCCGACACCCTCTCGGGCACCACCCGGGTGCTGACCACCCTGCTGGGCGCGGTGGCCGCGGTGAGCCTGCTGGTGGGCGGCATCGGCATCATGAACATCATGCTGGTGAGCGTGACCGAGCGCACCCGCGAGATCGGCCTGCGCCTGGCCATCGGCGCGCTGGAGCGCGAGGTGCTGCTGCAGTTCCTGATCGAGGCGGTGGTGCTGGCCGCCCTGGGCGGCGTGATCGGCATCGTGCTGGCCACGGTGGCGTCCATTGGCCTGTCCAGCGTCATGAACGTGCCCTACGTATTCAACCCGGGCGTGAATCTGCTGAGCTTCGTGTTCTCGGCGGGCATCGGCGTGCTGTTCGGCTACTTCCCGGCACGCCGGGCCGCCCGGCTGAACCCGATCGACGCGCTGCGGCATGAGTAGATGAGCCCACCCCCGCGCCGCGCCTTGGGGCGCGTCACCCCCTCCAGGGGGCGATGCCTGTGGCCCGGCCAAGCCGGTTCCACCGCATCCTGGGTTCGGGTCGCGTCACTCCGGCTACAGGTATCGGGCTCTAGCGCCCAAACACGGTCCCGAACACCCACAACATCAGCGCGATCCACCAAGCGGTGAGCACTGGGCCGAGCCAGCGGGGTGGCAGCCACACCGCCAGCGGCAGGGCCGCCAGGAGCAAACCGGTCTGGCCGACCCACACCGCGTCGTCACCGACCACGGTGACGATGCCCTCGTAGCGCGTGGAGGCGGTGCGCACCTCGGTCACGATGACCGCGGCGCTGGCCAGCGCCATGACCGCCGAAATGGCGGTGAACAGCCATTTGACCGGTCGGGTCATGCCAGTGGCCCTCACCGAAGCGCCCTTGGGGCCTGCCGCGCTCACGCCGTGCGGGGTTTGACTTTCGACGCCGCCAGCTTGGCCTGGGTGCGGGCGGTGTCCACATCGGCGTCGTGCACCAGGGCCACGCCCATGCGGCGCTTCACGAAGCTCTCGGGCTTGCCGAACAGGCGGACCTCACTGTTGGGCACGCGCAGGGCTTCGTCCACGCCGTCGAACACGATGCCGGTAGCGTCCACGCCGCCGTAGATCACGGCGCTGGCCCCCGGGCTCTTCAGCGCGGTGCTCACGGGCAGGCCCAGGATGGCGCGGGCGTGCAGCTCAAATTCGTTCTGCCACTGCGTGACCATGGTCACCATGCCAGTGTCGTGCGGGCGCGGGCTGACCTCGCTGAACCACACCTGGTCGCCCTTGACGAACAGCTCCACGCCGTAGAGGCCCAGGCCCGATGGTTCACCGTCCAGGCCCTGGCCCAGGTTATCGGTGACGGCCTTGGCCACGCGGCGCGACTCGGCCTGGGCGGCGGGTGTCATGGGGTGGGGCTGCCAGCTTTCCACGTAGTCACCGCTCACCTGCACATGGCCGATGGGATCGCAGAAATGGGTCTCGATTTCGCCGCTGGCGCCGCGCGCCCGCACCGTGAGCTGGGTGATTTCGTAGTCGAAGTCGATGAAGCCTTCCACGATCACCCGGCCCGGGCCCACGCGCCCACCGGCCATGGCGTAGTCCCACGCAGTCTGCACGTCGGCCGGTCCATCGATCTTGCTCTGGCCTTTGCCGCTGCTGCTCATCACCGGCTTGACGATGCAGGGATAACCGATGCCGGCCGCGCCCTGCTCGCCATCAATGGCGGCCCGCAGTTCGTCCAGCGAATCGCAAAAACGGTAGGGGCTGGTCGGCAGGCCCAGCGTCTCGGCGGCCAGGCGCCGGATGCCTTCGCGGTCCATGGTCAGGCGCGCGGCACGGGCCGTGGGCACCACGCGCACCACACCCGCCGCCTCCAGTTCCTGCAGCGCGGGCGTGGCAATCGCCTCGATCTCGGGCACCACGAGGTGGGGGCGCTCGGCCTCGATCAGCGCTTTCAGCTGCGCCGCGTCGCTCATGGTGATGGTGCGCGCATGGTGCGCCACCTGCTGGCCGGGCGCGTGTTCGTAGCGGTCGACCGCAATGGTTTCCACGCCCAGGCGCTGCAGCGCAATGAGCACTTCTTTGCCGAGCTCCCCCGAACCCAGCAGCATGACGCGGGTGGCGGAAGGCGAAAGGGGGGTTCCGAGGGTGGTCATGGGTGTCGCTCCTGTGTTCGTCAAATGGATGCACTGGCGGGCAGCACGGCAGACCCCATGGCCTCGCCCATGGCAACCATCTGGCCAGGGGTCCAGCCGGGGTTGAGTTCGATGGTGTCCTTGGGCCACAGCATCACCACCGTGGAGCCCAGCAGGAAACAGCCCATTTCCTCGCCACGACGCAGGCGGAACACGCGGTCGTCGTAGTTCCATTCGCGCACGTCTTTCGTGCGCGGCGGGTTCACCACGCCGTGCCAGGTGGTGGCCATGCTGCCCACGATGGTGGCCCCCACCAGCACCAGCACAAAGGGACGGGTTTCGTGGTTCTCACGCGGGCCGTGCGGCGCGTCGAACACACACACCACCCGTTCGTTGCGGGCAAACAGCCCCGGCACGCCGCGTGCTGTGTCGGGGTTCACCGAAAACAGGTCACCGGGCACATAGATCATCCGCCGCAAGCGCGCCTCGACGGGCATGTGGATGCGGTGGTAGTCCTTGGGGCTGAGGTAGATGGTGGCAAAGCTGCCGTCGTTGAACTGCGCGGCAAGTTCCGCGTCTCCACCCACCAGCGCGCGCGTGCTGTAGTGGTGGCCCTTGGCCTGGAAGATCTGGTCGCGACGGATCGGGCCGACCTGGCTGATCGCCCCGTCCACCGGACACACGAAATCGCTCGCTGCAAGCGGCCGGGCGCCGGGCTTCAAAGTCCGGGTGAAGAACTCGTTGAAGGTGGCGTAGCTGCGCGGGTCCGGGTTGGCCGCTTCCTGCATGTTAACGCCGTACCGCTTGATGAACCAGGGGATGACGTTGTGCACCCACCAGGTGGCCTTGGAATGGGCACACCAGCCCGCGAATTCGGTCAGGGCGCGTTTGGGCAGGAGGTACTGCAGGAAGACGGTGAAAGACATGAGGGGCAGATCCGGAAGGCAGGTGGAGCATTATCCCAGCCCTGCCTGCACAACCCGGAACCCCGCCCCGGAGCGAGCGTCAGAGGCTCAAAGCGCTGACCACAGCCGTGTAACGGTAGCTGCCACCGGGCTGGTCAAGGAAAGGAAGAGTTCACTGGTAAAGCCCGTCTCCGACATCGTAACCCTGACCCGGGCACCGCGTCCGTCCGAGATCAGCAGCCGTCCGTCTTCGGGATAGGCCCTCCCGAGCGTGAGGTCCTCCGGCGTACTCAGTTGGTAAGCGCTGCCGTTCACCACCATGCCGCCCGTCACCCTTGCTGTTTGAAACGAGTCAAAGAACGCCATGGTGTGGTTGTAAACCACCGTTCGAGCAGGTGTCCCCGCGCTGGCAGGTTTTACCGCCGTAAGCCCTTGGTACGCCAGGGTGGTGGTGGTCGAATTCACGGACAACAGGGCCGCCCCGTTCAGGGTCAGGCCTGCGGTGGTGAACTCGGTGAATTGCATGGTCACGGCGCTGTTGGTTCCAACTGCATTGAAAGTGAACGTGAGTCCGCCGTTGACGGGAAGCTCTCCCGGGCGGAGAACACATTCCTTGGCGACCACTGCAAAGCTGTCACCTTGAGAAAGACCAGGAGGCGCCACATCGGTTGCGGTGAAGGTGGCACACGATGGCCCCCCGGCGTCTGAGGTGGCCAAGGCCACGACCGCCAAAGCATCGAACACCGGACCTGTTGCCGTCACGCTGGACACCACCTGCAGAGAAACATCTGTGTAATTCTCCGCCCGCAGCGGCGTGACCGGCGGCGGATCGTCGCCGCCCCCTCCCCCGCATGCGGTCAACAGCACCGAACTTGCCACCGCCAATGGAATAGCCAACCGCTGTTTCATAGAGTCCCTTGAGTAAATTCGCGTAGAAGAATTGTTTCATTCTAGGCTTCTGCACTCGACATAATCAACGATTCAACAGCCGCGCCACCCCTGTGACAAACGTCCTTTTCCACTGCCAGCACCTTGTCAAGCGTTATGGCAGTGCCACCGTGGTGGACGACCTGTCGTTTGCGATCGAGCCCGGCGAATGCCTGGGCGTGATCGGGCCCAACGGGGCGGGCAAGACCACCACCATCCGCATGTGCCTGGGGCTGACGGCGCCCGATGCCGGGCAGATCACCGCCTTTGGTGGCCTGGACATGCCGCGTGACGCGCTGGCGATCAAGGCGCAGCTGGGTGTGGTGAGCCAGATCGACACGCTGGACCCGGACTTCTCCTGCGCCGAGAACCTGCTGGTGTACGGCCGCTATTTCGGGCTGCGCACGTCCGATATCCGCGCGCGCATTCCCCAACTGCTGGACTTTGCCGCGCTGGCGCACAAGGCCGACGCGAAGCCCGGCGAACTCTCGGGCGGCATGAAGCGGCGGCTGTCGCTGGCGCGTGCGCTGGTGAACGACCCGAAGCTGCTGATGCTCGACGAGCCCACCACCGGCCTGGACCCGCAGGCGCGGCACCTGATGTGGGAGCGCCTGCAGCTGCTGCTGCAGCAGGGCAAGAGCATCCTGCTCACGACCCACTTCATGGACGAGGCGGAGCGCCTGTGCTCGCGCCTGCTGGTGCTTGACCACGGACGCAAGATCGCCGAAGGCCGGCCGCGCGAACTGATCGCCCAGCACCTGGAACCGGACGTGGTGGAGGTCTATGGCAACGGCGCACTGGCGCTGGCTCACGACGAGGTGCACGCGGACTTGCGCGGGCTGGCGGCGCGCGTGGAGGTGAGTGGCGAGACCGTGTTCTTCTACACCGCGCAGGCGCGTCCGCTGCTGGCGGCGCTGGGCGAACACCCGCAGCTGCGCACCCTGCACCGGCCGGCGAACTTGGAAGACCTGTTCCTCAAGCTGACGGGCAGGCAGATACGCGAGGATGGATGATCACGGTGAGGGCTTCGACAGGCTCAGCCCGAACGGGGATAAGTCAGCGCGAACGGGGAGGTGTCTCGCCAGAGAGGACGTATGCCCAGCCCAAAACCAAAAACATCCGTTCGGGCTGAGCTTGTCGAAGCCTTCAAACACAAGCTGGCGAACGAACCTTCACACAGGCGGCACCCCTCGGAAAAACCGAACCCCACCCGAACAAATGCTTCAGGCACCCACCGGCTTCCGGCCCACGAACATGACCACCACCTTGACCCCACCCTCCCCCTGGTCGCTGCCGAACCTTTCCACCCGCTGGTGGCCGGTGTTCCTGCGCAACTGGCTGGTCTGGAAGAAGCTGGCGGTGCCCAGCCTGGTCGGCAACATCGCCGAGCCGCTGATGTGGCTGGTGGCGTTTGGCTACGGCATGGGCGCGCTGGTGGGCCAGGTGACGGTGGCCACGCCGCAGGGCGCCGTGGCGGTGCCCTACATCCTGTTCCTGGCCAGCGGCAGCATCTGCATGAGCGCCATGAACGCGGCAAGCTTCGAAGCGCTGTATTCGGCGTTTTCGCGCATGCACGTGCAGAAAACCTGGGACGGCATCATGAACGCGCCGGTGAGCCTGGACGACGTGGTGCTGGCCGAGATGCTGTGGGCCGGGTTCAAGGCCCTGTTTGCCGTGACCGCCATCCTGGGCGTGATGCTGGCGCTGGGCATCAGCCACAGCCCGAAGCTGCTGCTGGCGTGGCCGGTGCTGCTGGGCGTGGGCATCACCTTCTCATGCATCGCGCTGGTGTTCAACGCCCTGGCCAAGGGCTACGACTTCTTCACCTACTACTTCACGCTGTTCCTGACGCCGATGATGTTTCTCTCTGGCGTCTTCTTCCCTCGTGAGCAGCTACCGGGTGTGGTGCGCGTGGTGTCCGACTGGCTGCCGCTGACGAATGCGGTGGAACTGGTGCGACCCCTGTTCATGGATCAGTGGCCTGAACAGGCCTGGCTCCATGCGCTGGTGCTGCTGGTCTACGCGGTGGCCGCCTTCTGGCTGGCGCTGGCGCTCACCCGCAAGCGCTTCGCGCGCTGAGATCGGGCAGCTTCAGTGCACGGCCCGCATGGCGGGCTGGGCTTCGGTGTAGAACTCGGCGCCGCCGTCGATGAAGTCTTCGGCTTCGATCAGCGCGTCAAAGGCACGCACCGTGTCGTACAGCTTGGGGATCAGGGGTTTGTCGAGCGGGCGGCAGATGCGGCCGCGCAGGCCGCGCAGGTCGGCACTGCCTTCCATGGCATTGATGACCGCTTCAGGGTCGAGCAGGAGGACGAAGGGGTTGAGACTGCTGGTGCTGGTTTTCATGACACATCCTGGGAAAAAGAGGGGCGGTTCGCCGATCCGGTGAACCGATGTGTCAACTGTATGCAGCCGCTTCAGAAACTTGAGTCAGCCTTTGGCCATTCGCCTCGTCAGAAGATGCCTGACAAGCGAAGAAGTGGCCGGCTTTCACCCGCCAGTTCATTTGCGGGTCAGGTCAAAGGGCCACTGCGCAGCGCCTCCACGCTGGCGCGCACCACGCTCTGCACGCTGCCACTGGCCTGAAACTGCTTCCGCAGGAAGCTGGCGTGGTTGCCGTCGCGGGCGGCTGTGCGCTCGATCTCGTCGAGTGCCGCGTGCGAGTTCAGGGCATCCGCATGCGGCCCCAGGTGGCGCAGCGTGGCCAGGATGTCTTCGCGGATGCTGATCTGCTCGCGCGTCTTGGGGTTGACCATCATGCCGTCCAGGCCGAAGCGGCAGGCCTGGAAGCGGTTGTAGGTGTAGACGAGGTAGTCGTCTTCTTCGGGAGCCTGCTCGCCGCGCTCCAGCAGGTGGCGGCACAGCGCCTGCAGGTAGCAGGCCAGACCGGCGGCGCGCTCCACCGTGAGCGGCGTGTCGCACACGCGCAGTTCGATGGTGCCGTACTCGGGCTTGGGCCGGATGTCCCAGTAAAAATCTTTCATGGACTTCACCACCCCGGTGGATTCCATCTTGGTGAAGTACACGTTGGCAAACTCCTCCCAGCTCAGCACGAAGGGCGCGCGGCCGCTCAGGGGGAACGCGAACACCGAGTTCAGCCGGGCGGAATCGAACAGGGTGTCGACACCCTGCGAAAACGGCGACGAGGCCGACAGCGCGATGAAGTGCGGCACGTAGCGGTTCAGCGAGTGCAGCAGGAACAGGGCTTCGTCGGGGCTGGCGCAGCCAATGTGCACGTGCTGGCCGAACACGGTGAACTGCTTGGCCAGGTAGCCGTACAGGCCCGACAGCTCCTGAAAGCGCGGCTTGGAAAAAATGCGCTGCTCGAACCAGCGTTGGAACGGGTGGGTGCCGCCGCCGGCAATCTCGATGTTGAGGCGGTCGCCGGCGCTCACCAGCGTGTCACGAATGTCGCGCAGCTGCGCCAGCAGCGGGCCGTGTTCGGTCTGCACGTCGGTGGCAATCTCGATCATGCTCTGCGTCATCTCGGGCGTGACAACACCCGGAAATGGCTTGCGCCTGAGCAGATCGAGCAGGTCGTTGGCGCTGCTGGACAGGTCGAGGTCGTAGGAGTTGACCAGTTGCAGTTCCAGCTCCACGCCCATGGTGAGCGATTTGGACGATTTGAAGGTTTCCAGTGGCATGGCTTATTCCTTGGTCACGTGGGTTTCCTGGGCGGCCATCAGGGCGCGCTGCGTCACCACCGGACCCAGCAGCTCCTGCAGCAGCATCATCCCGGCCATCACCGAGAGCACCTGCACCGCGGGCGCAAAACCGTACAGCCGGGTCTGCTCCAGCAGCAGAATGGCGAACGCCGACATGGGCGTGAGCGCCAGCCCGGTGAGCAGGCCCTTGCGCTCGCTGATGCCCGAGAGCCGTGCCGCGGCCAGGTTGCAACCCACCTTGGCCACGGTGCGCACGGCAATGAGCAGCAGGCCGATCAGCATGCCGGTGCCGACATCAGCCCAGTCCAGCAGCGAGGCGATGTAGACGAAAAGGAACACCGAGAGCAGGTCGCCGGCGGTGCCAAAATCGCGCTGCGCGTTGGTCAGGTGCACACGCCGCTCGCGCGCCACGATGCCAAACGTGAGTGCGGCCAGCAGCGGCGAGAGCTTCAGGCCGTAGGCCGTGGTGGTCAGCAGCAGCACGGCGAGCGAAAACACCACCGTCACACCGCGTTCGTGCGTGCCGCGCTGGCGCAGCAGCCAGGGCACCGCCACGCCCAGCAGCGCACCCACGGCCACAGAGGTGGCCACCACGTGGATGCTGCCGAAGGCCGCCAGCACCAGATCGCCCGAGGTGCTGAGGTACCAGTAGCCCACCACCAGCTTGAGCAGCAGCACCGACATCATGCAGTTGATGGCGCACAGGTGCAGCACGCGCTCGGTCACCTGGCCGGCGCTGCGCAGTTCGTTGGCCACGCGCACGATGCCGGCGGGCGAGGCCGAGACCGAGAGCGCGGCGATGATCAGGCGCAAGTCCACCTGCAGGTCGAACCAGCCGCTGACCCAGTAGATGAGCGCGAAGGTGACAAAGGATTCAACCACCCCCAGCAGCAGCACCCAGGGGTTGTTGCGGAACCAGCGCAGGTTGATGCGGTAGCCCAGCTCGAACAGCACCAGCGAAAGCGCCACGTTGGCCAGAAACGGCAGCCCGGGCACGTCCCCTGTGAGGCCCGGCAGGTTGACCAGGCCGCCCAGCAGCCCCACGCCCACATAGCTCGTGACCCGCGGTATGTGCCAGCGCTCGTGGAAGCGCTCACCCAGAAACCAGGCGAGCAGCAGCACCAGCGGCCAGGCCATGGTCTGGAGCAGGAAGTTGAAATCGGCGATGACCATGAACTGGTTCTCCTGGGTGGGGGCCTGAGCAGTGGCCACCGGAGATGCGGTCATCTCCCGGGGCCACCTGGCCAACCGGCATCAGCTGTGCGCTGACTTGAACACCGGGGAACGGCGGCAAACGAGGTGCCGCCACGAAGGCGCCGCAGCGGCGCTGGCGGTGCCAGCGGATACGCGCAGCAAGCGGGTTCGTGGAATGGCCTGACGAGGGTCAGGCCGCGAAGCGTTCCGTGAGGACCTGCAGGTTCAGCTCGTCGAGCACCTGCCGCAGCCGTTCACGGGACCGGGCCTTGCTGGCATCCCGGTCGTGGTCCATTTTACGGGCCAGGATGAGTTCGTTCTTCATCGAGTGCTCCCAGCCCACCAGCTCGGTCACCGTCACGCTGTACCCGTGGGCTTCGAGCTGCAGGCAGCGCAGCACATTGGTGATCTGGCTGCCGAACTCCCGCGTGTGCAAGGGGTGGCGCCACAGCTCGGCCAGCGGGGAGCGTTTGAGCGACAGCGCCTTGTTTTGCCGCATCACCCCGGCCACCTCGGCCTGGCAGCAAGGCACCAGCACCATGAAGCGCGCCTGCTTGGCCAGGCCGAAGGCGATGGCGTCGTCGGTGGCGGTGTCACAGGCGTGCAGCGCGGTCACCACGTCGATCTGCGGCGGCAGGTCCGGGTGGCTCAGCGCCTGCTGCACCGTGGTGGCCAGGAAGTCCATGCGGTCGAAGCCCAGGCGCTCCGCCAGCTCGCGCGACTTCTCCACCAGCTCGGCGCGTGCCTCCACGCCGTACACGCGCCCCACCGTCCGCTGCTTGAAGAACAGGTCGTACAGGATGAAGCCCAGGTACGACTTGCCCGCGCCGTGGTCGGCCAGGGTCACGTCGCCCCGGGCGGCCAGCACCTCGTCGAGCAGCGGCTCGATGAAGCGCACCAGGTGGTAGACCTGCTTGAGCTTGCGCCGGGTGTCCTGGTTGAGCTTGCCTTCGCGGGTGAGGATGTGCAGCTCTTTCAGCAGCTCCACAGACTGCCCCGGCCGAAGCTCGGGCAGCTGCTCTTCCAGGGTCTTGGCTCCCCTGGACGGGGCGGCGGGCACGGCAGGAGGTCGGGAACGGGTCATGGGGCGATTCTGTCACGGGGCAGGGAGGACAATCGCCACATGCACCCCCACAACACCGCTGCGCCCGCCACAGACCCCGCCCGTTCACACCCTTACGCCACCCTCACGCCGGACGTGGTGCAGGACGCGCTGGCCAGCATCGGCCTGTGGGGCGACGGGCGCATGGCCGCGCTCAACAGCTTCGAAAACCGGGTCTACCAGATGCACTTGGAGACGCCGTTCGAGGGCCACAGCCAGGTGGTGGCCAAGTTCTACCGCCCGCATCGCTGGAGCGACGAGCAGATCGCCGAAGAACACGCGTTCGCCGCCGAGCTGGTGGCGGCCGAGATTCCGGCCGTGCCGCCCCTGTCGATCCATGGACAGACACTGCACCACTTTGGCGGTTTCGCCTTCTCCGTGAGCCCGCGCCGCGGCGGGCGCCGCCCGGAACTGGACGACTTCGAGGTGCTGGAGTGGATCGGCCGCTTCCTGGGCCGCATCCACACCGTGGGCGCGAGCCACTCCTTTCAGCAGCGCCCGGCGCTGAACGTCGCCAGCTTCGCCCACGAGCCGCGCGACTGGCTGATGCAGCACCGCATGATCGCGCCCGAGGTGCAGACGGCATGGACCGCCGCGCTGGAAGAAGCGCTGTCTCTCATCGAAGCCCACCCCGCGCTGCGCGCGACGCCGCCAGCGGACGAAGACAGCCTTCGCCTCATCCGCCTGCATGGCGACTGCCACCCCGGCAACATCCTGTGGACGCCAGCCGACCTGCCAGGCGCCGGCCCGCATTTCGTAGACCTGGACGACGCCCGCACCGGCCCGGCCGTGCAGGACCTCTGGATGCTGCTCAGCGGCGACCGCCGCCAGCAGACCCAGCAGCTCGGCGCCCTGGTCGACGGCTACGAACAGTTCCGCGCCTTCGACCGCCGCGAACTCGCGCTCATCGAGCCTCTGCGCACGCTGCGCCTGATCCACTACAGCGCCTGGCTCGCACGCCGCTGGGACGACCCGGCCTTCCCCATCAACTTCCCGTGGTTCGGCAGCCGCGACTACTGGCAGGGCCAGGTGGACATGCTGGTGGAGCAGATCGAGGAAATGCAGGGCGAGCCCCTGATGGCCTGAAACGGCGGCCCGGCAAAGCATCTGCAAGCCCGGCGCTTGCACCAACATCGGAAGCGCAGGCGCTGCCTCAACGGGCAACCCTTCGCCCAGAAAGGCTATACGCAATTCAATTGCACACAATTGAATAAGTCCGTACAGTCAGCTTCATGGTCAAGCCCAACCTCTCCATCGATCAGGCCCTGCGCCTGGACAACCAGCTCTGCTTCGCGCTGTATTCGGCTTCGCTCGCCATGACCAAGCTCTACAAGCCCCTGCTGGACGAGCTCGGCCTGACCTACCCGCAGTACCTGGCGCTGCTGGTGCTCTGGGAGCAAGACGGCCTAGGCGTGTCCGAGCTGGGCGAACGCCTGTTCCTGGATTCCGGCACGCTCACGCCGCTGCTCAAGCGCCTGGAGGCGGCTGGCTTGGTGTCGCGGCTGCGCGATGTGCAGGACGAGCGCCGCGTGCAGGTGCGTCTCACGGCAGCCGGCCGCTCGCTCAAGGCGCGGGCCGCCCGCATCCCCGGCTGCGTGCTGCAGGCCACCGACTGCGAGGTCTCAGAGGCGATGGCGCTGACGCACCAGATTCAGTCGCTGCGCAACCGGCTCACGGCCTGAACCTTGCCCGCACTTCTCTTTCTCTCTTTCGTCCGCTTTAAACCCGCTTCCCCGAAGCACCCAACCCCAAGGAACCACCATGACCACATCCCTCGAGAAAGTTGTCTACACCGCCCGCGCCCACACCACCGGCGGACGCGACGGCAGCGCACGCAGCGACGACGGCCTGCTCGACGTGAAGCTCTCGCCCCCGAAGGAAATGGGCGGCGCCGGCACGGCGACTAACCCCGAGCAGCTGTTCGCCGCTGGCTACTCGGCCTGTTTCATGGGTGCCCTCAAGCACGTGGCCGGCATGAAGAAAGTGGCGGTACCCGCCGACGCCGCCATTGACGCCGAGGTGGACATCGGCCCGATCCCCGCCGGTTTCGGCATTGCCGTGCGCCTTGCCGTGAGCCTGCCCGGCCTGGACCGTGCCGTGGCGCAAGATCTGGTGGACACCGCGCACCAGGTGTGCCCCTACTCCAACGCCACCCGCGGCAACATCGACGTGACGCTCACGCTGGTGTGATGCCCGGTTGAAGCCCGCGGCTTGCTGCGCGGGGCTCCATGAAGCACAAAGCCCACCCGGTTCGCACCGGGTGGGCTTTGTGTTGTTCGTCCACAGGAAAACGGGCTGGCTCAGCGGGTGTCCGGATCGTGGATCACCGTGCTGGTGCCCACGCCCACCCCGACCCGGGCTCCGCTGTTTCCCACCGGTGTGCTGGTTCCAACGCCCGCCCCGGCGCTCACCTGCCCGCGCTGGTTCACCCCCACGCCCACACCGACCGGGCCCACGCCGGTGCTCACACCCGCGCTCACGCCGCTGTTGCTGGCGCCTACCCCGATAGAGAACGGGCCGACGGGAATGCCGAAGCCGACACCGACGGAGGCGCAGCCGCCCAGCAGCAGGGTACTGCTGAGTGCGCAGGCCGCCAGGAAGCGAGCGGGCGCGCGGCGCAAAGGACGGGCTGGCGGGGTCAGAACAGAAACTATGGGGCTCATGGTGTCAGGGCTGTGGCAGGTCGATGGCATTTTGAGCGCGGGCTGCGCCATTGGTGCCACCGCCTGCCGGTGACCCGACCAGCGGAGCCGCCCGCCACCTCAGACCAGCAGCGCGTTCACCCGCTTCACGTAAGCTGCCGGGTCTTCCGGCAGGCCGCCTTCGGCCAGCAGCGCCTGGTCGAACAGGATGTGGGCCAGGTCATCGAAGTGTTCGCTGGCGTCGAGCTTCTTCACCAGCGCGTGGTCGGCGTTCACTTCCAGGATGGGCTTGGTCTCGGGTGCCTGCTGGCCGGCCTGCTTGAGCATGCGCGCCAGCTGGGTGCTCATGCCGTGGTCTTCCACCACCAGGCAGGCGGGCGAGTCCACCAGGCGGGTGGTCACGCGCACATCCTTGGCCTTGTCCTTCAGGCTTTCCTTCAGGCGCTCCAGCACCGGCTTGAACACCTCGGCAGCCTCTTCCGCCGCTTTCTTTTCGGCTTCGTCCTGCAGTTCGCCCAGGTCTACCTGGCCTTTGGCCACGCTTTGCAGCGGCGTGCCGTCGAACTCGTTCAGGTGCGACAGCGCCCACTCGTCCACGCGGTCGGTCATCAGCAGGACTTCGATGCCCTTCTTCTTGAACACTTCCAGCTGCGGGCTGTTGCGCGCGGCGGCGAGGTTGTCGGCCGTGATGTAGTAGATGGCCTGCTGGCCTTCCTTCATGCGGGCCTTGTAGTCGGCAAAACCCACGCTCACGGTGTCGCTGGTGGTGCTGGCGAAGCGCAGCAGCTTCGCGAGCTTCTCGCGGTTGGCAAAATCCTCGCCCAGGCCTTCCTTCAGCACGGCACCGAACTCGGCGTAGAACGCGCTGAACTTGCCCGCGTCTTTCTCGGCAGCGGCCTTGTCTTCGGCGCTCACCACGTCGGTCACGCCCTCTGCGTCCTGAGCGCCTTCGGTGGCCTGTTGCGCCACGTCCTTCTTCGCCAGGTCTTCCAGCATGGCCAGCACGCGGCGGGTGTTGCCCTCGCGGATCGCCTTCACGTCGCGGCTTTCCTGCAGCAGTTCGCGGCTGACGTTCAGCGGCAGATCGGCCGAATCGACCACGCCCTTGACCCAGCGCAGGTACGAGGGCATCAGCGACTCGGCTTCGTCCATGATGAACACGCGCTTGACGTACAGCTTGATGCCGGCCTTGCGGTCGCGGTTCCACAGGTCGTGCGGCGCCTTGGCCGGGATGTAGAGCAGCTGCGTGTATTCGGTGCTGCCTTCCACGCGGTTGTGGCTCCAGGCCAGCGGGGCCTCGGTGTCGTAGCTGATGTTCTTGTAGAACTCGGCGTACTGCTCCTCGGAAATGTCTTTCTTGCTGCGAGCCCACAGGGCGTTGGCCGAGTTGACGGCTTCCCATGCGTCCTGCTGCACATATTCGCTCTTCTCGGCGTCCCATTCTTCCTTCTGCATCAGGATCGGCAGGCTGATGTGGTCGGAATACTTGCCGATGATCTGCTTGAGCTTCCAGTGGCTGAGGTACTCACCCGCGTCGTCTCGCAAGTGCAGCGTGACGCTGGTGCCGCGCGCGGCGCGCTCGATGTTCTCCACCTCGAAATCACCCGTGCCGCCACTGACCCAGCGCACGCCTTCGGCCGCGGGCAGGCCGGCACGGCGGCTTTCCACGGTGATCTTGTCGGCCACGATGAAGCCGGAGTAGAAGCCCACGCCGAACTGGCCGATGAGCTGGGCGTCCTGCTTCTGGTCGCCACTCAGGCGGCTCATGAAGTCCTTGGTGCCGCTCTTGGCGATGGTGCCCAGGTGCTCCACCGCCTCGGCCAGGCTCATGCCGATGCCGTTGTCGGTGATGGTGATGGTCTTGGCCGCCTTGTCGAAGGCCACGCGCACCTCCAGGTTGGGTGCATCCTCGAACAGCGCGGCGTTGTTCAGGCCTTCAAAGCGCAGCTTGTCGCAGGCGTCCGACGCGTTCGACACCAGCTCGCGCAGGAAGATCTCGGGGTTGGAGTACAGCGAATGGGTGACGAGGTGCAGCAGCTGCGACACCTCGGCCTGGAAAGACAGGGTTTGTTTGCTCAGGGGTACTGGGGAGTTGAAACACAGGGCGCGCCCCGGCGGGGCACTCACGCAGAGCGTGACTTATGGGCAGCGCGGGCTATTTCAAGACCCGGCGTCCTGCGCTGCCGGGCCCGTCTGCAGCCAGGCCAGCAGCTGCGCGGCCACCGCCGGGCTGCTCAGCAGGTCCAGGTGGCCGGTGCGATAGGCGATGAACTGGCTGTCGCGGGCAAATTGCAAACGGCGAGCGGGCTCGTCGTGCTGCCCCAGGGCGCTGTTCAGGGGCACCAGCCCGTCGCCGGTCAGGCGGTCGGCGAGCAGGCCGCGCTTGGGCGCCAGCGTGCCAGCGACCGTGAAACAGGCGATACCCTCGGGCAACGGCAAGGGCACGCGGTGGTCCTCGGCCGAGGCAAAGCGGTCGCGCCCCTGCCAGTCGGCATCGAGCACATGGCCGTGGCGCAGGTCGGTGATGCCGGCGCTGCGCACCCTGCCCAGCCGGGCAAAGGGCGCCGTGAAAGGCGTGGCCGCCAGCAGCAGGTCAACCCCGTGGCCGGCCCGCTCCAACGGCGCGCCATGGTGGGGCGTGCCCAGGAACACCAGTTCGCGCAGCCTGGCGGGCCAGTGCAGGCCCGCGTCGCGTGCCACCTGCAGGGCAGACCGAGCCACCAGCCCGCCCATGCTGTGGCCCAGGATGCTGATGCGTTCCAGCGGCACCGGCCAGGCCGCCACCAGCCGCTCCAGCAGGTTGGCCAGTTCGCGGCCGTTCTGCGAGGTGTGCAGGCCGCTGTTGTAGCGCAGGTAGACGGGCGTGGCACCCAGCTCCTGCGCCAGCACGGCGCCGTGATCGTGCCCGCCGCGGCACCACTGGGCGTCGTTCATGCACAGGCCGTGAATCAGCAGCAACAGGTGCGGGCCGGCGCCTTCCAGCGCGGTGGCCATCGCTGCGGGCTGGTCAATCGGAAGTGGCTGCCCCTGGTGGCGCAGTTCGCTGGCCTGCGCCAGGGCATTGCCGCTGGCCCGCAAGCGGTCGCCCAGCACGCCATTCAGCGCGGCGAGCGTGGCCTCGCGCTGGGGCGATGCCTCATGGGTCGCGCCTGGGTCGTCGAGCCGCGCCAGCAATGCCGACAGGGCCCGGTCCACCCCTCGGCCAACCAGCCCCGCCGCGCCGCGCACGCCCGCGTACACCTGCCCGGTGAGGCCGCTGGTGCGGTCCGGCGCCTGCCCGGCCGTCAGCCCGAGCTGCCGGTGCACTGAGCGGTGCACGCCTTCAGCAAGGTTGATGACGCCCTGAGTGGCCTGCGTGGCCAGCTGCGCCGCGGCCTGCAGGTCAGACGGCCGCAGGTGGCGCAGCAGACGGGTCTTGGTGGAAAGCTTGCGAGGCGGGCTCATGGCCCATTGTGCCGCCGGCCCTGCAGGGGCAATGGGCCGGGCTCTCTAGAGCCTGCAGGCCAATCCCTCAGGCAAACGATTCGTCGGCCCGCAGGTAGCGCCACTGCCCCACCGGCAGGTTGCCCAGCACCACGTTGCCGATGCGGATGCGTTTCAAGCCCACCACATGCAGGCCGACCTGCTCGCACATGCGGCGGATCTGGCGCTTCTTGCCTTCTTGCAGCACGAAGCGCAGCTGTTCGGGGTTCTGCCACTCCACCTGCGCGGGCTTGAGCGGCTGGTCGTCCAGGCTCAGACCGTGGCGCAGCAGAGCCAGCTGCTGTGCCGGGAAGATGGCCTGCACGTCCTTCGTGACCACGCCCGCGCCCTGCGGGCCGTGGGGCGCGTACTGCACGCGCACCAGGTATTCCTTTTCGATGCCGCTGTTCTCGCCAATGAGCTGGCGCGCGACGCGGCCGTCTTGCGTGAGCACGAGCAGGCCGACCGAGTCGATGTCGAGCCGGCCGCAGGGCGCCAGGCCGCGCGTGTGCTCGGGCGCAAAGCGGCGTCCATCGGCGGGTGTGGCGGCATCACCACGCCACTGGCTGGGCGCGCCGATCAGCGTGGCGGCGGCTTCATGGCCGTCTTCGGGCTGGCCGCTCACGTAGCCCATGGGCTTGTGCAGCAGGATGGTGACCTGCCCGGCCTGCTGGTGGCGCGCCTGGGGCAGCACCTCCACCTGGACGTCGGGCGGCACGGGCATGCCCATCACGGCAGGCTCGCCGTTCACCAGCACCCAGCCGCGGGCGATCCATTCGTCGGCCTCGCGGCGCGAACACAGGCCGAGGTCGGCCATGCGTTTGTTCAGGCGGATCTCGCCGCGCACATTGCCCACACGCGCCAGGTCGGGCCGGGCGGGGTTCACGGGCCGGGCCGTGCTGCGAGGCAGGTCGCGAGAGGTGCGGGGATCGCGCGTATCCCGGGAATCGCGGGCGTCTCGACTGTCTCGTCCACCGCGGGGCGCGTCGAAGCGGCCATCACCTCGCTCGCCCTCACGCGCCGGGGGGCGGTCACCGCCCCAGCCGCCGGCATCGCGGCGCGGCGCGGGCGCTCGCGCGGGGCCGCCGCTGCGAGGAGCGGGGCGCTCGCTGCCGAAGCGGTCACCCGCGCGGGGGCCGGGCGCGCGACCGGCCGGCCGGTTCTCACCACCCTGGCCCGGGCGCTCGTCGCGGCTGCGCTCGCGGCGCTCGGGCTCGTCAGCCGCGCGCGGGGGCTTGGGAGCCGAGGCCGATACGGTCTTGGCGCGGGCCGGGCCGGGCGGGCGCACGGGTGCCCGGCGCGGTGCGTAGGGGTCGGCGGGGGGCTTGCTGGCAGCACCCGGGTTGAGTTTCAGGGTGCGGGCGGGTTTGTCGGTCGTCATGGGGGGATCATCCCAGCTTTTTCCGGCGCCGCAACGCCGCTCGCACCGCATGAAACAACGCCCCCAAGGGCACCGCCGGGCTGGCTTTGCCAGACTGCCAGTGCCGCCCCCTCCCGGGGGGTGACGCGAAGCGGCGCGGGGGTCACCTCATGTGAGCTCGCCGGTGCGCAAGGCCTGCAGATCCAGCACGCGCAGCCCGCCGTACTCGATCTGTATCCAGCCCCTGGCCGAGAGCGTAGCCAGTGCCTCGTTCACGCGCTGGCGCGACAGGCCCACGAGATAGGCCAGCTCCTGCTGGGTGATGCGCAGGATGCCCGCCACGTTGGGTGAGAGCAGCGGGTGGAACAACGCGGCCAGGTTGCGCGCGACGCGCAGGTCTGGGTTCGTCAGCCGGTCGATTTCACGGGCGGCGATGAACTGCCCCAGGCGCTCGTTGAGCTGCTGCATCACGAAGCGGTTGAAGGCGATCGAATGGTCCAGCAGCCAGTGAAAAGTGTCCACCGGCAGACCGGCCACGCGGCTCTTGCGCAGTGCCTGCACGTTGTAGCGGTACTGCTCGCGCTTGAGCACCGTACCCTCGCCAAACCAGCCACCGGGCGCCAGGCCGGTGAAGGTGATGGCAAAGCCCTGCGACTCGTCGTTGTTCATCTTGAGCAGACCATCCACCAGGCCAAACCAGTAGGTGGCGGTGCGGCCAAAGCGGCAGATGTATTCACCCGCCTGCGCCTCGGTGACCACCAGCCCCTCCAGCGCCCGCTCGCGCTCCGGCCCGGCCAGCCCGGGCAGCCACGGGATCTCGGCCAGCTCGGCTTCGGTCGGGGCGCGTGCCCGTTCGCGTAACACGGAGGCGTGGCGATGGTGGAGGAGGTATGACATGAAACTGACACCGGCAGTGAAAAAGCACTAGGGAAAGTCCTAGCAGGGTTGACCCCTCAATTGTCGTCGTACTGACAACATAACGTCAAATAGGCGCCTAACATCCGCACCAGAATGACTCGACCGTGGTGAGCACCCGTTGCGCACCGCACCGATCCCGGGCCAAGGATTCAGGAGACAAGGCAATGCAAGACACTTTTCCCCGGCTGTTGCTGGAACACGCGGCGAAGCGCCCCGACGCCCCCGCGATGCGCGAGAAGGAATACGGCATCTGGCAGACCACCACCTGGGCCGGCATGGCCCAACTGGTGGAAGCCATTGCCTGCGGCCTGCACCAGGCCGGCCTGCAGCGCGATGAACACATGATCGTGATCGGGGCCAACCGCCCCCGCCTGTACGCCACCATGCTGGCCGCGCAGTCGCTGGGCGCCATTCCCGTGCCGCTGTACCAGGACGCCGTGGGTGCCGAATGCGTGTTCCCCATCAACAACGCCGACGTGCGTTTCGCGGTGGTGGAAGACCAGGAACAGGTCGACAAGATGCTGGAGATCCGCGACCGCTGCCCGCAGCTCTCGCACATCTACTACGACGACCCGCGCGGCCTGCGCAACTACGACCAGCCCGGTCTGGGCGCGCTGGAAGAGCTGATCGCCTCGGGCAAGGCGTTTGCACAGATTCACCCGCAGGTGTTCCGCGAGCAGGTGGACATGGCCAGGCCCGACGACGTGGCCGCCATGTTCTTCACCTCGGGCACCACCGGCAACCCCAAGGGTGTGGTGCACACCCACAACACGCTGATCGACCGAGCCGCCGTGGGCACGCGCTTCGACAAGCTGACCGACAAGGACGAGGTGCTGGCCTACCTGCCGCCCGCCTGGATCGGCCAGAACATCTTCAGCTACGCCCAGTGGCTGGTGGCCGGCTACGTGGTGAACTGCCCCGAATCGGGCGCCACGGTCACCATCGACCTGAAGGAAGTCGGGCCCACCTACTACTTCGCACCACCCCGCGTGTTCGAAGGCCTGCTCACCACGGTGATGATCCGCATGGAAGACGCGGGCGCCCTCAAGCGCAAGATGTTCCACACCTTCATGGACGTGGCGCGCCGCATCGGCCCGGACAAGCTCGACGGCAAGCCCGTGGGCCTGATGGACTCGGTGATGTACGCGCTGGGCAACCTGTTCGTCTACGGCCCGCTGCGCAACAGCCTGGGCATGAGCCGGGTGCGCGTGGCCTACACGGCTGGCGAGGCCATCGGCCCCGACCTGTTCAGCTTCTACCGCTCGATCGGCATCAACCTGAAGCAGCTCTATGGCTCCACCGAGACCGCGGTGTTCGTGTGCCTGCAGCCCGACCACGAAGCGCGTGCCGATACGGTGGGCGTGCCTTGCGAAGGCGTGGAGATCAAGCTGAGCGAGACCGGCGAGATTCTCGTGAAGTCGCCGGGCCTGCTGAAGGAGTACTACAAGAACCCGGCTGCCACGGCCGAGGTGCTCACGGCCGATGGCTGGTACCACACCAGCGACGCCGGCTTCATCGACGCATCGGGGCACCTGAAGATCATCGACCGCGTGAAGGACGTGGGCCGCATCAAGGGCGGCACCTTTGACAATGCGATGTTCGCGCCCAAGTACGTGGAGAACAAGCTCAAGTTCTTCTCGTACATCAAGGAGGCAGTGGCCTACGGCGACCAGCGCGAGAAGGTCTGCATCATGATCAACATCGACATGGAGGCCGTGGGCAACTGGGCCGAGCGGCGCAACCTGCCTTACGCGGGCTACACCGACCTGGCGCAGAAACCCGAGGTGTACGAACTGATCCGCGACTGCGTGGAAAAAGTCAACGCCGACCTGAGCCGTGACGAGCTGCTGGCAGGCAGCCAGATCAGCCGCTTCCTGGTGCTGCACAAGGAGCTGGACGCCGACGACGGCGAGCTCACCCGCACCAACAAGGTCCGCCGCGGCTTCATTGCCGACAAGTACAACGTGCTGATCGACGCCCTGTACGGCGGCAAGTCGGAGCAATACATCGAAACCCAGGTGAAGTTCGAAGACGGGCGCACCGGCAGCGTGAGCGCCACGCTGAAGGTGAGCGACGCCAAGACATTCGCACCCGTGAAGGCAGCAGCATGAACAACGCCGGACCGCTCCAAGTTGTGCAAGCCCCCGTGGGGGGAAGCGCCGTACCTGAAATGACAAGCGTGGGGGTCAAATGACCAAAAAAATCGGTGACGTCATCCTCGACGTCCAGAACATCAGCCTGCGCTTCGGCGGCGTCAAGGCCCTGACCGACATCTCCTTCAACGTGCGCGAGCACGAGGTGCGCGCCATCATCGGCCCGAACGGTGCCGGCAAGAGCTCGATGCTCAACTGCATCAACGGGGTGTACCAGCCACAGGAAGGCGCCATCAACTTCCGCGGCAAGACCTTCAAGCACATGAACAGCCGGCAGGTGGCAGAGATGGGCATCGCCCGCACCTTCCAGAACCTGGCGCTGTTCAAGGGCATGAGCGTGATCGACAACATCATGACCGGGCGCAACCTGCGCATCAAAAGCAACATCTTCCTGCAGGCCCTGCGCATCGGGCCGGCCCAGCGCGAAGAAGAGCAGCACCGCGAATACGTCGAGCACATCATCGACTTCCTGGAGATCCAGGCCTTCCGCAAGACGCCCGTGGGCCAGCTGCCCTACGGCCTGCAGAAGCGCGTGGACCTGGGCCGCGCCCTGGCCATGGAGCCCAAGGTGCTGCTGCTGGACGAACCCATGGCCGGCATGAACCTGGAAGAGAAGCAGGACATGAGCCGCTTCATCCTCGACGTGAACGACGAGTTCGGCACCACCATCGTGCTCATCGAGCACGACATGGGCGTGGTGATGGACATCTCCGACCGCGTGGTGGTGCTCGACTACGGCAAGAAGATCGGTGACGGCACCCCCGAAGAAGTGCGCAACAACGAAGAAGTGATCAGCGCCTATCTCGGCACGAGCCACTGAACACGGAGACAACAGAATGGCTTTCTTTCTTGAAACACTGCTCGGCGGCCTCATGGCCGGCATGCTGTATTCGCTGGTGGCGCTCGGCTTCGTGCTGATCTACAAGGCCTCGGGCGTTTTCAACTTCGCCCAGGGCGCCATGGTGCTGTTCGCCGCCCTGGCCATGGCCCGCTTCTCACAGTGGATTCCACAATGGCTGGGTCTGGAAAGCAAGATCCTGGGCAATGTGCTGGCGTTCGCGGTGGCCGCGGCGCTGATGTTCGTGCTGGCCTGGCTGATCGAGCGCTTTGTGCTGCGCCACCTGGTGAACCAGGAAGGCGTGACCCTGCTGATGGCCACGCTGGGCATCACCTACTTCATCGACGGCCTGGGCCAGACCATCTTCGGCAGCGACATCTACCAGATCGATGTGGGCATGCCCAAAGACCCCATCTTCCTAATGGAGGGCATGTTCGAAGGTGGTGTGCTGGTGAACCTGGAAGACGTGTACGCCGCCTGCGTGGCCGCCCTGCTGGTGATCGTGCTCTCGCTGTTCTTCCAGAAGACCGGCACCGGCCGCGCCCTGCGCGCCGTCGCCGACGACCACCAGGCTGCACAGTCGATCGGCATTCCGCTCAACCGCATCTGGGTCATCGTCTGGTTCGTGGCCGGCATCACTGCGCTGGTGGCCGGCATCATCTGGGGCTCGAAGATGGGCGTGCAGTTTTCGCTCACCACCGTGGCCCTGCGTGCCCTGCCCGTGATCATCCTGGGCGGCCTCACATCGGTGCCCGGCGCCATCATTGGCGGCCTGATCATCGGCGTGGGCGAGAAGCTCTCAGAGGTGTACCTCGGCCCCTATGTGGGCGGCGGCATCGAGATCTGGTTTGCCTATGTGCTCGCCCTGGTGTTCCTCCTGTTCCGGCCGCAGGGCCTGTTCGGCGAGAAGATCATCGACCGCGTCTGACCCCACCACAAGAACAAAGAAAGGGCACACACCATGTTCTATCGTGAAAACGGTCAGTTCAAGACCTCCTACCGCACCGACCAGCAGATCTTCCCGATCGCGCAGGACCGCTGGGCCATCCTGGCACTGATCGCCTTCGCCTTCATCGCCATCCCCTTCATGGTGGATGAGTACATGTTCCGGGCCATCCTGATCCCGTTCCTCATCCTGTCGCTGGCTGCGCTGGGCGTGAACATTCTGGTGGGCTACTGCGGACAGATCTCGCTGGGCTCGGGCGCCTTCATGGCGGTGGGCGCCTACATGGCCTACAACACCTACATCCGCATCGACGGCATGCCGCTGATCGTGGCCCTGCTCTCGGGCGGCTTCTTCGCCACGCTGGTGGGCATGTTCTTCGGCATCCCCAGCCTGCGTGTGAAGGGCCTGTACCTGGCGGTGGCCACACTGGCCGCGCAGTTCTTCACTGACTGGGCCTTCCTGCGCCTGGGCTGGTTCACCAACTACAGCGCTTCGGGCTCGGTGTCCATCTCCAACCTGAGCGTGCTGGGCTGGCGCATCGACACCCCGGTGGAGAAGTACCTGTTCTGCCTGTCCTTCCTGGTGGTCTTCGCCCTGCTGGCCAAGAACCTGGTGCGCTCGGCCATCGGCCGCGAATGGATGGCGATCCGCGACATGGACGTCGCCGCCTCCGTGATCGGCATTCGCCCCATGTACGCCAAGCTCAGCGCTTTTGCGGTCAGCTCTTTCATCATCGGCGTGGCCGGCGGTCTGTGGGGCTTCGTGCACCTGGGATCGTGGGAGCCGGCTGCTTTCTCCATCGACCGCTCGTTCCAGCTGCTGTTCATGGTGATCATCGGCGGCATGGGCTCGATCATGGGCAGCTTCTTCGGCGCTGCGTTCATCGTGGTGCTGCCCATCTTCCTGAACCAGTTCCTGCCATGGGTCGGCGGGCTGGTGGGCCTGACGGTGTCCACCGCGGCGATCTCGCACACCGAGTTCATGGTGTTTGGCGCCCTGATCGTGTGGTTCCTGATCGTGGAACCCCATGGCCTGGCCAAGCTCTGGAGCATTGCGAAACAGAAACTGCGGTTGTGGCCCTTCCCGCATTGACGTCCACGCGGCTGTCTGCCGGCGTATCCGGGTGAGACCTGATGGGGTCATCCCCGATGCGTCCGGCGGGCAACCGGGTTGAACTGACGGGCCTTGGTGCTTTGTGTGTGTTTGGTTGATTTATTCCTAGGAGACATGAGATGAAGCTGCGAAATCTGGTTCTTTCCGTTGCGGTGACCTGCGGCACCCTGTCTGCGGCGCTGGTGGCACCGTCCGCCATGGCCCAGGCCGGCGAACAGTTCTTCCCCTCGCTGGTGTACCGCACCGGCGCCTACGCCCCCAACGGCGTGCCCTTCGCCAACGGCTATGCCGACTACCTCAAGCTCACCAATGCCCGTGGCGGCATCAACGGTGTGAAGGTGTCGTTTGAAGAGTGCGAAACCGGCTACGCCACCGACCGCGGCGTGGAGTGCTACGAGCGCCTGAAGGGCAAGAACGGTGGCGCTACGGTGTTCCAGCCGCTGTCCACCGGCATCACCTTCGCCCTGACCGAAAAAGCCCCCGTGGACAAGATTCCGCTGATCACCGCCGGCTACGGCCGCAGCGAATCGGCTGACGGTGGCGTGTTCAAGTGGAACTTCCCCCTGGCTGGCACCTACTGGGTGGCAGCCGACGTGCTGATCCAGCACATCGGCAAGAAAGAAGGCGGCCTGAACAACCTCAAGGGCAAGAAGATCGCGCTGGTCTACCACGACAGCCCGTTCGGCAAAGAGCCCATCCCGGTGCTGCAGGAACGTGCCGCCATGCACGGCTTCCAGCTGAGCCTGCTGCCCGTGACGCACCCCGGCGTGGAGCAGAAAGCCACCTGGCTGCAGATCCGCCGCGACCGCCCCGACTACGTGATCAACTGGGGCTGGGGCGTGATGAACTCCACCCTGCTGAAGGAAGCGCAGGCCACCGGCTACCCGCGTGAAAAGATCTACGGCGTGTGGTGGGCCGGCGCCGAGCCGGACGTGAAGGACGTCGGCATGGGTGCCAAGGGCTACAACGCCATCACCATGCAGCACGGCACCGAGAAGGGCTCGGCCGTGGTCAAGGAGATCCTCGACAAGCTGCACGGCAAGAACCAGGGCACCGGCCCACGTGACGAGGTGGGCGAAGTGCTGTACATGCGCGGCCTGATCAGTGCCATGTTCGCCGTTGAAGGCGTGCGCCAGGCGCAGGAAAAGTTCGGCAAGGGCAAGGTCATGACGGGCGAGCAGGCTCGCTGGGGCTATGAAAACCTGAACCTGACCCAGCCCAAGCTGGACGCGCTGGGCTTCAAGGGCGTGCTGCGCCCCGTGTCCACCTCGTGTCAGGACCACATGGGCGCCAACTGGGCCCGCATCCACACGTGGGATGGCGCGAAGTGGGAATTCAGCAGCGACTGGCTGCAGGCCGACGAGCAGATCCTGAAGCCCATGGTCAAGGCAGCTGCTGACAAGTACGCCGCCGAGAAGAAGCTGACGCGTCGTTCGGGCGCTGACTGCCAGTCTTGATCTGAACACCCCCGCCGCGCTTCGCGCGACCCCCTCAAGGGGGCGACACCTGCGGCCTGGCGAAGCCAGTTCCGCGGTGTCCCTTGAAGGGGGGCACTTCTGGCGCGGCGGGTCTGTTTTTCAAGCTGTGGCTGGTTCGCCAGCCGCCATCTGCAAGACCGGCTTGCTGCGTCTTGCAAATGGTCAACGAGGAACACATCATGAGTACTACGCCCAACACCGTCCTCAACGTCAACGGCATCGAGGTCATCTACAACCACGTGATCCTGGTGCTCAAGGGCGTTTCGCTCAATGTGCCAGAAGGCAAGATCGCCGCCGTGCTGGGTGGTAACGGTGCCGGCAAGACGACCACGTTGCGCGCCATCTCCAACCTGCTCAAGGCCGAGCGCGGCGAGGTCACCAAGGGCAGCATCGAGTTGCGCGGCGAGCGCATCGAAAACCTGACGCCGGCTGACCTGGTGAACCGGGGCGTGGTGCAGGTGATGGAGGGCCGCCACTGCTTCGCCCATCTGACGATTGAAGAAAACCTGATGACGGGCTCCTACACCCGCACCGACAAGGCCGAGATCGCGCGCAACCTGGAAAAGGTCTACAACTATTTCCCGCGCCTGAAAACGCGGCGCACCAGCCAGGCGGCCTACACCTCGGGCGGCGAGCAGCAGATGTGCGCCATTGGCCGCGCGCTGATGACCAACCCCAGCGTGATGCTGCTCGACGAGCCATCCATGGGCCTGGCGCCGCAGATCGTGGAAGAGGTGTTCGAGATCGTGAAAGACCTCAACACCAAAGAGAAGGTGACTTTTCTGCTCGCCGAGCAGAACACCAACATGGCGCTGCGCTACGCCGATTACGGCTACATCATGGAGAGCGGACGCATCGTGATGGATGGACTGGCTTCCGACCTGCGCAACAACGAGGACGTGAAAGAGTTCTACCTCGGCATGGGCGGCGGCGAGCGCAAGAGCTTCAAAGACGTGAAGAGCTACAAGCGCAGAAAGCGTTGGCTGGCCTGATTCAGCCCACCCCCGCGCCGGCCCTTCGGGCCGTCACCCCCTCAAGGGGGCAACACCTGCGGCCTGGCAAAGCCAGTTCCGCGGTGTTCTTGACTGAAGACACCTCTCCCTTTCTTTTGTGGTTTTCGACATGACCGATTTTTTTGACGCCCTCGAAACCCGTTCGCCGGCTGAGCGGGAAGCGGCGCAGATGGCCGCCTTGCCCGGGCAGATCGCCCACGCCCAGGCGCACAGCGCGGCCATGGCCGAGATCCTCCAGGGCGTGGACGCGGCCAGCATCACCAGCCGCGCCGCACTCGCCACACTGCCCGTCACCCGCAAGCACGAGCTGCTGGAGCGTCAGAAGGCGTCGCGTGCAGCCGGCGGTGACGTGTTCGGGGGCTTTTCGTCCCTGGTGCGCGGGCCCGCCATGTCGCGCATCTTTTCCAGCCCGGGCCCGATCTACGAGCCGGAAGGCAGTACTGCCGATTACTGGCGCGCCGGACGCGCCCTGTTTGCGGCCGGCTTCCGGTCCGGTGAGCTGGTGCACAACAGCTTCAGCTACCACATGACGCCGGGCGCCTTCATCCTGGAGTCGGGCGCGCACGCGGTGGGCTGCACCGTGTTCCCGGCGGGCACCGGCCAGACCGAACAGCAGCTCGACGCCATGGTCGACCTCAAGCCCAAGGGCTACACCGGCACACCGAGCTTCCTGCGCATCCTGCTGGAGAAAGCCACCCAGGCAGGCACCCGAATCGACAGTCTCACCAAGGCATCGGTCGGCGGTGAAGCCTGCCCACCCAGCCTGACGGCCTGGTTCAAGGAACAGGGCGTGGACGTGTACCAGACCTACGCCACGGCCGACCTGGGCCTGGTGGCGTACGAGACCGCGTCCCGCGAAGGCCTGGTGCTGGAAGAAGGCGTGATCGTCGAGATCGTGCGCCCCGGCACTGGCGACCCGGTGCCTGAAGGGGAAGTGGGGGAGCTGGTGGTGACCTCGCTCAACCCGGCCTACCCGCTGATCCGCTTCGGCACCGGCGACCTGTCGGCCATCCTGCCGGGCAGCTGCCCCACCGGGCGCACCGCCCCGCGCATCAAGGGCTGGATGGGTCGCGCCGACCAGACCACCAAGATCAAGGGCATGTTCGTCCACCCCTCCCAGGTGGCCGAGATCGTGCGCCGCTTCCCGCAGGTGCAGAAAGCCCGCCTGGTGGTCAGCGGTGAGATGGCCAATGACAGCATGTGCCTGCAGGTGGAAGCCACCGAAGGGGGCGACGCCCTGCGCGAGCAGATCGAATCGGCCATGCGCGAGGTCACCAAGTTGCGGGGGCAGGTTCAGGTGGTTCGGGTGGGCAGCCTGCCCAACGACGGCAAGGTGATCGAGGACGCCCGCAGCTACCAGTAAGCGTAGCGAAAAGGCTCGATTCAGAGGGTTTTCACCTAGATCGGGCTACGTAATTTCCGCGATTTCCTTCACTGTGGGGATGCGTACCATGTGCGTTCTCCCCCATCCAGGAATACTCGCATGAAAAAACTCCTCGCTTTCGCCCTGACGGCTGCGGTTTCCGCTGGCGCCTTCGCACAGGAATTCCCCGCCAAACCCATCACGATCGTGGTGCCTTTCGCGGCCGGCGGCCCCACCGACCTGGTGGCGCGCCAGTTGGCCGAAGCCATGCGCAAACCCCTGGGTGGCGTGAATATCGTGGTGGAGAACGCAGCCGGTGCCGGCGGCACCATCGGCGCCACCAAGGTGGCACGCGCCGCGCCGGACGGCTACACCGTGCTGGTCTGGCACATCGGCATGGCGGCCACCACCAGCCTGTACCGCAAGCAGGCCTTCCAGCCGCTGGAAGATTTCGAATTCCTGGGCATGATCAACGACGTGCCCATGACCCTGCTGGGCGCGCCCAAGCTGCCCGCCAACACCTACCGCGACTTTGAGAACTACATCCGTGCCAACGGCGGCAAGCTGAACCTGGCCCACGCCGGTCTGGGTTCCGCCTCGCACCTGTGCGGCCTGATGTGGCAGTCGGCCGTGAAGCTCGACAAGTCCATGACGACCATCGCCTACCGCGGCACCGGCCCGGCCATGAACGACCTGATCGGCGGCCAGGTGGACGTGATGTGCGACCAGACCACCAACACCACGAGCCAGATCGAAGCCGGCCGAGTGAAGGCTTTTGCCGTCACCACCGCCAAGCCGCTGTCGAACCACCGCCTGCTGAAGGACTACCCGTCGCTGCAGGAAATGGGCCTGAAGAACTTCAACCTTACGATCTGGCACGGCATGTACGCGCCCAAGGGCACCCCGGCCGCCGTCACGAAGAAGCTCAACGACGCCCTGATCGTGGCCCTGAAGGACCCCGAGTTCATCAAGCGCCAGGAGCAGCTGGGCGCCATGGTGGTGACCGATAACCGCGTCACCCCCGCCGGCCACCGCGCTTTCGTGGCCGCCGAGGTGACCAAGCTCAAAGGCGTGATCGACGCCGCCGGCCAGTTCGCTGACTGAGTCGACGCCAGATGGCGACGGGGTGGCGAGCCAGCACCCCGTTTCCTGACGCACCGAGCCGCCTGAGGGCGGCTTTTTCACGTCTGCATGCCGCCGGGCGAACGGGTCGCGCAGGGGGCAGACGGGTCTCCCGGCCGTGGCTACACTGATTTTCAACGCCGTCGCGGCGACGCCCACCCCACAACAACAGGAGATCCCATGAGACAACAGCCCACGCGGCCCCGCGCCGTGTCCAGCCAGCCCCTTCAGCCCGGTCGCCGCCGCACAGTTCTTGCCCTGTCGGCCGCGCTGGTCGGCCTCGGCATCGTCGGCACCGCCACTGCCCAGTCCGCCTGGCCATCCAAGCCGGTTCGCATCGTGGTGCCCTTTGCCCCCGGCGGCACCACCGACCTGCTGGCGCGGTCGCTGGCACCCGAACTGGGCCGGGTCTTCGGCCAGAACTTCATTGTGGACAACCGCGCCGGAGCGGGTGGCAACGTGGGCGCCGACGCTGTGGCGAAATCCGCCGGCGATGGCTACACGCTGCTCATGGGCACGGTGGGCACGCACGGCATCAACCAGTCGCTGTATGCCCGCCTGCCCTACGACCCGCAGAAAGACTTCGCACCCATCACGCTGGTGGCCGCGGTGCCCAATGTGATGGTGATGAACGCCAACCGGGCCCGCACACTGGGCATCAACACCGTGGCCGATTTCGTGCGCTACGCGCGCGCCAACCCGGGCCGGCTGAACATGGCCTCCAGCGGCAACGGCACCTCGATCCACCTCGCTGGCGAGCTGTTCAAGGCGCGCACCGGCGTCTTCATGACCCACATTCCCTACCGCGGCTCCGGCCCGGCCATGGCCGACATGATCGCCGGCAACGTGGACGTGATGTTCGACAACCTGCCCTCGGCCATGCCGCACATCCAGTCGGGCAGCCTGAAGGCGTTTGCGGTCACCAGCGCGGCTCGCTCACCCGCCCTGCCCGACCTGCCGACGATCGCCGAGGCGGCCAGCCTGCCGGGTTTTGAAGCCAGCTCGTGGTTCGGCCTGCTCGCGCCAGCGGGCACACCGCCCGATGTGGTGAACCGGCTGCAGCAGGAGGTGGCCAAGGCGCTGAACGAGCCGACCATCAAGGACCGGCTCATGAGCCAGGGCGCGGTGCCCAGCGGCAACACCCCCGCCGAATTTGCCCGGCTGATCAGCGCCGAGATCGCGAAATGGGCGCCTGTGGTGAAGGCGTCCGGCGCGCGGGTGGACTGAGGCCGGCCTGCCGAGCCCGTTGAACCTGGCTGGCCGCGCCGGCACGGTTCACGGGAGCCTCAGACGCCCCAGACAATCTCCACGCCTGCCTGGCGGCAGCGCTCCATCATTTCGAACATGGGCTGGCAGCGCATGCGCAGGCTCACCACTTCAAACTCGGGCGGCAACTCGCCCTTGGCCTGCGCTTCGTCCTTCTGGCGCTTCTGATCGGCCTCTTCCTGCTCGATGGCGGCGTGCAGGGCCGCTGCTGCCCCGGGGATCTGGTCCGGCAGGATGATGCCGGGACCCGACGGGTCCTTGCCGATGATCTCCAGCACCCGCTTGCCGGTGTGGTGGAGCATCACGACGTCGCCGGTGTCGCGTGACTTGAATCGATACGGTGTGGTCATCCTGTTTCTCCTTGGAGTGGTTGCAATTGGCCTGTGCCGCCGTGGTGTCCCCAGGCCCATACTGGGCCGGACCCTGATCCGGCTGTTGCTTCATTCTGTCATCAACGGCTGGCTTCGTTGACGATCTGGATCAACAAACCGGGCCACGCGCCCCGTGGCTGGATGGCTCAGGGTTTCCCCGGTGGCCTGCATTTGTTTTAACCCTAAACTAATTGGGCATGAACACCCCCACTTCGGCGCTGCGGCGCATCCTGTGCATTGGCGGCGGTCCGGCAGGACTCTATTTCGCCCTGCTGATGAAGCGGCGCGACCCCTCGCTCACCGTCACCGTGGTCGAACGCAACCGCCCTTTCGACACCTTCGGCTGGGGTGTGGTGTTCTCCGACCAGACGCTGCAGAACCTGAAGGCGGCCGACCCGGAGTCGGCCCAGCTCATCGGCGATGCCTTCAACCACTGGGACGACATCGAGGTGTTGTACAAGGGTGGCCGCGTGCGCTCGGGTGGCCATGGCTTCTGCGGCATCGGGCGCAAGCGCCTGCTCAACATCCTTCAGGAGCGCTGCCTGGCGCTGGGTGTGGACCTGGTGTTCGAGACCGACGTGACCGACGACCAGGCTCTGGCCGAGCAGTACCAGGCCGATCTGGTGATCGCCAGCGACGGCCTGAACAGCCGCATCCGCACGCGCTACGCGGCCACCTTCCAGCCCGACATCGACACGCGCAAGTGCCGATTCGTGTGGCTCGGCACCCGCAAGACCTTCGACGCCTTCACCTTCGCGTTCGAAAAGACCGAGCACGGCTGGTTCCAGTCCCACGCCTACAAGTTCGACGCCGACACCTCCACCTTCATCGTCGAAGTACCCGAGGCCGTGTGGCAGGCGCACGGCATGGAACAGATGAGCCAGGAAGAAGGCATTGCCTTCTGCGAACAGCTGTTCGCCAAATACCTCGACGGCCATGCGCTCATCAGCAACGCCAAGCACCTGCGGGGCTCGGCCAACTGGATCCGCTTTCCGCGTGTCATCTGCAAGACCTGGGTGCACTGGCAGGAGTTACGCCCCCACGCTCCGCCGCTGCGCGGGTCGCTGCCCCCCGAGGGGGCTGACCTTGCTCGGGAGCGGCCCTTCGCTGCGGTCCCTGACCCCCACGCTCCGCCGCTGCGCGGGTCGCTGCCCCCCGAGGGGGCTGATCCGGCTTGGGGCGGCCCGGCGCCGGATCGCGTCCGCCACGTCCCGATCGTGCTCATGGGCGACGCGGCCCACACCGCCCACTTCTCCCTCGGCAGCGGCACCAAGCTCGCGCTGGAAGACGCCATCGACCTGGCCGACGAGTTCCAGCGCATGCCCGGCAGCGACCTGAAGAGCGTGCTGCAGGGCTATGAAGAACGCCGCGGCGTCGAGGTGCTGAAGATACAGAACGCGGCGCGCAACTCCACCGAATGGTTCGAGAACGTGGACCGCTACACGGCCATGGACATCGAGCAGTTCAGCTACTCGCTGCTCACCCGCAGCCAGCGCATCAGCCACGAGAACCTGCGCCTGCGCGACCCGGCCTGGCTGGAGGGTTACGAGGCCTGGCTGGAAAGCCAGGTGAAGGGCGGTGCCGCACCCAGAAAACACCCCACACCGCCCATGCTGCTGCCACTGAAGGTGCGCGAGGTGGTGCTGAAGAACCGCATCGTCGTCTCGCCCATGGCGCAATACCAGGCGCAGGACGGTGTGGTGGGCGACTGGCACCTGATGCACCTGGGTGCGCGCGCCGTGGGCGGCGCAGCGCTGGTGATGGTGGAGATGACCAGCCCGACGCCCGAAGGCCGCATCACCCCCGGCTGCCCCGGCCTGTGGAACGACGCACAGCAGGCCGCGTTCGAGCGCATCGTGCGCTTCGCACACACCAGCAGCAGCGCCAGGATCGGCATCCAGATCGGCCACAGCGGCCCCAAGGGTTCCACGCAGCTGGGCTGGGAAGCGATCGACGAGCCGCTGGTGGCCGGCAACTGGCCACTGCTCTCGGCCAGTGCCGTGTCGTACGGCCCGAACAACCAGACCCCGCGCGCGATGACCCGCGCCGACATGGATACGCTCACCGCCGCCTTCGTGGACAGCACGCGCCGCGCGGCAGTCGCCAGCTTTGACTGGCTGGAACTGCACGCCGCCCACGGCTACCTGCTCTCGGCCTTCATCTGCCCGCTGACGAACCAACGCACCGATGAATACGGCGGCTCGCTGGAGAACCGCTGCCGCTACCCGCTGGAGGTGTTCGCCGCCATGCGCGCGGCCTGGCCGGCCGACCGGCCCATGAGCGTGCGCATTTCCGCGCACGACTGGGCGCCCGGCGGCAACACGCCCGACGACGCCGTGGCCATCGCCCGCCTGTTCAAGGCGGCCGGCTGCGACGTGATCGACGTGTCGTCGGGTCAGACCACCCGCGAAGCCAAACCCGTGTACGGCCGCATGTACCAGACGCCGTTTGCCGACCGCGTGCGCAACGAAGCCGGCATCCTGACCATGGCGGTGGGGGCCATCAGCGAAGCCGACCACGCCAACAGCATCATCGGGGCCGGCCGCGCCGACCTGTGCGCCGTGGCCCGCCCGCACCTGGCCGACCCGGCCTGGACGCTGCACGAAGCGGCCCGCCTGCAGACCCGTGCCGTGGAATGGCCGCGCCCCTACGAAAGCGGCCGCGACCAGCTCTACCGTGAAATCGCCCGCCAGCAGAGCCTGCAGGCGGCTGCCCCCCAACCCCTTCCCACACCCGTCGAATGACCGCCGCCGCCCCGCTCGACCTCGAAGCCCGCGCCCACAGCGAGCACGCCCAGGAACTGCGCCTGTGGCTGCGCCTGCTGACCTGTTCGCAGCTGATCGAGAAGCGCGTGCGGATCGGCCTGCGCGAACAGTTCGACACCACCCTGCCCCGCTTCGACCTCATGGCCCAGCTCGAACGCTACCCCGAGGGGCTGAAGATGAAGGAGCTGTCGCACCGGCTCATGGTCACAGGGGGCAACGTGACCGGCATCACCGACCAGCTGGTGGCCGAAGGCCTGGTGGAGCGCACCGAGGTCGAGGGCGACCGCCGCGCCTTTCGCGTGCGGCTGACCGCCCGCGGCCACGACGCTTTTGCCGCCATGGCGCTTCAGCACGAGCGCTGGATCGTGGAAGCCTTCGAAGGGCTCAACCCGCGCGAGCTCGACACGCTGCACCGGCTGCTGGGCAAGGTGAAAGCCCATCAGATCAGCATGGAATGACCCCCTGCGCCGCCTCGCGTCTTCCCCCAGGGGACCCCACCTGCGGCCTGGCAAAGCCAGTTCCGCGGTGGGCCTGACAAAGACACGTCTTGCTCCCAACCTGCCCATGATCACCGCATGAAACACCCCATTCCCGACCACAACCCCATGCGCGGCCAGTACCGCGCCGTCGCAGACCAGCAGCCTAGCCATTTCGCGCTCAGCGTGAGCGACGGCGTGGCCACCGTCACGCTCAACCGGCCGGAGCGTAAGAACCCGCTCACCTTCGAGTCGTATGCCGAGCTGCGCGACTGGTTCCTGGTCCTGCAGACCGCCACCGACATCAAGGCCGTGGTGCTCACCGGCGCCGGCGACAACTTCTGCTCGGGCGGCGACGTGTTCGAGATCATCGGCCCGCTCACCAGGATGACCATGCCCGAGCTGCTGGCCTTCACCCGCATGACGGGTGCCCTGGTGAGCGCCATGCGCGCCTGCCCGCAACCCATCGTGGCCGCCATCGACGGCGTGTGCGCCGGTGCCGGCGCCATGATGGCGCTCGCCAGCGACCTGCGCCTGGGCACCCCCGCGGCCACCACCGCCTTCCTGTTCACCCGCGTCGGTCTGGCCGGCGCTGACATGGGCGCCTGCGCCCTGCTGCCGCGCATGATCGGCCAGGGCCGCGCCAGCGAGCTGCTGTTCACCGGACGCTCCATGACGGCGCAGGAAGGGCACGCCTGGGGGTTCTTCAACGCCCTGCACGAGACCGATGCCCTGCTGCCCGCGGCGCATAAGCTGGCCGCGCAACTGGCGCAAGGCCCCACGTTCGCGCACGGCATGACCAAGACCATGCTGCACCAGGAATGGGCCATGACGCTGGACCAGGCCATCGAAGCCGAGGCGCAGGCCCAGGCCATCTGCATGCAGACGCAGGATTTCAAACGCGCGTTCGATGCGTTTGCCGCCAAGCAGCGGCCCGTGTTTGAAGGCGATTGAGGTGAACACCGCCGGGGCACACATGCCCGACCGCCCACCGCGACTGAGCGCACCCGCATCGAACCAAACGGCTTCCGTGCAAGGGCTGTGCCTTCGCTCCCTCGCCCCTCCGGGGAGAGGGCTGGGGTGAGGGGCACGCACGCCAGCACCTCACGTCTTCAGCCAGAACCCGCACCGCTCAGGAACCCGCCATGGTCGCCTTTGAACACCCCCACCCGAACCTGAAGCCGCCGTCTGCGGCCCACCTGGAGTTGCCGTTTTTTGACGACACGCACCGCCAGATGGCACCCGCGCTGGCAGCCTGGGCGGCGCAGCAGCACGTGGACGAGACCGACGACCGCGCGGCGTGCCGCGACTGGGTGCAGCGCCTGGCCGGGGGCGGCTGGCTGCGCTACTGCGTGCCCGCCGCGCACGGCGGCGCCCTGCCGGCGCTGGATTCGCGCTCGCTCGTGATCCTGCGTGAAACCCTGGCCTACCACTCGCCACTGGCGGACTTCGCCTTTGCCATGCAGGGCCTGGGCAGCGGTGCCATCACGCTGGCCGGTACGCCGGCGCAGCAGGCCGCCTACCTGCCGGCCGTGGCCTGTGGCGAGAAGATCGCGGCCTTTGCCCTCAGCGAACCCGAGGCCGGCTCCGACGTGGCGGCCATGCGCAGCAGTGCCACGTCGCACGACAACGGCTACCGGCTCAGCGGCAGCAAGACCTGGATCAGCAATGGCGACATTGCCGACTTCTACGTGGTGTTCGCCAAAACCGAACCTCAGGCGGGCGCACGCGGCATCAGCGCCTTCATCGTGGACGCACAGCAGCCCGGCCTGGACAGCAGCGAGCACATCCACGTGATGGCGCCGCACCCGCTGGCCACGCTGCGCTTTGCCGACTGCGAACTGGGCGCACACGCCCTGCTCGGCCCGTTGCACGGCGGCTTCAAGCTCGCCATGCAGACGCTCGACATCTTCCGCGCCTCGGTCGCTGCGGCCGCGCTGGGCATGGCCCGGCGCGCCATGGCCGAAGCAGTGAAACACGCGAAAGAACGCCAGATGTTCGGCCAGACCCTGGCCGACTTCCAGCTCACGCAGGCGCGCCTGGGCGAGATGAGCGCACTCATCGACGCCGCCGCCCTGCTCACCTACCGCGCCGCCTGGCTGCGCGACCGCAGCGCCACCAGCGGCGCCGGCACGCCGGCCTACACGGCTGCGGCCGCCAGCGCCAAGCTCACCGCCACCGAGAACGCCCAGCGCGTGATCGACATGGCGCTGCAGATGTTCGGCGGACGCGGCGTGCAGGTGGGCCAGAAGATCGAGAGCCTGTACCGCGACATCCGCTCGCTGCGCATCTACGAAGGCGCCAGCGAGGTGCAGTTGCTGATACTGGGCAAACACGCGTTGAAATGAACACCCCCGTTGCTTGCTCGCTGCGCGTAGCCGCATCCCCCCTCAAGGGGGCAACACCTGCGCCCCGGCAAAGCCGGTTGCGCGGTGTTCCTGGGCGGGGGCCACGCCGCGCGCAAGCGCGTGTGCTCTCTAAGTCTCTTTGTATTCATATTTTGTGCGCGTTGAGCCCGATGAAACGCTCACCACCCCCCACCCAGCAAAGGACGCGCACATGACCTCTGCCCAAGCCGACCGGTTCGTCCACGACCGGCTGCCACCTCCGGACCAATGGCCCGAGCTGCGCGACCCCGTGCGGGGCTCGCCGCTGCCCGGTCAGCTCAACCTGGTGCAGGCTCTGTTTGACCGCGCCGAAAGCGCCGGCCATGCAGACCGGCCGCTGTTCCGCAGCGACGAACGCACGCTCAGCTATGCCCAGGCGCGCGCCGAGGTGAATCGCATCGCGAACGTGCTCACGCAACAGATGGGCCTGCAGCCCGGCAACCGCGTGCTGCTGCGCGGCGGCAACTCCATCGCCATGGCGCTGGCCTGGCTGGGCGTGGTGCAGGCCGGGCTGGTGGCGGTGGCCACCATGCCGCTGCTGCGCGCCCGCGAACTCGCCAGCATCATCGCCAAGGCGCAGCCCAGCGCCGCCTTGTGCGACGCGAAGCTGCAGGAGGAGCTGAAAACCGCACTCGCGGCCATCGACACCACGGCCGGTCTGCCGCTGTGTGTCTTCAATGCCGCCGACACAGCCGACGCCACCTCGCTGGAAGCCCGTGCACAGGCGCACAGCGACCTGGCCACGCCCTGCCCCACCGCCGGCAGCGACATCGCCCTGCTGGCCTTCACCTCAGGCACCACAGGCACGCCCAAGGCCGCCGTACACACCCACCGCGATGTGCTGGCCGCCTGCGACACCTGGCCGCGTCATGTGCTGTGCGCCACGCCCGACGACATCGTGATGGGTTCACCGCCGCTGGCCTTCACCTTTGGCCTGGGCGGGCTGCTGATCTTCCCCATGTGGGCCGGCGCCTCGGTCTACTTTCCGAGCATTCCCTACACCCCCGAAGCGATGGTGCAGCTGATGGGCCGCGTCGGCGCCACCATCTGCTACACGGCGCCCACCTTCTACCGCCAGATGGCCGCCTTCGCGCCGACCCATGGCGTGGGGCGCCTGCGCATCAGTGTGAGCGCGGGCGAGGGCCTGCCCGACGCGACCCGCCAGCTCTGGAAGCAGGCCAGCGGACTGGAGATGCTCGACGGCATCGGCGCCACGGAGATGTTCCACATCTTCATCTCGTCCCCGCCCGAAGCCGTTCGGCGCGGTGCCGTGGGACGCGTGGTGCCCGGCTATGAAGCGAAGATCGTGAACGAAGCCGGTGAAGAACTGCCACGCGGGCAGGTCGGGCGGCTGGCGGTGCGCGGGGCCACGGGCTGCCGCTACCTGGACGATCCGCGCCAGGCGCAGTACGTACAGTACGGCTGGAACTTCCCCGGCGACGCGTTCAGCCAGGACGCCGAGGGCTATTTCTTCTACCAGGCCCGCACCGACGACATGATCATCACCGCCGGCTACAACGTGGCCGGGCCTGAAGTGGAGGCCAGCCTGCTGCAACACCCGGCCGTGGCCGAATGCGGCGTGGTCGGCCGCCCCGACGTGGAACGCGGCATGGTGGTGGTGGCCTACGTGGTGCTCAAGCCGGGCGAGGCGGCCGACGCGGGGCAGGTGAAAACGCTGCAGGACCACGTGAAGCAAACCCTGGCCCCCTACAAATACCCGCGCGACGTGGTCTTCGTGGCCCAGCTGCCCCGCACCGAGACCGGCAAGCTGCAACGCTTCGCCCTGCGCCAGGCCGCCGCCGCTCCCCGCACCTGACCTTGCCTACCGACTCGAAAGACCCGCATGAAACACCTGCAACCGCCCGGATGGGCCACCCCCAAGGGCTACGCCAACGGCGTGGCGGCCCGCGGCACGCTCGTCTTCGTGGGCGGGCAGATCGGCTGGAACGCCGAGCAACAGTTCGAGAGCGACGACTTCATTGCCCAGACGCGCCAGGCCCTGGCCAACATCCACGCGGTGCTGGCCTGCGCGGGGGCCGGCCCCGAGCACATGGTGCGCATGACCTGGTACATCGTCGACCGGGTGGAGTACAACGCGCGCTTGCGTGAACTGGGCACCGTGTACCGCGAGGTCATGGGCAAAAACTTCCCCGCCATGACCTGTGTCGAGGTGAGCGCACTCGTGGAAGAGCGCGCCAAGGTGGAGATCGAGGTGACCGCCGTGCTGCCCGACTGAACGGGCATTGGCTGGGGCTTATTTGACGCCCAACACCTCGATGGTGACGCGCCGGTTGGGCTGCAGGCATACCACCTGCTGCGCCTTGGGCGGCTTCGTGCTGCAGATCACCCCCGGCTCGCGGGCACCGCGACCGCTCGCGCTGGTTTGCTCCGCTTTCACGCCCAGGCTCTCCAGGTAGGCGCGCACGGTCTCAGCACGCTGCAGCGAGAGGGCGTCGTTGTGCTCCTCGCTCCCCCAGCGATCGGTGTGACCGGTGAACCGCAGGGATTCGATCGAACGGTATTGCCTGAAGCGTTCGGCCACTTCCCGCAGACGCTCCAGACCGCCCGGCAACAGATCATCCTGGCCGGCCTTGTCGAAGCGGAACAGCGCGTCGCCCAGCAACACGATGCTTTCCTTGTGCACGACAGCCGGCGCGGCGGCGGGCGGCGGGGTTGGCGCGACGGGGGCTGCTGGAGCGGCCACCACCGGTGCCGCACAACGCGCGGCCTCTGCCTCAGCGCGCCGCACCGCATCCTCCACCATGGCCACGTGAGGGGTCGCCTGGCGCCAGCCAGTCTGCTCCATGGCATGTCCCGCCCGCACCAGTCGGACCTCCGCGCAGGCAACCGTCTGCGCGTTGCAGCTGAGAGTGGCGGCATTGGACTTGAAGCCTTCGAGGCGGGTCCACAAATCTTCGCGCAGACGCACGCTGCGTGCCACGAGCGGTGTGGCCTGGCCGGCGCGGGCATTCCGGTCGGCCTCCAGCACCTGCGTGATCCGCACCGATTCGGCGAGCGACTCGGCCACATAGCCCGTGCGGTCGTTCTCGTGGTACTGGGTTTTGGCCGTGTCAAGCCAGCACTGGGCCTTGGCCAGCGCGTAGTTGCTCTGCGGCACGCCGGCCTCGTTGAGTGCACGCAGCCGCTGCTGCACGGCCTCCAGCGTCTGGCGATCCCCCAGGATGCGCTCATCCGTGATGCGGGCGCCCTGAGGTGAGAGACCGGCCTTGGTGGAGGATGGCTCGCTACCCGCCGTCGACAGACTGGCGCAGCCGGCCAGCGTCAACACCGACAAGAAGAAAGGAACCAGGAGCGATGGAGACATGGTGTGAAGCGTCGCAAAAGATGAAGGCCGGGCAGTCGTTGGGGTGACGGTCGACAGGGTCGTGGCGGGGTGTGCGGGCACGGGGTCCGTCCTTTCCTCAGGGCTGGGCGGGCGTGAGGGTGCGGTTGACGCTGGCCTTGCTCGCGTTGAACAGGTCCTCGTCAAACTTGTAGCGCATGCCCAGCACCCAGCCTCGGTTGGTGTAGTCGCTGCCGGCGAAGTCCCGGTCGGCAAAGCCGCGCCAGTTGTAGCCCAGCGTCACCAGCAGGTTGTCGGCCATCACGTAGCCGACCTCCAGGCCGTAGGCATGCTGGCGTGCGCCTCCACTGCCCTGCAACACCGTGAAGAGGCCGCCCAGCGACCAGCGGTTGGTCAGGTCGTAGGTGACACGGGCGCCCGCCAGCGAGGCGCTGTAGTCGTCGCGAATGGAGCCGAGCAGCAACTCGTTGACGCGCTTGTGGGCCAGCCGGCCCGACACCCACCAGGGGCGGCTGGGGTGGTAATTGGCGCGCAGGCTTGCGATGCTCACTTGGCGGTCGAGGGCGTTGGCGCCGGCCGTGTTTTCGCTGCGCTGCTCCAGCAGGCCCAGCGCATCGAAGCGGTTGCTGTCAACGGGGCGGTAGGCGAAACCGAGCTGGAAGCGGTTCTGCCGGCTGTCGGTACCTTCCACGGTGCGGGCCGAAACCTGGCTGAAGTAGTCACGCGCCAGCAGCGTCCAGTCGCGGTCGAGCTTGCGTGCCAGTCCCAGCGTCAGCAGGTGATTGGTGTTGTTGGCATCCTGGCGCCACTCGATGCGACCCGAGGACTTCCAGAGCGGGCTGGCCGTGTACTCCAGCCCGGCGGCCAGGGCGGTGGCGTTGCCGCTGGACGCAGCCAGGCGCTCAGCCTGGGTGACCAGGCGAAGTCCCTCGGCCAGCACCCAGCCGTTGCGCAGGCCGATGGCCCTCTGCACGTCCTGCCCCGAGTCGCTGTCACGCAGGCGGTATTCGCTGTAGACCGTGCCGTCCTGCATGTACTGGGTGTCGATGCCGAGCGCAAAGGTGTTGCCTGCTTCTCCCACCCCCAGACCGTAGGCACCGCCGAAGGCACGGGAACGCTCATAGCGCCCGTAGACGCGTGTCTTTTCGGCCACCCGCCAGTCGGCACCCAGCCGATACAGGTTGGTCCCGTCGGTTCCCAGTTCACGCTGCAACTCCCCGTTGAGCGTGAGGGTCTCCGACAGCTTGTAGGTTATCCGTCCGAAGACCGACGTGCGGTCCAGGTCCTCGGGGGCCGCTGGCGCAGTGGCGGCCAGCGAGGTGCAGACCACGGGGCGTCCAGTGGCCGGGTCGATGGTCTGGTTGCCCACCTGGCTGATGCCGAAGCCGCTGTTGTAACCCTCGGAGCTTGCGGTGACGGTGCTGCCGTCCGAGCACAGGCTGTTGCTCAGGCTTGACAGGCTGGCGGCGTTTTCCTTCACCACCCGCACGCCAGCGCCCACCGTCAGCCGCTCGCCCAGCTTGTAGTCGGCGGCGATGGACATGGCCTGGGAAGAGTTGTCGATGCCCGGGCGCGCCAGCGTGGCCTCCAGCTGGTCGGTGGAGCGCAGGTATTCACCGCTCACCGTGAGCTCGGGATTGAGCTTGTAGGCGGCTGCCGCTCCGATTTCGGTGCGTCCGCCGGCGACGCCGGCCGCGCTGTTGTTGAAATCTTCGCTCGCCCGTGCAGCGTAGGCACGCGCACGCAGCTGCTCACCGGTGTGGCGAATCTCCAGCCGGGCCGCGGCCCCCGTCAGCTCGCCGCTCTTGCCGGCGAAGTTGTTGCTGGTGTTGGCGTTGAATCCGCTGGCGCCGTCGTTGACCAGGCTGCGGGTGCCGGCCACTTCGGCAACCAGCTGCGTTTTTTCGCTCAGCTTGAGCTGCAGGCTGGCACCCGCCACGGTGTAGGGAGCCTCGGGATTCTCGTCCCGGGCGGCGGCCACGCCCAGCGTCAACGCAGGGGAGAGGGCCAGCTTCAGGTCGCCACCGTAGACAAGGAATTTTTCACCGCCCTGATCCACTTCATACGTGACGCGGATCGACACCGGGTTGAGCTGGTCATCGACACTGGGCACGGGCGCGCGGAACAGGATCTGACCGCTGAACGGCTCAAACTCGTAATCGCTGCTGCGGCTCAGCGGGGTGGCCTTGAGGATGCGCGTGGGCTGGTTGCGGTCGCGCACCAGGATCTCAATCTTTTCCGACCCCGTGACACCGTTGGGGTTCGACACCGAGTAAGGACCCGACACGCCCCGACCGGGAAACTCGTCGATCACCTGGCGCAGACTGTCCTGCGCAAGGAACGCGTTGGCGGTGAGGCCGCCCTCTTCCAGGTGGGCTTTCACCCCCGTGAGCGAGCGGCTGTACTGGCTGAGCTGACGAGCCGGATTGGCGTCTGTGGTGGTGTGGTCACCGTAAAGCACAAAGCTGCGATTGCGGTCCAGGCGCACATACAGCTTGCCACTGCTCTGGGCGTCAAAGCCGCGCACGCTGGCGTCGCCATACACCGGGTAGAACGCCTGGGGATCCACTTCCTGGAAGAGTTGACGGTCGGTGTCCTTGTCGGAATCGTAGGCCAGCGTCAGCAGGTAGTCGCCCCTGATGCGGCCTTTGAGGTAGAGCGCAGCTCGCGCGCCGGCGCGCGTTCGGCCGCCATTGAATTCGCGAGTGAAGCCGCTGAGTTCTTTGTCGAACGCGTCGTCTTCGCGCACCGGCACGATCTGGTTAGGGTCAAACCGGTCGGACCGCAGACGGCCTTCCAGCAGACCCACGACGATCATCTCGCGCAGGTCTGGCACATAGCGCACGACCGACTCGGCCGAACGACCCCGGACCGACACGCGCACGGACACCGCCTCGGGCTGGTACGGCGCCAGCAAGCGGAAACGAAGCACCCCGCCGGACACGGTGGTCTGCACGCCTGGGGTGATGCGATCGATGTCGCCACGGTCCGCGGCCGATTCAGGCGTGTTGCGGCCGGGCAGCACGATGCGCGCACCCCCGCCCACCTGCAGCGTCACCTCCACCTCGCCTGTGACCGGCTGCCCGGACGCGTCGAGCAGCGAGACCCGCACGTCGGTGAAACCCACACCGTCGGCGGGCAGGTTGTCTGCGGCCACGTCAATCGTGATCTGTTCGACTGGCGAAGACAGGCGTTCCAGAAACGAAGTGAAAGGTCGCGGCCCGACGGTCGCCTGGCCACCGGCCACCCAGGTGCTGGTCGACTCGACCACATCGGCGCTTGTGGTGGTTTGCGCGGGCTGGGCAAGGGCTGCCGTGGCCAGCAGGGTGGCGGCAAGCGCCACCGGGGTCTTGTTGATCACGTGCGTCACTTGCCCGGTCTGTTGACGAAAAACTCTCATGGCGCTGGTCTCCGGGGCTGAACCGCTGCCGCGGGCGCGTCTCGAAGGGCCGGCAGAATCTGCTGAGCCGACTGCTCGCTCCCACGCCACATCCTCAGATCCGCACCCGTTTCGTTTTCGGGCGTGGAAGCGCCTCCCTGCGCGCGGCGCGCCTTGACCTGGTCAAGGACGTCCACCGAACATGAGCCCTCGATGAAGTCGGCACGCGCCATTTCGCCGCCGCGCATGTCCACGAACAGGCTGTTGCCATCGCCCGCGTTGCGGTTGCTTGACGGCAGGAGTCGCGCACCTTTGGGCAGGGTGGAACGGTCGACCTTGAGCACATGGGTCTGGGGCTTCACGCCGCAGATGCTGTACTTGCCCTCGCTGTCGGTCACCACATGGGAGCCATCGAGCATCACCAGGCGAACACCGGGAATGCCCAGCTCCTGGCTGCCACCCACGTTGTCCTGCACATGGTTGCCATTGCAATCCACGTAGACCTTGCCCACGATGCACCCCTGGTTGGTGAACACACCCGCCTGCACCTTGACCTTGAAGGCGGCTGTGTTGGAACGCACGGGTCCAGCAGGACCGTTGAAAACGGCCGTCGCACGGTTGGTTCCATCCCCCAGCTGGGCGCCCACGCCCACCCGCACGTGGTAGCTCAGCTCCAGGCTTGCGCTGGATGCGATCTCGCCGAGCTGGAACACCCAGGCGCGAGCGCCGAGCTGCACGGGATCGGCCAGTGTGGCCGTGCCCAGGCGCACCGTTCCGGGGATGAAGCGGAAGCCCGTGGGCAGCACATCCTCGACCGTCACGCCGGCGATGGCTGTCTGCGAGGTGTTCCGCACGCGGACGGTGTACCGCAGCGAATCACCCACCTCGACCGCTGACTGGTCACCCACCTTGCTGACCAGCAGCGCGCCCGTCGCCAATGGATCCAGCGGAATGTGGTTGTGCTTGATCTCGGCGGAGCGCAGTGAACCGCCGACCGTGATGTCGAAAGCCAGGAAATAGTGTGTTCCCGCACCACCGATCTGGCCGGCACCCACGGTACCGACGCCCGGCTCGGTGCTGTTGGCCTGGATCAGCACCTCAGACAGTTCACTGGCCAGGGGCGGTGTGTAGACACCACCGTTGACAGACCCCTGCGCGGCCGGACCAGACAGCAGGCCTGGCTGTGCCACACCACCGAGCGAAGCAACGCCCGCGGCGTACCCGGCAGGCGCCGTCACCTGGATGCGGTAGCGTCCAGAGGGCGCTGTGCCGAGCAGGAAGAAGTCGTAAGCACCATCGGCCCCCGTCACCAGCTGCGTACGGCCGTTGGCCTCCAGGCTGTCAGACAGGCGGTTGCCATCGGGTCCGAGCAGCGTCACCGTGGCGCCAGCGATGGGCAGTCGGGTGACGGAGTCATAGATCACACCCGACGGATCGATGGGCAGGTTCTGCTCAGCAACGTTATCTCCGGCGTACAGCGTGATGGAACCGATGCTTCCACCAGCGACGCTGATCCTCTGCTCCACCCCTGCCTCGTAAGGCACGGTCACACCGGTCGAGGTGTTGCCACTGGGCAGCGTGGTGGCCTGGTTCAGCGGGGTACTGAAGATGGCGTTCGAATTCGGATTGCGGAAGACCAGGGTGTAGCCCGTGCCCGGCAACAGGTCGGTAATGGTGTACCGGCCTTGGTTATCGGACACGCCCGTGCCCACGACCACCCCGTCCTTGCTCAGCTCAGCCGTCCAGCCCTCCAGGTCGCGGTCGATGCCCGCCTGATAGGTCTTGCTGCCATTCACATCCAGCCAGACGCGCCCTGAAAGCGCTGCATTGGGGATGCTCGCCTGCACCACCCGGGTGTCGCTGTTGTTGTCGAGGTTGCTGTCGGGCACCGTGCTCTCGGTCACCAGGGCAGTGACCGTGGCGCCATTGGTCGTCATGGGCACCGTCACGGTCAGCGTGGCCGTCTCGGCCGGAGCCAGGGTGACGGGCGCCTGAGTGACTGTGGTGCCGTTGATCACCACCACCGGGGTGAAGGTCACCGTTGCCGAACCGCTGTTGGACAGCGTCACGGTTGCGGTCACCGAAGACCCGGCAACCGTGGACGGAATGGCTTGCACTTCCACGCCAGGGTCTGCGAATAGCGGACCGGTGGCCGCTACATCGGTGTTGTTGGCCGTGTTCGATTCCGGCGTGGATGTGGCCACCGTGCTGGTGACTTCCAGCACCGAGCCCAGCGTGCTGGGCACGGTGGTGGTGAAGGTGTACGTCACGCTCGCACCCGGGGCCAGATCGCCCACGGGGTAGCTGATGACATCACCGTTGCTCAGCGTGACCGTGCCCACCACCGCGCTGGCGGTGGCGCCTGCGCTGGCGCTGTTGGTGAATACCACCGTGCCGGTGACGATGCTGCCCGCGGGCGCTGTGGCCGGCAGGTCGACTTCGGTGGTGACGTCGGCGAACAGGGCTCCCGCGCTCTGGGTGCTGCTGTTGTTGCTCAGGTTGCTGTCGGGCACGCTGGAGGCGGTGACGCTGGCGGTGACGGTCGCACCGGTGGCGGTGAGCGGCACGCTGATGACCACGCTCTCGGTCTGGCCCGGCGCCAGCGTGTTCACCAGGGTCGTGCTCACGCCGTTGATCACCACCGTGGTGGTGAAGCTGGTCGTGCTGCTGCCGTTGTTGGACAGGCTCAGCGTGGTGGTGACGGTGCTGCCCGGCGTGCCACTGGGGATCGGGTTGATCACCACGCCCGGGTCGCTGAACAGCGGGGTGAGCTGCTCGCCACCGGCCTGGTTGTCCACGTCGGTGTTGTTGGCCGTGTTCGATTCCGGCGTGCTTGTGGCCACCGTGCTGGTGACTTCCAGCACCGAGCCCAGCGTGCTGGGCACGGTGGTGGTGAAGCTGTAGCTCACGCTGGCACCCGGAGCCAGATCGCCCACGGGGTAGCTGATCACCTGCCCGTTGCTCAGCGTGACCGTGCCCACCACCGCGCTGGCGGTGGTGCTGGTGGGTCCTGTGGCGCTGTTGGTGAACACCACCGTGCCGGTGACCACCGAGCCCGCGGGCGCGCTGGCCGGCAGGTCGACTTCGGTGGTGACGTCGGCGAACAGGGCCGTGCTGGTGGCCGAGCTGGTGTTGTTGCTCAGGTTGCTGTCGGGCACGCTGGAGGCGGTGATGCTGGCCGTGACGGTCGCACCGGTGGCCGTCAGCGGCACGCTGATGACCACGTTTTCGGTCTGGCCCGGGGCCAGCGTGTTCACCAGGGTCGTGCTCACGCCGTTGAT